>CAWKNW010000001.1:0-17792 GCA_963851065.1 uncultured Thermoleophilia bacterium
GGAGCTAGGCGGGCTCGAACCGCCGACCTCCTGGGTGCGATCCAGGCGCTCTCCCAACTGAGCTATAGCCCCGCTCGGGGCACAGTTCAGCCGGGGCCGGCGGGGGGCGCCGTCGCGCCGTGGCCCTCGAGGAGCTTGCCGTCGCGGATGCGTTGCGCCATCTCGCTCGACTCCGCGCGATACGTCGATCCGTCCTCGAACTCGATCACGGGGTACTTCTTCTGACCGCTCAGCGCCTCGAGTTCGGTGCGCTTGCTCGGCCGCCACGGGCCCGGGACGACTTCGTACTCGATGCCCTCGTCGTCGAGCGCCTTCTGCACGCGCCAACAGGGGTGCGGGCCGAACTTCGCCCACATGTTGCTGCACCGATGGAGCTTGACCGCCACTCCGCCACTCTACGCCCCTTCGCGCCGCGGTTTTACCGCGTGCTCACACAGGTTTCACGCCTTCTTTCCGCTTTGCGGGAACCGGTCCCGTCAACACGGAAAGGAGAACACGATGAGGAAGAAGACCGCGTCGATCCTGACGCTGCTCGCGGCGGGCGCAATCGCTGCGCTCGTCGCCGCCGGGCTCTCGCAGGCTGCGAGCCCGCCCGTCAACCAGTCGCCCCCGACGATCTCCGGCACGCCGCAGGTCGGCCAGACGCTGACCGCCGACGTCGGAAAGTGGAACGGTGCGACGCCGATCACGTACACGTACGACTGGCGCCGTTGTGACGAGAACGGCGGCAGCTGCTCGTCGATCAGCGGCGCGACGGACAAGACCTACGCGCTGAAGGCGGTCGACTCGGGCAACACGCTGCGCGTTCGCGTCACCGGCAAGAACACCGACGGCTCGAACTCGGCGACGTCGGTGCCGACCGCCGTCGTCGCCGCGGCTCCGCCGACGACGAGCGGCGGCTGCCCGACCAGTGGCACCGGCACGCTCGACATCGCGGCGATCAGTCCACCGGCACGCCTGAACATCGACGGCCAGCAGGCATCACCGTCGGTCGTCGGACGGTCGGTCGGCGACCTGACGCTCCGCTTCCACGTCTCGGCGTGCAGCGGTCGTGCGGTTCAGGGCGCGCTCGTCTACGCGACGGCGGTTCCGTTCGAGCAGTTCGGCGTTCCCGCCGAGGTGTCGACGGGCTCGGACGGCTGGGCGACCCTGACGCTGCATCGTGCGTCGCGCTTCCCGGCCTCGTCGCGCCAGCAGCTGCTGGCCGTGTTCGTCCGCGCGCGCAAGTCGGGCGAGAGCCTGCTCGGTGGTGTCTCGAACCGCCGGCTGGTCTCGTTCCCGGTCAACCTCGACGACTAGCCGGGCCACTGCGCGTACCGCCGTACGATAGGGCGGTGCGCGCGGTCGTCCTCGATGCCGAAGGGACGGCTCGTCCCGGGGGCCAGCCGGAGCCATTCGGCGAAGGGGAGCTGGTGCACGTCCGCGCGTGCGGTCTCTGCGGCTCCGACGTCGAGAAGCTCGGGCTCGGCGGGCGGCGAGGCACGGTGCTCGGGCACGAGGTCGTCGGCGCGCTCGACGACGGCACGCGGGTGACGGTGATGCACCGGGTCCCGTGCGGCAGCTGCGACCGCTGCCTCGCCGGGCACGGGTCGACCTGCGCCGAGTTCGCGCAGCTGCGGATCGACCCGGGCGGTTTCGCCGAGCGCCTCCGTGCGACGTACGTCGTGCCGCTTCCCGACGCGGTCGGCGAGCTCGACGGCATCTGGGTCGAGCCGCTCGCGTGCGTCATACGCGCCGCCGACCGCGTGCCGCGCGGCGCCGTGCACGTCGTCGGCTGTGGCGCGATCGGCCAGCTCTGGGTGCAGGTGCTGCGGCGCCGGGGAGACAGCGTCGCCGTGTCGGATCCCCGCGACGACCGCCTGCGGCGCGCGTTCGAGCTCGGCGCCTCGGCGAGTGATGCCGAGGTCGGCGCCGTCGTGCTCACCGCGCACGCCGGCGTCGAGGACGCCCTTGCAACCCTCGCGCCCGGCGGGACGTTGCTCCTCTTCGCGTCTCCGGCGCCGGCGTCGTTCGACGCGGTCTATCGGAGCGAGCTGCACGTCGTCGGCTCGCGGTCGGCGCTGCCCGGGCACTTCGCCGCGGCGATCGAGCTGCTGCCGTCGCTGACGCTGCCGCCGGTCGACGTGCTGCCGCTCGAGCGCTTCGCGGAAGGTGTCGACCGCTATCGCTCCGGCGCGTCGCTGAAGGTCGCGTTCACGCCGTGAAGGCCGCGCGGCTGTACGCGCCCGGCGACCTGCGCGTCGAGGAGGTTCCGCGGCCCGAGCCGGGGCCGGGCGACGTGCTCGTCCAGGTGGAGCTGGCTCTCACCGACGGCACCGACCTGAAGACATTCCGTCGCGGGCACCCGGTTCTCGCCGTGGAGTCGCCGGCACCTTTCGGGCACGAGTTCTGCGGGATCGTCGACGGTCGCCGCGTCGTCGCCGCCAACAGCGCACCGTGTGGAACGTGTCCCGGCTGCGCACTCGGAGAGCAGTGCCGCGAGCTCGTCTTCCTCGCGGGAGCGTACGCCGACTGGATCGTCGTGCCGGAGCGCATCGCCGCCGTCAACCTCCACGAGGTGCCGCCGGGACTCGCGCCCGAGGTCGCGGCGATGATCGAGCCGCTCGCGTGCTGCCTGCGCGGAGTCGAGCGCGCGCAGATCGGCGCGGGGGAGACGGTGGCGATTCTCGGCGCCGGGCCGATCGGCCTCATGCTCGCGGCGTGCGTCGCAGACGCGGGCGGCTGGCCGGTGATCGTCGGCGGCCGTGACGAGCGGCGGGCGCTCGCCGAGACCTTCGGCGCGGAGCTCGGCGACGGGCGCGGCGCCGACATCGTGATCGAGGCCGCCGGCACGGAGCAGGCGTGGGTCGACGCCGTCGAGCTCGTTCGCCCCGGCGGAACGGTCGTCGTGTTCGGCGGGCTGCCACGCGAAGCCCGCCCCCCGGTCGATGCGTACCGCCTCCACTACGAGGAGCTGACGATCCGCGGCTCGTTCCACCACACGCCGGCGACGGTGCGCGCCGCGCTCGGCTTCCTCGCGAGTGGGGCCTATCCGTGGGAGCGCCTCGTCACGCATCGCGTGTCGCTCGCCGAGCTGCCGTCGCTCTTCGCCGATCCGCCGCGCGACCTGCTCAAGGCGGCGGTGATTCCGTAGGCGCTTAGTGCCAGGCGATCAAGAGGATCGCGATGCACGCGCACGCCGCGAAGGCGACGACGACGGCGTTCGCGATCAGCGCCCGGTGGAGGGCGCGCGGGACGCGGTCCGGTGATGCAGGCGCCCCGGCCTCGCCCGACAGCCCGTTCGTGAGCATCCCGACGATCAGCTGGTTCAGGCTCACCTTCTCGGCGTCCGCCCGCTCCGCCAGGGCCGCATGCAGGCCCTTGGGCATGCGCAGCAGGAGACGCCCGCTGTGCGAGGCGTCGGCCTGCGCCATCGACTCGGCGCTCCGGCGCAGCTTCCCACGTGGCACCTGACGTGCTGGGGTCGCCATCTCACCGAGCGTAGCGGCTGTGCTCCTCCACTTCCAGCCGACGGCGCATCTTGGCCATCGCCGAGGCGAGCAGGCGGGAGACCTGGGATTGCGAGATTCCGACCGCTGAAGCCACTTCGGCCTGGGTGCAGTCGCAGAAGAAGCGAAGCAGCACGATCTGCCGCTCGCGGGTGTCGAGCGCCCGCGACGCGCGGCTGACGAGGGTGCGGGCGAGGGTGACCTCGTCCAGGTCGAGGGCGTCGGGGTCGCTGTCGCCCTCGAGCAACTCGAGCGGCCGGCGGGCCGTTGCAGCGCGTGGGTCCGGGCCTGGGCCCGGAGCGCCGGGCGGCGCATGCCGGGCCTGCGCCTCTTCGGCCTGAACGCGCCTCGGGACGCGTACCACTGCGGCGCGGTCGCGCAGGTGGCGCCGCAACTCGCCTTCGACGCAGCGCGCCAGATACGCCTGCAGCGTGACGCGCCGGGCCGGGTCGCGCCGGTCGATCGCACGCACGAGCGCGAGTGCGCCGACCTGCACGAGATCCTCGCGAGCCTCGCCCGACTGGGCGAAGCGGCCCGCGACGTCATGGACGAGCGGCAGGTTCGCTTCGATCAGGAGCCGCCGCGTCTCGTCCGTCCAGGCAGGTGAAACAGCTGCCATACCTCGATCGTAGACGTTCGGAACGATTTTCGAAAGATTCGAGATTGAATTTCTTGCATAGATCTCATTCGCTTGGGGTAGATGACACTCTAGATGCGCGGCACATCGAGCTCACGTCGCCAGGCTGTCGTCATCGGCGCGGTCCTTGCCGCCGCCGTCGCGGTGCCCAAGGCACTCGCCGGCGACCCGATCACGGTGCCTGTCGACGGTGCTGCCGTGGCAGCCGTAGCGATCTCGGCGTCGACGCCGGTCGTCCCTCAGGCCCCGTCGGTGCCGATCGTGCCCGAAACCGGTGCAGTATCGCCAGTTTCGCCGGTGATACCACCACCGGTATCGCCGCCGCCGCCCCCGCTTCCTCCCACGCCAGGCTCCCCGGCGGGTACGCCGCAGTCCCTTGCCGGGGAGCCCGCTGGCGGCGGAACTGCCGCGGTCTGGGACGGCGCTCCGCCGGATCCGGCGACCACTGGGAAAACAGCATCGAACATTTCGGGTGGTATTACCGATAAACACCCTGTGATACCGCGCGAACAGAAGTCAAAGAAGCGTTTGCACAACCAGCAGGAGGCATGCTCGCACAATGCGAGCTGTAAGACGCCCGAGCCCTACCCGTGGCGAGCCGCCGCAGCATCCGTCCGCGGGAGGGCGCGCGAGCTTCCGTCGCTGGGGGTCACGGCGGCGGAGCTCGCGCGCGGGCGATCGGCGCATCACGACGGCAAGCCCCGGCGAGCGAAGCCGGCTCGTCAGGAAGGGGACGCGGGCAGCGCGCCCGCGCCGTTGATCCCCGAGCCGCCCGGCCGTTCGCCCGAGGCGCCGCCTCCCTCGGCTCTCACCTCTTCCTCCTCGGGTGCGCACGGCACCGGCAGCTTCACGGTCTCCGCCTCCGTGACTGCGTTCGGTGTCGCAGCGGCCCGTGCTCCCACGACCGCCGCACGAAGCACGTCGGTCCCGATGCGGCGTCGTGAGAGCGACAAACGACTCGATCGGCCCGGCTGAGGCGCGTAGCGCGCCGAGACCGATTCGGCTGCGGTGACGACCGCGGCCTCACACCGATCGAATCGAAGGAGGATGGAATGCGCAAGTTGATCGTTGCGCTTGGGATGACGACAGCCGTCTGTTTGAGCTCGGCTGCCGTCGCCTTCGCCGACGGCTCACCGCCGCCCGTACAAGCGGCGACGCAGTCGGCGACAACAGCCCAGCAAGCCGCTGCGCTGTCGAGCGCTGAGCAGGTCCAGCCGCAGAACGTCAACGTCTCGATCCGGATCAACAGCCCGGGCAACGACGGTGATGTGACGCAGACGAACAGCGTCGGATCGACGGCGAACGCCGGCAATCAGGCGACGACGTCGCAGTCGGCGAATCAGTCGCCGTCGGGCGACGGTACGCCGTGGTGGCCGATCAAGGTCCCGACTCGGGGCTCGAACCCGTGGGCTCAGCCGTCGGCTGCTCCCGCACCGGCAGCCCCGACGACGACGCAGGCGAACACCGCGGGCTCGGCGGCGAACGCCGGGAACGACGCGGGAACGCGACAGGGCTCCGACCAGTCGCAGGGCTCGTCCTGCGGGTGTGACGGCTCGAACGGTGGCGTGCAGAGCGTCAACCAGCAGGCCGGCACCGATCAGGGTGCGCTCGCGGCCTCGAAGGCCGTCCAGGTCGATCCGAAGAACGAGAACGTCTCGATCCGGATCAACAGCCCTGGCAACGATGGAAACGTCACCCAGACCAACTCGGTGACCTCGACCGCCAACGCCGGCAACGCTGCCTCGACGGAGCAGCATGCGTCGCAGGGCCAGGCGGCCGAGAAGTGTGGTTGCAACACCATCCCGGTGTCGCAGAATTCGCAGCCCGAGAGCAGCGCCCCCGCGACGGACTCGGCCGCCGCGCCCGCAAGCTCTTCGGCACCCAGCGTTCAGTCCGTCGGACAGGACGCCGCCACCCAGCAGACGGCGATCGCCGGTTCCGCGGCGATCCAGAAGGGCGCCTCGAACGCCAACTACCCGATCCGCATCAACAGCGGGGGCAATAGCGGCGACGTGACGCAGTCGAACACCGTCAGCTCCGCGGCGAACGCAGGGAACGACGCGAGGACGCATCAGCGGGCGAACCAGTCCGACGGCTCCTCGTGCGGTTGTGGTGGTACCGGCATCCAGGCAGCGGATCAGAAGGCGGAGACCGCGCAGGGCGCCCTGGCACTGTCGGGCGCGATCCAGCAGTTCGGCGACGGCAAGCCGTCCCGCTGCGGGTGTGATGGTGGTGACGGTGGGTCCGGAAACACGGCCTCGCCGGTGCGCATCGGGAGCCCGGGGACCGACGGGAACCTGACGCAGACCAACTCCGTCGACTCGACGGCGAACGCCGGAAACAAGGCGCACACCGGGCAGAACGCCTCGCAGTACGCGGGCAGCGGTGGTGGGCTGCAGGTCCAGGCGCTCGGCCAGGAGGCCGGCACGCTGCAGGGTGCCGCCGCCGGGTCGCTTGCCGCGCAGTTCGGCGCTTCGAACGACTACTCGCCGGTCCGGGTGTGGAGCCCGGGCGGTGGCGGGTCCGTCTCGCAGACGAACAGCGCGTCGTCGGCGGCCAACGCCGGCAACGACGCCCGGACGTGGCAGAACGCGAATCAGGGGATCGGTGGCAAGCGCATCGGTTGTGAGTGCTACACGCTCCCGATCCAGGCAATCGGCCAGCAGGCGTGGACCGCGCAGTTCGGTCTCGCCGGGTCGGGCGCCTTCCAGCTCTACCCGAAGAACAGCTCGTCGCCGGTCCGCGTCTCGTCGCCCGATCGGGGCGGCAAGTGGGACGGCAAGCAGATCGGGCCGCAGGATCCCGGTGGCTCCACGGCAGGCCGTGGATGGGATGGGCCGATCATGACCCCGGATCAGTCGGCGTCGCAGCTGACCTGATGCCGGCTGTCGCGCGTGGGGAGGGTTTCGGCCCTCCCCACCCGCCGGCCTTGGCGGTGTCGAAGGGCGAGGAGTAGGCTGAACGGTGGAGAGGAAAGTCGCAAAGAGCGAGGTTCGAATGAGGGGGCGGCCTGCACGTGAGCTCCTGCGGCAATCCGCACCGCTGATCGCGGTGGCGATCGTGCTCGCCGTGGCGCCTGCCGCCGCGGCCGGCACCCCGCACCCGGACCAGGCGCCGTCGACTCCGGCCACGCTGGCACCCGACCCGGTGCCAGGCACCGTGGTGCCTGGCACCTCCCGTGGGGCACCCTCGCGGGTGACGACGCCGGCGAGCTCTCGTCCCGTCTACGTTGCGCCGGCTACGGCGAAGCCGGTCACCCGGGCGAAGGTGAAGCACGCGGTCGTCCCGAAGGTGCATGAGCCGGCGCCGGCGCGTCCGTCCCGGTACGTCCTGCCTCGGATCGCGATGCCCGCGCTGATCGCCGCCGACCCGGTGCGCGCGCCGCGCGACCTCGATGCGATCCTCGCCGGCGTTGCGCTGTTGCTCGCCGCCCTCACGGCTGGGTCGGGCGCACGGCTCGTCTCCGTCTGGAACCGGAGGGCCGGAGCAGCGTGAAGCGCATCGCGCTCGGCCTCGTCCTCGCACTGGCGATCGTCGCCGCGCCGTCGGCCGGCGGCGCCGGTTCGCCGATCAGCTACACGATCTCGTCGGGAACGCCCGGCAACAATGGTTGGTACACGAGCCCGGTCACGGTGCACATCAGCGTGGACAACACCGTGACGAACTCCGACTGTCCGGTTGCGAAGACCTTCAACACGAGCAGCGACTCGCTCAACTGCAGTGCGACGGACAACCAGGGCGGCACCTGGCAGCTCTCGCTGCAGTTCAAGATCGACTCGACTCCACCTACCGTCACCTCGGCCTCGGTCGACCGGCCGGCCGACTCGAACGGTTGGTACAACCACGCGGTCACGATCACGTTCATCGGGTCGGATGCGGGCTCGGGGATCGCCTCGTGCACGAGCGTCTCCTACAGCGGGCCCGACTCCGCGTCCGCGACCGTCGGAGGCGTGTGCAAGGACGTCGCCGGAAACACGAGCAGCGCGGGGGCGTTCGCCGTGAAGTACGACGCGACGGCGCCGACGGTGACCGCGACGCCGGCGCGGGCGACCGACGCCAACGGCTGGTACTCGCACCCGGTGCAGGTCACGTTCGCCGGGACGGATTCGGTGTCGGGCATCGCGTCGTGCACGGCTCCGGTCACGTACTCGGCGCCGGACAGCGCGTCAGCGGCGGCCGCCGGGTCGTGCACCGATCAGGCCGGGAACAAGGGCACGGCGACGTCGACGTTCCGCTACGACGCCACCGGGCCGAACGTGACGGTCGACCTGGCGCGCAAGCCCGACGCGAACGGCTGGTACACGCGGCCGGTGGTGGCGAAGTTCAGCGGGACGGACTCCGTGTCGGGGATCGCGTCATGCGCGCCGGCGGAGACCTTCAAGGGCCCGGACGGCTCGGCCGACAAGGTGACCGGCACCTGCCGTGACAACGCGGGCAACACCGCGAGCGGGAGCGTCGAGCTGCGCTACGACGGCTCCGGGCCGCGACTCGCCAAGGTCGCGGCCGCGCTCGGCGACCGGAGCGCGACGCTCAGCTGGAAGCGGCCGGCCGACCTGAAGACGGTCGAGGTCGTGCGCCGTCCGGGCCGGGCGTCGGCTGCGTCGTCGGTCGTCTACCGCGGCAACGGGACGAGCTTCCGGGACACGAACCTGCGTGTCGGCGTTGCGTACCGCTACACGCTGACGAGCAAGGATGCCGCCGGGAACACCGCCTCCGTGTCGCTGACCGCGACACCGCGTGCGCTCTACGCGCCGGCCGCGGGCGCGAAGGTCGGCGCCGGCGCAGTGAAGCTCGCGTGGGTCGCAGCGCCGCGTGCGCACTACTACAACGTGCAGCTGTTCAGGGGCGGCAAGAAGATCCTCAGCATGTGGCCGCTCACTGCGGCGCAGCGGGTGCCGCGGCAGTGGACGTATGCGGGCAAGAGGTACTCGCTCAAGCCGGGGACGTACCACTGGTACGTGTGGCCGGGCGTCGGCGCACGCACCGCGTCGCGCTACGGCGCGATGCTCGGCGGCAGCAGCTTCGTCGTGCGCTGAGTCAGACGGCGAACAGCGTCAGGTCCGCCTCGCGCTCGCCGCGCAGCAGCTCCAGGTCGACCTCGACGCAACCGATCCCGCGCGTCTCCGCGAGCGCGACCGCCTGCGGCTTGAGCGACTGGGCGGCGAGGATGCCGCGGCACGCGGCACGGGCGGGGTCGACGCGGATGCAGTCGAGGTACCGCGAGAGCTGCTCGACGGCATCGATCGTCCCGATCCGCTTGATCTCGACCGCCACCCAGCCGTCCTCGGCGTCGCGGCACATCAGGTCGACCGGGCCGACGTCGGTCGGCCACTCGCGCTTGACGAGCCGCAGGCCGTCCTCGATCTGCGCGGGCTGGTCGGCGAGCAGCAGCTGGAGGTCGCGCTCGACCCCGTCCTTCTGCAGGCCGGCGGCCTCGCCCATGTCGTGCGTCACGTCCGAGAGCACGTCGAGCAGCCGGATCTCGAGCCGGTCCTCCGACCGACCCGCGCGCTTGCGGACGACGATCGTCTCGTCGCCCTGCTCGAGCACGGTGGGCGGCGTCATCCAGTTGAGCGGCTTTACCGAGACCCTCCGCCGTCGGACCAGACCATGAAGGTGCCGTCCTCCTTGATCATCAGCAGCCGCACGCCCTCCGGCAGGTGGGCGGTCAGACGACCCGTGTACGTGGCGGTGCAGCGGGCGACGAGCAGGCGCACCGCGCCACCCTACTGTCCGATCCGGACAGGTACGGGAGTGATGCCGGGCGGCCCGTCTACTGTTCGGCGGGTGCTCGACGAACCATGGATTCAGACGGAGCGGCTCCTGCTCCGGCCGTTGGAGGCTGCGGACGCTCCGGTACTTCAGCGCGAGCTTGCACGCGTTGAGATGGGGCGAATGCTCGCCATCCCCCATCCGTATCCGGAGGACGGAGCGACGAAGTGGATCGCGACGGCACGACCCGGCAGTGACTTCGCGATTGTCTTACGTGAGACGCGCGAAGTCATTGGTGGCATCAGCATCGTCGAGAGCAAGCAGCACAGACGCGCCGAGCTCGGCGATCGGTCCGCAATCGCCTTCTGGGGCCAGGGCTACGTGACGGAGGCGGTGCGCGCGATCATCGATTACGGGTTCCGCGTGCTCGGGCTCCACCGCGTGTACGCCGAATGTCACGGGGACAATCCCGCGTCACGCCGTGTTCTCGAGAAAGCCGGCATGACGTACGAGGGCCGACTCCGTCAGCACTCCTTCCGAGTCGATCGCTTCGCGGACAAGCTCGTGTTCGGCGTGCTTCGCGAGGAGTGGTCGGGGTGAAAGCTCTGTGGGGCTGCGTCAGCTCGGCTGGTGACAGACCGCCTCGATGTTGTGGCCATCCGGGTCGTGGACGAACGCCGCGTAGTAGTCGGGGTGGTAGTCGGGCCGGAGACCGGGGGCGCCGTTGTCCTTCCCTCCAGCCGCCATCGCGTTCGCGTAGAACGCGTCGACTCCGGCTCGATCGGTCCTGAAGGCGACGTGGATCGGCAAGACCTGCTCCTTCTGCCTGAGCCCGACGAATCCGTCCTCGTTGCCGAAGAGGACGAACCCCGGCGCCTCGTGGACCACCTTTACGCCGAGCCCGTCGAGCACCGGCTCGTAGAACCGCCGGCTCGCGTCGACATCGCTCACCGGGATCGCCACGTGATCGAGCATCTCTACCTCCCAGATCGGTCGTCGACCAATTCTCTCGCGGCGGCAAGCGTCGGCGCAAGGAATCGGTGCCTGGCACCAAGGTGCCAGGCACCGGGTTCAAGCCCTACGCGCGCCTGATCAGCGTGATCCCGTCGCGGACGGTGAGCAGCACCTGCACCGTGCGCGGGTCGGCTGCGACGTGATCGTTGAAGCGCACGATCGGGCCTTCGCCGTCGAGCACCGTCCCGCTGAGGAGCGTGTTGTCGGCGGCGATCAGCCCGTGCTCGCTCAGCCGCGGCACGACCGCTTCGTAGTAGTCGACGTACCCGTCCTTGTCGGCGTCGAGGAAGACGAGGTCGAACGTTCCCTCGAGCCGGGCGATCGTGTCGAGCGCGGGGCCGACGTGCAGCGTGATCTTCGAGCCGTACGGTGAGCGGTCGAAGTTGCTCTGCGCGACGGCCGCCCGCACCGGATCGAGCTCGCACGCGTCGAGGTGGCCGTCGTCGGGCAGCGCGGCAGCCATCGCGAGCGCGGAGTGGCCGGTCAACGTGCCGATCTCGAGCACGCGGCGCGGCTGCATCCCCCACACGAGCAGCTCGAGGAAGCGTCCGGCGACCGGCCCCGTGAGCATGCTCGCCGGGCCGACGCTGTCGCGGATCGTCTCGGCGGAGAGCGCGGCGAGCAGCTCCTCGTGCGGCGACGTCACCTGCTCGGCGTACGCCTCGATCTCCGGGTCGACGAGCTCCATGCGACCGTGCCTACGCGCGCTCGACGCGCGAGCCGCCGACGATCGCGTCCATGCCGTCGTCGAAGCGCACCCACGCCTTCCCGTTGCCGTCGTAGTCGGGCGACCAGACGATCAGCGTCGCGTCGCGTCCTCCGACGACCACCCGCTCCTCGCCCTCGGGGTCGGCGCCGCGCCACACGCGCACGAACGGGTTGTGCTCCCACTCGCGGCCGATCGTCGTCTCGTCGGTGTGCCCCGGCAGCACGCGGCGGTCGTGCGGCATCGACATGTAGACGTCGAGCACCGCGCTCTTGATCTCCTCGAAGTTGCCGCCGCCGACCGCGTCCTTGAACAGCGTGTCGCCGGAGAAGGCCGCTTCGTCGTCGACGACGAAGCAGACCATGTCGTCGGAGTGGCCCGGCGTCGGGATCGCCTCGATCACGAGCTTGCCCACCTCGAGCGACCCGCGCTCGACGGGGAGCCCGAGCTCGCCCTCGTGCGCGACGTGGTCTGCGTGCGAGTGCGTGCGCAGCACGTGCGTCGGCGTCACGCGCCACTCCTCGGCGGCGCGCAGGAGCGGCTCGAGGGGTGCCCCCGAGTCGACGAAGACGGCCGCCCCGCCGGGCTCGTCGGCGACGAGGTAGGCGTTGGAAAGCCACCGGTCGTCCATGCTCCGCGCTACCAGCACGCCGATAGGCTAACGGGGCCACACGACCCGAGGAGTTGAACGCTCTATGCCCGGCTTGATGGGACGCGCCACCGTGATCGTCAAGGCGAAGTTCTCGAAGCTGCTCGACCGCGCCGAGAACCCCAACGAGACCCTCGACTACTCCTACGAGGAGCAGCTCAGACAGCTTCAGAACGTCAAGCGCGGCATCGCCGACGTGACGACGGCGAAGAAGCGCCTCGAGCTCCAGTACACGTCGATGCAGCAGCAGGTCGACAAGCTGGACGGCCAGGCGCGGACGGCGCTCGGGGCGAACCGCGAGGACCTCGCGCGCGAGGCGCTGGCCCGCAAGGCGGCCGTGCAGTCGCAGCTCGACGGGATCATGCAGCAGGGGCAGCAGCTCGAGGCCCAGCAGCAGAAGCTGATCGAGGGCGAGAAGACCCTGCAGACGAAGGTCGAGTCCTTCCGCACGCAGAAGGAAGTGATCAAGGCGCAGTACTCGGCGGCCGAGGCGCAGGTGCGGATCGGCGAGGCGGCGACCGGGCTGGGCGAGCAGATGGCGGACGTCGGCCTGGCGATCCAGCGCGCGAAGGACAAGACCGAGCAGATGCAGGCCCGCGCGAACGCGATCGACGAGCTGACGACCTCGGGCGCGCTCGAGGACTACACCTCGTCGGGCGACGACATCGACCGGCAGCTGGCGCAGATCTCGCAGGGGGCGCAGGTCGACGACGAGCTCGCGAAGATGAAGGCGGAGATCGGCACGGGCGAGGAGGCGCCTGCGAAGGAGCTCCCGGGAGCCGGTGAGGAGGAGGCGACGACCAAATGATCGTGCGCGTGCTCGGAGAGGGCCAGTGGCGGGTCGACGACGGGTTGCGCGAGCGGCTGCAAGAGCTCGACGAGCAGGTCTCTCGTGCGCTCGACGCCGGAGACGAAGCCGCGCTGCACACCAGCCTCACGGCGCTGGCGGACGCGGTGCGCTCGCACGGCGAGAAGTTGCCCGCGGAGGATCTCTCAGCCTCCGACGCGATCGTCCCGCCCGCCGACCTCTCGCTCGCCGAGGCTCGCGAGCTGATGTCGAACGAGGGCTTCATCCCCGATCTGCCGGCGCCGGCGGCGTGAGCAGGGAGGTCGTTCTCGCCGCGCGGCCCGCCGGGGAGCCGCGCGAGACCGACTTCGAGCTTCGCGACACGCCCGACCGCGAGCCGGCCGACGGCGAGGTCGCCGTCCGCAACGTCTTCGTCTCCGTCGACCCGTACATGCGCAGCCGCATGACCGGCGTGCGCACGTACGTCTCAGGGTTCGAGGTCGGCGACGTCGTCGACGGAGCTGCCGTCGGGCGCGTCGTGGCCTCGCGGCACGCCGGCTTTGCCGAGGGCGACTGGGTCCTGTCGAGGCTCGGCTGGCGCGAGCAGGGAATCGCCGAGGGCGACCATCTGCGCAAGCTCGACGCGCAGCTCGCGCCGCCGTCGACCGCGCTCGGCGTGCTCGGGATGCCCGGGCTGACCGCCTGGGTCGGCCTCGTCGACGTCGGCCGCGTCCAGGAGGGCGAGACGCTGTGGGTCTCGGGCGCCGCCGGGGCGGTCGGCTCGGTGGCGGCGCAGATCGCCAGGCTCAAGGGGCTGCGCGTGATCGGCAGCGTCGGGTCGTCCGAGAAGGTGGCGTGGCTGGAGTCGCTCGGAATCGAGGCGTACGACTACAACGTGACCGCCGCGAAGGATGCGCTCGCCGACGGGATCGACGTCTACTTCGACAACGTCGGCGGGACGCAGCTCGAGTCGGCCCTGTTCGCGCTCCGCCCCTTCGGCCGCGTGATCGCGTGCGGAGCGATCTCGCGCTACAACGACGAGGGCCCGCAGCCGGGCCCGCGCAACCTCGGGCTGATCGTCACCAAGCGGCTGCGCGTGCAGGGCTTCATCGTGACCGACCACACGGACCGGTACCGCGCCTTCCTCGAGGAGGTCGGCCCCTGGGTGCGCGACGGAAAGCTCGCCTACCGCGAGACGATCGTCGACGGGATCGACAACGTCCCGTCGGCTTTCGCCGGGCTCTTCCGCGGCGACAACATCGGCAAGATGCTCGTCCGCGTCGGGCCCGACTAGGGCCGCGCAAACACGATCCTCGTCGAGCCGAGCAGGGGTTGCGGCACGATCGTGAACCGGCAGAGATCGCTGCGATGCGACGGCGGGACGTAGACGGTGCCGTTCCAGTAGTCGAGGCCGGCGATGTTCCGGACGAGCACCGTCTTGCCGCCGAGCTCGATGCGCAGCCGTCGCGTGGCCTTCGGCAGGAGCGTCAGCTGGAGAGCGCCGCCGCGGCAGCCGAAGACGTCGATGTCGGCCGGCTGCGTCATGTCGCCGTTCGGCAGGATCCCGTACGTGAGCATCGAGAGCCTGGGCGGATCGTTCAGGCGCCACAGCGTCAGCCCGCCCGTCGTGACGCCGCTCTGGACGAGGTGCGCGACCGGCGTGCCGTCGAAGCGGTGGATGTCGCTCGCGACCAGGTACGGGGTCGAGATCGGTAGCAGGCCCGACGGTCCGAGGACTGCGGACGTCTGCCCGATCGGCCCCGGCACCGTGTACGGCCGCAGCGAGACGACCTTGGTGATCCGGTGGTTCCAGAACTTCTCCTGGTAGGGGATGTTCAGCCCCTCGCCGTCGTAGACGTAGGTCACGTCGCCCGTCGCGGCGCGGTCGATCCAGTCGCGCGTGGGGCCGACCAGGTCGGCCTGGGCGTCGCGGGCGAGGCCGCTGATCGTGTTGGAGGCGACGACGGAGCTGGCAGTGAGGAGCGCGAGCACGAGGACCGGAAGGACGAACAGCGCGCGCCGCGGGAGCAGGACGAAGAGGGCGAGCAGGACGAGCGCCCCGACCGTCACCACGTTGGTCGGCGAGAGCGGCCGCAGGCGCTCGAGCAGTGCGAGGTCGAACGTGTCCGGCAGCGCGACGACCGCGCTCAGGTCGTTCCACGGCGCAAGCACCGCGACGGCGAGCACCGCGAAGGCGGTGAGCGCAGCCGTCACGACGCGCCCGGGGCCGCCGCGGGCGAGCCAGAGCGCGAAGACGCAGAACAGCAGCGGCGGCAGCGCTGCGAGATCGCGGCCGAGCAGGTGGTGTGAGAATCGCGCGGCGAAGAAGCCGACCTGCACGACGAGGATCGCGACCGCCGCCGCCGTCACCGCCAGCAGCGCACGCGCGTGCGCGTCCCGCTCGCGACCGCGGATCGCCTCGACGAGCAGCACCGCCAGCGCCGCCGCGGGCAGGACGCCGACCGCGACCACCACGTACGCCAGGTGGTCGTAGGTCATGCGGAGCCCGGCACCGAGCGGGTAACCGGACTGCACCGTCGTGGAGTACGCGCCGAGCAGGCCCGGGCGTGCGAGACCGGCGACGAGGCCCAGCGCGAGCACCACCCAGACCGGCCAGAACGAGCGCAGGCGCCTGCGATCGCGCGCGAGCAGCGCGTCGACCCCCACGGCGACCGCGAACACACCGATGAACGCGACGGCCTGCGTCCGCGTCAGGATCGCGAGCACGATCAGCCCCAGCGCGATCGCCTGGTCGCGCAGCGTGGCGGTCGCGACCGCGCGCGCGACCGAGAGCAGCGCCAGCGCGGCGAGCGGGTAGAAGACGACCTCGGTCATCACGAGCCCCGAGTAGAGGAGCAACGGCGAGGCGAGCGTGAGCGCGGCGGCGACGAGCGCATACCCGTCGGGCATCAGCCGGCGCGAGTACATGAACACCGGGATCGCGGCGAGCGAGACGACGAGTGCCTGCAGCGGCTTCAGCCACGCGTCGCCGGTCGCGAACGAGCCGAGCGACAGCGGCAGCCCGGCGACGACCGGGTAGAGGAGGCCGTACCCGGCGCCCTGGCCGCCGAGAATCGGCAGCGAGCCCTCGTGGTAGAGCCGCAGCGCGCGGTGCGCGTAGATCGTCTCGTCCGGCATGATCCACAGCCCGCCGAACCGGCGTGCGGCGAGCCAGTGCACGAGCAGCGAGAGCCCGATCAGCGCGGTGAGCGCGACCGCTACATGGGTGCGTTGAACAGCGCGAGCCATCGCGTCAGGTCCGGCTCGATCGGAAGCTCGTTCTCGAGCTTCGCCTTGAGCTCGAGCTCGGTCGCGTTGTCGCGCTGCTGCTCCCCCGACGGGACGAACGGCCAGAAGGTTCCTCGCTTGAAGCCATAGATCCAGTAGACGGGATGTTCGCCTCCCGAGAATCGAAACGCCGCACCGAGCAGCTGCGGCCCGAATCCTTTCGCAGTCAGCTCGGCGGCGACCGCGTGCACGGTCGTGACGAGGTCCTCGAGCTCGGAGTCGTGGACGATCAGCCAGTCGAAACCGTACTCGTCGCTCTTCCGCTCGACGGTCGAGCCCGACTGCTGCGCCACGGCGTCCACGAGCTGGTCGACGTCGTCGAACGCGCTCCGGAACTCACCCGACGACTGCGGCTTGAAGGCGATCGCGCCGACACCGGCTGTGGTCAGGCCGAGCTCGACCTGCAGCGTGACCGCGGCCGTCGTGAGCGCGAACAGCCGATCGTCCTTCGGCTCGGCCAGCTTCTTCTTGCCGAGCAGCGCGTCCCGCAGCCCCATCGGCGTACAGACTATGCGACGGGGCGGCCCATCTCGCGCGCGATCTTGGCGAGGGCCTCGATCCGCTTCTCGAGCGGGGGGTGATCCATGAACAGCTCGGCGGCGCCCGACTTGACCTTCGCCGGGATGATGAAGAAGGCGTTCATGCCCTCGACCTGACGCAGGTCCTGGTTCGGGATCAGCGTCATCTGCGAGGAGATCTTCTGCAGCGCGCTCATCAGGTACTCGGGCGCGCCGGTGATCAGGGCCGAGCCGCGGTCGGCGCAGTACTCGCGGTAGCGCGAGATCGTGCGGATCAGGACGTAGCTGACGGCGTAGGTCACCACCGACACGGCGAGCACGATCAGCCAGACGGGCACGCCGTTGTTGTTGTTGTCGCGCCGGCCGCCGCCCCACATGCCGGCGTAGAGGCCGAAGCGGGTGAGCATCGCCGCGAGCATCGCGAAGAAGCTCGCCACGGTCATGATCAGCACGTCGCGGTTCGCGATGTGCGAGAGCTCGTGGGCGAGGACGCCCTCGACCTCCTTCGGCTCGAGCCGGTTCCAGAGGCCGGTCGTCACGCAGACGGCGGCATGCTTGGGCGAGCGCCCGGTGGCGAACGCGTTCGGCACCGGCGTGTCCATGATCGCGACCCTCGGCTTCGGCAGGTCGGCGAGCGCGCACAGCCGCTCGACCATGTCGTGCAGCTCGGGCGCCTCCTCGCGAGTCACGATCTTCGCGCCGGAGGCCGCGAGCGCGATCTTGTCGGACGTGTAGTACTGGAACACCGCGATGCCGATCACGATCAGCAGCATCGGCGCGAGCCCCACGTTGAAGAGCGAGAACAGGACGACCGCGAACACGACGTACAGCAGGCCGAGCAGGCCCGTCGTGAAGAGCATCCGGAGCGTGAGGCCGGCATCGCGACCGTACGAGCGCCGTTTCATGGGACTCATTGTAGGCGTGGGGGTGGTTGTGCTGATGGCGCTTAATCCCGCGTCAACAGCCCATGCGGCCACCGGCTGCATCGTCGCC
>CAWKNW010000002.1:0-20446 GCA_963851065.1 uncultured Thermoleophilia bacterium
CGGGAACGCCCGGCAGCAACGGTTGGTACACGAGCCCGGTCACGGTGCACATCAGCGTGGACAACACCGTGACGAACTCCGACTGTCCGGTTGCGAAGACCTTCAACACGAGCAGCGACTCGCTCAACTGCAGTGCGACGGACAACCAGGGTGGCACCTGGCAGCTCTCGCTGCAGTTCAAGATCGACTCGACTCCACCTACCGTCACCTCGGCCTCGGTCGACCGGCCGGCCGACTCGAACGGCTGGTACAACCACCCGGTCACGATCACGTTCATCGGGTCGGATGCTGGCTCGGGGATCGCCTCGTGCACGAGCGTCTCCTACAGCGGGCCTGACTCCGCGTCCGCGACCGTCGGAG
Source organism: uncultured Thermoleophilia bacterium (assembly GCA_963851065.1). Taxonomy (GTDB): domain Bacteria; phylum Actinomycetota; class Thermoleophilia; order Gaiellales; family Gaiellaceae; genus PALSA-600. The sequence goes on from CAWKNW010000002.1 coordinate 361, forward strand.
GCGTGTGCAAGGACGTCGCCGGAAACACGAGCAGCGCGGGGGCGTTCGCCGTGAAGTACGACGCGACGGCGCCGACGGTGACCGCGACGCCGGCGCGGGCGACCGACGCCAACGGCTGGTACTCGCACCCGGTGCAGGTCACGTTCGCCGGGACGGATTCGGTGTCGGGCATCGCGTCGTGCACGGCTCCGGTCACGTACTCGGCGCCGGACAGCGCGTCAGCGGCGGCCGCCGGGTCGTGCACCGATCAGGCCGGGAACAAGGGCACGGCGACGTCGACGTTCCGCTACGACGCCACCGGGCCGAACGTGACGGTCGACCTGGCGCGCAAGCCCGACGCGAACGGCTGGTACACGCGGCCGGTGGTGGCGAAGTTCAGCGGGACGGACTCCGTGTCGGGGATCGCGTCATGCGCGCCGGCGGAGACCTTCAAGGGCCCGGACGGCTCGGCCGACAAGGTGACCGGCACCTGCCGTGACAACGCGGGCAACACCGCGAGCGGGAGCGTCGAGCTGCGCTACGACGGCTCCGGGCCGCGACTCGCCAAGGTCGCGGCTGCGCTCGGCGACCGGAGCGCGACGCTCAGCTGGAAGCGGCCGGCCGACCTGAAGACGGTCGAGGTCGTGCGCCGTCCGGGCCGGGCGTCGGCTGCGTCGTCGGTCGTCTACCGTGGCAACGGGACGAGCTTCCGGGACACGAACCTGCGTGTCGGCGTTGCGTACCGCTACACGCTGACGAGCAAGGATGCCGCCGGGAACACCGCCTCCGTGTCGCTGACCGCGACACCGCGTGCGCTCTACGCGCCGGCCGCGGGCGCGAAGGTCGGCGCCGGCGCAGTGAAGCTCGCGTGGGTCGCAGCGCCGCGTGCGCACTACTACAACGTGCAGCTGTTCAGGGGCGGCAAGAAGATCCTCAGCATGTGGCCGCTCACTGCGGCGCAGCGGGTGCCGCGGCAGTGGACGTATGCGGGCAAGAGGTACTCGCTCAAGCCGGGGACGTACCACTGGTACGTGTGGCCGGGCGTCGGCGCACGCACCGCGTCGCGCTACGGCGCGATGCTCGGCGGCAGCAGCTTCGTCGTGCGCTGAGTCAGACGGCGAACAGCGTCAGGTCGGCCTCGCGCTCGCCGCGCAGCAGCTGCCAGGTCGACCTCGACGCAACCGATCCCGCGCGTCTCCGCGAGCGCGACCGCCTGCGGCTTGAGCGACTGGGCGGCGAGGATGCCGCGGCACGTGGCACGGGCGGGGTCGACGCGGATGCAGTCGAGGTACCGCGAGAGCTGCTCGACGGCATCGATCGTCCCGATCCGCTTGATCTCGACCGCCACCCAGCCGTCCTCGGCGTCGCGGCACATCAGGTCGACCGGGCCGACGTCGGTCGGCCACTCGCGCTTGACGAGCCGCAGGCCTTCCTCGATCTGCGCGGGCTGGTCGGCGAGCAGCAGCTGGAGGTCGCGCTCGACCCCGTCCTTCTGCAGGCCGGCGGCCTCGCCCATGTCGTGCGTCACGTCCGAGAGCACGTCGAGCAGCCGGATCTCGAGCCGGTCCTCCGACCGACCCGCGCGCTTGCGGACGACGATCGTCTCGTCGCCCTGCTCGAGCACGGTGGGCGGCGTCATCCAGTTCAGCGGCTTGTAGCCGCCGGCGTCCGCATGGACGAGCACCGAACCGTCGTCCTTCAGCATCAGCAGGCGCGTCGACTCCGGCAGGTAGGCGTTCAACCGGCCGGTGTAGGTGACCTCGCAGCGGGCGACGATCAGGCGCACGGACGCGAACGCTACTGGCCGTTTCGGACAACGAGAGCGGGCGTGAGCGTCAGGTCTGCACGCAGTTCGCGAGTGATGCCGGAGCGGTACGATTGCGATCGGACAGTCGCCTCTGCGAGTGGAGTTACCCGAAGGCCCGCCTCACGGCGGGCCTTCGCGTGTCCTGGACCCCGAGGGCCGGACTCGAACCGGCACCTGTGCGATGGACAGTCGCCTGCTCTACCAAGTTGAGCTACCTCGGGGTCGTCGCTCTGATGTACCGACTGTCGAACCAGACGCGCAAGGCGCTCTTCCGGACCTGTTCGCAACGGGCTGAAGCTTCCCCAACACCCGATCACAAAGCTGTCGACCGTCGCCCAGACGTCGCGTTGGCGATCCGCATCTGGGACCAGGCGCCTTCTACCCCGCGGCCGGTAGTTCGAGGCGGCGAGCGCTCGCTGCGCCCTGGCTCGGGCCGGGCGCGTCGGCGGAGAGCCGAAGAAGATTCGGACGATCACCGAGTAGGCGCCCCGACCACCGGTGCCCGTCAGCTCGTCCTCGCCTCCGACCACCCCGACGCCGTCGCAGCAGGGGAGGTGACGCGCCCGGGCGAGCTCGAGGCGAATCGGCCGCTCGCCCCTCTCGGCCGGGCTCTCGATCACCGCCCAGATCACCACTCCGTCCTCCGGCAGATGGGCGAGCGTCGTGTTCGGCGGGTCGGCCGTTGCAGGGTCGCGGTAGCGGACGCTCTTGGCGATCCAGGCCGCCGACTCCACCGGCCCGACGACGTGCCTGCCGTTCCCGACGTACACCGACCGCGTGTCGCCGCTCGCACCCGTCTGCCACCCCGGCAGCGGGCGAAACGCGAGCGGGTGCAGCCATGGCGCGAGCGTCAGGGCTGCGAGGAGGACGCTCGTGCTCACGACCCTTCTACGCGCGAGCCGACGCTGGGGGTCCTGCTTTCCGAGACTGGACAAGATGCCTTGACAGGTGCCTGGCACCACATCTGACCCGCGCTGCTCGCACGGGAGAAGGAGCGTCAGCTCGGCTGGTGACAGACCGCCTCGATGTTGTGGCCATCCGGGTCGTGGACGAACGCCGCGTAGTAGTCGGGGTGGTAGTCGGGCCGGAGACCTGGGGCGCCGTTGTCCTTCCCTCCAGCCGCCATCGCGTTCGCGTAGAACGCGTCGACTCCGGCTCGATCGGTCCTGAAGGCGACGTGGATCGGCAAGACCTGCTCCTTCTGCCTGAGCCCGACGAATCCGTCCTCGTTGCCGAAGAGGACGAACCCCGGCGCCTCGTGGACCACCTTTACGCCGAGCCCGTCGAGCACCGGCTCGTAGAACCGCCGGCTCGCGTCGACATCGCTCACCGGGATCGCCACGTGATCGAGCATCTCTACCTCCCAGATCGGTCGTCGACCAATTCTCTCGCGGCGGCAAGCGTCGGCGCAAGGAATCGGTGCCTGGCACCAGGGTGCCAGGCACCGGGTTCAAGCCCTACGCGCGCCTGATCAGCGTGATCCCGTCGCGGACGGTGAGCAGCACCTGCACCGTGCGCGGGTCGGCTGCGACGTGATCGTTGAAGCGCACGATCGGGCCTTCGCCGTCGAGCACCGTCCCGCTGAGGAGCGTGTTGTCGGCGGCGATCAGCCCGTGCTCGCTCAGCCGCGGCACGACCGCTTCGTAGTAGTCGACGTACCCGTCCTTGTCGGCGTCGAGGAAGACGAGGTCGAACGTTCCCTCGAGCCGGGCGATCGTGTCGAGCGCGGGGCCGACGTGCAGCGTGATCTTCGAACCGTACGGTGAGCGGTCGAAGTTGCTCTGCGCGACGGCCGCCCGCACCGGATCGAGCTCGCACGCGTCGAGGTGGCCGTCGTCGGGCAGCGCGGCAGCCATCGCGAGCGCGGAGTGGCCGGTCAACGTGCCGATCTCGAGCACGCGGCGCGGCTGCATCCCCCACACGAGCAGCTCGAGGAAGCGTCCGGCGACAGGCCCCGTGAGCATGCTCGCCGGGCCGACGCTGTCGCGGATCGTCTCGGCGGAGAGCGCGGCGAGCAGCTCCTCGTGCGGCGACGTCACCTGCTCGGCGTACGCCTCGATCTCCGGGTCGACGAGCTCCATGCGACCGTGCCTACGCGCGCTCGACGCGCGAGCCGCCGACGATCGCGTCCATGCCGTCTTCGAAGCGCACCCACGCCTTCCCGTTGCCGTCGTAGTCGGGTGACCAGACGATCAGCGTCGCGTCGCGTCCTCCGACGACCACCCGCTCCTCGCCCTCGGGGTCGGCGCCGCGCCACACGCGCACGAACGGGTTGTGCTCCCACTCGCGGCCGATGGTCGTCTCGTCGGTGTGCCCCGGCAGCACGCGGCGGTCGCGCGGCATCGACATGTAGACGTCGAGCACCGCGCTCTTGATCTCCTCGAAGTTGCCGCCGCCGACCGCGTCCTTGAACAGCGTGTCGCCGGAGAAGGCCGCTTCGTCGTCGACGACGAAGCAGACCATGTCGTCGGAGTGGCCCGGCGTCGGTATCGCCTCGATCACGAGCTTGCCCACCTCGAGCGACCCGCGCTCGACGGGGAGCCCAAGCTCGCCCTCGTGCGCGACGTGGTCTGCGTGCGAGTGCGTGCGCAGCACGTGCGTCGGCGTCACGCGCCACTCCTCGGCGGCGCGCAGGAGCGGCTCGAGGGGTGCCCCCGAGTCGACGAACACGGCCGCCCCTCCGGGCTCGTCGGCGACCAGGTAGGCGTTGGAAAGCCACCGGTCGTCCATGCTCCGCGCTACCAGCACGCCGATAGGCTAACGGGGCCACACGACCCGAGGAGTTGAACGCTCTATGCCCGGCTTGATGGGACGCGCCACCGTGATCGTCAAGGCGAAGTTCTCGAAGCTGCTCGACCGCGCCGAGAACCCCAACGAGACCCTCGACTACTCCTACGAGGAGCAGCTCAGACAGCTTCAGAACGTCAAGCGGGGCATCGCCGACGTGACCACGGCGAAGAAGCGCCTCGAGCTCCAGTACACGTCGATGCAGCAGCAGGTCGACAAGCTGGACGGCCAGGCGCGGACGGCGCTCGGGGCGAACCGCGAGGACCTCGCGCGCGAGGCGCTGGCCCGCAAGGCGGCCGTGCAGGCGCAGCTCGACGGGATCATGCAGCAGGGGCAGCAGCTCGAGGCTCAGCAGCAGAAGCTGATCGAGGGCGAGAAGACCCTGCAGACCAAGGTCGAGTCCTTCCGCACGCAGAAGGAAGTGATCAAGGCGCAGTACTCGGCGGCCGAGGCGCAGGTGCGCATCGGCGAGGCGGCGACCGGGCTGGGCGAGCAGATGGCGGACGTCGGCCTGGCGATCCAGCGCGCGAAGGACAAGACCGAGCAGATGCAGGCCCGCGCGAACGCGATCGACGAGCTGACGACCTCGGGCGCGCTCGAGGACTACACCTCGTCGGGCGACGACATCGACCGGCAGCTGGCGCAGATCTCGCAGGGGGCGCAGGTCGACGACGAGCTCGCGAAGATGAAGGCGGAGATCGGCACGGGCGAGGAGGCGCCTGCGAAGGAGCTCCCGGGAGCCGGTGAGGAGGAGGCGACGACCAAATGATCGTGCGCGTGCTCGGAGAGGGCCAGTGGCGGGTCGACGACGGGTTGCGCGAGCGGCTGCAAGAGCTCGACGAGCAGGTCTCTCGTGCGCTCGACGCCGGCGACGAAGCCGCGCTGCACACCAGCCTCACGGCGCTGGCGGACGCGGTGCGCTCGCACGGCGAGAAGTTGCCCGCGGAGGATCTCTCAGCCTCCGACGCGATCGTCCCGCCCGCCGACCTCTCGCTCGCCGAGGCTCGCGAGCTGATGTCGAACGAGGGATTCATCCCCGATCTGCCGGCGCCGGCGGCGTGAGCAGGGAGGTCGTTCTCGCCGCGCGTCCGGCCGGGGAGCCGCGCGAGACCGACTTCGAGCTTCGCGACACGCCCGACCGCGAACCGGCCGACGGGGAAGTCGCCGTCCGCAACGTCTTCGTCTCCGTCGATCCGTACATGCGCAGCCGCATGACCGGCGTGCGCACGTACGTCTCAGGGTTCGAGGTCGGCGACGTCGTCGACGGAGCTGCCGTCGGGCGCGTCGTGGCCTCGCGGCACGCCGGCTTTGCCGAGGGCGACTGGGTCCTGTCGAGGCTCGGCTGGCGCGAGCAGGGAATCGCCGAGGGCGACCATCTGCGCAAGCTCGACGCGCAGCTCGCGCCGCCGTCGACCGCGCTCGGCGTGCTCGGGATGCCCGGGCTGACCGCCTGGGTCGGCCTCGTCGACGTCGGCCGCGTCCAGGAGGGCGAGACGCTGTGGGTCTCGGGCGCCGCCGGGGCGGTCGGATCGGTGGCGGCGCAGATCGCCAGGCTCAAGGGGCTGCGCGTGATCGGCAGCGTCGGGTCGTCCGAGAAGGTGGCGTGGCTGGAGTCGCTCGGAATCGAGGCGTACGACTACAACGTGACCGCCGCGAAGGATGCGCTCGCCGACGGGATCGACGTCTACTTCGACAACGTCGGCGGGACGCAGCTCGAGTCGGCCCTGTTCGCGCTCCGCCCCTTCGGCCGCGTGATCGCGTGCGGAGCGATCTCGCGCTACAACGACGAGGGCCCGCAGCCGGGCCCGCGCAACCTCGGGCTGATCGTCACCAAGCGGCTGCGCGTGCAGGGCTTCATCGTGACCGACCACACGGACCGGTACCGCGCCTTCCTCGAGGAGGTCGGCCCCTGGGTGCGAGACGGAAAGCTCGCCTACCGCGAGACGATCGTCGACGGGATCGACAACGTCCCGTCGGCTTTCGCCGGGCTCTTCCGCGGCGACAACATCGGCAAGATGCTCGTCCGCGTCGGGCCCGACTAGGGCCGCGCGAACACGATCCTCGTCGAGCCGAGCAGCGGCTGCGGCACGATCGTGAACCGGCAGAGATCGCTGCGATGCGACGGCGGGACGTAGACGGTGCCGTTCCAGTAATCGCCGGCGATGTTCCGGTCGAGCACCGTCTTGCCGCCGAGCTCGATGCGCAGCCGTCGCGTCGCTTTCGGCAGCAGCGTCAGCTGGAGAGCGCCGCCGCGGCAGCCGAAGACGTCGATGTCGGCCGGCTGCGTCATGTCGCCGTTCGGCTGGATCCCGTACGTGAGCATCGAGAGTCTGGCCGGATCGTTCAGGCGCCACAGCGTCAGCCCGCCCGTCGAGACGCCGCTCTGCGCGAGGTGCGCGACCGGCGTGCCGTCGAGGCGGTGGATGTCGCTCGCGACCGCGTACGGGGTCGAGATCGGCAGCAGGCCCGACGGTCCGAGGACTGCGGACGTCTGCCCGATCGGTCCCGGCACCGTGTACGGCCGCAGCGAGACGACCTTGGTGATCCGGTGGTTCCAGAACTTCTCCTGGTAGGGGATGTTCAGCCCCTCGCCGTCGTAGACGTAGGTCACATCGCCTGTCGCGGCGCGGTCGATCCAGTCGCGCGTGGGGCCGACCAGGTCGGCCTGGGCGTTGCGGGCGAGGCCGCTGATCGTGTTGGAGGCGACGACGGAGCTGGCAGTGAGGAGCGCGAGCACGAGGACCGGAAGGACGAACAGCGCGCGCCGCGGGAGCAGGACGAAGAGGGCGAGCAGGACGAGTGCCCCGACCGTCACCACGTTGGTCGGCGAGAGCGGCCGCAGGCGCTCGAGCAGTGCGAGGTCGAACGTGTCCGGCAGCGCGACGACCGCGCTCAGGTCGTTCCACGGCGCAAGCACCGCGACGGCGAGCACCGCGAAGGCGGTGAGCGCAGCCGTCAGGACGCGCCCGGGGCCGCCGCGGGCGAGCCAGAGCGCGAAGACGCAGAACAGCAGCGGCGGCAGCGCTGCGAGATCGCGGCCGAGCAGGTGGTGTGAGAATCGCGCGGCGAAGAAGCCGACCTGCACGACGAGGATCGCGACCGCCGCCGCCGTCACCGCCAGCAGCGCACGCGCGTGCGCGTCCCGCTCGCGACCGCGGATCGCCTCGACGAGCAGCACCGCCAGCGCCGCCGCGGGCAGGACGCCGACCGCGACCACCACATACGCCAGGTGGTCGTAGGTCATGCGGAGCCCGGCACCGAGCGGGTAACCGGACTGCACCGTCGTCGAGTACGCGCCGAGCAGGCCCGGGCGTGCGAGACCGGCGACGAGGCCCAGCGCGAGCACCACCCAGACCGGCCAGAACGAGCGCAGGCGCCTGCGATCGCGCGCGAGCAGCGCGTCGACCACCACGGCGACCGCGAACACACCGATGAACGCGACGGCCTGCGTCCGGGTCAGGATCGCGAGCACGATCAGCCCCAGCGCGATCGCCTGGTCGCGCAGCGTGGCGGTCGCGACCGCGCGCGCGACCGAGAGCAGCGCCAGCGCGGCGACCGGGTAGAAGACGACCTCGGTCATCACGAGCCCCGAGTAGAGGAGCAGCGGCGAGGCGAGCGTGAGCGCGGCGGCGACGAGCGCATACCCGTCGGGCATCAGCCGGCGCGAGTACATGAACACCGGGATCGCGGCGAGCGAGACGACGAGTGCCTGCAGCGGCTTCAGCCACGCGTCGCCGGTCGCGAACGAGCCGAGCGAGAGCGGAAGCCCGGCGACGACCGGGTAGAGGAGGCCGTACCCGGCGCCCTGGCCGCCGAGAATCGGCAGCGAGCCCTCGTGATAGAGGCGCAGCGCGCGGTGCGCGTAGATCGTCTCGTCCGGCATGATCCACAGCCCGCCGAACCGGCGTGCGGCGAGCCAGTGCACGAGCAGCGAGAGCCCGATCAGCGCGGTGAGCGCGACCGCTACATGGGTGCGTTGAACAGCGCGAGCCATCGCGTCAGGTCCGGCTCGATCGGAAGCTCGTTCTCGAGCTTCGCCTTGAGCTCGAGCTCGGTCGCGTTGTCGCGCTGCTGCTCCCCCGACGGGACGAACGGCCAGAAGGTTCCTCGCTTGAAGCCATAGATCCAGTAGACGGGATGTTCGCCTCCCGAGAATCGAAACGCCGCACCGAGCAGCTGCGGCCCGAATCCTTTCGCAGTCAGCTCGGCAGCGACCGCGTGCACGGTCGTGACGAGGTCCTCGAGCTCGGAGTCGTGGACGATCAGCCAGTCGAAACCGTACTCGTCGCTCTTCCGCTCGACGGTCGAGCCCGACTGCTGCGCCACGGCGTCCACGAGCTGGTCGACGTCGTCGAACGCGCTCCGGAACTCACCCGACGACTGCGGCTTGAAGGCGATTGCGCCGACACCGGCTGTGGTCAGGCCGAGCTCGACCTGCAGCGTGACCGCGGCCGTCGTGAGCGCGAACAGCCGATCGTCCTTCGGCTCGGCCAGCTTCTTCTTGCCGAGCAGCGCGTCCCGCAGCCCCATCGGCGTACAGGTTATGCGACGGGGCGGCCCATCTCGCGCGCGATCTTGGCGAGGGCCTCGATCCGCTTCTCGAGCGGGGGGTGATCCATGAACAGCTCGGCGGCGCCCGACTTGACCTTCGCCGGGATGATGAAGAAGGCGTTCATGCCCTCGACCTGACGCAGGTCCTGGTTCGGGATCAGCGTCATCTGCGAGGAGATCTTCTGCAGCGCGCTCATCAGGTACTCGGGCGCGCCGGTGATCAGGGCCGAGCCGCGGTCGGCGCAGTACTCGCGGTAGCGCGAGATCGTGCGGATCAGGACGTAGCTGACGGCGTAGGTCACCACCGAGACGGCGAGCACGATCAGCCAGACGGGCACGCCGTTGTTGTTGTTGTCGCGCCGGCCGCCGCCCCACATGCCGGCGTAGAGGCCGAAGCGGGTGAGCATCGCCGCGAGCATCGCGAAGAAGCTCGCCACGGTCATGATCAGCACGTCGCGGTTCGCGATGTGCGAGAGCTCGTGGGCGAGGACGCCCTCGACCTCCTTCGGCTCGAGCCGGTTCCAGAGGCCGGTCGTCACGCAGACGGCGGCATGCTTCGGCGAGCGCCCGGTGGCGAAGGCGTTCGGCACCGGCGTGTCCATGATCGCGACCCTCGGCTTCGGCAGGTCGGCGAGCGCGCACAGCCGCTCGACCATGTCGTGCAGCTCGGGCGCCTCCTCGCGAGTCACGATCTTCGCGCCGGAGGCCGCAAGCGCGATCTTGTCGGACGTGTAGTACTGGAACACCGCGATGCCGATCACGATCAGCAGCATCGGCGCGAGCCCCACGTTGAAGAGCGAGAACAGGACGACCGCGAACACGACGTACAGCAGGCCGAGCAGGCCCGTCGTGAAGAGCATCCGCAGCGTGAGGCCGGCATCGCGACCGTACGAGCGCCGTTTCATGGGACTCATTGTAGGCGTGGGGGTGGTTGTGCTGATGGCGCTTAATCCCGCGTCAACAGCCCATGCGGCCACCGGTTGCATCGTCGCCGGCACTCCGGCGGGCCGTATATGCTCAGCGCCCGATGCGCCGCCTCGCGCCGCTGCTCGCCGCACCGATCCTCATCGTCCTCGCCTTCCTGCTCGCGGGCTGCTCGACGTCGAAGCCGGGCGAGGCCGTGACGCAGCCGCTGCCCTCGACCGTCGTCGGCACGGTGCCGACGGCGACGACGACGCCCACGGTGGTGCCGGCGATCTACAAGAACGGTGACCCGGTGGCGGGCAAGCAGGTGTTCGAGACCGCCGGCTGCAAGGGCTGCCACACGCTCAAGGACGCGGGTGCGACCGGAACGGTCGGGCCGAACCTCGACACGGTGCAGCCGCCTCCGTCGCTTTCGCTGGCGGTCGACCGCGTGACGAACGGCAAGAACGCGATGCCGTCGTTCAAGGGCCAGCTGACCACGAAGCAGATCGCCGACGTGACGGCCTACGTCGTCAAGACGACCGGCGGCAACCCGAACGGCTGAGCCTCTCGCTCCCCGACGACTTCCCGCGCGACGTCCGCGTCGTCGCGACCGACTTCGACCGCACGCTGACGTGGATGGACGGTCAGCTGCAGGAGCGCACGCTGGCCGCGCTCGCGCGCGCGAAGCAGGCGGGCCTGCACGTGATCGTCGTCACCGGCCGGATGGCGCAGTCGGTGCGGCGCGCGATCGAGCCGGCGGCGCTCGACGATCCGGTGATCTGCTACCAGGGCGCCGTCGTCACCGACGGCGAGTGGAACTGGCTGCGGCACGAGCCGATCCCGTTCGAGCTGGCACGGGAGACGATCGCCGCGGTGCTCGCCGAGGGCTATCCGCCGAACGTGTACGTCGACGACGAGCTCTACGTCGAGTCCGAGACCGACGCGGCGCGCAACTACGCGAACTTCCAGTCGATCGAGTTCCACATCGTCGGCGACCTGCTCGGCTGGCTCACCAAGCCGCCGACCAAGCTCGTCTGCGTCGGCGACCCGGCCGAGCTCGACGGCGTCGAGGTGCGGATGCGCGAGCAGTTCGCGGGCCGTCTCCATGTCTCGAAGTCGTTGCCGTTCTTCCTCGAGTTCGCGGCCGAGGGCGTGACCAAGGGCTCGGGCCTCGACTTCCTGGCCGCGCGGATGGGGTTCACGAAGGAGCAGACGATCGCCTTCGGCGACGGCGAGAACGACGTCGAGCTGCTCGAGTGGGCGGGCTACGGGATCGCGGTCGAGAACGCGCACGACCGGGTGAAGGCGGTCGCCGACTGGGTCTGCCCGTCGGCCGCCGATGAGGGCGTGGCGCAGGTGCTCGAAGCGCTTCTAGACTCGAAGCCGTGATCGACCTCCGCGCAGCGCGCAACGATCCCGACGCGTACCGGGCCGCACTCGCGCGCAAGGGCGCGGCGGAGTCGTTCGACGAGCTGCTCGCCGCCGACCGGGAGTGGCTCGAGCTGACGCCGCAGGTCGACGCGCTCCGCGCGCGCACGAAGCTCAAGGGGAAGCCGACGCCGGAGCAGCTCGAGGAGCTGCGCGGCGTGAAGGTGGAGCTGCAGGAGCTCGAGCAGCGGCTCGACGAGGCCGACCAGCGGCGCCAGGCGCTGCTCGACCGCGTGCCGAATCCGCCGGCCGAGGACACGCCCGACGGCGCGAGCGAGGAGGATGCGGTCGTCGTCAAGCTGGTCGGCGAGCCGCCGGTGTTCTCGTTCGAGCCGCGCGACCACCTCGAGCTCGCGGCCGCGCACGGCTGGATCGACGTCGAGCGCGCGGCGCGCGTGTCGGGCTCGCGTTTCGTCTATCGCGTCGGCGACGTCGCGCTGCTCGAGATCGCGCTCTACCGGTGGGCGATGGCGCGGATCGTGCAGAAGGGGCACGTGCCGATGCTGCCGCCGGTGCTCGTGCGCGACGAGGCGATGTACGGCACCGGCTTCTTCCCGTCCGAGAAGGGCGACTTCTACGAGGTGCCCGAGGACGGCCTCTATCTCGTCGGCACGTCGGAGGTGCCGCTGGCCGCGTTCCACATGGGCGAGGAGGTCGAAGGGCTGCCGCTGCGCTACGTCGCGCTGTCGACGTGCTTCCGCCGCGAGGCCGGCGCCGCCGGCCGCGACACGCGCGGCATGTTCCGGGTGCACCAGTTCGACAAGGTCGAGATGTTCGTCTTCTGCGAGCCCGAGCGGTCACGCGACGAGCACGAGCGCCTGCTGGCGATCGAGGAGGAGCTGGTGCAGGAGCTCGAGCTGCCCTACCGCGTGCTGAACATCGCCGCCGGCGACCTCGGCTCCTCGGCGGCGAAGAAGTACGACATCGAGGCGTGGTTCCCGGGGCAGTCCCGCTACCGCGAGATCACCTCGACCTCGAACACGACCGACTACCAGGCGAGGCGCCTGAACGTGCGCTTCCGCCGCGACGGCAAGCTCGAGCACGTCCACACGCTGAACGGCACCGCGGTCACCGCCCGGGCCATGATCGCGATCCTCGAGAACTTCCAGCACGAGGACGGGTCAGTTTCTGTGCCGGAGCCGCTCGTCGAGTTCGGGGCGCCGGCCAGGTTGGGCGCCGACGCGGTGCGCGCGACCTAAAGCCACAGGCTCCGAACCGGTGGGTAACATGTGCTGTGTTTTCGGGGACTCGTGGAAAGGCTACGGAGTACTCGACTGCCGCCTATGTGACCGGCTGGTCGATGCTAAGCGACCATAGATTGCTTGTTCCCGCCGTGGCGCGCAGTCGCGCCGACGCCTGACGCGCCCGTCGGCGCGATGCGCGAGCACTGGAGAGAGCTCGGCTTCTGGCGCTGGTGGTGGCGGAACCGCGTGCCGTCGGCGGTCAAGGCGCTGACTGCGCTCGTCCTGCTCGGCGGCGTCGTCGCCGGGGGCTGGTTCGCGGCGCAGAAGCTGCCGTCGGCGAAGGCTGGCGACAAGGGCTCGCAGACGGTCGTCCGCACCGTCGAGCGCGTCGTCACCGTGCGCGCGCGGGGGAAGGTGGTCGTCAAGCACGTGCCGGTGATCCAGAAGGTCTACGTCGCGAACAAGGCGGCCGAGGTGAAGACGGTGCGTGTCGCCTCGACGGTGTACGGCACGCGCACCGTCGTACAGACCGTGGCCGCGTCTCGCCCGCGGGCGGTGACGCTGCCGGCTCGCACGGTGACGCAGACGCGGACGCGGACGCGCACCGTCACGATCACGAAGACCGTGCCGACGACGACGGTTCAGTGGCGCGTGATCACGGTGGTCGAGAAGCAGAAGCCGATCACCGTGACGGTGACCGTCACTTCGCCGTAGATGATCGATCGCTTCGCGACGTTCGCGCTGAACACGAGCCTGCTCTTCAGCCCGCGCCCCTCGGCGCTGCTGCTGCGCAGGGCGTTCGTGAGGGGTGGCGCGAAGACTGCCCGCGGCTCGAGGCACACACGCCGACCGATGTCGACTCGCTGATCGACGAGCGCTACGGCGACGAGCCCGACATGCTCCTCGACGTCCACCGCCCGAGCGCAACCGACGATCCCTTGCCGGCGCTCGTGTGGATCCACGGCGGCGGGTTCGTGGGCGGTTCGAAGGACGAGCTCGCCGGCTACTTCAAGCTGATTGCGAGCAACGGCTACGCCGTCGTCGCGCCACGATACGCGCTCGCTCCCGAGCACCGCTATCCGACACCGACGCGGCAGGTGATGCACGCGCTCGGCTACCTCCAGGCCAATGCCGAGCGGCTGGGGGTCGACGGCGGGCGCATCGCTCTCGCGGGCGACTCGGCCGGTGCGCAGATCGCTGCGCAGATCGCCGCGCTCGTCACGACGCCGGGGTACGCGGACGCGGTCGGCATCTCGCCGACGATCACGCCCGCTGAGCTGCGTTGCGTCGTGCTCGCCTGCGGCCCTTACGACCTTGGCCTCGCCAAGCAGGTCGAGTCGCCGGAAGGACACCGCTTCCTCACCACCATCCTCTGGGCCTACTCGGGCAGGCGCCGTTTCTTCGACGATCCGGAGTTCGCCACGTTCTCGGTCACCGACTACCTCACGGCTGCATTTCCCGCCGCACTGATCACGGTCGGCTACGTCGATCCGCTCCGGCCGCACTCCGAGCTGCTGGTCGAGCGGCTGCGCGCATCCGGCGTCGAGCCGGAGACGCTGTTCTTCGCCGCCGACGACGCACAGAAGCTCGGCCACGAGTACCAGTTCGACCTCGACACCGAGGCGGGGCGGCTCTTCCTCGAGCGGATGGTCGCATTCCTCGGCGAGCGGCTGCGGTAAGCTCGGCGGCGTGACGTCTGCACGGCTCATCTTCCTGCCGCTGATCGCTGCTCTGGTTCTGGTCGCGGCGGGCTGCGGCAAGAGCAGCAAGCCCGAAACGGCAACCGAATGGGCGAACAGCTTCTGCTCCTCGGTCACCACATGGAAGGAGTCGATCACGTCGGCCGTTTCGCCGCTCAAGAGCGGCAACATCACGAAGGACAGCGTCAACACCGCCTTCAACGACTTCAAGTCGGCGACCGACACGTTCGTCAAGAGCGTCAAGGATCTCGGCAAGCCGCCGACGCAGGCCGGCGATCAGGCGAAGTCGGACATCGATCAACTCTCGACGGAGATCGACAACAGCGTCAAGTCGATCCAGAACGACGTCGGCAACGTCTCCAGCATTACGAGCGCTCTCGCCGTCGTGCCGTCCGTGACCACGACGCTCTCGTCGATGCAGACCGCTGTGACGACGACGTACAACAGCCTGAAGCAGATCGACGCGAGCGGCAAGTTGACGAGCGCGTTCGCAAACGCGAGCTCGTGCAAGTCGCTGGCGAGCTCGGCATCGTCCGGCTAGAGCCCCGTCTCGGCTCGGGCTCTGGTAGAAGACAGCTGTGGGAACCGACCGGGTACCCGGGACGGTTCGACCACCCAGTCGGAAGGGGAGTCCAATGCCGGAGCAACCCACCAACACGCCGGTCCTCGATCTGCTCGCCAAGATGACGGCCGATTCGATCGAGGCAACCAACCTCGACGAGCGCGAGTTGATGCTCGTGCGCTTCGCCGCGCTCGTCGCGTCGGACGCACCGCCCGCGTCGTACCTGCTCAACATCGGAGCAGCGAGCGACGCCGGCCTCGACGCGGACGACGCCCGCGACGTTCTGACGGCGATCGCTCCGATCGTCGGCACGACACGCACCGTCTCGGCGCTGGGCAAGATCGTGCGGGCCCTCGGCCTCGCGATCGACATCGCCGAGCTCGCGGACCAGGAGGAGATCGATCCGAGGTCTAGTGATGTCCGCGGGCGGGGCGTGAGCCCCGCCCGCGCTGTCCGGGCTCGCGTCTAGCGTCTCAACGTGGCTCGGCCGAGGCGGCCAATCGAGCGGGGGGTGATGCGCGTCGCGAGCGCGCCGCTGTCGGTGCGCAAGGCCCTGAGCGCGATCGTCGCCGGGACGCTGGCCGTCGTCGTCAGCAGCGCGCTCGCGATGCGCGTGTTCGACCCGCACGAGTACAGGACGTACGGGCGCGGCCTGTGGTGGGCGATCCAGACGGTGACGACCGTCGGGTACGGCGACGTGACGCCGGTGCACACGGCCGGTCGGCTCGTCGCGGCGATCGTGATGATCTGGGGAACCGCCTACCTCGCGATCCTGACCGCGACGATCACGTCGACGTTCGTCGCTCGCGCCGAGATGCAGTACCGGCAGCGCGCCGCCGAGACCGAGGCGAAGTCGGACGAGCAGTTCGAATCGCGCTTCGACGATCTCGACGCGCGACTCGACCGGATCGAGCAGACATTGGCTCGGCTCGCGAGCAACTAAGGCCCCTGCTCGACACGTCGGAGCTGCGCGTGGGCCTCGGCTGCATGCGGCTCCCGGCGGACGAGGAACTTGCCTTCGAGACGATGCCGCCGCCGTCGACGCGGGGATGACGGTGTTCGACACCGCACGCGCGTACGAGGGCAACGAGCGGCTGCTCGCGCGCGCACTTCGCGCCTGCGGCGCCGAGGAACGCGTGCGGATCGTGACCAAGGGCGGGATGACGCGGGTCGACGACGCGTGGATCCCCGACGGCCGCGCGAAGACGTTGCGCGCCGACTGCGAGGCGAGTCTGGCCGCGCTCGACGGACTGCCGATCGACCTCTATCTGATCCACGCGCCCGACCCACGAACATCGTGGCGGACGTCGGTGCGGGCGCTCGCCCGGCTGCTCGACGAGGGGCTCGTCCGGCGCGTCGGGCTCGCCAACGTCAACCGCGCGCAGCTGGAGGAGGCCCTCGAGCTGGCTCCGGTCACGGCGCTGGAGGCGGCGCTGAGTGTGTTCGACGACCGTGCGCTGCGCGGCGGTATCGTCGAGCGCTGCGCCGAGGCGGGGATCACCGTGATCGCGCACTCGCCGCTCGGTGGCCCGCGTCGGGCGGGCGGTCTCGCACGCAACGCTGCCCTCGCGACGGTCGCCCATGCGCGGGGCGCGCTGCCGGCGGAAGTCGCGCTCGCCTGGCTCCTCGATCTCTCGCCGAACGTCGTCGCGATTCCGGGAGCGCGACGGCCGGAGGCGGCCCGCTCTGCAGCGCGCGCCGCGCAGCTCGAGTTGGATGCGGCAGATCGGCAGACGCTCGCGGAGGCGTTCGGCCGGAGCCGTCCGGCCGGTCGCGCGGCCGGCGACGGGGACGTCGTGCTCGTGATGGGAATCCCGGGCGCGGGAAGACGCGGATCGCCGAGGAGTACGTGGCGCGCGGTTACCTCCGCCTCAATCGAGACGAGCGCGGTGGTTCGCTGCGCACGCTTGCCCGCGCACTCGAGGACGCGCTGTCGGCCGGGGAGCGGCACGTCGTGCTCGACAACACCTACCTGACGCGTGCCTCGCGCAGTCACGTGGTCGACGCCGCAGCGCGACACGGGGTGCGGGCGCGGTGCGTGTGGCTCGACATCCCGCTCGCCCAGGCGCAGGTCAATCTCGTCGAGCGGCTGCTGGACAGGTTCGGCGCGCTGCCGACGCCGGAGGAGCTTCGGGTGCTTGCCCGGCGCGAGGCGGGACTGCTGCTGCCGACGTCGCAGATGCGCGCGGTGCGCGAGCTCGAGCCGCCG
Organism: uncultured Thermoleophilia bacterium; assembly: GCA_963851065.1. GTDB lineage: Bacteria > Actinomycetota > Thermoleophilia > Gaiellales > Gaiellaceae > PALSA-600. The sequence goes on from CAWKNW010000002.1 coordinate 17,474, forward strand.
TCGGCAGACGAAGGCTGGAGCGAGGTGGAGCAGCACGCCTTCGTTCGCGCGTCTTCGTCGCGAGCGCACGCCGGCGTGTTCGTCGCCGGCACGGCATTGGAGCTTCCGCAGTTCGAGCGCGCGATCGCCGAGAGCGGGCCCGACGCGCCGAAGCTCCTGTTCGACTGGGACCCGGACGGGGGCGCGAAGCCATCCTCCTTCGCGCCGCGCCCGGGCTCTCAGGGGCCGTCGAGATCGCCGGCTGCCCTCACGGCGCCGGCCCTCCGACCTGCTGGTGTCGTCCGCCCCTGCCGGGGCTGCCGCTCGCGTTCGCGCGCGCCCACGGCGTCGATCCGGCGCGGTCGACCCTCATCGGCGTCTCCGCAACGTACCGGACGCTCGCGACGACCCTGGGCGCCCGCTACGTCGCCGTCTCCTAGCCCGGAGCGATCCACGCCATCGCGAGGGACGGCGCGTAGTCGCCGACCGCGTTCGCCGTCAGGTCACCTGCGTCCTGGCCGATGCCGACCTGCACCGTGTCACCCGCGTTCAGGCGATAGATCGTCGTCACGACCTGGCGGGTCTCGTCGGCCGGAGGACGCTGGTCGACGGCGATCGCGCGGCCGTCGACCTCGAGGTAGACGGCGCGGTTCACCCCGATCCGGCTCGTGTCCTCGATCGCCCACGAGACGTTGGTCGTGATCAGGTAGATGCCCGCGGTCGGTGCGACCAGGGCGTTCGGTCGCGCGGGGTCGAACATGTGCGCCGTGTCGAAGCTGACCGAGTCGAAGTTGAGCTGGTAGATCGGCCCGAACGGGATCTGCAGGTGGGTGAGTTGGTCGTGACTGCTGTAGACGCGCGCGGCGATGTCGGGCATCACGCTCCCGGGGAAGCGGCGGTCGCTACCCAGCGCCAAAAGGCCCCCGGAGTCGGTGTCCTCGAGGCGGGGATCCGCTGGAACGACAGCAGGTCGTTGAGCGTGCCGGCGTGCTCCGCGTAGCCCGCGATGTTGGCCTCCACGGCATGGGAATGGAGGCTCGTCTTGGTGGCCGTGCTGAGATCGGCGAGCCTGATCGTTCCGTCCTGGATGTCCTGGCTCGTGATCAGGAGGTGTGCCGCAGTCGCGGTGCCGCCGAGCGACACGAGCAACGCGAGCATCGCGACGACGAGCGACGGCGATGGGCGCCGTCTTGGTGGGCGGGACTGGTGTGGTCCATCCGGGTCTCCTTTCAGAACCGGTGCCGATAGCTCGAGCGCCCGAGACTACGACCGAGCTGAAAGCGCGCTGTGACGCGCAGGTAAGAGATTGGCGCGTGCTGCTAACCGCGCGCTAACAGGCTTCTTCCTTGCAAATCCTTGCCATTTGTGCTCCGTGACCCTAGGATCGCTCCGTAGGCAATTGGCGACTGCGGACACGGGGGAGAGGCGAATGACGAGGGACCGGGCTGGACTGGCGCTGCTCGCACTTTTTCTTGGGCTGGTGCTCGTGGGCGGTGCGACCGCGGGCAGTAGTGCTCAGTCCTCGCCGTTGGCCGCGCTCTCGCACGGTGGGAGCGCGACCCGCTACCTCAGCTCGATCGGGCTCGATCCCTCGGGCTTCGTCGTCCAGCGCGGTCATCGCAACTATGCAGGGCCGAAGTGCCCGGGCAAGGGCTGGACGTGCACGAAGGCGCACCGCGTCCTCCAGCTCGCGACGGCAGGAGGCGTCAACTCGGTCGCCTGTACCTCGAGCGGAGGCGGCGGCTCGGTCAGCTCGAGCTCGACGTCTTCGGCCCAGGCGTGCACGATCGTCCAGGTCTCGACGAGCGGCGGGAACAACGCCACCTGCACCGAGCAGGCGTCGACGACCAGCGCCGGCACGCTCGCCCAGACCTGCAGCATCCAACAGCAGTCCGGCTCGGGCAAGAACAACGCGACGGTGACGCAGACCAGCCTGCAGGGGCCGAGTGCGTGCTCACCGCCCTCCGGGACGAGCGACCTCCAGAGCGAGGGCGGAACCCAGACGGCGAGCGTGATCCAGTGGAGCTCGTCCGGCGGCGGAACTGCGAACGTGAGCCAGACGGCGACGCAGTGCGCCGGCACGACCACCAGCAGCGCCGCAGCGCAGAGCCAGGCGACCTCGCAGACGTTCACGATCCAGCAAGGCCCGCCCAACTTCGATCCGGGCCATCCCGTCTGCACGAACACCGGCTCGCTCGGCGCGACCGCATCGCAGAGCCAGCATCAGCGCGGCTACGCGACGACCGCATCCTCCGGCACGCAGGGCCAGCACGCCGACCTGATCGGGCACATCGACCAGTGCAGCAACTCGCACGCCGACTACACGGCCAACCAGTCCGAGACGAGTTCCTCGCGAAGAACACCGCGGTCACGCAGACCCAGGTCGGGCCGACCAGCATCTCCGGAACCAGGCCCGTCATCCGCGCGAAGCGAGCGCTGCTTCGTGGCGCCTGCTGCAGCTTCCAGGGCACCAACGGGTCCGACACGTGCACGATCACGCAGAACACGAGCCAGGTCGCGAACCGGGTGCGAGCTCAGACCGAGCAGCTTACGACCAGCGGCCGGCACCTCCGGGCAGCTGCACGGGCACGATCGCCGGCACGCAGAACACGACGCCCTTCGGGAGCACGCAGACCGGCTCGAACGTCTTCACAACACGCAGACCTGCCAATCCGGGGTCTGTAACGGCGCGCTGATACCGACCAAGCTCACCTGGACCGGTGCGACCAACCGCGACTACCACCAGACCGCGGACCTCGCAGCGACGCTGACCCGCTCGGACACGAACGCGCCGATCTCGGGGCAGGCCGTGCAGCTGTCGATGGGCGCCGAGAGCTGCCTGGCGACGACGGATGCCAACGGCGTCGCGAGCTGCAACCCGCAGCCGATCATCAACGACGTCCCCGGCATGTACTCGGCGTCCGGCACCTTCGCGGCCACGAACACCTACGCCGGTAGCGCGACCGGCACCGTGACGTACAAGGTCAACCAGGC
>CAWKNW010000003.1:0-47079 GCA_963851065.1 uncultured Thermoleophilia bacterium
ACGCATGCGGGCGGCGCGCACGGGCTCGTGGCGCTGCGGCCGGGCGAGCGGGTCCCGACGGGCGGCAGGCCCTGCGCGACGACGTTCTGGGTCGATCCCGCGGGCGGGCCGCTCCACACGCTGACGGTGGTCGGCCCGGGGTGGCACGGCACCGTCCACTCGCCGGCGACACGCGTCGGCGGGCTCGTCGGGCTGCCGGAGCTCGAGAGCGGCAACCTCGGCGGTGGCGGTCACGCGAACGTCGCCGCGCTGCGGTCGCGCCTCGACACGAACCGCCGCGACGCGATGCGCGTGCGCGTGCTGCTCGCGGTGATCCTGATCACGCTCGCCGTGTTCGCGCCGCGCCGCGCCGTGATGGGGGGCGCGGCAGCGATCGCCGCGGCGCTCGTCCTCTCGGCGTTCGGCTGGTCGAGCCTCGTGCTCTTTGCGGTGCTCACCGTGCTCGGCGCCTTCCTGCCGTGGCGTGCCCTGTGGCTGTTCTTCTCCGTGTACCTGCTGGTGCTCGTCTTCTCGCCCGCGACGCAGTCGCTGGCCCTGCTCGGCCCGCACCCGTGGGGCGGCGGGCGCTTCTACGGGATCTCGAACGAGCTCGAGACGCTGCTGCTCGCTCCCGCGCTCGCGCTCGGCCTCGCGGCGGCGCCGCTCGTCCTGCTCACCGTCGGCTGGAGCAGGGCGGGAGCCGACGGCGGCGGGATCCTCGTCTTCCTCGCCGCGTACGCGATGCTGCTGCCGCGCCCCCGCGCAAGCAACAGACTGTTACTTGCGTACGCGGGAGGAGTGGTCGCGCTCGGCCTCCTGCTCGTCGGCCTCGACGCGGCGACCGGTGGGCGCAGCCAGGTCACCCATGCGGTCGGCGGCGGCCCGGGGCGGCTCGGCCACGACGTCTGGCACCGGCTCGACGTGTCGTGGCACGGCGCGGCCGGCACGCCGGGTCGCGCGCTGCAGTCTGCGATCTGCCTGGGGGTGCTCGGGTGGGTGGCGACGCGCCGCCCGCGCATCCGTATCGTCGATGCGCTGCTCGTCGGGCTCGCGGTCTCGCTTGTTGCAAACGACACTCCGCAGGACGTGCTGTTCTGGGGTGCGATCTCCGCTGTCGCGCTCCGGCGCGCCGTATATGCTCAGCGCCCGATGCGCCGCCTCGCGCCGCTGCTCGCCGCACCGATCCTCATCGTCCTCGCCTTCCTGCTCGCGGGCTGCTCGACGTCGAAGCCGGGCGAGGCCGTGACGCAGCCGCTGCCCTCGACCGTCGTCGGCACGGTGCCGACGGCGACGACGACGCCCACGGTGGTGCCGGCGATCTACAAGAACGGTGACCCGGTGGCGGGCAAGCAGGTGTTCGAGACCGCCGGCTGCAAGGGCTGCCACACGCTCAAGGACGCGGGTGCGACCGGAACGGTCGGGCCGAACCTCGACACGGTGCAGCCGCCTCCGTCGCTTTCGCTGGCGGTCGACCGCGTGACGAACGGCAAGAACGCGATGCCGTCGTTCAAGGGCCAGCTGACCACGAAGCAGATCGCCGACGTGACGGCCTACGTCGTCAAGACGACCGGCGGCAACCCGAACGGCTGAGCCTCTCGCTCCCCGACGACTTCCCGCGCGACGTCCGCGTCGTCGCGAGCGACTTCGACCGCACGCTGACGTGGATGGACGGGCAGCTGCAGGAGCGCACGCTGGCCGCGCTCGCGCGCGCGAAGCAGGCGGGCCTGCACGTGATCGTCGTCACCGGCCGGATGGCGCAGTCGGTGCGGCGCGCGATCGAGCCGGCGGCGCTCGACGATCCGGTGATCTGCTACCAGGGCGCCGTCGTCACCGACGGCGAGTGGAACTGGCTGCGGCACGAGCCGATCCCGTTCGAGCTGGCGCGGGAGACGATCGCCGCGGTGCTCGCCGAGGGCTATCCGCCGAACGTGTACGTCGACGACGAGCTGTACGTCGAGTCCGAGACCGACGCGGCGCGCAACTACGCGAACTTCCAGTCGATCGAGTTCCACATCGTCGGCGACCTGCTCGGCTGGCTCACCAAGCCGCCGACCAAGCTCGTCTGCGTCGGCGAGCCGGCCGAGCTCGACGGGGTCGAGGTGCGGATGCGCGAGCAGTTCGCGGGCCGTCTCCATGTCTCGAAGTCGTTGCCGTTCTTCCTCGAGTTCGCGGCCGAGGGTGTGACCAAGGGCTCGGGCCTCGACTTCCTGGCCGCGCGGATGGGGTTCACGAAGGAGCAGACGATCGCCTTCGGCGACGGCGAGAACGACGTCGAGCTGCTCGAGTGGGCGGGCTACGGGATCGCGGTCGAGAACGCGCACGACCGGGTGAAGGCGGTCGCCGACTGGGTCTGCCCGTCGGCGGCCGAGGAAGGCGTGGCGCAGGTACTCGAAGCGCTTCTAGACTCAAGCGGCGTGATCGATCTTCGCGCAGCGCGCAACGATCCCGACGCGTACCGGGCCGCACTCGCGCGCAAGGGCGCGGCGGAGTCGTTCGACGAGCTGCTCGCCGCCGACCGGGAGTGGCTCGAGCTGACGCCGCAGGTCGACGCGCTCCGCGCGCGCACGAAGCTGAAGGGAAAGCCGACGCCGGAGCAGCTCGAGGAGCTGCGCGGCGTGAAGGTGGAGCTGCAGGAGCTCGAGCAGCGGCTCGACGAGGCCGACCAGCGGCGCCAGGCGCTGCTCGACCGCGTGCCGAATCCGCCGGCCGAGGACACGCCGGACGGCGCGACCGAGGAGGATGCGGTCGTCGTCAAGCTGGTCGGCGAGCCGCCGGTGTTCTCGTTCGAGCCGCGCGACCACCTCGAGCTGGCGGCCGCGCACGGCTGGATCGACGTCGAGCGCGCGGCGCGCGTGTCGGGCTCGCGTTTCGTCTATCGCGTCGGCGACGTCGCGCTGCTCGAGATCGCGCTCTACCGGTGGGCGATGGCGCGGATCGTGCAGAAGGGGCACGTGCCGATGCTGCCGCCGGTGCTCGTGCGCGACGAGGCGATGTACGGCACCGGCTTCTTCCCGTCCGAGAAGGGCGACTTCTACGAGGTGCCCGAGGACGGCCTCTATCTCGTCGGCACGTCGGAGGTGCCGCTGGCCGCGTTCCACATGGGCGAGGAGGTGGAAGGGCTGCCGCTGCGTTACGTCGCGCTGTCGACGTGCTTCCGCCGCGAGGCCGGCGCCGCCGGCCGCGACACGCGCGGCATGTTCCGGGTGCACCAGTTCGACAAGGTCGAGATGTTCGTCTTCTGCGAGCCGGAGCGGTCACGCGACGAGCACGAGCGCCTGCTGGCGATCGAGGAGGAGCTGGTGCAGGAGCTCGAGCTGCCCTACCGCGTGCTGAACATCGCCGCCGGCGACCTCGGCTCCTCGGCGGCGAAGAAGTACGACATCGAGGCGTGGTTCCCGGGGCAGTCCCGCTACCGCGAGATCACCTCGACCTCGAACACGACCGACTACCAGGCGCGGCGCCTGAACGTCCGCTTCCGCCGCGACGGCAAGCTCGAGCACGTCCACACGCTGAACGGGACGGCGGTCACCGCCCGGGCGCTGATCGCCATCCTCGAGAACTTCCAGCACGAGGACGGCTCGGTCTCGGTGCCGGAGCCGCTCCACGAGTTCGGGCGCCGGCCAGGCTCGGCGCCGACGCCGTTCCGCTGCGTCGACGTAGGGTTCCGGGGAGTCGAGGTTCGAGGACGGGCACGAAGGCTGGCTCGTGAACGGGTTAGCGTAGGGAGGCGCGGCGTCAGCGGCACGCCGTGTGACGGAGAGGTCGATACGGGAGGAATCGTGGACAACCCCTCGAGGCACGAGCGCAGCGTCGGTTCATACCTATCTCGGCATCCTGCGCCGCCGTGCGTGGATCATCGTCATCTGCACCATCACGGTTCCGGCCGTCGCCTACTACCTCTCCCACCGTCAGACGCCGCTGTACGCGGCGAGCGCCGACGTCTACATCAACCAGCAGAACCTGGCGTCGGCCCTCACGGGCATCAACACGACGGCTCCTCGGGAGCAGGCGCAGACCGTCGACACCCAGGCGAGCCTCGCCTCGGTCCCGGACGTCGCGGCCCAGGCGCTCGCGATCGCGAAGCTCCACGACCGCTCGCCCGAGGCGCTGCTCGGCCAGACGTCGATCACGCCGAACGCCGACACGAACATCGTCGACTTCAGGGTCACCGACGCGTCGCCGACGACGGCCCAGCTTCTCGCGACCTCCTACGCGCAGGCGTTCACGCGCTACCGCAACGAGCTCGACTCACAGCCGATCGTTCGCGCGCGGCGCGAGGTCGAGGCGACGATGGCCAGCCTCGCTGCCGAGGGCCGGAAGGGCTCGGCGCTCTACGAGAACCTCGCCGAGAAGGATCAGCAGCTCCAGACGCTGCAGACGCTCCAGACCGGCGGCGCCGTGTCGATCCGCGCGGCCGAGCCCGGTGCGCAGGTCTCGCCGCACCCGAAGCGAGACGCGGCGCTCGGGCTGATCCTCGGCCTGATGCTCGGTATCGGGCTCGCGTTCGGCGCGGAGGCACTCGACACGCGCATCCGCTCGACGAGCGACCTGGGCGACGAGCTCGGCGGACTGCCGCTCCTCGCGCGGCTGCCGCCGCCGGCGAAGAAGCTGCAGAAGCGCGACGAGCTCGTCATGGTCGTGCAGCCGAAGCACAACGCGGCCGAGGCGTTCCGGCTTCTGCGCGCGAACCTCGACTTCGTGCGCGTGACCGGCGGCGACGTGCGGACGATCCTGGTCACGAGCGCGGTCGAGCGCGAGGGCAAGTCGACGACCGCCGCGAACCTCGCGATCGCCGAGGCGCGCTCGGGTCGGAGCGTCGCGCTCGTCGACCTCGACCTCCGCCGTCCGTACCTCGACCGGTTCTTCCGGCTCGTCGGCGTGCCCGGGATCGCCGACGTCGTCCTCGGACGGTCGAGCTCGAGCAGGCGCTGCAGCGGATCGACCTCGGCCTCGGCAGCACGCCGACCGCGGCGCACGCCGGCTGCGAGCGGCAACGGCGGCCGAGCGCCGGTGGCCGAGACGGCGGTCGCTCGACGTCCTCGTGTCGGGGCCGCTGCCGCCCGACCCGGGAGAGTTCGTCGGCTCCGAACGGGTGCTGGCGATCCTCGCGCAGCTTCGAGAGTCGTACGACACGGTGATCATCGACTCGCCGCCGGTGCTGCGGGTCGGCGATGCGCTCACCCTCTCGTCCGAGTCGACGGGGTGATCGTGGTCGCGCGACTGAAGACGCTGCGTCGTTCGATGCTGCGCGAGATGCGCCGGCTGCTCGACGGCGGTGCCGGCGCGCAAGCTCGGCTACGTCGTCACCGGCCCGATCCCGGGTGAGCGCGGCGCGTACGGCGATGCATACAGCTACGGGTACGGCTACTCGAGCGTCGAGACGCACGGCCAGCGGAGCGCGCAGGTCAGAGGGCGCGGGGGCGAAGCGTTGATCCGAGGCGTACATGACCTCGCCCCGGCACGGCACGAAGTTGATCGACGGTGATCCGCCGCGCGTGGGCGCTCGTGGACGCCCAGCGAGCGGAGGCGGCTGCGGCTCGTCGCGCTCTACGGCGTCCTGATCGCCGGGCTCGACACGCTCGCGCTGCTTCCTCGTCTATGCGCTGATCAACCTCCTGACCGACCAGCCGGTGAGCGGCATCGCCGGCTCCTTGATCGACGCGCTTCGACCTGACGGGTGCCGACCGCTACCGGGCGGCGCTGATCCTGCTGCTGATCACGGCCGCGCTCTTCGTCGCCCGGAGCCTGCTCTCGGTGTTCGGCCTCTGGCTGACGGTCGGCGCGGCGAACGCCGCGCAGGCGGATCTCATCTCGCGCCTGCTCGTCGGGCACGCGCGCGCACCGCAGCTGCTGCGGCTCGAGCGCAACTCGTCCGAGACGCTGCGCACGGTCCTCGGCTCCGTCGACCAGGTGATCATCGGCGTCGTCGCCTCGTCCGTCTCGCTGGTCGCGAACATCGCCGTTGCCGTCGCGGTCGCGCTCGGGCTCGTGCTCTCGAGCCCGGTCGGTCGCGCTCGCGGTGACCGTCTACTTCGCGCTGATCGCGGTCGTCTGGGCGCGCGTCGTGCGCGGCGCGCTCGCACGGCGCGGTCGGCGCGTCCAGGAGCTCAGGAGGAGCGCTACCGGCTCGTCATGCAGGGCATCTCGGCCGCCAAGGAGCTGCAGCTGCGCGGACGCGCGCTGTTCTACGCCGAGGGGGCGGTCGCGCGAACGCGCGGGATCAACACGGCGATGCGCGGGGCGAGCGTCGCGAACGGGAGCCTGCGCTACATGCTCGAGACGTCGCTCGTCGTCGGCGCGGTGCTCGTCGTCGCCGTCGCGGGCCTGACGAGCGGCCGCGACTGCCGCCCTCCCGGCGGTCGGGCTCGTGCTCGCCGGCGCGTTCCGCTTGCTGCCCGCGCTCAACCAGATCCTCTTCCTGAGCAACCAGGTGCAGTTCAACAGCTCGGCGACCGACTTCGTCGAGCAGGAGCTGCAGACGTTCGGCGCGTACGCGGACGCTCCGGGCGCGCGCGATCGGCCCGACGCCGGCGCCGCTCGGCTCGAGCACGAGCTCCGGCTCGACGACGTCACGTTCCGGTATCCGACCCGCGCCGAGCCGGCGCTGCGCGGCGTCAGCTTCGAGCGTCCGGCCGGGCGAGTCGCTCGGCATCGTCGGGCCGACCGGGTCGGGCAAGAGCACGCTGCTCGACGTCATCCTCGGCATGCTCGAGCCGGACGTCGGGGCGGTCACCGTCGACGGCGTGCCGCTTGCGCGAGTGCCGCGAGGCCTGGCAGCGCTCGATCGGCTACGTGCCGCAGGACGTCTACCTCGTCGACGACACGCTGCGCGCGAACGTCGCGCTCGGCTGGTACGGCGACGAGATCGACGACGAGCGCGTCGTCGAGGCGATCCGGCTCGCGGGGCTCGAGGACGTCGTCGCCGAGCTGCCGGACGGCGCTGGAGACGGTCGTCGGCGAGCGCGGCGTGCGGCTCTCCGGGGGCCAGCGGCAGCGGGTCGGGCTCGCGCGGGCGCTCTACACGCGGCCGAGCGTGCTCGTCCTCGACGAGGCGACGTCGAACCTCGACCAGGCGACCGAGCAGCGGATCGTCGAGACGCTCGCCGCGCTGCAGGGCGGGGTGACGATGATCGTCGTCACGCATCGAATCGCGAGCGTGCGTCGCTGCGACCGGATCGCTCTACCTCGAGCGGGGCGTCGATCCGCGCGGAGGGCACGTTCGACGAGATCCGCGCGGTCGGTGCCCGAGTTCGACGACAGCCCCGGCCGTCAGCATCGGTCGCCCGCGGATGACCGGCTCGGCCGATCGCCGGCCGTCTGGCTGGACGACATGGGGCGCGTGATCGTCACCCACGACCGTGCCGACGCCGCCCTCGTCGTGCGCGGAGGCGGTGTCGCGCGCGACATCGACCCGGTCGCGCATCGTCGTCGTCGTCAACGATCCCGCCGGCGCGCGGCGCAGAGCGACCTCGGCGGAGCTGCAGGAGAGCGTCGGAGACGTCGTCCTCAACAGCCGCCGGGCCGGCTACGGCGCGAACCTGAACGCCGGGAGTCCCCGCCTGCCCGGCGACGTTCGCTACCTGCTGCTCCTGAACGACGACGCCGTCGTCGAGCGCGGGGCAATTCGGGAGCTTCGTCGAAGTGCTCGCGGCGCGGCCCGGGCCGGGCTCGTCGGTCCGCAGCTCGTGGACGGCGACGGGCGCCCACAGCCGAGCCGGCACAGGTTTCCGACGCTCGCCTCCGAGCTCGTCGGGGCTCTCCTGTCTGCCGGCGCCCGTCGAGCGGCGGCTCGGCCGGCGCTTCGTCGAAGCCGGCGACGCCGACGTCACCGACGGGGAACGCGTGGCCGGTCGGCGCGGCGCTGCTCGTTCGGGCGGACGCGTTCCGCGATGTCGGCGGCTTCGACGAGCGCTACTTCCTGTACTCGGAGGAGACAGATCTCGCGCGGCGCATGAGGAGCGCGGCTGGACGGTCGTGCTTCTGCGACGACGCGCTCGTGCGGCACGCCGGCGGCGCAGTCGACCGAGGGACGCCACCAGCGGCTGCTCGGCGTCTCGCGCTGGCGCTACGTCAGACGCACTGGGTCGCTGCCGGCCCGGATCGCGTTCGTCGCGCTGCTCCCGTCGGTCTACCTCTGGAACACGGTCTACATCGCGGTCCGCGTCCTCGCTTCGCCCGCGCTCCGCCCGCGACAAGGCTCGGTGGTGGCGCGGCAGATGGGTCAAGCGGCCGCTGCCGGCGCTCCATCTGCGCGCCGGGCGGCCGCTCGGCGCAGGGCTGCGATGACCCGCGGGCGGGCGGTGCGGGAAGCCAGGGAGGAGCACTTCTGGGACGAGCACGTCCCTCCGCTCGAGACGTGCCTCGCCAGTATGCGGCGGGGCCGGATCCCAACACGCGCGCGCTCCTCGACGCGCTCGAGCCGCTCGGCGGCACGACCGTGCTCGACGTCGGCTGCGGTGCCGGTGTCCTCTCTGCCTGGCTCGCGCAGCGTGGTGCGCGTGTCACGGCGATCGACGTGAGCCCCGCATCCGTCGCTCGGGCGCGCGGAAGCTGGCGGACGCGCTCGGTTTCGACATCGCACTTCGTCGGCGACGCGTTTCCGTCGCGGCGCTGGACGGACAGGCGTTCGACCGGTCGCCGGGAAGATACGTCCTCCACCATCTCGAGCTCGCAGCAGCCGTGCCGGCGCTCGCGCCTGTCTCGCGCCCGGCGGCAAGGCGGCGTTCGTCGAGACGATGGCGACGAATCCGATGCTGCGCCTCGCCCGGAAGCTCCGTCGGGCGGTTCGGGATCCGGCGCTTCGGCACCGAGGACGAGCGGCCGCTCGGGCGGCGCGAGCTCGCTGCGCTCGCAGAGGCGATCGGGCCGCTACGTGTCGAGGTCGCCGAGCTGCGCTTCTTCAGGATCCTCGATCGCCAGGTGCTCGACTATCGCTGGCGCGCTGTTTCGCGGGTCCTCGGGGCGCTCGACGACGCGCTTCTCGCGCTCGGGCTGAAGTCGGCCAGCTACCACCAGGTGCTCGTGCTGACCGCGCCGGAGGGAGCCCGATGACGAGGACGACGCCGGCGAGGCGGCCGCTTCGCGTCTTCGTTGCCTCCGCAGCCGAGCTGCTCACCGATCAAGCGCAACACGGCGAAGGGCTGATCGCGTGGCAGACGTTCTCCGCGCTTGCCGGACGGGGCCACGAGCTCGTCGTCTGCGCGCGCGAAGTCGACCTCGAGTGCGGAGCCGCCGTTCGACGTCGTCGAGACCGGGCGTCGCCTGCGCTGGGAGAGCCTCGAGCCGTTGGCTTACGCGCGGCACGTTCGTCGGCTCTTCGAGGAGCGCGGCGGCGCCGGCCGGTTCGACGCCGTCCACTGGCTGTTTCCGCAGGAGCCGCTCTGTTTCGTACCGCCGCGCGGCGTGAACTTCGTCGCTCGGGCCGCGCTTCGTCGAGCTGGCCCGCACCGTGGCGCAGCTCGCGTCCGCGTCGCGCCGGCGATCTCGTTCGGACGCGTCTGCTCGCCGATCTTCGCGGCCGCCCGTCACCGTGCGCTCTCTCGCGCCTCGCGCATCCTCGTCTCGACACCTCACGCCGCTGAGGACGTGCCTTCTGGCGCGCGCCCGAAGGTCACGGTGCGACCGTTCGGCGTCGACCTGGCTCGCGTTCAGCGACGCAGCCTCTGCCCGAGACCCCGACGGTTCTCTTCGTCGGCCGGCTCGATCCGGTCAAGCGGGTGCGGGAGCTCGTCGAGGCGTTCGCGTCCGTCCGCGCCCGTCTCCCCGACGCAAGACTCGTCATCGCCGGTGACGGGCCGGAGCGGAGCTGCGATCGAGGCCTGCGGCGGAAGCTAGGCCTGGATGGCTCGGTCGACTCGTCGGGAGCGTTCCCCACGAGGACGTTCCCATGCTGCTCGCGCAGGTGCACGGTGCTCTGTCTTCCTTCGATCGGCGAGCCGTTCGGCATGGTCGTGCTCGAGGCGATGGCGAGTGGCCGGGCGGTGGTCGCGGTCGCAGGGCGGTGGCCCGGACTGGCTGGTTGACCCCGGACTCGGAGGCGTGCTCGCCGCGTCGGGGGAGCCCCCGGCGTTGGCCGAGGCGTTGCTCGACGTCCTCGGCGACCCCGACCGGCCGAGCGCATGGGCGCCTACAACAGGCGTCGTGCGCGAGTCCGAGTTCGGGGTCGATGACGCTCGCCGAATCGCTCGAGCGCTGCCTATCGGCGGGGATCCGGCCGAGGCTCGGCGATCGAAGCGCTCGGTCGCGGCGGCCCGGACCGCACCGTGAAGATCCTGTTCGTCAGCGTCCCACCGCTCGACCGCGAGGTTCGGGGGCGCGAAGCCGTTCCTCGAGCTGGCGGCGCAGTTCGAGCGACTCGGCTGGCAGGCCGAGCTCGTCTCGCTCGCCGAGCAGGTCCCGGGCGGCGGCCCGCGGACGAGGATGCGCCCGCGCCCGGTACCTGCGGGACCTGCTCGTGTCCGAGGGGGGATGCCTACGACGTCGTCGACTTCGACCACGAGTATCTGCCGTTCGACCGCGACGACTCTTCCCAGCCGGGACGCTGCTCGTCGCGCGCTCGGTCCTGCTGTGCCAACGGGTCGCGGCTGACCTCGTTCCCGCAGCCCTTCAGTGCGCGGCGGGTCGTCGGCCGCGCTCTGCGCGACCGGGCGCAGGCGTGCCGATCGGCGCGAGATGGCCGCCTATGCCGACGAGACGGTCCGGAACGCCGATCTGGTGAACGTCTCCAACGACGACGACGTCGAGCTCCTCACGCGGGCCGGCGTCGCGGCAGACAAGGTCGTCGTCTTCCCGTTCGGGCTCGGCGCCGCAGCGCCTCAGCAGAGCTCGCACGCAAGTCGACCGCCGACAGAGACCGCCGCGTCGTCGCGTTCGTCGGAACCTTCGACTGGCGCAAGGGGGCAGCCGACATGCCGCGGATCGTCGAGCGCGTGGTGCACGATGCGCCCGGAACGCGCTTTCGGCTGCTCGGCACGAGCGGCATGTTTCCGTCCGCCGACGACGTCCAGCGATGTTTCCCGCGCGACCTTCGTCGGTACGTCGAAGTCGTTCCGACGTACGACCCGGCCGAGCTGCCCGGTCTCCTCGCCGACTGCGCGATGGGATTCTTCCCGTCGTATCTCGAGGGGTTCGCTTTTGCCGTGCTCGAGATGCTGGCCGCATCGCTGCCCGTCGTCGCCTACGACGTCCCGGGCCGCGGATGATGCTCGACCCGGACGACCTCGTTGCGCCGGGGGATGCCGACGCGATGGCGGCGCGGATCGTCGCTCTCGTGAGCGATCCGGTGGCGCTCGCCGAGGCGCAGTCCGCGGCGAGGCGCCGGGCCGAGCGATTCCGCTGGGAGGAGATCGCGGCGTCGACGGCCAGCCGTGTACGAGCAGCGGCTCGTTCGCCTCCGAGCGGAGTGGGCGCGATGTCTCGCGACGAGCCGAAGCGGGAAGGGCTCGCTCGTGACTGCCGTTCAGCCGGTCGAGCAGTCCGCCCGCCGAACCTGGGGCGGCGAAACGGCGCCCGCGGGTCGCGCTCGTGGCACACGGGATCCACGACGACGGCGGCATGGAGCGCGCATTTGCCGAGCTGGTCAGACGCGCGCACACACGGTTCGACTTCACCGTCTTCTCGTCCGAGCTCGCTCCCGACCTGCGGCGCGCTGGTCGACTGGCGACCGACGCGTGTCCCCGCCAGGCCCATTCCCGCTGCGGCTCCTCACGTTCTTCGTCCGAGTCTCGCTGCCCCTTCGCGCGGACGCAGCGTGGAGCTCGTGCACTCGCTGGGGGCGATCGCGCCGAACCACGCGGACGTGGTGACCGTCCAGTACTGCCACGCCGGCTCGCTGGCAAAGACCGGACGCCTGGCACCCCGCGGCGCCACGCGCACTTCGGACGCTGAACCGCGTCGCCGCGAGGGTGATGGCGATCGCCGCGGAGCGGTTCTGCTATCGGCCGGCAAGGGTGCGGCTCTTCGCCAGCGTCTCGGAAGGTGTCGCGCACGAGCTCGAAGCAGCACTATCCGGGCGTCCCGATCTCGATCACGCCGAACGGCGTCGATCTGGACCGGTTCCGCCCCGATCCCGAACGCCGCTACGACGCTCCGTAGATGCCGAGCGCGTCGGCGACGACCTCGTGTGTCTGTTCGTCGGGCGGAGACTGGGACCGTAAGGGGCTCGGCGTCGCGATCGAAGCGCTGAGCCTGACGTGGCAACGAGCGCCAGATCAGGCTCTGGGTCGTCGGTCGCGGCGAGTCAGAGCGCTTCCGAACAACTCGCCGAGCGTACTCGGCGTGGCCGACCACGGTCAGCTTCTTCGGGCCGCGGCCGGACACCGAGCGCTTCTACCAGGCTGCCGACATGTTCGTCCTGCCGACGGAATACGAGGCCGTTCTCGCTCGTCGCCTACGAGGCAGCGGCTTGCGGCTGCCTGTCGTGGCGACCCGCGTGAACGGGATCGAGGATCTCGTCGTCGACGGTGAGACGGGCCTCCTCGTCACCCGATCGCCCGGCGACGTTGCTCAGGCTCTGCTCAGCCCTGGCGGCTGACTCCGAGCTTCGCCGCGGCATGGGCGCGCGGCCCGGCGCCGCGCCTCTGCGTTCACTTGGGACCGGTCGGTCGAATGCCGTCGTGCGGGCGTACGAGCAGCTGCTCGAACGCAGCCGCCGGCGTCCGATGATCGGGGCGCGTCTTCGGTCGCGCGCGCCCGATCCGCGGCGGCTTCGATCCGCTCCGCCGGCGCGGCGCGTCGTGCTGCTCGCTTCGCTGCTGGCTGATCGGGCGCCTCGTGCCGGAGCCGACTCACGTGCGCGAGGTCGTCGCGCTGGCCGTGGTCGTCCTGATCCTCGGCGTCGGCGCGTACTCGACTCGGGCCTGTTGCTTCCGACGCTGGCCCTGTGGCTGGCGGGCCTCGGGCTCGTCCGTCGACTGGTCGACAGAGGTCGGCGTTCCGAACAAGCTCGACCCACTGCTGCTCGTCGGCCCGCTCGGCCTTGCCTCCTCGCGCTCTGGGGGATGCGGCGGATCGCCCGTCGCCCGCCGAACCAGTCTGACGAAGGCCGTTTCGTGTGCTCAGCGCGTTGATCCTGCTCGGCGCCGTGAACCCGCGCGGCGGAAGCCTGTTCGGCGGCGTCGCCGGCCTGCTCTTCGTGCTCGTGCCGACGTTCGGGTACTGGGTCGGCCGCGGCAATCGACGAACGTGCGCTGTCGTGGACGTTCAAGGTGGTCGCCGTCCTCGGCCTGGGCGCGGCGGCCTACGGGCTGGTCCAGACGATCATCGGCTTCCCGTCCTGGGACCAGCACTGGATCGACCAGGTGTCGTTCGCCTCGCTGAACGTCAACGGCGTGATCAGGCCGTTCGCGAGCTTCTCGTCGGCTCAGGAATATGCCGGCTACCTTGCGATCGCGATTGTCATCTGGATCGGTGCCGCGTTCCGGATCCGATACCTGATGCTCTCTGCGCTCGCACTTGTCGCTGCTGATCCCGGCGCTCGTGCTGGAGTCGTCCCGCGGCGCGATCGTGTCGCTCGTCGTCGCGATCGGGGCGATGCTCGGAGCGCGGCGCCGGCTGCCGCTCCTGCTCGCCGCCGGCATCGGGGTGGCGCTGCTGGTCGCCCTCGCGTTCGGGCTGCGCTCGTACGGGCCGTCGACCTCGATCTCGGCATCGGCACGACATCGGGCCAGCTGATCTCGCACGACGTCGCCGGTCTCTCCGATCCGCTGAACCCGCAGGCCTCGACGGTCGGCGTCCATCTGTCGCTCGTGGTGAACGGCGTCAAGTCGGCATTCTCCGACCCGATGGGTCGGGGTATCGGCGCCGACGACGATCGCCGGACGGACGTTCGGAGGCGTCACGGCCGGCACCGAAGCGGATCCGTCGAACATGGCGGTCGCGCTCGGACTGCCGGGGTTGATCGCATATCTCTTCGTCCTCGTGCTCGGGGTCCGTGTCGTCTATCGCACCGCCTGCGCCCGTCGCGACCCCTCGCCCTGATCGCGCTCGGCATCGTGACGATCACGTTCCTGCAGTGGTTCAACGGCGGCCTCTATGCGGTCGCCTTCCTGCCGTGGCTCGCCATGGGATGGGCCGACAGCGTCGACTCCGGTGCGCATTTGCGAGCCGAGCGATCGGCCAGCTGACATGGGTCGCTGCGGGACCGTGCCGAGGAGCCTCCACCTGGGCATGGGCTGGTTCCCGGACCAGCCGGGAGGGCTCAACCGATACGTGCGCGAGCTCTGGGCGCTCTTCGAGACCGCCGGCGTCGAGACCGCCGCCGTGGTCGTCGGTCCGGCGAGCGATGCGCCGCCGGCGGTGACGGTCGCTCGCGCGCAGGGTCGCCGCTGCTCGACGCGGCTACTCGAGTACGCGCGTGCCGCGCGGCACGGCAGACCGACGCGCAGGTCGTCGACATCCATTTCGGGCTCTACGCGGCCCTTCCCATGCGGTTGAGCCTCTGCAGCAGGCTCCCTGTGTCCTCCACTTCCACGGTCCGTGGGATCTCGAAGGCGAGGCGAGCGGCGACAACGCCGTCTACGGTCGTGGGCGAAGCGGCTGATCGAGCGATTGCGTACAGGCGAGCCGACGAGGCCGTCGTGCTGTCGCGGGCGTTCGGCCGCCTGCTCGTGGAGCGGTACGGCTTCTCGCCGTGGCGCGTCAACGTCATCCCGCCCGGCGTCGACCTCGAGACGGTTCTCGCCAGGCGACCGCGGCGCGGCGCGCGCCGAGCTCGGCCTGCCCGAGGATGCATGGATCGCACTGGCGCTTCGCCGGCTCGTCCCGCGGATGGGCGATCGACGTCCTCTCTCGATGCCTGGGGGAAGCTCGCGCCCGAGGACGCGCTGCTGCTCATCGGCGGCGACGGCCCGGCTCGGTCGGCGCTCGAGCGGCGCGGCATCCGGACGCGGTTCGGTTCCTCGGCCGCGTCGACGACGACGCTCCTGCCCGCGTACTACCGGGCAGCCGACGTCTGCGTCGTCCCCTCGCGGTCGCTCGAGGGATTCGGGCTCGTGGTGCTCGAGGCGCTCGCATGCGGGACGCCGGTGATCGCCACGGATGTCGGCGGCCTGCCCGAGGCGCTCTGCGGGACTCGGCGACGATCTGGTGGTGCCGTCTGGCGACGCCGGCGCGCTCGCCGAACGGCTCGCGACGGCCAGGGACGGAAGCAGGCCGCTGCCGGGTGCCGCCAGCGGTGCGGGCGCATGCCGAGCGATTCACCTGGGCGCGAGCGGTCGAGCGACACGCGCGAGCTCTACCGTCGCGTGGTCGGCGGCGCGCCGAGCGCGGCGCGACGGTCGTCTACCTCGACCACACCGCCGTGCTGTCGGGCGGCGAGCTTGCGCTCTGCGATCTGCTCCCGCGCTCTCGGGACGTCGACGCCCACGTCATTCTCGGCGAGGACGGGCCCGCTCGTCCGCAAGCTCGAGCAGGCCGGGGTCTCGGTCGAGGTGCTCCCGCTCGCCGCGGATCGACGAGGAGGCGCAATCGCGCACGACGTCGGCTGGGTCTCCGTCGCCGCGCGCGACGCCGGCAGCGAGCGGTCTCTATGTCGCTCCGCCTCGCCAGCCGGCTGCGCAGGCTGCGCCCGGACCTCGTGCACACGAACTCGCTTGAAGGCGGCGCTCTACGGAGGCGTTGCCGGCAGGCTCGCCGGCGTTCCGGTCGTCTGGCACGTCCGCGACCGGATCGCCGCCGACTACCTCGGCCCGCGGGCGACCGACGATCGTCCGTGCTGCTGCGCGGCGGCTGCCCGCCGCGGTGATCGCGAACTCGCAATCGACCCTCGCCGCGATCGGCGTCGACGGCTGGGTGATCCCGAGCCCGATCGAGCCGGTGTCGTCTCGTCGCCTCGGAAGCGCGGCGGTCCGTTCACGGTCGGCATGGTCGGCCGCATCGCGCGCTGGAAGGGGCAGCACGTCTTCATCGACGCGTTCGCACGCGCGTTTCCCGACGGACCCGAGCGCGCGCTGATCGTCGGCGCGCCGCTGTTCGGCGAGGACGATCGGCGTACGAGCGAGAGGTCCGCGCGCTGGCTCGAGCGAGCTCGGGCTCGACGGCCGCGTGCACGTTCACGGGTTTCGTCGAGGACGTCGATCGGCGCTTGGCGGAGCTCGACGTGCTCGTCCACGCCTCGGTCGTGCCGGAGCCGTTCGGGCAGGTCGTCGCTCAGGGGATGGCAGCGGGCGTCCCGGTCGTCGCCGCCGACGCAGGCGGGCCCGCCGAGATGATCGAGGACGGGGTCAACGGCTTCCTCGTCTCCGCCGGCGAGGTCATCTCACTTGCGGACGTTCTCGTCCGCCTCGCCCGGGAGCCGCAGATCCGGATCGAGGTTGGTGCACGCGGTCGTGAAACCGCTGCTCGGTTCCGGCCGGAGGTCGTCGCGACCGAGGTTCAGGCGGTGTACTCGGAGGTCCTTGGCGCGTTTGCGGGAGGGTCGCGCTCCGCGCCGCTGGTCGGTCGTCGTGCAGCACGCTCGTAGCCGTGCGCGTCTTCCTCACCACCAGCGATCAACAGGCGATGGCGGACCGGATCGCCGAGATGGCTGCTGCGCTCACGCGCCTGGCGCCGACGGTTCGAACCGGCAGACTGGTCCGGAGGGAGCCGACATCATCCTGTTGGTCGAGCCCTTCTACAACAAGTTCAGGTCGCACGTCGACGTGTTGCGGCAACTCGACGTGCTTCGCAGGTTTCCGAACAAGTGCTTCGTCTATGAAGCATCCGATAGGCCCGTCACCTTTCTGCCCGGCCTCTACGTCTCGCTGCCTCGCGGACGGCAGGACCGGTACCGAACTCGGTCGGCTATCCCGTGGACCGCGCTCGACCCGCAGGTTCGGGAGGACGTGATCGCGGCAACGGGAGACGAGCCCGAGCTCCTCTTCTCCTTCCGGGGCTTTCGCTCGGCGAGCGTGAGGACGGCGATCTTCGAGTCGTGGCAGTCATCGAGTGACGTTCGCATCTCCGAGACCACCAGATGGTGGAACTACTCCGCAGGCGAACAGGATCAGCTCGACTACTTGACCGAGGTGCGCATGAGCAAGTTCGTCCTGTGTCCCCGTGGGCTCGGCACGTCGTCGAACAGGCTGTACGAAGTGATGCAGCTTGGCCGTGTGCCCGTGATCCTCTCGGATGACTGGGATGAGCCGGGCGGAATCCCCTGGGCCACCTTCTCGATCAGGGTCTCGGAGTCGCGGGTTGCCCAGCTTCGGGCGATCCTCGAGAGGCATGCGCCGGTCGCGGCAGAAATGGGCGCGCGGGCCCGGTCCGCCTGGCGCGAGTTCTGCGAGCCCGGCCCCGCCCTGCTGCGCAACCTGCTTGCCGCGATCGAAGACATCAGCAACGTCCGTCCCGGCGACTGGGACGAGGCGCTCGTACACGCCCGCTGGACCTCGACCCGCTTCCTGTGGGCCAATGGGATTCACCCGGCGCAAGGCGCTTATGCTGCCTATCGCTCGGGGCAGCTGATCCCTCGATTGAGAGCGCGATTTCAGCCTGGATCGTGAGTTGGGACGGCCGACCGTGCCATTAGAGAGGCCCCGAGGAGCGTCACCCGAAACCCACCGCTTCCCCGGCACGGATCTGGTCCGGGGCGCGACACTCTCAGGTGGCTCGCCGGATCACGGCCGCCGGGCAGCAAATAGCGCATCGCACCAGCCAGCAACGTCATCGAGCATGGCGTAGTTGTAGAGCGCGACCAGACGCATGTCGCGATCCATTAGGAAACGAAAGAGCACATGGAGCCCAGGCTGACCCTCATACAGGTCAGAGAAGATCACCTCGGTGTAGACGAGTCCAACTTTGCCGGAGCCGAGTAGGCCCTCGGTTCCTTTCAACACCTCAAGGTCGTATCCCTGGGTATCGATCTTGAGCAGGTCGACTCGTGCGATACCCAGTTCGGAGCAGTAGTCGTCGAGAGTGATAACGGGGACGTCGACCTCGTCCGTAATCGTGCCCCAGACTGCGGGGCCGCCGGAAAGGAACGAACTCTATTTCGAGTCGTCATACTCGAATAACCGCTGCACGCCGATTGTGGCACCGACAGCAACCTGGTTTAGATGCAGATCGGCCAGCCCTGAGGTGTTCTGTTCAAGCTCCAGGTAAGCGGAGCGGTTAGGCTCGAAGCAGTGGATGATGGAACCCGGGAGCAAGTGTCGGAACCCCGCCGACGGATTGACCGATGTTCGCGCCGACGTCGAGAACTACTGGAGAAGCAATATCCCTCAGCGAAATTGCGATGTCGCGGCCACTGTTGTGACCGGCCACACCGATCGGCAGACGAGTAACTTCAAATCCAGCCCTCCTCGCAAGACCCTTGGCCGCACGCTTCGCCGCTACACGCGGATTCGATAGTCGCCGATCCTCTGGCAAAACCAAGGAGAGGTTACACCGGCTCGACTGTCCAGATCGCGGACGACGGGTCCTGCAGGTGCGCCTCGATCAGCTCGATCGGCAACTGCGACACGATCCTGAGCTTGGGTGATTTCAAGTGCCGGGATCAGTGAGCGCCTCGAGGGCGCGGTGCCCACATTGGCCGGGGCTGTCTCGTCCTCGGTGGGATCCCGTCAGAGACGGTCTGCTCGCCAAGGAGTCACGGAGGAACCTTGAGAGGATGAGCCAACCTTGGCGATGATCCTTGCCGGCAGCTTGCGCGCGCGCGCCGCCTCAATGATCCAGGGACGCACGGCGCGACGGACGCGGCGTGCGGATCCGGAGTCGATGCGGGCGCGGTCCAACAGGGCGGCGACCGCAGCCTTCGTTTGGTCGAGGTCAATGAGTAAGGGCTGTGGATGCTCGAAGAACGGGCGCGCGAGCTCGCGGTTGTCGTCCAGTTGGACGACGTACTCGGCGAGCTTCTCCCACGAGGCGAACGTGGCTGCGTTGACGAAGCTTCTCGGGTCGACATCGAGAGAAACGTCGGGGTTGCCCCAGTAGATCGGGACTGTCCCGGTGAGCAGAGCATCGACGAGCTTCTCCGATGTGTAGCCGGGGAGTGCGATGTTTTCGAACGCGATCGTGAAGCGAAACTGGCGTTGGTAGTTGATCTTCTGCCGCCACCAGTCATAGGCTGAGCGGCCGCCGGGCGCGGGAGAGGTGTTCGTCTCGACCACGCCGGGGGAATGCACAAAGCGTCGCTGCGACAGCGTCGCGAAAAACTCGCGGCGCTCGCGCGCACGCGCGTTCGAGTAGATGAAGTTGCAGAAATGCGGCCTTTCGGCCCACTCATCGAAGGCGCGAGAGGCGAACGCTGCATCGGCATCGCCGGGGTGCTGGAGTAGGTTCCAGACACCTAGCGGCACGCGCACGTGGTGGTCGTCGTCCCTTGGGTGCCAGCTCAGCGCGTAGTCGTACCCTAGCCGCAAGGGCAGGGCGAACGGCTCGCCCCGAGCAGAACACCTTCGTGGCACGGCTGTGGTAACTGCGGCGCCCGTACGGCCCGTAGATGAGAAGCGGGGCGTCGTCTCCGACCTGGACCGCCCACCGGCTCGTGAGCGCCGGCCAGAGGAAGCTGTCTCGTGGATCGAAACCCGTCCAGAAGTCGGCGAACGCGATCCTGAGGGTGTCGGTGTGATCAGCCAGCGCTGTCTCCCGTGTCCGAGGATCTGGGTCACGCCTGCTCGCGCTTCCCCTCAGCGGGTGCGGAGGCTTCAATGTGCGAAGAAGATGTGGTCGCGTTGGCGTGCCATCTCGCGAAACCCAACCCGGGCGAGGCGCTCCCGGAGTTCGGTCTCGTGAGACAAGGTGTGCGGATGAAGCTCGACGACGAGCGCGTCGATCCCGGCAAGAGCCTCAGCTGGCCCTTCACAGCAGATCTCGACCTCGGCGCCTTCGACGTCGATCTTCGCGACGATTCGGGCAGGGTGCGTGTTCCTTGCGCGACGAACGACCTCGTCAATGCCGGTAACGCGCACTTCGATCTGACCGTCTTCCGCGAGGGTGTGCGTCCAGGACTCGGCTTCCCGTAGACGCCCGATCCGATCCGTTGCGCCGACTGCTTCCTGATAGACCCGCCAGTGGCGGTCAGCTTGGCAGGTTGTCTGCAAGGCGGCGAAGTTCTTGGGGTGCGGTTCGTAACTTGAGACGAAGGCGGCGCCGCGCCGAAGCGCCCACGCCGCGAAGTACCCCTTGTGGGCGCCAAGGTCGAGTACATGAGCCGAGCGCACGTCGAGAGGGGCGTACTCGCGAAGTACGAAGATCTCAGCAAATGTCTGGAGGTCGACATGGACGTTGTCGCTTCCGATGGTCATTGATCGGTCGCGGAGATGGACGGTCCCAGCCCCACGGTCTGCTCGCCCGAGTTCGGACGCGGCACGGAGCCGCAAGTAGGAAACGGCTTCGAGACGATCCAGGTCAGGAGAGCTCAGCGCTTGTCTGGCTTGTCCAGCGACGAAACGCAAGGCCCTGGAGAAGCTCCCCGACGCGGTAGCGATCCTCTTTGCTCACGAGACCGCAGCGCCTGCGAGCTCTACATTTTCGGAACACATGCCGTCGCCGTCACCAGCTCATCTGGTCGAACTCGACCTCGTGTCGGTCGCCTCGCTTCCTGGGAACGGCCCTGGCGAATAGCCGACCCAAAGCAGAGGCGCGGAGGAAGAGCGCAAACCGTGCCTCGACGCGAAGTCGTAGCGGAACAGGCGAGTTAGCTACGAGCATCGCCGCGTCGAGCGCAAAGGCCTCGTCGATGGATCCGCGCTGCTCATCGGGCAAGTCGATCAGCGCAGCCCGCCAGGGGAAGTGGCTCGCCACCACGGCGCGGTAACGCCGTCGGAGACTCGTGTCCGGGATCAGGTACGCAGGGTCGAGCTTGAACCGCTGCAGGTAGGCGGTGCTCCAGCCGCTTGCTGCGACCGCCTGCTGCTTCGCGATCGCGCCGGCGCGCATGTGTACCGGTAGGCCATCGACGAGTGCGGCCAGTTGGATGCCGAGCATCGGCTGGGCGTGACTGAAGCGGGCGTCGAGTCGCCGGTATCGGAGCGCGACGTCAGTCCTGACTATCCGGTTGAAGTGAACGTCGCTTTGTCCAAACGGATGACTGCCCCGTTCAATCAGCTGGACGAAGTCGGAAACGCCAGCGAGATCGAGCACTTCACCTGGTGGGAGCCCCGCGTGCCAGAAGAGGATCGCGGCGTCCGGGTGCTCTTCGATAACAGCAATGATCTCCTCTCCTGCTCTCCGGGGCACGACATGGTCGTCTGTGAACGCCCATGTGTATGGCGCGCGCGAGACGTCGAGCGAGTGGAGGATGTTGAGACTCGCACCGAGGTTTGCTGCGTTCCGGATGACACGGAGGCGGCCATCGAAGTTGGCGTTGAGAGCCGCCACATCGAGCGACTCTTCCGCGGCCTCCGGCGAGTAATCGTCCAGGACCGTGACCAGAAACGGTGTCTCTGCAAGGGCGGAGTCAACCGCTTGTGCAAGCGCTTTGGGCCTATGGTATGTCGGGATAACGAGCTCAACCAGGCCGCGTGTGTCAACTGCCATTGCCGCGATTCTCCCACAGCTCTGCGAACACCGACACCCGCCACGTGGCGCGCGTTAGAAGACTTTCGCCAACCTCAGTCGCTCGCTCGCCAGCCGGAGCTGAGGTGCGGCGAGCACGCAGCTTCCACGTCTTCTCCCCGTCTCGGCGCTCGAGGGAGAAGCAGGGTAGAGAAGCGACCAACCAGTCAGCGTGGATTGAGGTAGATAGCTCTCGACGAGTGCGGCGCCGGTTCCGTAGTCGTCAAAGCCGTAACCGGGATCGCCTGGAACCTCGAAGTCATCGATCATCACTAGCGACCGATTCCAGTTCTTTGCGATGATCGCCAACTCCTCGGCGAGCGGCAGGTCGCTGCGCCAGTGGGCATCCAGATATGCGAAGAGTGTGATGTCGGGTCCGACGCTCTGCGCGAGGCGTCGCAGAAACCGGCGTGAGTCGTCGAACTGGACCGTCACGTTCCGTGTGTCCCTGAGTTTCGCCTGGGCGTACAGGAAGAGACGTCGATTCGACTCAACCGTCCAGACCGGGCAGTCGAAGAGCGATGCCAAGAGCCTGGTCGTTCCTCCACGGAACGTTCCCGTTTCGACGACCAGGTCGAATGTGGTCGAGCTGGCGACTTCTTCGACAAGCTCCTGGCGCCGCCGTTGGCCGTTCAGCGAAATGCGCCACTCACGGAACGGCACGCGCCGGTCAATCTGCGCGGCTACTGCATCGGGCAACCTCTCCGTCGCCAGCCGGTATCGCTTCTCCAGGTGCCATCCGACATTCATGTCGCTAAGCGAGGGACGTTACCCGGTTCCCAATCGACCACCGATCCCCGGCGCAAACGTGGGCCTCTACACGTGCGCGCTTGCGCGGATCGCCGGGCCTCGGGCAGGGTGCTCTCGGTTGAGCCAAACGAAGTCTTCAGCCCGTCTCCGACTTGGATGCAGGCACTTCGGCGACTACGTCTTTGTCGCTCCGGGCAAGTTAGAGCTCAGGGCCCGACTCGGTCTTTCCTAACGCTCTGATGCCTCTGCTTCCTCGGCCCGTGACGGTCTCACCATCCGCGTTTGCGGTGATCCTGTCGGACGACTGGGGTGCAGCCGGCGGGATCCCGTGGGCGCGTCCAGCCCCGTGCTGCTGGGTAGCCTGCTTGCTGCGACCGATCCACATCAGCAAACGTCCGTCCCGGCGATGGGACGGCGCGGTCTTCCAAACACGAAGGAACTCGATAGGTCCCTGTTGGCCAACGGGATTCATCCGGTGCAAGGAGCAGATTCCGCGTTGATGGCCGACCGCTCGTTTTGGCGAGCGTCGTCATGTTGAGGATCGCTTGATCGCGTGAGCTGTCGACTTCCGATCTATGTGATCCACTGGAACGCGCCTGACTGGTGCGTCGAGACGGTCGAGGCGCTACTCGCGTCGACGACCGTCCAGCCGGACGTGACCGTTATCGACAACGCGAGCTCATGTGCCATGCCGACGTTTCCCAAAGGAGTGACCCTCGAACGCCTTCCGAAGAACATCGGTTATTCGGGTGGCGCAAACCATGCGCTCAAGCTCTTCCGCCGGCGCACCGAGTCGTTTTGCTGCATCACGTCGCACGATGTGCATGTGTCCCCCGATGCCCTCGAGCTTTGCGTCCGATTCGCGGACAGCCATCCCGACTACGGCATCCTCGGCCTCAACGGCGAGGGGCTGTCCGGTGAACTCGTCCACGATCAGGACTGGATCTCTGGGACGCTCCTATTCCTTCGTCGTACCTGCATTTCAAGCGTCGGTGACTTCGACCAAACGTACGGGTCATACGTGGAAGACATCGACTACTGTCACAGGGCGGGCGCCGGCGGTTGGAAACTCGGGATTGTCGTCTCCGCGCGCGCGACATCGCACGGTTCAGTTGACGGGCGGAGCGCACTGATCCTCACACGCGCGAATCTCACGCTCCTTGCAGCAAAGGAGGGCGAGTATCGCGCTGTTGCCGCCAGAGTCGTGGGAATGGGGTTGCGGTCGATAACAAATCCGGGCGAGGAATGGCCCAGGTCGCTCCTGGTGACGATCAAGCAGCTGATCTTATGGAGGGGAGGTCATTTGATCGGGCCAAGGCTTCGCAGATGGCAACGCTTCCGCGAACGCGCGGAGGCGGCCCGATAGCGAGGATCCATCACTACGCATCGGGACGCTTACGGTCGCGCAAATCCGAGAGCCCTTCGAACGCGCTTGCGGGTCCATCGGTAAGCAGATCGGGCAGTCTCCTCGTGAAGGAGAGCCGCTGCGAGGTCGACGAGCCGATCGCGGGTCACGACGGGGGTTTCGGCAGCGGCGCGGATGAGCGTGGGGAGTTGGCGCTCCGGTGAGAAGTATTCCTCCCAGACTTCGCGGGCGGCTCGGCCGAGTCGGTCGGCGTCGTCGCTGCGGGCGCGGAGGATCCCCGGCAGCTCTCGCACCCGAGCTTCGGGGACTTGTATCGAGCAGCTACTCCAATCGATGAATGGCGGGGCGAGCCAATCGTCGGAGAGGATCACTGGACATCGACCCGCCTGCATGGCCTCGAAGAGCCGCATCGAGCCCGGTCCGCGTCCTCTGGGGCAGGCGACGAACATCGAGCGCCCAAGCGTCTTGGCGTAAGTGCGGTGCGCCTACGCCGCTCCGGATTGTTCGCATCGCGCCTCCAGCGGACATGATTGCTGAAGTGCTGTGTGTCCCGAACGACGCTCTCGGGATCAGCTACCTCACCGAGACGCTTCCGCACAGCTTCGTTCGACATCGTCCCGATGAAGCTCCAGAGGAGGTCACGCCTGATGCCTCGTGCACCCTCGAGCTCGTCGGTGAGCATGTCGTCGCCTCGGTGGTTTGGAGCTACATAAAAGCCACCCGCGGTTCCCGCCCTCGCCCGCGAGGCCGGAAGCGACGCATACATGCCGGGCGCCCAAGGAAACGGAAAGTCGCTTTGCGAGAAGACGAAGATGCGCCGAAGGTCACCTAGCCGCAGTCTTGCGAGACGGTCGGGCGCGGCCGGATCTGGCCACGGAGGCATCGGATAGATGATGATCTCGGCCTCCCCCTGAGATTCGACCAGCGTCGCGCTCGCGTCGAGCGCGGCGCGTTCGAGCAGCATGTGGCATAACCAGTCATGCGAGTGTGCAAGGTAAACGCTTAACGCCATTACTGACAGTCGATCGCTATGCCGATTTCAGGGCTACGACCGTGTGGGTTGTCTCGCTCACTATCCGGAAGCCTCTCTCGGCCATTAGCTCGTCGAAGCGACTAGCCGCTCGCGAATCCTCATGAAACTCAACGGCGATGCACCGAACGACGTCGAGCCACGGCGTATCCGATGCGAATAGTGAGCTTTCCGCTCCCTCTATATCGATCTTGACCAACTGGATCTCTCGAGCGGCCGTCTCTGCAATAAGTGTCCGCATACTTAGCCCGCGAATTGTTCCCACGTCTGACTCCGTCGGCACCTTTACGCGAAACGAAAAGTGCATAGCGTCCGAAGGTGTCGTAGAGCACAGCACGCAATCTTCCGCCCACGCGGCTGCATGGACAATTCTGCAGTGTCCGGAATCAACCCACGGCTCGAGGTTCTGCCTGAGAAGAGCCACGTTAACCTCATGTGGTTCGACGGCCAGAACGCGTGCATCCGGATACCGTTCGCAGAAGATAGAGCGAACTTAGGCCGATATTGGCACCGAGATCTACTATCCAATCGACCTCGGGAAGGATGCGCAGGAGCGCGCCGTAGACCTCATCGACAAAGACTTCTTGAAACGTTGCTAAATCTGAGCTGTTTGGACGAACCCGGATGCGTACTCGGAGAGGGAGCATGGCCGTGACTGTAACCGGCACGTTGGCGGCCGTTCCCCTTCGGAAAGCCCACTCTCGAGCAAGAATCATGGCGACCGACGACAGTAGGGTTAGCGGTGGGTGCAAACCCGCGTAGAGACTTTGCCATCAACTCAGTTTTCGCTTAATCCTGGCGGTCAGTTTCACTGTACCGGCCCCAGTGCCATGCAAGGTGGATGTTCGGTAGTAATCGACAAACGATTTCTGGGGAAGGTGGCTGATTCAGTGGCCAATGAGTCTCACCATCGCATCTTTTCGAACTCTGTCGAATGGGTGACGCCGCGTTTCGGCGGTATGGCGCGAGTAAGCAGGCGACCTATGGTTGTGTTGCGAAGGAGAAGGGCGAGACGCGCCTCGATTCGAAGCCTCCATGAAATGGGAGAGTGGAAGATGAGCCAGGCGGCATCAACGAGGAACGCCTCGTCTATCGAGCCGCGTCCCTCGATCGGTGCGTCGATGAGAAGGGCCCGCCAAGGGACGTGACGGGCGACGACAGCTCGGTATCGGCAGCGAAGACTTGCGTCCGGAATGAGGTATGCGGGATCGAGCTTGAACCGCTGCACGTAGCTCGCGCTCCAGCTGCTTGTCGTGTTCCCCTGGGCATCCGAGATACCCCCTCCTCGAATATGCATCCGGTGACCGTTAGCCAGCGCCGCAAGTTGGATGCCAACCATTGGCTCCGCGTGGCTGAATCGTGCATCCAACCGTTGATAGCGGAGTCCCACGTCGGTCCTGACAACACGATTGAAGAACACGTCGCTGAAGGAGTACGCGGAGCGCCCGCGCTCGATCAGACGGACATAGTCCTCGAGACTCCCTATATCGACGCGCTCGCCCTCTGAGAGGCCGCAGTGCCAGAATAGGATGGCCACTTCCGGGTGTTGATTGATTGTGTCCAAAATCTCGGCTCCCGCACCGTGCGACACGACTTGGTCGTCGGCAAATGCCCAGGTGTACCGCGCCCGTGAAACCTCGAGTGCGCGCAGAATGTTCAGGCTCGCGCCAAGGTTGGCGGCGTTGCGAATGACTCGTAGCCGCTCGCCGTGAACTGTGTTCAGGGCAGCGACATCGAGAGTCTCCGCAGCCGGCACGGGTGAGTGATCGTCGAGAACGGTGACGGGAAACGGTGTCTCTGTGAGAGCCGATGAGACCGCCTTGATAAGTCGCTCCGGGCGGTTATAAGTGGGCACCACAACCTCCACCATGGCTGCGGGCCGATTGTCGACCAAGGTGCGCATCTATATGAACGCGGCCATCTACAAAGCACGCCGACGGCTTATCGCGGGTCGGCCGTGTCGCTCAATGCTGCTGGAACCCACACCTCCAGCTACGTCGCACTCGATCAGACTAGCCGTCGCGAGGGTGCCGACATCGACGGTAAGCCGACGTCTACGCGGCGACTTGGTTCGCGGATCAGAAGAGTCGACTGGCGATCGCATCCCAGGTGAACTCCCTCTCGAACAGCTCGCGCCCCGAACGCCCGAGCTGCGCGCGCGCCACATCGTCGACCGCCAGCGCTACAGCCCGCTTCGTAAAGACGTCGGGCTGACGGACGTCGATCAGTTCGACGCCGCGGCCTACAAGCATTGCGTCCGTGTGCCTGCCGAAGGTGCCGAGAACGGCGACCTCCTGGCAGAGGCCCGCCATGAAGCTGCCTCGCCGCGTCGACACGCCGTCCGCGAAAGGCGTCAGGAGCAGGTCGGCGGAGGCGAGGAGCGCCGCAAGCCGCTCGGCGGGCAGCATGCCCGGCCGTTCGACCCGTACTCCCGGCGGAACCTGGACGTCGGCGGCTCCGGCTCCGAGCTGCAGGAAGACCGTCGGCACGCCCTTCGAGCGAAGGCGCGAAAGCACCTCCTCTACGTAGGAGGTGAGGTGGGAGGGGTGGCCGGTGCTCAAGGTCGCGACGGCGAACAAGTCCTCGATGCCCAGCTCGGCCCTCACGGCAGCTCGCTCAGCGCGGGCGTCCGGCAGGTTCGATCCGGACGGTAGGTGGCCCGTAGGGCGTAGGCGGCTCAGCCGGGTCGCCCACGGCTCGATCGACGCGAACCGGCGATCGGCCAACAGGAAGAGCGCTCCGAGCTGGGCTCGCTGCCAGGCGCCCATGACAAGCGACTGTGGGTCGGTGATCGGCAGGTAGAGCTCGTGCATCGCCAGCAGGAGCTGAGGACGTCGCGGCTACGGCGCAGCGCGGCGACGTCTTGAACGAGCCTCGGCGCGAAGCCGCGCGGCCCCCACATGAACGGGTTGTACGGCAGGACGAGCAGATCCGTGTCGACGCAGTCGCGCTGGAGGTCTCCCGGAACCCATACCGTCAGCCGCACATCGTGGCCGCGGCGTTCGAGCGCATCCGCGAGCAGTGCGGAGGCCTGATCGATGGCGTTCAGGCCGCTCGAGCCGCGGATCAAGATTTGGATTCTCACTCGCTGCGCGTACGACCTTCGATGTCGGGTCCGAGTCTAGGCGTGCGGCGGACGAGAGCTCGAACGTGGAGCGACTACGCTCATACGCGTGAGCGGCAGGAGGATCGTCTGCTTCGCGACGCAGGGCACCGGACATCACGAGGAGAGCCGGATCGCCGAGCTTCTCGCCGACCTCCAACCGACGGTTCTGCCGTTCGACCGCTCCGACAAGCCTGCGTCCGGCAGGGCACTTCTTCGCGAAGTACGGCGCCTTCGGCCCGACCTCGTGGTGATGGAGGGGACCGGCGTCGCCGGCGGGCTCGCAGTGATCGCCGCCCGTCTCGCCGATGGAACGCCGTACGTCGTGTCGAGCGGCGATGCCGTCGGGCCGTACATCCGAAACAGCCATCGCGGTCTCGGGCCGGCTGCGCAGGCCTATGAACGGCTGCTCATGCGGCTGAGCGCCGGGTGTATCGCGTGGTCGCCGTACCTCGCGGGCCGCGCGCTTACCCTGGGCGCGCCGCGCGCCATGACGGCGGCGAGTTGGGCCGACGCGCCCTCAGGCCCGGCTAACCGCGAGGAACTGCGGCGTCGGTTCGGGATTCCGACGGAGGCGCTCGTCTTCGGAATCGTCGGCTCGTTGGTCTGGAATCAGCGCGTCGGGTACTGCTACGGATACGAAGCACTCGCTTCGAGCACTCGTGGGGACCGACCGATCTGGAATCTGCACGTGCGTACTGCTACGGCCACGAGCTTGTTCGGGCGCTCCTCCGGACCGATCGATCTGATCTTCAGTGCTGATCGTCGGTGACGGATCCGGGCGGCGGCAGATCGAGCATCTCGCCGGCGACGCCCTCGGCCGGCGCGTGCACCTGGTCGGCCGTGTCGGACGGGCGGACGTCTCCGACCATCTCCGCGCGATGGACGTGGCCAGCCTTCCGCAAAGCCTCGACCAGGTGGGCTCCTTCCGCTACACGACCAAGCTGAGCGAGTACCTCGCTGCCGGCTTGCCGGTCGTGACGGGCCAGATCCCGCTCGCCTACGACCTCGACGACGGCTGGCTCTGGCGCCTGCCCGGGGCGGCTCCCTGGGATCGGGAATACGTCGATGCGCTCGCCACCTTGATGGCGAGTGTCACCGTCGCTGAGGTCGACGAGCGGAAGGCGCTCGTGCCGCGGGAGGCTCCGCTCTTCTCGAAGGACCGTCAGCGGCGTCAGGTCTCGGCGTTCATCCGCGACATCCTCGCGGCGGCCGAGCGGCCTCGCTAGCGCCGGTGGCCTCTCCCGCGAAGGTGGCGTTCTTCAGCCCGAGTGCGGTCGCCGGAGGTTCGGAGCGCGTGCTGGACTCGCTCGCCGGGGAGTTGGCGAACCGCGGCGCTGCCGTCCACGTCGTCGTCCTCGGGGAAGGCGCACTACCGGAATGGCTTCGCGAGCGGGGACTTTCGCTCACGGTTCTACCCGCGGGCCGGGTCCGCGACCCGCGCTGGCTCTTG
The DNA here is from genome assembly GCA_963851065.1 of uncultured Thermoleophilia bacterium. GTDB lineage: Bacteria > Actinomycetota > Thermoleophilia > Gaiellales > Gaiellaceae > PALSA-600. Next base: position 29,156 of record CAWKNW010000003.1, read on the forward strand.
CGCACCGTCCAGGCTGTTCGGGGCGTGGTCCGTCGGCACGCGAGCGACGTCCTCGTTTCGAATCTCGGGCGGGGGCATCTCATCGGTGGCGCCGCGGCGCGGGGAACCGGCGTGCGCCGGATCTGGTGGTCGCACAACATCCCAAGCGGAGAGCTCTTCGGGTGGGACCGAGCCGCGACGCTTGTCGGCGCGGACCTCATCGTCGCGGTCAGCGATGCGGTCGCGGCGGGTCATCGCCAGATGCGTCCACGCCTACCTCTAGTCACGATTCACAACGGCGTCGCGATTCCAGACGACGCCGAGCTCGAGCGGGAAGTCGAGCAGGCCAGGCAGTTGCGTGGCGAACTCGGCTGGGCCGACAACCCGGTGATCGCGATCGTCGGGCGCTTGCAGGGCTGGAAGGGGCAGGAGACCTTCCTCCGTGCAGCCGCTCTCGTCTTGCAGCGGCTTCCGTCGGCCCGGTTCCTCGTCGTCGGCGGCGCGATTTTGGGATGGGAGGGCGACTACGAGGCGCAGTTGAAGGACCTCGCACGCGAGCTTCGACTAGGCGACTCGGTTTGTTTCGTCGGCCATCAGAGCGACGTCGGGCCCTGGTACTCGGCCGCCGACGTCGTGGTCAATGCGTCCATTGGGGAACCCTTCGGCATGGTGGTCATCGAGGCGATGGCGCGCTGCAAGCCGCTGGTTGTGACGAACTCGGGCGGGATACCCGAGATTCTCACTGACGGGCGAGAGGGCCTTCTTGTCCCTGCGCGTGATCCGGCGAGGATGGCCGCAGCGCTCTGTGCGCTACTGAGCGACGCAACCCTCGCTATCGTGCTCGGTTTGCGCGGGCGGTCGCGCGTGCTTGAGGAATTTACTGAGTCGACCATGGCCGATCGGTGGGTGGACGCACTGAACTCGCTGGCGCGATCTCGGATGACCTAGTGCGGATGGCCACCTCGGAGCGGATTGGTCTCTCGCGCGAGCCCGCACCAGATCGCTCGAGGATGCGCCGGAGTGCATCCCGCCGAGGATCCACGGCTTGTTTCGTTGACGGGTCTCATGCCTGCAAGTATCTCGGGCGGCTGGGACGATGCCTATGAGTCCGGACGACAGAGGCGGCGCCGCGTACGACCTGTATCTCGAACACCTAAAGCTCTCCCTTACCGGGTCGCTGGCGCCCGGTTCTCTTGTGCCGGTGCGGTCGACGGGTGGGGCTCTCAGGCGCGCTGTCCTGAATGTCATGCGAAAGCGAGGCCTCACCGTCGCTCGGCCGTACAGATTTGATGCTGCGAGGGTCCACGAGGGTCGAGAGCATCCGCCGGAGGCGTTGACGATGATCGGATGCAACAGGCTCGACAACATCCGGCGTTGCGCGGAAGAGGTAATCCGAAACCATGTCCCGGGCGACTTCATCGAGGCTGGTGTGTGGAGGGGCGGCGCGTGCATATTCATGAAGGCGATACTTGCCGCGGCCGAAGACTGGGAAAGACGAGTCTGGCTCGCTGACTCGTTTCGGGGGCTTCCACCCTCGGGGCGAGAGCGGCGTGTCATCAAGCCGACCCATGTTCTGGGCGCAAGCTCGTTTCTGTCGGTTCCCCTCGAAACGGTTCGCGAGAACTTCGCTCGCCATGGACTCCTTGACAATCGTGTTGTGTTCGTCGAGGGATGGTTTCGGGACACGTTGCCTGGTCTGAGTGGCGAGAGTTTTGCTTTGGTAAGGCTCGACGGTGACCTCTACGAATCGACGATGGATGGGCTCACCAACCTGTATCCCAACCTATCTCCAGGCGGGTACATCATTGTTGACGACTATGGCGACGCGCACTGGGGAGCGCGACAAGCAGTGGACGATTACCGTTCGTCATACGGGATCAGCGAACCGATCACCGAGATCGACTGGACGGGCATTTGCTGGCAGAAGACCGGTCCGTCGTGGCGGTTGAGGGCCGGGCTCGCCCGGTTCTGTTCGATCGCAGACACGGGACGTTCTGAGATGAACGTGATGCTGCGGACGGCATCCCCATAGTGCCGGGCGATCCGACCTGCACGTTGATGGTCCTGAGCTGGAATAGCGAGCGGTGGTTACCGCGTGCGCTTCCGTCGGTGACGCGCGCCGCTGCGCTGGTCGGCGCTGATGTCTGGATCTTGGAAAACGGCGATGCTTCGAAGACGTCTGAACGTGTGACGAGGTGGCCATCGGTACGTGTCGTGCCCGCCGAATCCAACAAGGGTCTTGCCTCGTACAACGCCGCGGCCCTCGCATGCGCTTCAGACGTCATAGTGACTCTGAACGACGACGTTGTCGTCGAAACCGACTTCGTTGCACCCCTACTGCGACATTTCCGCGACGCTGAGGACGTGTTCGCGGTTGCCCCTGACATCCGACGTTTCCCTCCGGGAAGCACAGAGAGCCAGAAGGAAGCTACCGGGGCGTCGTGGCGGCTCGGTGTTCTTCGACCAGGAGCCAGGCGATCCCGCTCAGAGGTGAGTCACATTCTCTACGGGTGTGGAGCTGCCACCGCATGGCACCGCGAGAAGTTCGTCGCGCTAGGTGGCTTCGATCTGCTCTTCTTTCCCGGCTACTGGGAGGATCTCGACTTATCGTGGCGAGGATGGAAGAGGGGTTGGCGATGCATATGTCAGCCGGCCTCGATTCTGTACCACGCAGGTGGAGGAACATTCGCGCATGCCACCCCGCAGGTGCGGGCCCTCCAAGTGCGTAACGAATTCCTCTTCCACTGGAAGAACCTCGATGCAGGGCTCCTCGCCGTTCACGCCGGACTGCTCCCGCTTCGTTTGGCCAATGCGGCGCTGCGGCGCGACCGGGCCAGACTGATCGGTTTTGCGCGAGCACTCCCTCTTATCCGCCTCGCGCGTCGACGCCGCGCGGCGGCGAGGGCGACCTTCCGGCGAAGCGACCGCGCGGTGCTGTGCGCGATCTGTAAGCCCGCCCGACCGTCCCGCGTTGGGAGGTGATCCGGTCTCGGAGTGGATTACTCGGATTGGTCGAAGCCCAGGTCGAGGCGGCACGGTTTGCGTTTGGGACACCCCCAACCGGTGGCAGCGGATGGACGTCCCCGCGCGTCCCGTCACCTGCAACAGCGAGCCTCCGCTGCGGCTGCTACGCCAGCGGAGGCTACAAATGCACGCGAGGCAACGGGATCATGCTGCGGATGCCAGCAGCCACGGCAACGTCGACGTCGGATGGGCCGCGACCCTACCGACGAGGACGGACGTGAGCACGCGAGCATCTGGGTCGCGCTCCCGGTCGCCTTCCCGTTCATGATCTCGCGCGAAGCACACGCGAAATGACCCGGACTCTGGCGCGCCTCAACGGCGTTCAGGAGTGTGTCCGTCGACGGGTGTAGATGCGGCTTCGGTCATCAGGTCGACGTTGTGCGCCTCGTGATTGACGCCTCGGCCCACGGCATAAGCCGCGCTTGGCGACGGTCGCTATTCACCACGTCCTGGGACTTGACTCGGCGCCAGTACGCTGCGGCCAACCCAGAAAGTCAGGAACACGCCAACGCTCGTGCCTCAGCCGTCCAACGCCGAACTGTCTAGTCTTGCGCTCCTGTCCCGGCTTTTCGGCCTTCTGCCGCCAGGCCTTGGACAAGGAACAGTCGCACTCGGCTTCCGGCGGCGCTATGAGGGCGTCGGAGCTGTCCTGCGAATTCAGAGGATGGCCATGGGGGCACGTCTCGAACTTGATCTGACGGAGCCGCAGGAGTTTACGGCGTACCTCACGCGTCGCTATCAGCCCGATCTGGTCGCGCTGATCGTCAAGCTGCTTCCCCGGTCAGGAGTCTTCGTCGATGTAGGGGCCAACATCGGTTTGGTCTCGCTCTCAGTCGCTGCGAGACGACCTGATGCCTCTGTCTTTGCCTTTGAGCCGGACCCGGCGAACGCGACGCGATTCCTGCGGAACGCGGACCTCGACACGCTCACGCTCAGTGCCGGCTCGAAATGGTTGCGCTTGGCTCCGAAGCCGGCGTAGCGGAGATAGCTCCAGGCTCGGAGTCCGGTCATTCGCACATCGCAATCGGCGAGGAACATGGCAGCAGCATCTCCGTTGACACACTCGACGCCAATGCAGCCCGGCCCGGCTTGGAGACGATCGACGTTCTCAAGGTTGACGTTGAGGGCTACGAGCCCTTTGTATTTCAGGGCGCTGCAGGACTGTTGGGGGACGGTCGCGTGGGGGCGATCGTGTGCGAATTAAACGACCCGCTGTTGGGGAGAACTGGCTTTACGCGCGCGAAGGTTGTCGCATTGCTCGAGGACACGGTTACAGACCGGAGCTGATCCCGCCGACCGGCGCTCGTCAACTCCGACAGCAACCGACTCTGTCGTATGCAGGGGACGTGCTTTTTGTGAAACGAGGCGAAGGTGTCGGTCTGCGGTGACAGGGACTTCCCCTCACGGGAGACGACACTGATCGCCTCGAACTCGCGAGACCCTCCCAAGCGGGCTTCGATCAGTGTCGCCGTGCCGACGCGCGCTCGGGCTGCGTTGCTTGATGAGTGCTTGTCCTCGATCTTGAGCCAGTCTCTACCGGCCTCCGAAATCGTGATCAGCGAAGACGGCGAGGACGGTGAGACTCGGCGGTGGTGCGCCGCTGTAAAGCCGCTGGAGCACCGATCCGCCACGTCCGAAATCTTCCGCCACTCGGGCAACTCGGAAATCGGCAGCGAGCTCTTCAACTCACAACGGGCGATTTCGTGGCGATGCTCGACGACGACGACGCCTGGAGTGAGAACTTTCTAAGCGAAACCTTCGCGGCGATGGAAGCTGGTGACTGCGGGTTCTGCTCGAGCGACCACTACATCATGGACGCAGCCTCACGTGTGATCGAGGAGGAGTCGGACGCGGCGTCAGACCGATTCGGACGCTCGACGATGTCCGAGGGCAGGTACGAGGACGTTCTCTATCGGGAACTCGTCTGGAAGCCATTTCCTCTCGGGTGCACACTGTTCTCCAGGCCCGTTCTGGCTGCCATCGGATTCTTCCCACCCTACGCAGGGGTAGTGCCAGACTTCGCGCTCTTTCTCGAACTCGGCGCCGCTCGGGTCGCAGGCTTCTACCTGCCGAAGAGGCTCGGCCGATACCGGGTCCACCCCGGACAGCAGACAGCCAACCGCGTCGAATCAGGGAGGGGCCTTGCCGATTGTCTCGTCGGCTTTTACGCGCGCCACCTGGCCGACCTAAGCGCGCGCGAGCGAGACGAACTCGGGAAGCTGTATCGCCAATCCGTGCTTGAGTTGGCGATCGCGCACGCCCACCTCCGCGAACGCCGCCGCTCCATCCACACTCTTCGTTCCTACGGTTTACTTGGGTGGGGCTGGCCGAAGGCGGCTCGGGTTGCCGTTCTCGCCGCGCTCCTCGCAGGCGCCTCCAAGAAGACGACGAGTGGCTTGGGTACACCATGAGCGACGCCGCGGGTCGTATCCACCGATCGCTTCGAATGCGGACCGCCGAATCAGAGTCGCGTGTCCCGTCAGCCAGGTGACCCGGCGCTGCTCCTTCGCTCGCTGCTCGGGATTCTCGAGGAAGCGTAGACGCCAACGACGAAGAAGCTGCGAACCGACCGTGGGGACAATGGCACCGCCCACGGCGCCTGAACTCGGGTGCGAATCCATGTAGGCGACGGCACGGGTCAGCCACAGGCGGCTCGGCATATCCCGGGATGATCGCGTCTACGCTTGTCCCCTCTATGCCGCGGTGCGCTGCCATACGAGCGACGCGAGGCTACCGGTAGAGATGTCGAGCGGACCTCGCGACCTGCCTCGGTTCTGTGGTTTATCCACCCGCAGTCTCGGATGAGCCGCGACCCTTACGTCGTCGCCCAGGGGCTGATCGTCGAATGGGAGTCGCTGGATGCGATCAAAGCACTCAGGGAGGCGGGAGTCCGATCGATCTTGCTCAAGGGCCCGCTTCAGCAGTGGTGGCTCGAGCCGGGAGGGCCGCCGCGAGCCTCGGGGGACGTCGATCTGCTCGTTGCACACGACCAGATCGCCAGCGCGGAGAGTGCGCTCGGCTCGATCGGATACTCGCGCGCCGTCGTGCTTCCCGACGAGGACGGACGCGAGCACGCGAGCGTCTGGGTCGCCCCTGGTCGCCTTCCCGTCGAGCTTCACTGGTCGCTCGTCGGCGTCGACGAGAACAAGGTCTGGGCTGTCGCGTCGAGGGAGACCGAAACCGCCGCGCTCATGCGCGAAAGCGTCGAGATCCCGAACGAGGCCGCGCGCTGCTTGATCATCACCCTCCATGCGGCCCAGCACGGCATCGGGGAGCAGGTGATCTTCCGCGATCTCGAGCGGGCGCTCGTTGTCGCCGAGCCCGAGTCGTGGCGTCACGCGTTCGAACTCGCGAGGGCGGTGGACGGTTGGAGCGCTTTCGCGGGCGTTTTGTCTCTCACCGAACGCGGCCGACCGCTACTTGCCGAGTTCGGTGCTTCACCGCCGGTGATCGGTGAACGCGAGGCCCTCAGCCTGCTCACGCCCGCACCGACCTCCCGAGGCTTCTACTTCCTTGCCCGCGAGCGCGGGGCCCGGTCGAAGATCGTATTCGTGCTCAGGAAGCTCGTGCCGTCACCCGAGTTCATGCGCTTGCGCTATCCGCTCGCCGGCAAAGGGCCTGTCGGCCTGCTGGTGGCCTACCTCTATCGACCGTTCTGGCTCGTGCGCTGGGCGCTGCCCGGGCTTCGGTCCTGGCAGCAGGCGCGGCGCCTGGCACGGGCCAGCCGGGGCGACGTCGGTGACCGCGAACTCTAAGAAGCTGCGAAGACGTGCGCGCGCGCCAGCAGTAGGAGCAGGAAGAGAGGCGCTCCGTCGGGTTCCATGCCGTCGCGAAAGAGGGTCTCGTAGTTGACGAACGGGAGCCGGACGCCCGACTCCTTCACCCAGCCAAGGCAGCGGCCGCGGTCGACTCGTCGTTCCAGAATGCTCACGTACTCCGGCTTCTCGACCCGCTCGAGGACCTCTCTCGGCGCATGTCCGGCAAGTGCGTCGCGCAGGAGAGCCTTCGGGCGCATCGGGTCGCTCTTGACGGCGACCGGCAACGACACCAGGAACTCGACGAGGTTGCGGTCGGCGAACGGATGACGCAGGTCGATGCCGACTCGGGCGCCGCGCAACTCGTGCTCCTCCATACGAGTGGTCGTGACGGGCATCACCTGACGGAGCTGCCGCGCACGCCACTCGCCGAGCGGCTGACGCCAACGCTCGTGGTCGACCGACCGGATCCGCTCGTGCAGCTGCGGATCGAAGTATCGCTCGGTGTGCTCGAGATAGGTCAGGGGTTGCGGCGGCGCCCGGCGCAGAGCTCGGCGAACAACGGGCGGGAGCAGGTCCCTCGCGACGCCCCGCGCAACGCTGGGTGCGCCGTACATCGCCCCGAGCTCGCGCAGCCGCCCGAGCCTTCCGGTCGCAAGCAGCTCGCCCCACTCGCGACCGCGATAACCGAGCAGGCCGTCGCCGTCGTTGCCGTCGAGGACGACGCGCAGGCCGCCTTTTGCCAGATGCGCGAGCCCGGTGTTCTCCGTATAGGACGGCGGCGTCAGATAGGGGATCATGGATACCTCGAGATCCTCCTCCGGGTGCCAGAGCTCTGCGTTCCCGGCTACGACCGCGAGCTCTTCCTGCGCCGATTCGGCGACCGCTCGCGCGTAAGGTTCCTCCGCCGCGTCGGCGAAGTCCGGGAAGGCGACGTGGACGAGCGAGATCGGCCGGCCGAGCACAGCGGCCGCCGCGGTGATTGCAGCCGAGTCGATTCCGCCGCTCACGAGGATCCCCGTCGGCCCTTCGAGGCTCTGATCGACCCCGTCGAGCAGACGCGCCCAGAGCTCATCCTCGGCCTCCCTCCGGTTGCCCTTGAAGCTGCCGAAGAACGTGCGCGGGGCCCAGTAGCGGCGTTGGGTCGGAGGCAGATTCCGTGTCGCGTGCAAGGAGTGGCCCGGGAGCAGCCGCTGAATGCCCGCGAAGCCTGTTTGCGTGTCGTCGGGCACGAGTGCTGCCTGAGCGCTCAGAGCGGCGAGATCCGGTCGGGGACGCCGAAGCGCAACGAGCGGCGACACCTCCGTGGCAAGCCAGATGCTCTGGCCGATGACTCGATAGAAGAGCGGGGCGAGCCCCATCGGGTCGCGCGCGGCTCTCAGCCTCGCACCGTCGGATTCGACCGCTGCAAAACGGGTTCCGCGGCGTTGTAGCTCCTCGAGCGATCGGCTCATGTTTCCGTGCACGACGATCGCTCGCCCGTCATGCACGTCTACGTGCGGGCCGTCTCCCGGTTCGGCCCGGACGGCGATGTGCACGCCGGGGCCCGCGTAGTACTCGGGAGAGCCCTGGTGCCAGCGAAGCGCGTCGGCCACTCGCTCGAGTTCAACTTGATCGACCTGTCCGAAGCAGGCGACGAATGCTCCGCGCACCTGGCTACCGCCCCGCGAGGAGAGCGACGCCTTGCTCGAGCCAGTCCTGTTGCCGCGGCATTCGCATTCGGAACCCGGGAACGCTCATCCCGAGCTTGACGAGCCCCGGCAGCACCGCCGCCGCAAAGTCGTCCTGACGTTGGAGCCAGGTTGCGTATCTGATGAGCGCGCCGATGACCTCGTCCTCGGCGAGAGGTTCCCAGACCAGCTCGCTTCCACCGGGCGCCTCGAGTAGGACGATCCGCTCGAGCGCGGCCGGCGAGTGCGCGACTCGGTTGCCGAGATCCCACGCAATCTTGTCGACCGCCACGAATCGTGGCGTCTGTCCTGCGACGAGCGGTGGTGGCGCCGTGCCGCGCTTCAGTCGCACCCAGCTCGGGCCGGGCCAGACTCGGTGACGACCGTCGGCGTCGAGGTCGATCACGCATTGATCCTCCGAGAGCGCCTCCCAGCCTGTAGCGACGAGGCCCATCAGCAGGCTCGACTTGCCGCTTCCGCTCTCCGCGCACAGCATCACCGCGGAGCCGTCGACGCAGGCAGCAGATGCGTGGAGCACCAGCGAGCCGTTCCGCTGGGCAAAGAGCGGTAGGGCAATGCTGGCGAGCGCCTCGAGGACGACCTGAAGGTTTCCGTCCTTCGCCGCGATACTGATCACGTTCCGGCGGTAGTCGACTCGCAAGGACAGATTGAGCGTGTTGCCCACCCAGACACACTCCGCCGGCTCCTGCCACGCCTGGCTGGTGATCGCCGGAAACCCGAAGGCCGGGGGCTCGTCGAGCTGCCAGACGAGCTCCGCCTCGGACGCCGCGCTCGACGGTGTCGACGAGCTCGACCTCGACGCCCAGCCGGGGACGCTCGCTGAGCCACCCGAGCTCCGATCCGAGGCGGGCGGGCGCGACGGCGATCCCGTGGCAGCCGGTGACGGGCTCGCTCACGCTCGACTGCCGGCCACGAAGACGTGGGCGCTCGCGAGACGCGTCCAGAGTATGCGGTTGTTGATCGGTCTCGGCGCGTCTCTGAAGAGGCGGCCATAGTCGACGTCCGGCAGCCGGACGCCCGAATCACGGATCCAGTGGTAACACGCGTCGAAGTCGACCCGTGCATCGATCACAGGCGTGAAGCTGGTCTTGTCGTCGCGTTCGGAGACGATCTGCGGGAGCAGGTCGGCGAGCGCTTCACGAAGCAGGGGCTTGAGTTGCACGGTCGATGCCTTCACCGCGTGCGGAAGCTCGATCATGAAGTCGACGAGGTCACGGTCGGCGAACGGATGTTGCACATCGATGCCGAAGCGTGCTCCGAACAACTCGGTCTCCTCGAAGAACTGGGTCGTTGGTGGAAGCAGCGCTCGAAGCTGCGCGGTCTTCCAGCCGCTTCTAGGCCTTTGCCAACGAACTTCCTCGGCCAGTCGCGTCGCGGTCTCTCCCCGGAAGTACGGGAGAAACGCTTCGGGGAAGTCCGCCGATACTGGGCGTCGTCGCAACCGGCTCGAAGATCGACGGCGGCACAATGTCCTTCAGCGTCTTTCGGAAGACGAAGCGCGCGCCGTACTCACGTGCCGCGCGAGCGAGCCGATCCGGCCGCCCATCGAGCAGCGTGTTCGCCGACCATGCGTACATGTTGCCGAGTGTGCCGTCGCCGTCGTGGCCATCGAGCGCGACATCGCATCCAGCTGCTGCAAGCGCCCGAACGGCCGGCCCGTACATCCCGGTGGGCACCCCGAACGGCGGCGCACCGAACGTCCGGATGTCATCGGCCGGATTCCAGGCGTCCGGTTCGATCTCGACCGTCGTCAGCGGGATGCCGATCTCGGTCGCGACTGCCTGGGCGTAGCGGGTCTCGTCGACCTGCGGCAACCCGGGGTGGCTGAGGGTGAGGAGCGTCGGACGAGCCGTCCGGGCGGCGACCACCGCCACCGCGCTCGAATCGAGGCCGCCGCTGAGCAGTACTCCGCAACGCCCGGAAGTGCGCTTGGCCACCGCGATCGAGAAGAGCTCTCGAAACCGCCCTGCTGCCTCCGCCGGCGATTGGCGTCCGCGGCGCGTGCCCACGGCGGGCGCGAAGTACCGTTGCGACCTGACCCGCAACTGACGGTCGACCTGCAGAATCTCGCCGGGCAGGGCGCGCTTGACGCCGAGCCAGCCGGTTCTGTCCGGGTACTCGACCATCGCTGCGAATGCGGCCAGCCACTGGAGGTCCGGCTCGGCCGGGGCGATGGCCAGCAGCGGATGGATCTCGGTCGAGAGCCAGAGTTCGTCGCCGAGACGCCGGTAGAAGAGCGGGACCTCGCCCATTCGATCCCGGATCGCTCGGAGGCTGAGCCCATCCGATTCGAGGCCCACGAAGCGATCGCGGCGCTCCAGCAGCTCCAGCGGCTCCGGCGGGGCGCCGTGACACAGCAGGAGCCGGCCGCCGCTGACCTCGACCGTCGGGCCGTGAGCGTCGTCGACGAGGCACGCGATCTGCAGTCCGCCGTGCCGATGGTAGGAGGCCTCGCCCTGGTGCCATTTGAGGCCTGCAACGGCTGATTCGAGTCGAGTGGCGGTCGGGCCGGATGCGGCCAGGCAGGCGACGAACCCGCCGCGCATCAGGCGACGGTCACGGGCATGCGCGGTTGCCGCAACTCGAGCCTCACGAGGTCCTTCCAGCCGTGGCGCATATGTACTTATCCCATACCCGGATCGCTTGAAATGGTGGCCTGGCCTGGGTACGTTGCCTGCACGCAGCCGCGCCCAGCTCGGCGCCGGATTTCGTTGCCGAAGAGCAAAGGGAGGGAAGCATGAAGAACCAGGCACCCATTCCATACGTTCCACCGACGATCACGACGTACGGAACCGTTCGGGAGTTCACGCGTGGTACCGGTGGGACGACCGCGGCGGATGTTCTGCCATGCACGCCCGGAAGCTTTCGCTCGAACAAGCCGTCGGGCGTCACCTGTAAGACCGCTGGGTAGCGCTTCGCAGGAGTTGCCCGATCGCCGGCGCTGTGGCGCAGGTGTTCGTTTGTCGCGGGCGCACACCTCAAAGCTCGACGAGCCGTCGATAGGTCGATTCGCCGGTGGGCAGCACCGGCTCGCCGTCGACTTCCACCCAGGCATGGGCGCCGAAGCTGGGTTCTGGTCGCACGCCGATCACGACCTTCGCGTAGACGCCGCGGCGCGCCAGTATCCGCGTAAGGACGAGCGATCGCATCAGACAGCGGCTGTCGGTCGGCAGGAGCCGCAGAACTCTCACGACGGCGCGACCGAAGCTCAGACCAAGCCGAACTCGCGCAGGGGAGAGTTCGGGGATGACGTGGCCGTCCAGCCCCTGCCGCAGCACGGAGACGGCCGGAACCGGCTTGAGGCGCATCAGCATCCACCGGACTCGGAGATAGACGCCCAGCACCTCGAGCGCGAGGGCGATTTTTCTCGGAGCGCCCGCGAGAACGCCGTTGTTTGCGTCCGACTCCACGCGTTCTCCGACGACCATCGATTCGCTCAGTATTCGACCACGGTTCCGCGCTTACGTCCGTAGCGGCCCGCCCGCGAGACGAGCAGGACGCCGATCGGGATGCCGATGACGATGAAGCCGACGATCTTGGCCAGCGCGACCGCCGGCGCTTCGGTCAGCGGAAAGCCGATCAGGACGTGTCGCAGCAGGTCAACAGTCGGCGTGAAGGGCTGGACCTTGGAGATCCATTCCAGCCACCACGGCAGTAGGGCCACCGGGAAGTACATCCCGGACGCGAACGAGATGACCGCCAGTACCGCGTTCTGGCCCGGAGCCTGCTTGAACGCCAGAGTGAGGGCGGCGAAGAGCAGCGCAAACGGCGCGAACGCGAGCGCACCCGCAACGCCGATCGGCACCGCCAATGGCGCTGTGTCCCACTGAAGGTTCATTCCGAACAGGATCACGGCGACGAGCACCTCGAGCAACGCGATCGCCATGGCGAACAGGATCGGGAAGATCATGAGCGAAGCGGTCGCGGCGGTCGCACCGAAGGGCGAGAGGACGAGCCGTTCGTAGGTGCCCGCGACGAGTTCCTGCCGCACTCCGATGGGAATGCTGAGCGAGGAGCGGACGATGCCGAAGACGACGATTCCGACGACCGCGAACGCGAAGTAGTCACCCTGAGAGCGGAAGGGCGGGACGCGCACCAGCTTGGAGATGAAATAGAAGACTCCGAGCGTGAAGATCACGCCGACGTTCTGCGAGAGGACCGACCCTCGGTAGCTCATACGGATCGTGGCGTCGCGCCGGACGATGCCGGCAGACGCGCTGACGTGAGCCCGAACGAGCTCGAGTCGGCCGGTCGAGCGGTGACCGGTGAGCGTAAGTCCCGTCATACGGGTCGAAGCCGTCCCTCGGCGAGGCGCAGCGCAGCGTCGGCGGCCAGCCGCGTCTGGATGCCTTCCGGGGCGCACCAGACGGCAGCGACCTCCCCGGCGACGCAGCTGCTCGAGGTACGCCGTCAGGACCTCAAGGCCCTCCTGGTCGAGGCTGTTCGCGGGCTCGTCGAGCAGGACGAGGTCAGGGTCGTGGACGAAGGTCATCGCCAGCCGCACCCGTTGACGCTGTCCCATCGAGAGCCTGTCGGCCCGCCGATCGGCGAAATCCTCGAGCTCGAAGACGCCGAGCGCCCGCGCCACCGCTGCTTCCCGCGCTCGCCCGCCGGCATGAGTGCCAGTCTCGCGCAGAGGTCGAGGTGGCGCCGTGCGCTGAGCCGGGCGTAGAGGCTGCGATCACCCGCCGACAGGAATCCGAGCCGCGCGAGGTACGCGCGGCGGTCGCGTTCGGGATGGAGCCCGTCGAGGGCGACCGTGCCCGATTCGGGATGGATCAGGCCGGCCGCGATTCGCAGTAGCGTCGTCTTCCCTGTCCCGTTCGCGCCGCAGACCGAGACGACCGAACCTCGCCGAGCGGCAAGGTCGACGCCGTCGAGAACCTGCTGCTTGCCCCAGCGCTTGTGGACGCCCTGAAGGACGAGCAGTTCGCCGGCGCCGGGCTGTGATGCCCCCGACTCGTGCGATTGGCGGTCGGAGCGTCGATCTGAACCACCGACGTCTCTCCTCGATCAGTCATGCGCGAGTTCGACCAGGCCGTGCTCGTGCAGTCGGACGCAGAACTCGTAGAGATCGCTCTCGATCTCGCGCAGCGGCCGCCCGAAGTATTCGGCGAGGCTGACGGCTGCTTCGCGGACGGTCGCGGCGGCTCCGAGGGTCTCGAGCATCTTCCCTCCCGACGGGTTGAGGCCGTGGTAGGTCCCGGTCTCGAGGTTCAGGACGACGGTCTCGTTGACGAACTCGCGGTAGACCACGTGGTCGGGCACCGATGGACGCGCGGACAGCACGTGCTCCTGTGTAGGCTTCCCCGCCGCCACGACGGCCGTACTTTGCCTACTCCTTGGCACGCGTCAACCTCCGAGGCGACCTCGTTCTCGCCCGCACCCGTGATCGCGAGGATGCCCGTTCCGAAGCCGGCGTCCGGATCGAGGATCACTGCGACCGCTTCCTTGCGCGACCGCACGCCCATCGTTGCGAAGGCCGACGAGAGGTGGCTCTTGACCGTGCTCTGCGAGACGAAGAGCTTGGCGGCGATCTCGGCGTTGCTGAAGCCCATGACGACCATGCCGAGGATCTGCTTCTCCCGCGTCGAGAGAGCGGTCTTCAGGTGGGTCGGCATGAGCTCGGCCGGATAGCAGATCTGGCCGACGAGCGTCGTCCGGGCCGCAAGTGTGATGGTCGCCTCGGCGTGCTTCTCGAGCACGAGACCGGGCACGCCTTCGACGAGCAGCTGCCGCGCCTCGGCGGGAGTGGCGGTGCCGACGACGAGAACGAGCTGAGCCGAGGAATGCTCGTCCCGGGACGCGCGGATTGTCGCTCTCGCCGCTGGTAGGCGACTCGACCGCGAGTACGAGGACATCGATGTCCTGCGCGCGCTCGAGCAAGAGGCGTCTCGACGACGTGCAGGCCGTCCCGCTCGAGAATCGCGATCAGCTTTTGCGCAACGGAACGAGGGGCAACGACGCCGACCGCCGGTGCGTGGCGCGTCGGAGGCGGGTTACCGGTGCGGGTGCCGACTGGGCGTATCTGGTTGCATCGTGGTCGGTCACCGCGAAGAGCGTGGTTTCGAACCGACAAGGCTAGCGGTCAAAGGTGTTTCAGCTGTGTGCGGCAGTTTCGATGACATGCTCGATGAAGCGTTCCTCCGAGAACCGGGTCGCAAACGCCTGAATTGCGTTTCCTCGCCATCCGGTTGCTCCAAGTTCCTGGATCGCCCCGGTGACCGCAAGTGTTGTGGGCTGGTCGAAATAGATCCCTGTGCGTCCCTCCTCGATCGTGTCGAGGAAGCCGCCCCAACGGAGAGCCGCAGTTGGTTTGCCGAAGCTCGCGGCTTCGAACGGTGTCAGTCCGAAGTCTTCGTACGAGGCTGCGATGAGCGCTCGGCAGTTCGCGTACAGCCAACGGAGTTGAGCGTCCGTGACGATGCCCGTGAACGTGACGTTCGAGGTAGCCCGAAGCCGAAGCGCGGCTCAATCGGGCCGGTGCCGGCGATGACGAGTCGCTCGTCTGGGAAGCGACTGAGGCCGCTTCGACCACCACGTCGACGTTCTTGTAGGGCATGAGCCGGGAGACGCAGAGCAGGAAGCCGGGTTCCAGACCGCTGATCGCGTCCGACGGACCGTCAGGCGTGATAGCGGGCGGCGGGGGCACGACTTCTGCGTCGATGCCGTAGATCGACCTGATCCGCTCTGCGACGACTGTCGAGTTGGCGAGATAGGCGTCGGCGGACGCCGCCGCGTTCTTGTCCCACCGCTCGAGCGCGCGACTGGAGCAGCCCGGCACCAAAACGGACGCGCGACCCCGGCCGCGGAGATAGCGGTCGGACTGGTAGAGCCAGCGCGCCGGTGTGTGGCAGTAGACGATCTTGCGACCCTCGACGTGCGCTCCGTGTGCCCAGCCGCTCGAGCTGCAGATGACGACGTCGGCGGAGACGCGCAGGCGCGAGAACGACGAGGCGAGGAGTGGCAGCGCGGCTCGATGGTGCGTCCGCAACGGTGCGAGCCGGTTGATCGGCAGCGGCCGGACGTCGACCGATGGAACTCGGGGAACGTGCCGGCCGGATCGTAGAGCGACGTGAAGAGCGGGTGCATCAGGAAATGCGCGCGTCAGCGCGAGCACGACGCGCTCGGCGCCGCCTCGCTGGGTCAGATAGTCGTGGACGAGCGCTACTGTCATCGGTCGTCGAAACGTCCTCCGGTGCGTTCCATGAGACCCCAGGACATTAGGGTGATCGCGTGTTCGAGCGCGACCCGCTCGCCGACCCAGAACCGGTGATCCGCCGCGTCTACGCGTATGTCGCATACCGGATCGGCGACGGCGCTGATGCCGAGGACATCACCTCGTCCACGATCGAACGGGCCGAGCGCTACCGCGATCGCTTCGACGCCCGCCGGGCCGATCCGACAACGTGGCTGATCGGCATCGCGCGCCGTCAGATCAGCGACCCGTCGCGTTGCGCGGCCCGTCCCCGTCGCGGATCTGCCGGAGGAAACAACGCCGGGGAGCGCTCGAGCCGGAGCCGCGATCAGGATCGACCTTCACCGCGCCGTGCTCGCACTGGGCGAGCGCGACGGCGAGCTGGTTGCTCTCCGATACGGCGCCGACCTGACCGCACGCCAGATCGGCGAGGTCGCTCGGGCATGCAGACGAATGCCGTCGAGGTCGCGCTGCACCGAGCGTTGGCTGCGTTGCGAGAGCTGCTCGAGGCGGGCGAGGAGAGTGCGCCGCCGGACGTTGGTCCTCAAGGGGTGAAGGCGGGCGAATGACCGCCGGCGCGATTGGTCAACCGAGCGGGGAAGCGACCGCCCGCCGCACGTGGTCGGCGTCGAGCCTGGCGCTGCTTCTGCCGTTCGTCGCGATCGTCGGCGTTGCAGCGGCGAACGGCGGATTCAATGCGACCTCGTTCGGCTGGACGGCGCTCGCGTTTGCGTGGCTCGTGATCATCGCCGTGATCATCGCGACACCGGCGTGGGGCGCCTTCGATGTCGTCTGGCTCGCGGTTGCCGGGCGGTCTCTGTCTACACATTCGCCTCGGCAGCCTGGGCGGGCTCGGCGGGCGCCGCGTTCGACAACGGGCTTCGCTCGCTCGTCTACCTCAGCGGGATCGCCGGCGCGCTGCTCGTCGTTACGCCGCGGACGGACTCAGCCTCTGGCTTGGCGGGCTCGCGCTCGGCGCTGCCGCGGTTTGCGTCTACTCGCTGGCGACGCGCCTGTTCCCCGATCGCTTCGGCGCGGCCACCGCGGAACCGGCTACCGCCTGTTCGTGCCGCTCGGCTACTGGAACGCGCTCGGATCTTCGCGGCGATCGCGATCGCTGCTCGCGCTCGGAGTCGCGACCCTCGGCCGCGGTCGCGTCCTCCGGATTCTCGCGGCTCTTGCGCTCGTTCCGCTGACGCGACGCTCTATTTCACGTTCAGCCGGGGCGCATGGCTCGCGCTGGCGGTCGGGCTGCTCGCGATGTTCGCGCTCAGCCCGATGCGGCTTCGCCTGCTCGCCGGCTCGACGGCTCGTGCCGATCCCGGCTGCCGGCGTGCTGCTGGCGTCCCGGGCTCCGGCGCTCACGCACCAGGCGACCGCTCTGAGCGAGGCTGCGCACGCGGGCCACCGGCTCGCGCTCGAGCTTCGCGGTGCTGGCGGCGGCGCAGGCAATCGTCGCGGCGGCTTACGTCGTCTGGGTGTCGCGGATCAAGGTTCGACGTCGGCGCGCCGGGCAGTGGGAGCCTGGCCGTCGCCGCCGTGCTCGGCGCGTGGTCGGCGTGTTCGCCACTTACGGTCGCCGCCGACGCTCGCCCGTCACGCCTACGACTCGTTCGTCTCGCCGCCGACGGGCGGCACCGATCTCAACGGCCGCCTCTTCACGCTCTCGAACCACGGACGCACGGTGCTCTGGCGCTCGGCGCTCGACGACTTCAGGGCGCATCCGGTCGTCGGCTCCGGCGCCGGGAGCTTCGGCCGCTGGTGGCTCGCGCATCGCACGACGTTCTATTCCGTCGGGGAGGCGCACAACCTCTACGTCCAGACGCTCGCGGAAGGAGGTGTCGTCGGATTTGCGTTGCTCGTCGCGCTACTCGGCGTTACCGCTGTCGCCGCCGTCCGTACTCGCCGGCATCCGCTCGTCGCGCCCGCCTTCGGCGCCTACGTCGCGTTTCTCGTGCATGCCGCGGTCGACTGGGACTGGCAGATGCCGGCGGTGACGCTGCTCGCGCTCTTCGCCGGCTGCGGTCCGGTCGCGGCCACCCGAGGCAGCGAGCCCCGAGCTGCGCCGGGCCGGTGCCGTTCGCGGGGGCGAGCGGCCGCCGCCGCGGCGTCATCGCGGTCGTCGCCTTCGTCGGACTGATCGGGAACATCGCTCTCGCACGCGCGCAGTCGGGGATCCTCAACGGCGGCGGGCGGAAGGCGGTCGGGACGCGGCGAAGGCGCATCGGTGGGCGCCGTGGTCGGCGCCGGCGCTGCGCGCGCTCGGGGAAAGCCGCG
>CAWKNW010000004.1:0-23584 GCA_963851065.1 uncultured Thermoleophilia bacterium
GCTCTTCGGGTCGGGCGTGATCGCGAATGTCACCGACCTGCTCGTCACCGGCAGGCCGGTGTCGACCTCGGTCAGCGTCCCGGCCAGGCGGACGCCGGTGTCGTGGTAGTTGCCGCCGGTGGCCCCCGAGTAGGCGAACATCGTCGGCGCCTTGTTGACGGTGAACGCCGCCGGCGTGCTCGAGCTCGGGAGGTAGTACGTGTCGCCGGCGAAGCTCGCCGTCACCGTGTACGGCTGGAGCGGCAGGAGCGTCACGTTCTGGATCGTGCAAGCGACGTTGCCGCTCGAGTCGGTCGTGCCGCCGTTGCAGGTCTGTGTGTTCGTGCCGCCGTCCGTGATCGTGAAGTCGACCTCGCGGCCGCTGACCCCGGTGCCCGGGTTGTCGGACTCGCCGAGGTTCGCGGTCAAGGTCAGGTGATTGTCGTAGTCGACCGCGATCGGGCCGGTGTACGTCAGCGTCGTCGACGTCGGCGCCTGGTTGACCTTGTACGTCACGGTGCCGGTCGCGCTACCGGCGTAGGTGTTCGTGGCCGCGAAGGTGCCGGACGCCGAGTACGTGCCGGGGACGTCGTTGATGATCGGCTGCGGGTTGCAGCTCGCGACGCCGTTGGCATCCGTCGTCGCCAGGCAGCTCTCGGCGCCCATCGACAGCTGCACGGCCTGCCCCGAGATCGGCGCGTTCGTGTCCGAGCGGGTCAGCGTCGCTGCGAGGTCCGCGGTCTGGTGGTAGTCGCGGTTGGTCGCACCGGTCCACGTGAGCTTGGTCGGTATCAGCGCGCCGTTACAGACCCCGGATTGGCAGGTCTGCGTGTTGTCGACGTTCGAGCCGGTCTGCGTGCTCCCGAAGGGCGTCGTGTTCTGCGTGCCGGCGATCGTGCCCGTGCAGCTGCCCGAGGTGCCGGCCTGGTCGTAAGCTGCTCGGTCTGGCTCGCACCCGGGTTCGCGACCTGGCTCGTGTTCTGCGTGATCGTGCAGGTGTCCGAGCCGTTGGTGCCCTGGAAGCTGCAGCAGGCGCCGCGCAGCAGCGCTCGCTTCGCGCGGATCACGGGCTTCGTGCCCGAGATGCTCGTCGGGCCGACCTGGGTCTGCGTGACCGCGGTGTTCTTCGCGAGGAACTGGTCCTCGGACTGGTTGGCCGTGTAGTCGGCGTGCGAGTTGCTGCACTGGTCGATGTGGCCGATCAGGTCGGCGTGCTGACCCTGCGTGCCCGAGGACGCGGTCGTCGCGTAGCCGCGCTGATGCTGGCTCTGCGATGCGGTCGCGCCGAGCGAGCCGGTGTTCGTGCAGACGGGATGGCCCGGATCGAAGTTGGGCGGGCCTTGCTGGATCGTGAACGTCTGCGAGGTCGCCTGGCTCTGTGCTGCGGCGCTGCTGGTGGTCGTGCCGGCGCACTGCGTCGCCGTCTGGCTCACGTTCGCAGTTCCGCCGCCGGACGAGCTCCACTGGATCACGCTCGCCGTCTGGGTTCCGCCCTCGCTCTGGAGGTCGCTCGTCCCGGAGGGCGGTGAGCACGAACTCGGCCCCTGGAGGCTGGTCTGCGTCACCGTCGCGTTGTTCTTGCCCGAGCCGGACTGCTGCTGGATGCTGCAGGTCTGGGCGAGCGTGCCGGCGCTGGTCGTCGACGCCTGCTCGGTGCAGGTGGCGTTGTTCCCGCCGCTCGTCGAGACCTGGACGATCGTGCACGTCTGGGCCGAAGACGTCGAGCTCGAGCTGACCGAGCCGCCGCCGCCGCTCGAGGTACAGGCGACCGAGTTGACGCCGCCTGCCGTCGCGAGCTGGAGGACGCGGTGGGCCTTGGTGCACGTCCAGCCGGTGCCGGGGCACTTCGGGCCTGCATAGTTGCGATGACCGCGCTGGACGACGAAGCCCGAGGGATTGAGCCCGATCGAGCTGAGGTAGCGGGTCGCGCTCCCACCGTGCGAGAGCGTGGCCAACGGCGAGGACTGAGCACTACTGCCCGCCGTCGCACCGCCCACGAGAACCAGCCCAAGAAAAAGTGCGAGCAGCGCCAGTCCAGCCCGGTCCCTCGTCATTCGCCTCTCCCCCGTTCCGCAGTCGCCAATTACCTTCGCGAGCGATCCTAGGGTCACGGAGCACAAATGGCAAGGATTTGCAAGGAAGAAGCCTGTTAGCGCGCGGTTAGCAGCGCGCGCCAATCTCTTACCTGCGCGTCACGGCGCGCTTTCAGCTCGGTCGTAGTCTCGGGCGCTCGAGCTATCGGCACCGGTTCTGAAAGGAGATCCGGATGGACCACATCAGCTCCCGCCCACCAAGACGGCGCCCGTCGCCGTCGCTCATCGTCGCGATGCTCGCGTTGCTCGTGTCGCTCGGCGGCACCGCGACCGCGGCACACCTCCTGATCACGAGCCAGGACATCCAGGACGGAACGATCAGGCTCGTCGATCTCAGCACGGCCACCAGGACGAGCCTCCATTCCCACGCCGTGGAGGCCAACATCGCGGGCTACGCGGAGCACGCCGGCACGCTCAACGACGTGCTGTCGTTCCAGCGGATCCCGGCCTCGAGGACACCGACTCCGGGGGCACTGTTGCCGCTGGGTAGCGACCGCCGCTTCCCCGGGAGCGTGATGCCCGACATCGCCGCGCGCGTCTACAGCAGTCACGACCAGCTCACCCACCTGCAGATTCCGTTCGGGCCGATCTACCAGCTGAGCTTCGACTCGGTCAGCTTCGACACGGCGCACATGTTCGACCCCGCGCGACCGAACGCCCTGGTCGCACCGACCGCGGGCATCTACCTGATCACGACGAACGTCTCGTGGGCGATCGAGGACACGAGCCGGATCGGGGTGAACCGCGCCGTCTACCTCGAGGTCGACGGCCGCGCGATCGCCGTCGACCAGCGTCCTCCCGCCGACGAGACCCGCCAGGTCGTGACGACGATCTATCGCCTGAACGCGGGTGACACGGTGCAGGTCGGCATCGGCCAGGACGCAGGTGACCTGACGGCGAACGCGGTCGGCGACTACGCGCCGTCCCTCGCGATGGCGTGGATCGCTCCGGGCTAGGAGACGGCGACGTAGCGGGCGCCCAGGGTCGTCGCGAGCGTCCGGTGCGTTGCGGAGACGCCGATGAGGGTCGACCGCGCCGGATCGACGCCGTGGGCGCGCGCGAACGCGAGCGGCAGCCCCGGCAGGGGCGGACGACACCAGCAGGTCGGAGGGCCGGCGCCGTGAGGGCAGACGGCGATCTCGACGGCCCCTGAGAGCCCGGGCGCGGCGCGAAGGAGGATGGCTTCGCGCCCGCCGTCCGGGTCCCAGTCGAACAGGAGCTTCGGCGCGTCGGGCCCGGTCTCGGCGATCGCGCGCTCGAACTGCGGGAGCTCCAATGCCGTGCCGGCGACGAACACGCCGGCGTGCGCTCGCGACGAAGACGCGCGAACGAAGGCGTGCTGCTCCACCTCGCTCCAGCCTTCGTCTGCCGACGGCGGCTCGAGCTCGCGCACCGCGCGCATCTGCGACGTCGGCAGCAGCAGTCCCGCCTCGCGCCGGGCAAGCACCCGTAGCTCCTCCGGCGTCGGCAGCGCGCCGAACCTGTCCAGCAGCCGCTCGACGAGATTGACCTGCGCCTGGGCGAGCGGGATGTCGAGCCACACGCACCGCGCCCGCACGCCGTGTCGCGCTGCGGCGTCGACCACGTGACTGCGCGATGCACGCGTCAGGTACGTGTTGTCGAGCACGACGTGCCGCTCCCCGGCCGACAGCGCGTCCTCGAGTGCGCCGGCAAGCGTGCGCAGCGATCCACCGCGCTCGTCTCGGTTGAGGCGGAGGTACCCGCGCGCCACGTACTCCTCGGCGATCCGCGTCTTCCCCGCGCCCGGGATTCCCATCACGAGCACGACGTCGCCGTCGCCGGCCGCGCGACCGGCCGGACGGCTCCGGCCGAACGCCTCCGCGAGCGTCTGCCGGTCTGCCGCATCCAGCTCGAGTTGCGCGGCGCGCGCGGCAGAGCGGGCCGCCTCCGGCCGTCGTGCTCCCGGAATCGCGACGATGTTCGGCGAGAGATCGAGGAGCCAGGCGAGCGCGACTTCCGCCGGCAGCGCGCCCCGCGCATGGGCGACCGTCGCGAGGGCAGCGTTGCGTGCGAGACCGCCCGCCCGACGCGGGCCACCGAGCGGCGAGTGCGCGATCACGGTGATCCCCGCCTCCGCGCAGCGCTCGACGATGCCGCCGCGCAGCGCACGGTCGTCGAACACACTCAGCGCCACCTGCAGCGCCGTGACCGGAGCCAGCTCGAGGGCCTCCTCCAGCTGCGCGCGGTTGACGTTGGCGAGCCCGACGCGCCGGACGAGCCCGTCGTCGAGCAGCCGGGCGAGAGCCCGCACCGACGTGCGCCACGGTGTCCGTGGGTCGGGCGCGTGGATCAGATAGAGGTCGATCGGCAGTCCGTCGAGCGCGGCCAGACTCGCCTCGCAGTCGGCGCGCAACGTCTTCGCGCGGCCGTCGGGGATCCACGCGTCGTCGACCCGCGTCATCCCGCCCTTGGTCACGATCCGCACGCGTTCCTCGGCACCGCAGGCGCGAAGTGCGCGCGCGAGCAGCCGCTCGTTGCCCTCGTACGCGCGTGCGGTGTCGAACACCGTCATCCCCGCGTCGACGGCGGCGGCAATCGTCTCGCAGGCAAGCTCCTCGTCCGCCGGTAGCCGCATGCAGCCGAGGCCCACGCGCAGCTCCGACGTGTCGAGCAGGGGCGCCTTAGTCGCTCGCGAGCCGAGCCAGGGACTGCTCGATCCGGTCGAGTCGCGCGTCGAGATCGTCGAAGCGCGATTCGAACTGCTCGTCCGACTTCGCCTCGGTCTCGGCGGCGCGCTGCCGGTACTGCATCTCGGCGCGAGCGACGAACGTCGACGTGATCGTCGCGGTCAGGATCGCGAGGTAGGCGGTGCCCCAGATCATCACGATCGCCGCGACGAGCCGACCGGCCGTGTGCACCGGCGTCACGTCGCCGTACCCGACCGTCGTCACCGTCTGGATCGCCCACCACAGGCCGCGCCCGTACGTCCTGTACTCGTGCGGGTCGAACAGGCGCATCGCGAGCGCGCTGGTGACGACGACGGCCAGCGTGCCGGCGACGATCGCGCTCAGGGCCTTGCGCACCGAGAGCGGCGCGCTCGCGACGCGCATCACCCCCCGCTCGATTGGCCGCCTCGGCCGGGCCACGTTCAGACGCTAGACGCGAGCCCGGACAGCGCGGGCGGGGCTCACGCCCCGCCCGCGCAAGTTCACTAGACCTCGGAGTCGAGCTCCTCCTGGTCCGCGAGCTCGGCGATGTCGATCGCGAGGCCGAGGGCCCGCACGATCTTGCTCAGCGCCGAGACGGTGCGTGTCGTGCCGACGATCGGCGCGATCGCCGTGAGGACGTCGCGGGCGTCGTCCGCGTCGAGGCCGGCGTCGCTCGCGGCGCCGATGTTCAGCAGGTACGACGCGGGCGGTGCGTCCGACGCGACGAGCGCGGCGAAGCGCACGAGCATCAACTCGCGCTCGTCGAGGTTGGTTGCCTCGATCGAATCGGCCGTCATCTCGGCGAGCAGATCGAGAATCGGCGTCTTTGTTGGTTGCTCCGGCATTGGACTCCCCTTCCGACTGGGTGGTCGAACCGTCCCGGGTACCCGGTCGGTTCCCACAGCTGTCTTCTACCAGAGCCCGGGCCGAGACGGGGCTCTAGCCGGACGACGCCGAGCTCGCCAGCGACTTGCAGGAGCTCGCGTTTGCGAACGCGCTCGTCAACTTGCCGCTCGCGTCGATCTGCTTCAGGCTGTTGTACGTCGTCGTCACAGCGGTCTGCATCGACGAGAGCGTCGCGGTCACGGACGGCACGACGGCGAGCGCGCTCGTGACGCTGGAGACGTTGCCGACGTCGTTCTGGATCGACTTGACGCTGTTGTCGATCTCCGTCGAGAGTTGGTCGATGTCCGACTTCGCCTGATCGCCGGCCTGCGTCGGCGGCTTGCCGAGATCCTTGACGCTCTTGACGAACGTGTCGGTCGCCGACTTGAAGTCGTTGAAGGCGGTGTTGACGCTGTCCTTCGTGATGTTGCCGCTCTTGAGCGGCGAAACGGCCGACGTGATCGACTCCTTCCAGGTGGTGACCGAGGAGCAGAAGCTGTTCGCCCATTCGGTCGCCGTTTCGGGCTTGCTGCTCTTGCCGCAGCCCGCCGCGACCAGGACCAGGGCGGCGATCAGCGGCAGGAAGATGAGCCGTGCGGACGTCACGCCGCCGAGCTTACCGCAGCCGCTCGCCGAGGAATGCGACCATCCGCTCGAGGAAGAGCCGCCCCGCCTCGGTGTCGAGGTCGAACTGGTACTCGTGGCCGAGCCGCTGCGCGTCGTCGTCGGCGAAGAACAGCGTCTCCGGCTCGAGGCCGGATGCGCGCAGCCGCTCGGCGAGCAGCTCGGAGTGCGGCCGGAGCGGGTCGACGTTGCCGACCGTGATCAGTGCGGCGGGAAATGCAGCCGTGAGGTGGTCGGTGACCGAGAACGTGGCGAACTGCGGATCGTCGAAGAAGCGGCGCCTGCCCGAGTAGGCCCAGAGGATGGTGGTGAGGAAGCGGTGTCCTTCCGGCGACTCGACCTGCTTGGCGAGGCCCAGGTCGTAAGGGCCGCAGGCGAGCACGACGCAACGCAGCTCAGCGGGCGTGATCGTCGGCGCGATGCCGACCGCGTCGGCGTACCCGGGCGTCGTGACGAGCGCGGCGATCTGCGCAGCGATCTGCGCTCCGGCCGAGTCGCCCGCGAGAGCGATGCGCCCGCCGTCGATCCCCAGCCGCTCGGCGTTGGCCTGGAGGTAGCCGAGCGCGTGCATCACCTGCCGCGTCGGCGTCGGATAGCGGTGCTCGGGGGCGAGCGCGTATCGTGGCGCGACGACGGCGTAGCCGTTGCTCGCAATCAGCTTGAAGTAGCCGGCGAGCTCGTCCTTCGAACCGCCCACGAACCCGCCGCCGTGGACCCAGACCAGCGCCGGCAAGGGATCGCCGGTTGCGCTCGGGCGGTGGACGTCGAGGAGCATGTCGGGCTCGTCGCCGTAGCGCTCGTCGATCAGCGAGTCGACATCGGTCGGCGTGTGTGCCTCGAGCCCGCGGGCGGTCTTCGCGCCACCCCTCACAAACGCTCTGCGCAGCAGCAGCGCCGAGGGGCGCGGGCTGAAGAGCAGGCTCGTGTTCAGTGCGAACGTCGCGAAGCGATCGATCATCTACGGCGAGGTGACGGTCACCGTCACGGTGACCGGCTTCTGCTTCTCGACCACCGTGATCACGCGCCACTGAACCGTCGTCGTCGGCACGGTCTTCGTGATCGTGACGGTGCGCGTCCGCGTCCGCGTCTGCGTCACCGTGCGAGCCGGGAGCGTCACCGCCCGCGGGCGAGACGCGGCGACGGTCTGTACGACGGTGCGCGTGCCGTACACCGTCGAGGCGACACGCACGGTCTTCACCGCGGCGGCGGCCTTGTTCGCGACGTAGACCTTCTGGATCACCGGCACGTGCTTGACGACCACCTTCCCCCGCGCGCGCACGGTGACGACGCGCTCGACGGTGCGGACGACCGTCTGCGAGCCCTTGTCGCCCGCCTTCGCCGACGGCAGCTTCTGCGCCGCGAACCAGCCGCCGGCGACGACGCCGCCGAGCAGGACGAGCGCGGTCAGCGCCTTGACCGCCGACGGCACGCGGTTCCGCCACCACCAGCGCCAGAAGCCGAGCTCTCTCCAGTGCTCGCGCATCGCGCCGGCGGCGCGTCAGGCGTCGGCGCGACTGCGCGCCACGGCGGGAACGGTCTGCAGCAGCAGCCTGAGGTCGTTCAGCATCGACCAGCTGGTCACGTAGAAGTAGTCGAGGGTGACCATCTCCTGGAACGGGATATTCGCACGTCCGAGCACCTGCCAGGGCCCCGTCATGCCTGGCTGGAGCCGGAGGCGCCTGCGGGCCCAGTCGCGCACGTGCTGGTCCTCGTCGAGGATCAGCGGCCGCGGGCCGACGAGCGACATCTCCCCCTTGAGCACGTTGATCAGCTGCGGCAGCTCGTCGATCGCGTAGCGGCGGAGCACCCGCCCGACGCGTGTCACGCGCGGGTCGTCCGGCACCTTGAACATGCGCGAGTCGCCGCCGGGCCGGAGGTGCTTGTTCAGGTGGGCGACCTCGTGCTTGCGTGAGTCGGCGTCGGCGACCATCGTCCGGAACTTGAGCATTGCGAACGTCTCGTCGTTCGCCCCCATGCGCGTCTGCCGGAAGAACACGGGCCCGCGCGAGTCGAGCTTGATCAGGACGGCGACGACCGCGAACAGCGGCGCGAGGAGGAGCAGCGCGGTGAGCGAGACGACGATGTCGAGCGCCCGCTTCAGGTAGAGCGACGAGCGCGCCATCCGGAACGGCGGCAGGTTGACGAGCGGGAGCCCTTCGACGCCGTGGATGCCGATGTTCGGCGGCACGATCTCGAACAGGCGCGGGACGATGTCGATCTGGACGTCGAGCTCGCGCAGCGAGCGGACGAGGTCGACCAACTGCTCCTCCGGCTCGTTCGAGAACGCGATCACCACCCGCTCGACGGCGTGCGTCCGGACGAGCTCGGGGAGCTCCGCCGGCGAGCCGAGCATGATCAGGTCGCCGAGGTCGTCGCGCCGCTCCCGCGGCATGTCGTCGACGAACCCGACCAGGTTGATGCCGTACTCCGGGTGCTGCAGGTACTTGCGCGCGATCAGCTGCCCGACATTGCCGGCGCCGACGATGATCGTGTTCTGGACGTACTCGGGCCGGCGCCGGCAGATCGCGCGGGCGGCACAACGGGCAAGCGGGATCAGCACGATCGCGAACGCCCAGAAGGCAGTCGTCTTCTCGAGGTCCGGCTTGAAGAGGCCCGTCACGTGACCGACGGCCGTAGACGACCCAGACCGACACGGTGACGAGGTGGAAGACGCCGACGACGTCGTCGACCGTCGAGTGGTCGGTGCGCTCCTCGTCGCGGTCGTAGAGCGAGTAGAGCTTCGCCGCCACCACCCAGGCCGGCAGCGCGACGAGGAAGAGCAGCCACTTCGGGCTCGGCGTCAGACGCTCGAGGAGGGTCGAGCGGGCGGTGAAGAGGGCCTGGGCGAGGAAGAGCGACGCGATCAGCCCGACCATGTCGGCGACGAGGAGCGCACGCCGGACGAGCCAGCCGCGGCCGTGAACGACGGTGGCCCCGCTCTCGTCGCGGGGCAGCCCGGTAGGCGGACTGAGTTGCTCGACCGGCTCGGCCGCCGTCGGGCGTTGATGTCTGTCAGCGACAGGCTGTGCCTGCATTCCCCCTGTTGCCCCTCCCTCTAGCGCGACACGACCGGCTTACCGCCGCAGGCTGCCCTCTTGTGACGCGATACCCAGTTCGAGCGACTCTAATCCGCGCATCCGCGGAGATACCCGCGACGCAGGCCGCCGTAACAAATCAACTCAGCGGAAAACGCGGGAAAAACCGTCGCTGCTAGCGGTGGCGGAGGAAGCAGTCGCGCGCGGGCGAGGCGCCGTGGATGAAGTACCAGAGGTACTCGAACGGCGTCACGTAGATGATCTGGCCGTGCCAGCAGATCGGGATCATTTCCGCGTACTGCTGTCCGAAGGGAGGGCCCCACCCGAAGTGCCAGTGGCTCGAGAAGCGCGGATCCGAGGGACTCTGGCCGCCCTGGTTGTGATCGGGCGTTACGGCCGTCGGGAGGCTCGGCGGAGGCGTCACGGACGGCTGGACGAGGTGGATCACGCCTCGACTGAACGCGTGGATCGACCCGGTTGCGGAGCCGATGGCGCCGGCGACACCGAGCGAAAGGGCGATCGCCGCGGTGACGGCGCAGATCAGCGCAACCCGCGGCGTGGTCGAACGCCGGGCCGGCCGCGCCGGCTCGATCTGGGCCGAGAGCCGCCGAACGAGCTCGTCGGGCGCCTGCGGGCGCTCTGCCTGAAGCCGGCGCTCGAGCTCGGTGTCGTGGCCGACGCGTGTCGCTGTCTCCGGAACATCTCTATCCCCTCTACCGGAGCCGAGCCCCAAACCCTTACAGCGGCTCAGCGGCGCTCGCGCGACGGCGGCGAGCTCGGGCCCGTGCGGATTCAGCGATCGCGCACGCGCCAGGGCCAGACGGTGCTCGGGCCCGACGTGACGACGGCGATGTCGTACCAGGTCCGCCAGTCGCCCGGATCCTTCGCCGCCGACCGCCGAAGCGTCGGCCAGCCCGACCTGTCTCTGGCCGGCGAGCACCTGGCTCTCCCCCAGCGCTCTGAGCGCCTCCGCCGACCACGGCGCCCAGCGATGCGCCTTCGCTGCGCTCGTGATCGCCTTCCGGTCGAACCCGTTCAGGATTCCGCGTCTCGGCGTTCGCAAGCGCGATGTTCCCGATCAGCCCGACGAACGCGACGAGGGCGGCGGCCGCAGCGAGCCCACCGAGCGCCACGACGCGCCGGCGTCCCGACGACTCGCCTGCGGCTCGCCGCCTCGAGCGGCCGCGACCATCGCCGCAGCCGACGAAGAGCGCGAGCAGCGTCACGGCCGGCATCTGCCAGTCCCAGTCGACGGCCGCGTGGACGAGAAACGCGACATACGCACCGAAGGCCGGGCGCAACGAGCGGATGCCGCCGCGCACGCACCGCGGCGATCAACGGAATCCCGAGCAGCGCGGCGAGCAGCGCGAGCCCGATGACTCCGCCCTCGGCGAGCGTCTGCACGTAGAGGTTGTGCGCGTCCTCGACGAAGTAGGCGGACGTGCGGTGGGCGAGCCACCAGCGGCCGAAGCTTCCGGCGCCGGAGCCGACGACGGGATGCGCCTCTGAAGTCGGCGAGCGCCGCGTGCCAGAGCACGATCCGTCCGTCGTTCGAGAGCGAGAACAGCCGGCCGTTCAGGTCCGACGCCGCCCGTCGGCGTCGAGACGAACGAGTGATACGCGTGGCGCGCGAGCGTCGGCGGCGACCCATAGACGGCCACGAACACGCCGATCAGCGCGACGAGCGACGAAGCCGATCGCCGCGGCACCTGCGGCACGCCGCGTCGTCTCACCCACCTTCATCCCGCGACAACCAGACGACGTAGACCGCCGCGACGACGGCCTGCGCGGCCGCGAGCAGCGCGAGCTCGAGCGCGAGCCGGTGCCCCGCGTGCGCGGCCGCGCTCACGGCGACCGACTGGTGCGTCAGCGCGGAGGCCCGGGAGGCGAGCAGCACGCCGACAGCCGGGATCGGCGCAAGGACGAGCAGGCCGCCGACAGCAGGCGAAGGCGCTGCGGGCTGAGCGCGAAGACGGCGAGCAGGCCGACACCCGAGCGCCAACGTCGCGCCTCGGCTGAAGGTGAAGTACAGGGTCGCGGTGAGCGGGACGAGCGCGATCGCCGTGAGGACTCGAAGCACGCGCCCTCGCCCGGCGACCGCAACGCCGAACGCGATCAGCGCTGCGATCGCCGCGAAGATGCCGAGCGCGTTCCAGTAGCCGATCGGCTCTCGCCGAGCGCGCGCAGGGCCGGCGCCGACCACGGGGCCCACCGATGCGCCTTGGCCGCGTCGCCGACCGCCTTGCGCCCGCCACCGTTGAGGATCCCGCGACTGCGCGCGTGCGAGAGCGATGTTCCCGATCAGCCCGACGAAGGAGACGACCGCGATGAGCGCTGCGACGGCGGCCAACCCACGCGCGACGGCACCGGCCCGACGCAGCTCGCGGCTCACTGCCGCGGGTGGCCGCGACGGGCACCGCAGCCGGCGAAGAGGGCGAGCAGCGTGACAGCGGGCATCTGCCAGTCCCAGTCGAAGGCGGCGTGCACGAGAAACGCGACGTAGGCGCCGAAGGCCGGCGCGACGAGCGGATGCCGGCGAGCACGAACGGCGGCGATCGAGCGGTAACGCCGAGTAACGCGACGAGCAACGCGAACCCGACGACACCTACTTCGGCGAGCGTCTGGAGATAGAGGTTGTGCGCCTCCTCGACGAAATAGAACGTCGTGCGATGGGCGAGCCACCAGCGGCCGAAGCTGCCGGCACCGGAGCCGACGACCGGATGCGCGAGGAAGTCGTCGAGCGCCGCGCGCCAGAGAACGGTGCGTCCGTGGTTCGAGAGCGTGAAGAGGCGGCCGTTCGAGATCGGTGCCGCCCGAGGGCGGCGAGACGAACGAGTCGTAGGCGTGACGGGCGAGCGTGGGCGGCGAGCCGTAACGTGGCGAACACGCCGATCAACGCGCCGAGCACGGCGGCGAGGGCGAGAGCTGCGCACGCCCGGCGCGCCGAGCCGTCGAGACCGTCGAGCCGCGAGACGCCAGACGACGTACGCCGACCGCAACGATTGCCTGCGCCGCCGAGAGCACCGCGAATCCGAACGCGAGCCGCGTGGCCAGCGTGCGCAGCATCGCTCAGAGCGGTCGCCTGGTGCGTGAGCGCCGGAAGCCCCGGAGGCGAGCAGCACGCCGACGGCCGGGATCGGCACCGAGTGCGATCGAGCCGGCGAGCAGCCGAAGCCGCATGCGGGCTGAGCACGAACATCGGCGAGCAGCCCGACCGCGAGCGCAAGCCATGCACCGCGGCTGAAGGTGAAGTAGAGCGTCGGCGGTGAGCGGGACGAGCGCGAGAGCCGCGAGCATCCGGAGCACGCGACCGCGGCCGAGAGGTCGCGACTCCGAGGGCGAGCAGCAGCCGCGATCGCCGCGAAGATGCCGAGCGCGTTCCAGTAGCCGATCGGCACGAACAGGCGGTAACCGGAGTCCGCGTTGAAGCCGCACCGAAGCGATCCGGGAACAGCCGCGTCGCCAGCGAGTAGACGCAGACGGCGGCCGCGCCGAGCGCAAGCCCGCCGAGCCAGAGGCTGAGTCCGCCCGCGGCGTAGCACGAGCAGCGCGGCGGCGATCCCGCTGAGGTAGTCGAGCGAGCGATGCCCGTTGTCGAACGCGGCGGCCGACCGAGCCTGCCCACGCTGCCGAGGCGAAGGTGTAGACGGCAGACCGCAGCGGCGGCCGCGAGCCAGGCGACGTCGAAGGCTCCCCACGCGGCGTCGCGAACGTGACGCGATGATCACGACCCACGCGAATGCGAGCGCCGTCCAGCCGAACGAGGTCGCATTGAAGCCGCCGCTCGCGGCGGCGACGCCGACCACGGCGACGAACGGCAGAAGCAGCGCCGCGCCGACGCCGACCAGTCGCGGCGCGGCGAGCGCTTCCCGGCACGGGTGAAGCGTGCCGGCGGTCACTCGGCCGCCCTCAGCCCGTGGGACTCGACGGTCCGGCGGGGCGCGGCCGCCGGCGGCTGCTCGAGCAGCTCTCGCGGAGCGTCTCAGCGCGCGGTGGAGCGCGACCTCGACGGCGTTCGTCTGCAGCCCGACGAGCTCGCCGATCTGGCGGGCGGTCAGGTCGGCGCCGTAGCGGAGCGCGACCAGCTCGCGCGTCGCGCTCGCCGAGCGCGAGCACGGCGCGCTGAAGGTCGAGCCTCGATCGCCGAGTCGGCTCGGAGCTCGCCCGGCGCGACCTGGTCGGGCACATCCGCGACGGGGACAGGCTGCGCTACCGAAGTGCTCGCTGATCTGTCGGCGCGCGATGCCGATCAGCCACGCGGCGGCTCGCCCTCGCGGGCGTCGAAGCGGTCGCGGTAGCGGAGCGCGCGTTCGAACGTCGCCGAGGTGACGTCCTCGGCGTCGGCGCCGTCGCCGATCCGGTAGGCGACGTACGCGTAGACGCGGCGGATCAGAGGCTGTGGGTCGGCGAGCGGATCGCGCCCGGGCACGCGATCACCCTAATGTCCTGGGGTCTCATGGAACGCACCGGAGGACGTTTCGACGACCGATGCAAGTGGCGCTCGTCCACGACTACCTGACCCAGCGCGGCGGCGCCGAGCGGGTCGTGCTCTCGCTCACGCGCGCGTTTCCCGATGCGCCGCTCTACACGTCGCTCTACGACCCGGCGGCACGTTCCCCGAGTTCGCCGCGGTCGACGTCCGGACGCTGCCGATCAACCGGCTCGCGCCGCTGCGCCGCACCATCGCGCCGCCCTGCCGCTCCTCGCCCCGTCGTTCTCGCGGCTGCGGGTCTCGGCCGACGTCGTCATCTGCAGCTCGAGCGGCTGGGCGCACGGAGCGCAGGTCGAGGGCAGGAAGATCGTCTACTGCCACACACCGGCGCGGTGGCTGTACCAGTCGGACCGCTATCTCCGCGGCCGGGGTCGCGCGATGCGCGCGGTCGCCGGTGCTGCTCCAGTCGCCGCCTCGAGCGGTGGGACAAGCAGGCGGCGGCGTCGGCCGACGCTCTATCTCGCCAACTCGACCGTCGTCGCCGAGCGGATCAGGTCGATCTACGGCATCGACGCCGAGGTCGTGCCGCCGCCGCCTGCCCTCACACCTGACGGTCCGGCGGAAGCGGTCGAGCGGCGTGGAACCCGGCTATCTCCTCTGCGTCTCCCGGCTGCTGCCGTACAAGAACGTCGACGCGGTGGTCGAAGCGTTCGCGTCGCTTCCCGACGAGCGGCTGGTCGTCGCCGGCAGCCGGCCCGAGGAGCAGCGCGCTGCGGCTGCGGGCGGCTCGAACGTCACGTTCGTCGGGCGATGTCACGGACGCTCAACTGCGCTGGCTGTACGCGAACTGCCGAGCGCTCATCGCGGCTTCGTACGAAGACTTCGGACTGACGCCGCTCGAGGCCGCGGGCTTCGGCAAACCAACTGCCGCTCTGCGTTGGGGCGGCTTCCTCGACACGATCGAGGAGGCACGCACAGGGGTCTATCTTCGACGAGCCCACACCGCTTGCGATCGCCGGCGCGATCCAGGGGCTTCGAGAGCCGGATGGCGACGAGAACGCAATTCAGGCGTTTGCGGCGCGGTTCTCCGAGGAACGCTTCATCGAGCATGTCGTCGAAACTGCCGCACGAGAGCTGAAACGCCCTTGACCGCTAGCCTTGGTCGGTTCGAAACCACGCTCTTCGCGGTGACCGAGCCACGATGCAACTGCGATACGCCCAGTCGCACCCGCCCCGGTAAGCCGCCTCCGACCGCGCCACGCACCGGCGGTCGGTGTGGTTGCCCCTCGTTCCGTTGCGCAACGGCTGATCGCCGTCCTCGAGCGGGACGGGCTGGATGTCGTCGAGACGCCTCTTGTCGAGGCGCGCAGGGCATCGATGTGCTCGTACTCGCGGTCGAGTCGCCTGCGCAGCGGCGAGAGCGCAATCCGCGCGTCCCGGGACGAGCATCCTCGGCTCGGCTCGTACTCGTCGTCGACACCGCCACTCCCGCCGAGGCGCGGCAGCTGCTCGTCGACGACGTGCCCGGTCTCGTGCTCGAGAAGCACGCCGAGGCGACCATCGCACTCGCGGCGCGGACGGCGCTCGTCGGCCAGATCTCCTATCCGGCCGAGCTGATGCCGACACAGCTGACGACCGGCGCTCTCGAAGCGGGAGAAGCAGATCCTCGGCATGGTCGTCATGGGTTTCAGCAACGCCGAGATCGCCGCCAAGCTCTTCGTCTCCGAGAGCACGGTCAAGAGCCACCTCTCGTCGGCCTTCGCGACGATCGGCGTGCGGTCGCGCAAGGAGGCGGTCGCATTGATCCTCGACCCGGACGCCGGCTTCGGGACGGGCATCCTCGCGATCACGGGCGCGGGCGATAGCGAGCTCGCCTCGGAGGTTGACGCGTGGCAAGGAGTAGGCAGAGTACGGCCGATCGTGGTGGCGGGGAGGCCTCACGGGAGCACGTACTCTCGGCGCGTCCGTCGGTGCCCGACCACGTGGTCTACCGTGAGTTCGTCAACGAGACCGTCGTCCTGAACCTCGAGACCGGGACCTACCACGGCCTCAACCCGTCGGGAGGCAAGATGCTCGAGACCCTCGGAGCCGCCGCGACGCGTCCGCGAAGCAGCCGTGAGCCTCGCCGAGTACTTCGGGCGGCCGCTCTCGGAGATCGAGGAGCGATCTCTACGAGTTCTGCGTCCGACTTCACGAGCACGGCCTGGTCGAGCTCGCGGATGACTGATCGAGCGAGAGACGTCGGCGGTTCAGATCGACGCTCGCGACCGAATCGCACGCGTCGGGCGGCATCGCTCGGCCCGCGCGCCGGCGACCTGCTCGTCCTGAACGCGATCCACAAGCGCTGGGGGAAGCTGTCCGTTCTCGAGGGCGTCGACCTTTCCGTTCCGCGAGGTTCGCTCGTCTCGGTCTGCGGCGCGAACGGCACGGGAAAGACGACGCTGCTGCGGATCGCGGCCGGCCTGATCCATCCCGAATCGGGCACGGTCGCCCTCGACGGGCTCCACCCCGAACGCGACCGTCGCGCGTACCTCGCGCGGCTCGGATTCCTGTCGGCGGGCGATCGCAGCCTCTACGCCCGTCTCAGCGCCCGGCGCCACCTCGACCTCTGCGCGAGACTGGCACTCATGCCGGCGGGCGAGCGCGGGAAGCGCGGTGGAGCGGGCGCTCGGCGTCTTCGCGCTCGAGGACTTCGCGGATCGGCGGGCCGACAGGCTCTCGATGGGACAGCGTCAACGGGTCCGGCTGGCGATGACGTTCGTCCACGACCCCGACCTCGTCCTCCTCGACGAGCCCGCGAACAGCCTCGACCAGGAGGGCTTGGAGGTCCTGGCGGCGTACCTCGAGCAGCTGCGACGCCGGGGAGGTGCTGCCGTCTGGTGCGCCCCGGAAGGCATCCAGACGCAGCTCGCAGCCGACGCCGAGCTGCGCCTCGCCGAGGGGCGGCTTCGACCCGTATGACGGGACTTACGCTCACCGGTCACCGCTCGACCGGCCGACTCGAGCTCGTTCGGGCTCACGTCAGCGCGACCGCCGGCATCGTCCGGCGCGACGCCACGATCCGTATGAGCTACCGAGGGCGGTCGTCTCGGAGAACGTCGGCGTGATCTTCACCCTCGGAGTCTTCTATTTCATCTCGAAGCTCGTGCGCGTCCCGCCCTTCCGCTCTCCGGGTGAGTACTTCGCGTTCGCGGTCGTCGGAATCGTCGTCTTCGGCATCGTCCGCTCCTCGCTCAGCATTCCCATCGGCGTGCGGCAGGAACTCGTCGCGGGCACGTACGAACGGCTCGTTCTCTCGCCGTTCGGTGCGACCGCCGCGACCGCTTCACTGATGATCTTCCCGATCCTCTTCGCCCTGGCGGTCGCGGTGCTCGAGGTGCTCGTCGCCGTGGTCCTCTTCGGAATGAACATTCAGTGGGCACACAGCGCCATTGGCGTTGCCGATCGGCGTTGCCGGTGCGCTCGCGTTCGCGCCGTTCGCCCTGCTCTTCGCCGCCCTCACTCTCGCGTTCAAGCAGGCTCCGGGCCAGAACGCGGCACTGGCGGTGATCTCGTTCGCCTCCGGGATGTACTTCCCGGTCGCCCTACTGCCGTGGTGGCTGGAATGGATCTCCAAGGTCCAGCCCTTCACGCCGACCGTCGACCTGCTGCGGCACGTCCTGATCGGCTTTCCGCTGACCGAAGCGCCGGCGGTCGCGCTGGCCAAGATCGCCGGCTTCATCGTCATCGGCATACCGATCGGCGTCTTGCTGGTCTCGCGGGCGGGCCGCTACGGACGCAAGCGCGGAACAGTGATCGAGTACTGAGGTGGATGGTGGGCGGAGAACGCATGGAGTCCGACGCAAACAGCGATGCACGCGCGGGCGCTCCGAGAAAAATCGCCCTCGCGCTCGAGGTGCTGGGCGTCTATCTGCGAGTCCGCTGGGTGCTGTTGCGCCGCGGGGCGGTCCCGGCCGTCTCCGTGCTGCGGCAGGGGCTGGACGGCCCGGCAGCCCCGAACTCTCGACAGTGCGAGTTCAGCGCGGTCTGCGCTTCGGTCGCGCCGTCGTGAGGGTTCTTCGCCTCCTGCCGACCGACAGCCGCTGCCTGATGCGATCGCTCGTCCTGACGGGGATGCTCGCGCGCCGGGGTCTACGCGAAGGTCGTGATTGGCGTGCGACCGGATTCCAGCTTCGGCGCCCATGCCTGGGTGGAGGTCGACGGCCGGCCGCTGCTCCCCACCGGCGAATCGACCTATCGACGGCTCGTCGAGCTTTGAGGTGTGCGCCCGCGCAAACGACCGCCTGCGCCACAGCGCCGGCGGTCGGGCAACTGCTGCGGAGCGCTACCCAGCGGTCTTACAGGTGACTCCCGACGGCTTGTTCGAGCGAAAGCTCCCGGGCGTGCATGGCAGAACATCCGCCGCGGTCGTCCCACCGGTGCCACGTGTGAACTCCCGCACGGTTCCGTACGTCGTGATCGTCGGTGGAGCGTATGGAATGGGTGCCTGGTTCTTCATGTTTCCCTCCCTCGCTCTTCGGCACCAAGATCCGGTACCGAACTGGGCGCGGCTGCGTCCGGACAACCTAGTCACGGCAAACCGACATTTCAAGCGATCTGGGTATGGGATAAGTACATATGCGCCACGGCCGGAAGAACCTCGTGAGGCTCGAGTTGCGGCGACCAGGCATGCCCGTGACCGTCGCCTGATGCGCGGCGGGTTCGTCGCCTGCCTGGCCGCATCCGGCCCGACCGCCTCTCGACTCGAATCAGCCTTTGCAGGCCTCAAATGGCACCGGGGCGAGCCTTCCTTCCATCGGCACGGCGGACTGCAGATCGCGTGCCTCGTCGACGACGCTCACGGCCCTACGCTCGAGGTCAGTGCCGGCCGGCTCCTGCTGTGTCACGGCGCCCCGCCGGAGCCGCTGGAGCTGCTGGAGCGCCGTGATCGCTTCGTGGGCCTCGAATCGGATGGGCTCAGCCTCCGAGCGATCCGGGATCGAATGGGCGAGGTCCCGCTCTTCTACCGTCGTCTCGGCGACGAGCTCTGGCTCACGACCGAAATCCATCCGCTGCTGGCCATCGCGCCCGCCGAGCCGGACCTCCAGTGGCTGGCCGCATTCGCAGCGATGGTCGAGTACCCGGACAGAACCGGCTGGCTGGGCATCAAGCGCGCCCTGCCCGGCGAGATTCTGCAGGTCGACCGTCAGTTGCGAGTCAGCTCGCAACGGTACTTTGCGCCCGCCGTGGGCACGCGCCGCGGAGGCCAATCGCCGGTGGAGGCAGCAGGGCGGTTTCGAGAGCTCTTCTCGATCGCGGTGGCGAAACGCACTTCCGGGCGGTGCGGAGTACTGCTCAGCGGCGGCCTCGATTCGAGCGCGGTGGCGGTGGTCGCCGCCCGGACGGCTCGTCCGACGCTCCTGACCCTCAGCCACCCCGGGTTGCCGCAGGTCGACGAGACCCGCTACGCCCAGGCAGTCGCGACCGAGATCGGCATCCCGCTGACGACGGTCGAGATCGAACCGGACGCCTGGAATCCAGCCGATGACATCCGGACGTTCGGTGCGCCGCCGTTCGGGGTGCCCACCGGGATGTACGGGCCGGCCGTTCGGGCGCTTGCAGCAGCTGGATGCGATGTCGCACTCGACGGCCACGACGGCGACGGCACCCTCGGCAACATGTACGCATGGTCGGCGAACACGCTGCTCGATGCGCGGCCGGATCGGCTAGCTCGCGCGGCACGCGAGTACGGCGCGCGCTTCGTCCTCCGAAAGACGCTGAAGGACTTCGTGCCGCCGTCGGTTGCGAGCCGGCTGCGACGACGCCCGATATCGACGGACTTCCCCGCAGCGTTTCTCCCGTACTTCCGGGGAGAGACTGCGACGCGACTGGCCGAGGAAGGTCGCTGGCAGAGGCCCAGAAGCGGTTGGAAGAACGCGCAGCTTCGAGCGCTGCTTCCACCAACGACCCAGTTCTTCGAGGAGACCGAGTTGTTCGGAGCACGCTTCGGGATCGATGTGCAACATCCGTTCGCCGACCGTGACCTCGTCGACTTCATGATCGAGCTTCCGCACGCGGTAAAGGCATCCACCGTGCAACTCAAGCCGCTGCTTCGAGACGCACTCGCCGACCTGCTCCCGCAGATCGTCTCCGAACGCGACGACAAGACCAGCTTCACGCCTGTGATCGATGCACGGGTCGACTTCGACGCCTGTTACCACTGGGTCCGCGACTCCGGCGTCCGGCTGCCGGATGTCGACTATGGCCGCCTCTTCAGGGACGCGCCGAGACCGATCAACGACCGCATCTTCTGGACGCGTCTCGCGAGCGCCCACGTCTTCGTGGCCGGCAGTCGAGCGTGAGCGAGCCCGTCCCCGGCTGCCACGGCATCGCCGTCGCGCCGGCGCGCCTCGGATCGGAGCTCGGGTGGCTCAGCGAGCGTCCCCGGCTGGGCGTCGAGGTCGAGCTCGTCGACGCCGTCGAGCGGGCGCCCGAGGCGCAGCTCGTCTGGCAGCTCGATGAGCCGCCGGCCTTCGGGCTTCCGGCGATCACCAGCCAGGCGTGGCAGGAGCCGGCGGAGTGCGTCTGGGTGGGCAACACCCTCAATCTGTCCCTGCGAGTCGACTACCGCCGGAACGTGGTCAGCGTCGCGGCGAAGGACGGAAACCTTCAGGTCGTCCTCGAGGCGCTCGCCAACATCGCCCTGCCGCTCTTCGCCCAGCGGAACGGCTCGCTGGTGCTCCACGCTTCTGCCGCCTGCGTCGACGGCTCCGCGGTAATGCTGTGCGCAGAGAGCGGAAGCGGCAAGTCGAGCCTGCTGATGGGGCTCGTCGCGGCAGGCTGGGAGGCGCTCTCGGAGGACCAATGCGTCATCGACCTCGACGCCGACGGTCGTCATCGAGTCTGGCCCGGCCCGAGCTGGGTGCGACTGAAGCGCGGCGCGCTGCCACCACCGCTTGTCGCAGAACAGGCGCCACGATTCGAGGCGGTCGACAAGGTTGCCTGGGATCTCGGCGAGCGGGTCGCGCACTCGCCGGCCGACGCTCGAGCGGATCGTTCTGCTCGAGCCGCCCGGTGGGAGCGAGCTCCGTCTGGGAGCCTCTTGCCGAGGCCGAGGTCATCGGCGCGCTCACCAGATACGCAACCTGGTTCCAGCGGCAGGACGACTTTGCGCCGGCCGTGCTGCCGGGGCTGGTCAAGCTCGGGATGAGCGTTCCCGGGTTCCGAATGCGGATGCCGCGGCAACCCGACTGGCTCGAGCAAGGCGTCGCTCTCCTCGCGGGGCGGTAGCGAGGTGCGCGGAGCATTCGTCGCCTGCTTCGGACAGGTCGATCAGGCTGAGCTCGAGCGAGTGGCCGATGCGCTTCGCTGGCACCAGGGCTCCCCCGAGTACTACGCAGGCCCCGGCTTGCACATCGCCGTCCGGGCCGAACCGGGAGACGGCCCGCACGTAGACGTGCGTGACGGGAGAGCGATCGTCGTGCACGGAAACATCAGCCGATCGCTCGAGGAGCTACAACGCCGCGGCACCCGTTTCGCCGCGGTCGAATCCGACGGTGCGAGGCTCAGGGCCGCGCGCGACCCGATGGGGCTCGCCCCGCTCTTCTATCGAGTCGTCGGCCAGAGCCTCTGGCTTGCCACGGAGGTGTCGCCGCTCGTTGCGCTTCGGCGTCCCTCACCCGATCTCGCGGCTCTGAGCGCTCAGGCAGCACTCGTGCCCGACGACACGCAAACCGGCTTCGAGGGCATTCAGAGGCTGCTCCCGGGCCACTCCTTGCACGCGACACGGGATCTGCGTCTGACCCAACGCCGCTACTGGTCTCCGGGCACGTTCTTCGGCAGCTTCAAGGGGAACCGGAAGGAGGCCGAGGATGAGCTCTGGGCGCGCCTGCTCGACGGGGTGGATCGGAGCCTCGAAGGGCCAACGGGGATCCTCGTGAGCGGCGGGATCGACTCGGCCGCCGTCACGGCGGCGGCCGCTCTGCTCGGCCGGCCGCTCTCGCTCGTCCACGTCGCGTTCCCGGAGTTCGCCGACGCGGCGGAGGAACCTTACGCGAGAGCGGTCGCCGACTCGGCGCACGCAGAGCTCGAGGTCGTGGCCGGAACGCGGGCGTGGCATCCCGAGGACGATCTCGAGGTATCGGTGATCCCGTATCTGACCCCGCCGGACTACACCGCGAACACCGGTCTCGCGCATCTGGCCGAACGCGGCCTGCCCGTTGCACTCGACGGAAACGACGGCGACGGCGTGCTCGGTTACCGCGGTCGCGAGTGGGGCGAGCTGGTCGCGACCGGAAGGATGGGGCGCCTGCGAGAGCTCGCGGCGATGTACGGCGCGCCAGCGTTGCGCGCGGGTCGCGAGGGATCTCCTCCCGCCGGCCGTTCGCCGCCCCTGCGCCGCGAGCCGCCGCGAGCCCGACCTATCTCGAGCGGACCGAGCGATACTTCGATTCGCCGCTGCGCGAGCGGATCCGGTCGGTCGACCACGAGCGCTGGCGTCCGCCGATCGGCGAGTGGCGCTGGCGGCAGCTCCGGCAGGTCCTGCCCGTCACGACCGTGCGCATGGAAGAGCACGAGTTGCGCGGCGCCCGTTACGGCATCGACCTCGTCATCCCTTCGCCGACCGCAACCTCGTCGAGTTCCTCGTGTCGCTGCCGGTCGCGGTCAAGAGCGACCCGATGCGCTCGAAGGCTCTCCTGCGAGACGCACTCGCCGGACACGCGCCCGACGAGGTCCTCGAGCGGGTCGAGAAGCCGGAGTACCTGAGCGTCCTCGAACATCGAGTCGACCGTGGCCGCTGCCTCGACTGGGTGAGGGAGTCGGGCATCCGGCTCCCGTTCGTGAACTACGAGACCCTCTTTCGCGACGGCATGGAACCCGGGGAGCGCCCCTCTTCCTGCTCTGTTGCTGGCGCGCGCGCACGTCTTCGCAGCGTCTTAGAGTTCGCGGTCACCGCGTCGCCGCCGGCTGGCCTCTGCAAGGCGCCGCGCCTGCTGCCAGGACCGAAGCCCGGGCAGCGCCCAGCGCACGAGCCAGAACGGTCGGTAGAGGTAGGCGATCGTAAGGCCGAGGGGTCCGTGCCGGCGAGCGGATAGCGCAGGCGCATGAACTCGGGCGACGGCGCGAGCTTCATGAGCAGGAACGCCGCTTTCGCCCTGGCTCCGCGCTCGCGGGCGAGGAAGTAGAAGCCTCGCGAGGTCGGCGCAGGCGTCAGCAGGCTCAGCGCCTGGCGCTCGCCGAGCACCGGCGGTGAGGCGCCGAGCTCGGCGAGAAGCTCGCGGCCGCGCGGAGTGAGCGAGAGCGCGCCGGCGAAGGGCGTCCACCCTCCACGGCCGTCGCCAGCTCGGAGGCGCGCCGCCAGGTCTCGGTCTCGGCGATCGACGAGCGCCTTCTCGAGATCGCGGAAGATCGCCGGCTCCCCGATCCCGTGCTGAGCTGCATGAAGCGCGACGATCGCGCAGCGCGCGGCTTCGTTCGGGATCTCGACCCCTCGCCCATGAGAACGGCGGTCTCGGTCTCTCTCGAGAGCGACATCCCAGACCTTGCTCTCGTCGGCGCCGACGAGCGACCAGTGAAGCTCGACGGGAACACGACCGCCGCCACCCAAACGCTCGAGTGCTCACGTCCGGCCTCGTCGGGAAGCGCGACGGCGCGCGAGTATCCGACGGCGCCG
Source organism: uncultured Thermoleophilia bacterium (assembly GCA_963851065.1). Lineage (GTDB taxonomy): Bacteria > Actinomycetota > Thermoleophilia > Gaiellales > Gaiellaceae > PALSA-600. The sequence goes on from CAWKNW010000004.1 coordinate 23,370, forward strand.
AGCGCGGTCTCCGCGCCGCCGAACTGCTCTGCGCAACGAGCACGTCGACGTCGACCGAGGCTCGAGGCGGCCCGCCGGCCTCGAGCCACCACTGCTGAAGCGGGCCCTTGAGCAGGATCGGTCGGACGCCCGCCTGCTTCAGCGCCTTGATCGCATCCAACGACGCCCGTTCGACGAGCAGCCCTTCGGCGACGACGATAGTCGCGGCTCATCCG
>CAWKNW010000005.1:0-16377 GCA_963851065.1 uncultured Thermoleophilia bacterium
CAAACCGCAGCAGCGCTCGCGGCGGCGGGTGCCATCGGGAACCAGGAGCCGTGCGGGAGGGCTCGGGACAGCTTGTCCTTTCGCGAGATCGAAGATCGTGATCTCGGCGTGCTGTTCGAGCACTGGACGGATCGCGACGCGATACGGATGGCCGCGTTCACTTCGCCGGATCAGAATGATCGAACGAGCTTCGAGCGACGGTGGGCGCGGCTGAGGAGCGACGTGTCTGACGACGAACAGGGTCGTCGAGGTCGACGGTCGAGTTGTGGGTCACATTGCGAGCTTCGACTTGGAGGGTCGCCGCGAGGTCACCTATTGCTTAGGCCGTGAAGATTGGGGTCGCGGGATTGCCACGCGTGCTCTACAGGAGTTCTTGCAGCTGGAGGCAACCCGTCCGCTTTACGCTGGCGCTGCGAGCGACAACGCCGCGTCGATTCGCGTGTTGACGAAGTGTGGTTTTGGCGTCGTGGGCGAGGGGCGCGGGTTCGCCCATGGGCGCAACGAGGAAACGGACGAGGTCGTGCTCCGACTCGATGCATGACCCCAACTGCTCTCGGCTGGGCGAGCGTCCTCTCGCGTAACCAACGCCGTTCTGCCCTAAGGCTCCACGCTCCTCAGAAAGCAGCATCGCGAGAACGCATCAGGTCATCGGAGTGTCGTTCGGGCCGGCGTTCGCTCGTTGACCGCAATGCGACAACTGCCAGAGTCTTTACCGTGACCGCCACGGTCGAGTCCACCGTCGACGAGTACATCCGCCGCTACTCGGAACGGGATGTGGAGGGCGTCACCGATCTCTGCCTCTGGCCATTCCTTGCGGTCCAAAAAGGAGAGGCGATCCACATGCCAGGCCGCGCCGCGGTGCGAGATCACTTCGCCGGGGCGATCACCGCCTACAAGGTTATGGGCGTTGTGGTGTGGAGGCAGGTCGAGATCGACGCTCGCCAGCTCGGCGAGTATTCCGTCTTTGCGACCGTGCATTGGAACGCGGTCGACGCGGATGGCAACGTTCTCCGAGACACCTGGACGAGCTACCACCTGCTCGACACTCCGGACGGGTGGCGCTTCCTCTCGTACACGAACCACTTCTGAGCGCACACCCCTCGCCGGATCTGGGTGCTCGTTCCGGACGCTTGACGATCGCTGCTCAGATTGCGGCGTCGCCAGAACGGATCGGGGGACTCGGTGATCCGGTGTTGTCGGCTTCAGTGATTTGCCGAAGCGGCCGGCGGGTTGCTGCTTTGCTGCGGCGTAGAGACCCGTCAAGATTGGCTCCAGCGCCAACCTCGCCCCCGAGCACGAGGAGACACCGATGGGACACCCGATCTCCCCTGATGATCTGTTCCGCTTCCGGTTTGTCGTCGCCGCCGACCTGTCAGCCGATGGGACTCGTGTGGTCTTCGCGCAGACGCGGATCGCTGCCGGCGAGGACGAAGACGGCGATGAGGTCGAGCACAACGATCTCTATCTCCTCGAGGTCGAGAGCGGCAGTGTTCGGCGGCTGACGTTCACCGATTCGACGAATTCGGCGCCTGCCATCTCTCCCGACGGGTCGAAGGTGACGTTCATGTCGAGCCGGACGGAGAAGCCGCAGCTCTGGCTGCTGCCGCTCGACGGCGGCGAACCGCGCCAGCTGACGGATCTCCCTCAGGGCGTTGGCGGCGGCGCTGTGTGGTCGCCTGATGGAACCAAGGTCGCTTTCACGGCGAGCCCACAGGAAGAGCCGCGCAAGCCGGAGCGCCCCTATCGCATCACCCGAACCGTGTGGCGTTTCGACAACATCGGGGTGCTCGACGATGCCGTCCAGGACGTCTACGTGCTCGAGGTCACAGACGATGGCGCCGAGCCGCGTCGGTTGACCGACGACCGCTTCATGAACTCGCTGCCGAAGTGGAGCGCCGACGGCGAGTCGCTCGTCTATGTCGCATCGCATGACCCCGATTCGCACAAGATCATGTCGAGGCTACGGCGCATCGACCTCGAAGGCGTCGTCACCGATCTCACGGCGGCTGATGGGCTCGTCTCCAGCCATGCGCCGATGGCGGACGGACGCGTCGCGTACGTTCTGTTCTTCGAGCGCGACAAGGTGATCGGCTCCCGGCCATCGCTCTACGTCCTCGACCCCGCAACCGGGATGCGCGAGCGGCGCGGCGCGGACATCGAGGGTCACATCGACGGGGGCATCCAGCCCGACAACCCGGCGGCGATGCTGGGCCTCGGGCAGCTGCTCCTGAGTGGAAAAGATCAGGACGCGGTTGTGTCGGTCCAGACCGGCGGCGAGGTCGCACTCGTGCGAGTCGCGCTCGACGGCGACGAGTCACAGATAATCGTGGCCGGCGGCACCCGCAACTGCGTCCCACTCTCCGCACGGGGGCAGAGCGTCCTCTTCGCCGCGTTCGGGTTCACCGAGCCTGGCGACCTCCACCTCGTCGACCTCGACACGGGAGAAGAGCGCCGCCTCACTCAGCTCAACGAGGACGTGCTCGCGGAACTCGCCTTGCCGAACGTCACCCCGCTGAGCTTCCCGAGCATCGACGGGGAACCGGTCGAAGGCTGGTTCCTGCAACCGGCCGGATCGGAGACCCCGCTGCCGACAGTCCTCAGCATCCACGGGGGGCCGCACTCTGCCTGGGGAGCCCATTTCAACTTCGACCACCTGATGTTCGCCGGCGCGGGATACGGCGTCCTACTCGTCAACCACCGAGCGTCGACCGGGTACGGCGACGCCTTCGCCACCGCGATCAGAGGCGACTGGGGCAACCTCGACTACGCCGACTTGATGGCCGGCGTCGATCACGCGATCGAGGAGGGCCTGGCCGACCCCGAGAGGCTCGGCGTCTTCGGTATCTCCGGCGGCGGCAACCTGACCGGCTGGGTGATCGGACACACCGACCGCTTCAAGGCCGCCTGCCCGGAGAACCCCGTCTTCAACTGGTTCTCGATGTATGGCACGAGCGACCTGGGAGCAGACTTCAGCGTGCGCGAGCTCGGCGGCACGCCCAACGAGGTCGAGGACGTCTACCGGCGTTGCTCGCCGATCACGTATGCGCACCAGTGCACCACTCCGACGTTATTCCTGCAGCACGAGCAGGACTTCCGTTGCCCAGCCGAGCAGACCGAGCAGTTCTTCACCGTGCTCCGCGTCAACGGCGTGCCGGCTGAGATGCTCCGCTTTCCGAACACGCCGCACGTCGGATCGATATTGGGGCCGATCGGCCACCGGCGCGCCCAGAACGAGGCGCTGCTCGACTGGATGAACCGCCACTTGCTAGGCGTCGCGACCGGCACAAGCAAAAAGCAGGCAGTAGGGGCTCCGGCAAAGTAGCGCACCGGTCGTCACAACCATGAGAAGCGAGCAGCGCTCGCCTGCGCGAGCGTCCTTCTCGCCTGAGCTCGAAACGCCGGCTCGTTACCGCGGGTGTTCCGGTTTCGAGCGCTCTCATCTCCGAGCATCGAGAAGCCCCCGGTGGCCAGGCGGCGGTTCAGCTCCCGTTGGGGGTGTCCGCAGATCAGATGGCAACCCAGTATCTGAGCCTGTACTTGAAGCGGAACCGCGACGAGTACTACACCCGGCTGCAGCGGATCCGCGCCCGTCACTCCGTCGCAGAAGCAGCGCACGAGCATGGTCTTGCCGGCACCGGCCTCGCCTCGGACGAGCACGAGCTGGCCGCGCCGCTCGCGCGCGACAGCGTCGAGCGCCGCCGTCAGCGCCGCGAGCTCGCCGGCGCGCTCGAGCAGCTCACCGGCGACCGGGGTGGTGGACAGGCCCTGCACGACCGCCATGCGGAAGATGGTGAGGCCTGCGGCCGACCGGTGCAAGGCCCTCGCGGGACGCCCGCGCAACGTTCTCGCCCGGCCGAACGTCAAGCGCGTCGTCGACCGGATCAGCGGGCTAACGTTGGTCGCACTCGGCACGCGAATCGCGCTCAAACACCGGCACGGACCGGGCGTGATCCTCGACGATGACGAGGGGTCAACTCAACAACTGCGCCGGGGCGGTCGGGCAGCAGACGGGCAGCAAACGTCGCCACGCCGCTCCGCTCAGCTATGCGGGCGTGTTCCGCTGCGCGCGCTTAGAACCGCATGAACAGAGCGATGGCGCGTCCATCGTTGTTCACCTCGCGACGTTCGAAGTGGCCTGTCACGCCGGAGGTCGCGGGTTCGAGTCCCGTCGCTCCCGTCTCTGAAGGTCGACGATCGACCGCCGGCCTTTCGCCCATCCCGCGTAAATCCCGCACGCGAATCGGCCTGGAATCCCCGCACAACGGCGGCCGGACCCGACCCGGCGGTCTCAGGAGGCGCGCACGGCCGGGTCGGCCGAGAAGAGCCGCCAGCTTCCGGGTACGCCGGCGAGCTCGTGCTCGCCGCGCTCCTGGAACTGGATGCCCGAGCCGGCGACGATGTCCTTGACCGTGCCCGAGACGAGGACTTCTCCGGGGCGGGCCACGGAGACGATCCGGGCCGCGAGGTGAACCGCGATGCCGCGAAGACCGTCCTCGGAGCGCTCGACCTCGCCGGTGTGGACTCCGGCCCGCACCTCGATCCCGAGTCGGCGGATGGCGGCGACGATCGCCGAGGCGCAGCGGACGGCGCGGGCGGGGCCGTCGAACGAGGCGAAGATCCCGTCGCCGGCGGTGTCGATCTCCTGGCCGCGGAAGCGCGCGACTTCCGTCCGGACGAGCCGGTGGTGCTGTGAGAGCAGGTCGGCCCAGGCGCGGTCGCCGACGGCGGCGGCGCGGGCGGTCGAGTCGACGATGTCGGTGAGAAGCAGCGTAGCCAGGACGCGGTCCGGCTCCACCTCGTCGTGGACGTCGCCGACGAAGCGCTCGATCTCGTCGAGCACGGCATCGCGGTCGCCCTCCCAGGGCAGATGGTCGTTGCCCGGCAGCTCGACGACTCGCGCGCCGGCGATGCGCTCGCCCATGAACCGCGTCGCCGCGTTGAAGAACTCGTCCTTCCGGTAGAGGACGAGGGCAGGCACGCTGACCGAGGGAAGGACGTCTCGGACGTCGATCTCGGCGTTCATGAGCCAGATCGCCCTGTTCGCGGCGGGGCTCGCTCCACGGACGATGTACGAGGTGTACCAGCGGAGGGCGGCCGGGTCGCGCAGGACGTCGGGCCCCATCCGGGCGAGCCACTCCGTCGTCACCGCGGACGCCCAGTCGTCCTCCTCGGTCGCGGCGAGCCGCGTCCAGATGTCGTCGGTCGCGACGCCGATCGGGTAGTCGGGCGCCTGCATCATCCGCGCGAACGTGCCCATCAGGACAAGCGCCCGTGTTCGTTCGGGGTGGCTCGCGGCGAAGAGGGTCGACATCGCCCCCCCTTCGGAGATGCCAAGAACCACGGCCCGCTCGGACCCGGCAGCGTCCATGACGGCGCGCACGTCGTCCATGCGCGTTTCCAGGTCGGGCAGGTGCTCCGGGGAGACGCGATCCGAGAGGCCGGTGCCGCGCTTGTCGAAGAGGATCAGGCGCCCGATCGACGCGAGCCGCCTGTAGAACGCCGCCAGCTTCGGGTTCTCCCAGCCGGGCTGGAAGGAGGAGACCCAGCCGTGGACGAGCACGAGGTCGACCGGGCCTTCCCCGACGACCTGGTAGGCGATCCGGACGTCGCCGCTGCGCGCGAAGCGCACGTCCGCCTCGATCTGCGGCAGGCCGAGGTCCGCGCCGCCGCGCCTCGGCTCGCGGGTTCGCTCCAGGCTCGTGTCCTGGCGCAGCATCAGCCGCTCGAGCTCCCGCAACCCCGACGACGGCTCCATGCCGAGCTCCTCGCGGAGCCCGTGCCGGTACGACCGGTACGAGGTGAGCGCCTCGGCATGACGACCCGACCGGTAGAGCGCGAGCATGTGCTGCGAGCGGAGCCGCTCTCGGAGCGGGTACTGGACGACGAGCGTCTCCAGCTCGCCGACGACGTCGCGATGGTGGCCGAGCGCCAGGTCGGACTCGATCCGCCATTCGAGCGCGCCGAGGCGCAGCTCCTCGAGCCGCGGGGCCTCGTGCGCTGCGAAGGGCTCCGAGAACTCGACGAGCGCACGCCCGCGCCAGAGGGCGAGCGCGCTGCCGAGCAGCTGCCTCGCCCGCTGGGCATCCTCCTGGGCGAGAGCCCGGCGGGCGTCGGCGACCATGCGCTCGAAGCGGAGCAGGTCGAGCTCGTCGTCGCCGACCTCGAGCACGTAGCCGGCGCCGCGCGTCCGGAGACGCGGCTCGGGCAGCAGCTTCCGGAGCTGCGACACGTGGATCTGGACCATCTTCGCAGCCGAATCCGGCACAGACTCGCCCCAGAGCGCGTCAACGATCTGGTCGCGCGCGACCGTGCGGTTCGCGTTCAGCAGGAGAACCGCGAGCAGCGCCCGCTGCTTCCCCGCCGGGACGCTCAGCAACCGAGACTCGGCGAACGCCTCCAGCGGACCGAGGAGCCGAAAGTCCATCGTGCGCCGGGCCGACGCTACCAGGTCGATCCCGGCCGGCCCATTTGCGCCCTGCACCCGCCGGCGGACGGGTCAACGCGGCCATCGCCCTCTCAGTGGAGGGTCGGCTCGAGCCCGACCGCCGAGATAGTCGTGAGCGCGGTTGGCGCCGAGCGGATGCGTGAGGTCATCCGGAACGCGCCCACCATCGTCGGGGCGTATCGCGGCCGGGACGGCGGTTCCATTCGGGCGCAGACGCCGACCCCGTCTCGTCGCGGCAGCTACCCGACCTTTACCCGCGCGCAGTCGCCCGCCAACCGGCCTCGGCGACTCTCGTCGGGCAGGGCCGGCACGGGGCCGGCCGCAGACGAAGGAGGAACCCAGATGACCGAGGTCATCGAGCAGATCCGCAACGGCGTCGACACCGCGCAGATGTACGGGACGCTCGACCTGCTCGGCGAGCAGCCCGAGCTCGCCGCGTTCACGTTCCGGGCACGCAACCGCTGGATCGACGGCGCGCACAACCAGACGACGATCCAGGACTTCTACGCCGCGGGCGGCGAGGACACCTCCCGCGGCCAGGCGTTCGTGATCGACGCGGGCGAGCCGGCGATCCTGCTCGGCTCCGACACGGGGCCGAACCCGGCCGAGTACCTGCTGCACGCCCTCGCCGCCTGCCTGACGACCTCGATCGTCTACGTGGCCGCGGCGCGGAAGGTGAACCTGCGCGAGGTCGAGTCGACGCTCGAGGGCGACATGGACGTCCGCGGCGCGCTCGGCCTCGACGACGACTACCGCAACGGCTTCACGCAGATCCGGGCCACGTTCCGCCTCGAGGGCGACGCGCCCGTCGAGAAGCTGCGCGAGGTCCTCGAGCGCGCCCAGAGGCGCTCGGCCGTCTTCGACATGGTCACCAACGGCGTCCCCGTCCAGGTGGAGCTGGCAGGCGACTGAAGCGACCGCTGCCGGCCGGCGGTCGCCGAGGCCGCCGGCCGGACAGCCACGGAGGACGAGATGACGCTCCCGCTGACCCACTCCACCGACACCGCGTACGAGGCCGCGTTCGCCGAAGCGATGAGCAGGCTCGCAGGCGGCGTCGCAGTCGTGACCAGCAGCCGCAACGGCCGCCCCTTGGGGACGACAGTGACCGCAGTCGCCTCGGTCTCGGCCGACCCGCCGACCGTCCTCGTCTCGCTCGCCTCGACCGCGTCGAGCGCAGACGCGATCGCCGCGACCGGACGCTTCGGCCTCAGCATCCTCGAGCAGAGCCAGCAGATGGTCGCCGAGTACTGCTCGATTCCGGGAGCGGCGAAGTTCCTCGAGCCCTTCACGCGCGAGCCCCGGAGCGAGAGCCCGATGGTCGCCGGCGCGCTCGCCCACCTCGACTGCGAGCTCGTCGAGCAGCTCGAGGTCGCGGACCACACCATCTTCGTGGGCCGCGTCCACAAGGCCCGATCGGCCCGGAGCGGCGCGCCGCTCCTCTACTTCCACCGCGACTACCGCCGGCTCGCCGACCCGCCCGCCCGACGACATTCGAAAGGAGCCCGACCGTGATCTTCCAGCTGACCGCCAGGACGAGGCCCGGACAGCGCCTCGTCGCCCTCGCCGAGCGTCTCGCCGAGGAGATCCGGCCGAACGTCGCAGAGCACGACCGCGACGGCAGCTTCCCCTTCGAGAGCCTCGCGCGCGTGAAGCAGAGCGGCTACCTGACCGCACCCGTCCCCGAGCAGCTCGGCGGCCTCGGCGTCACCTCGGTGCACGACCTGGTCGTCGCCTCCAGCCGGCTGGCCCGCGGGGACGCAGCCCTGTCGATCGGCGTCAACATGCACTTCGCCTACCTCGTCAACGTCCTCCGCCGCTGGCAGATCGCGACGGCGCGGGGAAACGAGCGCCGGGCCGACGCCTTCGGCCGGACGCTGGCCGAGATCGCGGGCGAGGACCTCGTCTTCGCCGCCGCGATCAGCGAGCCCGCGCACACCTCACGCGACCGGCCACGGTCGCCGTCCGGACCGACGACGGCTGGATCGTCTCCGGCCGCAAGGTCTTCTGCACCATGTCGCCGGCGGCAGACGTGCTCTACGCGTCGGTCACCTACGTCGACGATCGCGGCCGCGAGCTCACGGCTACGCCGTCGTCCCCACGACCGCGGCCGGCGTCTCGTCCACGACGACTGGGACGCGCTCGGCATCCGCCCCCGGAAGCCACTCCGTCTCGTTCAAGGACGTCCACCTGCCGCCCCACGCCCTCCGCGGCGGCTTCCCCGTCGGCGACGTGGACGAGTTCATCGAGCGCAACCTCGACGGCGGCCTCTTCCACGCAGCCGCCTCGCTCGGGATCGCCGAGCACGCCACGCACACGTCACCGGGCGCATCGCCGGCAACGGCCGCCAGCCGGACGGGCGTGCGCGCGGCCTCGCGGCCGAGAACGCCGTCGAGCGGCCGCCTGCGCGCCGTCCTCGCCCTGGTCGCCACCCTCTGCTCGACGCCCACCTTGTCCTCGATCTGAAAAACCGACCTTGTCTTCCTCTTCGCCGAGGTGTAGGCCGCCAGAGGACCCTCGATCGCGAGGAGGCGGCCGTTCGCATCGTCGACCGCGCTCTCGCGCTCTCCGGGCGGCGCCGGCTACCTGAACGGCAGTCCGCTCGCCCGCGCCTACCGCGACGTCCGCGCGACCGCGTTCATGCACCCCCTCGGCGCCAACCGCGCCTACGACTACCTCGGCGAGCTCGTCTTCGGCGGCGAGCCCACCCTCCATTGACCGCCATGCGCCACTTCACCCACACGCTGATCGTCGGGGCCGGCCAGGCCGGTCTCTGCGCTCAGCCACCATCTGACCCGCGCGCGCCGGCCATGCGCACGCCGTCCTCGAGCCCGGGCGGATCGGAGAGCGCTGGCACTCGGAGCGCTGGGACTCGTCGACCCTGCTCACCCCCGGCTGGCTCAGCCGGCTGGACGGAAGCGAGCCTCACCCCGAGCCCAACGGCTTCCTCGGCCGCGAGGACTTCGTCGCCTACCTCGACCGCTACGCACGCTCGTTCGGCGCCCCCGTGCACGAGCACGTGACGGTGACGTCCGTCACGCGGCCGGGCCGCCGCTTCCACGTCGAGACGAGCGCCGGCGTGTGGCGGGCATGGAACGTCGTGATCGCGACCGGCGACTGGGCCGAGCCTCGCATACCGGCTGTGGCCGCCTCGGCCCCACCCGAGCTCGCGCAGCTGCACGCCAACGGCTACCGCAACCCCACGGCCCTTCCGGACGGCGGCGTGCTCGTCGTCGGCGCTCGGGCCGAGCGGGCTGCAGATCGCCGCCGAGCTCCGGCGTGCGGGTCGCCCGGTCGTGCTCGCGGTCGGCCGCCACGCCCGCGTCCCGCGCCGCTACCGCGGCCGCGACATCTGGCATGGGCTGCACGAGCTCGGCGACCTCGAGACGACTCATCCACGATGGTCCAACCCCGCCGCCTCCAAGCGCGCGCCCAGCCTCGGCCTCAGCGGCGATGGCGGCGAGGCGTCTCGACCTCGCCGTCCTGAACGCCAAGCTCGGCGTCACCGTCACTGGCTGAGGGAGACCCTCGACGAGGACGCGCCGTCTTCGCTGACGACCTCCAGGGTGGCGATCGACGACTCCGAGCGGCGCCTGCTCCGCCTGCTCGACCGGATCGACGAGCACGTCGACCTGAACCTACGAAGGTCGGCTACGCCGACTGCCCCGACCGGCCGCGGCGGTCGCGTTCCTCGCCGCCTCCCCGTCCGTCGACCTGAAGCGCATAGGGGGATCCGACTCTCGATCCGCGCGACCCGGCCACCGGCGGCGAGTAACCGTGGCTCCACCTCCCTGGTGCTGGAGCGCCTACGGCGTACCTCGTCGACCGTCACGCGCACCAGGCCGGCCCTCTGCCTTCACGCCTCGGCCCTAGTTCCAGCGCCGGCGTGCGTCAACATCATCATCGGCGGCAGCGTCGGAGTGGACGCGGCCTGGATCGCCGACGGCATCGCGAGCGCGGGAGCCGATCGCCCGGCAGCTGAAGCACCTTGTCCTCACAGCCGCCGGCATGAGCTGTTTGCCGGGGCCTGGGACGCGGGGCTGAGAGTGGTTCGCCGGAGGCAGTGCGGGCATCGACATCTGGGTCGGTTGGACCCTATCTGAGCCAGGTTCTGGGATGTGAGCACCGCCGTCCGAAAACCCCGGTCTGGGAGGAGCACATGGAACGGTGGCGCCGCATCTCGTGCCTCACAGCGATTCAGAGACGGACGGAGCGCTCACCGCTGGACGTGGGGGACGCGCGGCGGGTCCTCGCCTCCGAATGGATCGTCCGCACCGCCGGGCCGCCTCGGCCGACGCCTCCTCGCAGACATCGGAACCCTACCTCGATTTCTTCGCGCTTGCCCGACAGGAGGCAGGGAGCAGCCGGGCACGCGTCGGGAGGACCCAAAAGGCTGTGCATTCAGCGCAGGCGACGGCCTCGTGTCTGCATCTCGAGCGCAAATTGGGCGCTACCCGCGCCGCTTTCGACAGGGCGCTGACAGACCCCGCCGAGCTCAGCAGGTGGTGGGGGCCCAAGGGCTTCACCACGCCGAGGACCCACTTCGATCCGAGAGCCGGCCGCGGCTATCGGATCGCGATGCAGCCTCCGGAGGGCGACCTGTTTCACGTGTTCGGCGAGATCCGGCGAGTCGAGCCGCCCGCCCGCCTGGCGTACACGTTCTGCTGGGATCCACCCCATCCGGACGACCGGGAGACGCTGGTCACCCTCACTCTCGAGGACAGGGGCGAGGCGACCGAAGTTCGCCTCAGCCACGGCGAGTTCGCGACAGAGGAACGCCACAAGCTCCACGAAGCCGGCTGGTCGGAAAGCTTCGACCGCCTGGAGCAGCTTTTGGGCGACGCACCCGGGTGACCCCCAGGCGACACCCGCGCACATCCGCTCTCGTTGCCAAGCGAGGCGACAGCGCATCCCGCGCTGATCCCGCACGAGGTGGGCGGACATCCCGCCGGCAGCCGAGAGTCCCCGCAACGCCAGGGACGGAAAGCCCGGGAATCCCCGCCGATATCCGCTCAGCCCGCAAGCGCCATGACCGGCCTGTCACGCCGGAGGTCGCGGGTTCGAGTCCCGTCGCTCCCGCTTCGATTCTCGCCTGCAACCGCGGCGGCCTATGGATGCCGTCGCAGCCCGCGGGTCAGCTGTGGCCGATCTCCCGCGTCGGTTCCTGTGGTAAGTACGGCTCGAACCGCAGGGGCGTCTCAGGGCACCCAGCGATCGAGACGCGGTGTGATCTGGAGCTCGTGCGTCCACCCGCGTGGGCTCTGCTCGGCGAGGTAGCGCACCGCCGCCGCGACGTCCTGCTCCGTCGTTGTCTCGTCCTCCTGTCGGTCCACGAGCTGAGCCGCGTTCTTCCGGCTCGCGATCGTCGCGTCGACGATCAGCAGCGCCGCGTGGACGCCTCGCTCGCGAAGTTCCAGCGCCGCCGATTGAAGGAGCGCACGCGTCGCGAACGCCCCCGCCGCCCACGGGCCACGGCCGCCGATCGCGCGTCGCGCTGAGCCGCCGGTGATCTGGACAAGTGTTCCGCCTCCACCCTCCACAAGGGCGCGGCCACCGAGTCGGACAACGTTGAAGATCGCCGGTACGAGCTCGTCGACATACGGCTCCATTGCATCGGCGGGAGCGTCGACAAGCGCTCCACCCCGAACGACCCGCCCCGTGACCGAGTGCCGACCGCGTTCACGACCAAGTCGAGCGACCCGAAACGGTTGCGCGTTGCGTCGAGCGCGTGCTGCACGTCTGACTCCTGCCGAGCGTCGCCGGCGAGGCCGAGCGCACCCGGTAGCGCCGAACGGAAGGCGTCGATGGTCTCCTCGCTCGCAGCTACAGCCGCAATGCTCCAGCCGTCTGCAGAGAAGACGGATGCGATCGTCCTGCCGAGATTGCGCGCCCCGAACACCAGCAGCACCGGCACGAGCGGGATTCTCCCACACGACTGTTACGCCGGAGGTCGCGGGTTCGAGTCCCGTCGCTCCGGTCGTCGCTCGAAGTGCGTCAAAGGCCGAGGATGAGCCCGAGCGCCTCATCCACGGCCCGGAGCTCGTCAACAGCGAGGCGTCCCGCCGATCGGCCGAGACGCTGCGGATCGACCACGGTTGTCTGCTCGAGAGTACGCGCGTCTCATGTCCGCCCAGCGCAATCGTCGGCCGGAAGCTCGCGGGGAGCGCACTTGCGGACGTTGGCGCGACGAGCGTCGTGCTCAGGTCGAGAAACTCATCGACCTGCACGACGACCGCGTAGCGGGCGTCGCGCTGCTCGTGGCCTCGCGCACCTCGAGGCGACGGCAGGCGAAAGAGCTCGCCGCGGACCACCTCAGTCTGGCGGTCGAGGGGCCAGGTCTGCGAGTTGTTCGCGGACGATTCGCATCTCCTCGCGATCGCCGTCATCGGCCGCCAGGCGCCGCACCTCCGCACGGAGCGCCGAGCGCACCCGCCTGCGCGCCGCGGCTCCCGCAGCGCTGTGCGTACCGCCTCCGAGTTGGTCATCTCCCCGGCGCGGATCACCTCGAGCGCCGCGGCCGAGGCGTCGTCGAGACGAACGTGCAACGAACGTGGCATGCCCGAATCGTGGCACAAATCATGCTACAAGACTCGCTCCCGTTCACAAGATCCTGTAAACCGGGGCCTTTCTCTTCGTCAGAACGCAGGCTTCAGGGTCATGTCGAAGACGATGAGGACGAGGAGAGCGGTGTCGAAACGAAACACCGTGAACAGACGCCGCACTCGCCTGGCGACCTGCTCGGACTGCGGCCCGAACTCGGTCGCAGCTCGGTCGATCCTCCCGAGCTCGGGGCCGACGAACAGGACTCCCACGCCCGTCGCGACGGCCCGCCGGCGAGCGCGAGTTCAATCCAGGCCTGTCCCCAGCCCCAGCCGCCATGCTCGATAGCGCGACCCCGAAGGCGAACACCGCGAACGCCGCAGGCGTGTAGACGCGGACGCCGATCCACGCGCCGAGCTTGCCGAGCGTCGCCAGCGTCTCGGCGTCACCGCGCCGCTCGAAGACGATGCCGAGGGTGGTCAACGTGATGTCGCCCCCGACCCAGACAACGGCTGCGATCACGTGGAACGTCTTGTAGATCGAGTACGAGTCGGGCGCGTACCAGAGCAGCACGACCACTCCTGCGATGAGAGCGAGGCCCGCAAGAAGCGCGGACTGTGCCGTCCTGGGACGCTGCCCCACGGCGCCGGAGAGCTCGCTCACAGCGCCGTCCACCCTCCGTCCACGACGAGTCCGGCGCCCGTCATGGCGCGCGACTCGTCGGAAGCGAGGAAGAGCGCAGCGCCGGCAACGTCTTCCGCATCCGCCACAAACCGGTCACCCGGCATGCGAAGCGGCGTCATCCGCCGCCAGATCTCGTCGATCGCAGGGTCCTCGCGGAACGGGTCGCTCGACGCGGTGTGCGTCGCACCCGGAAGGAGCGCATTGACGTTGACCCCGCTCGGCCCGTGCTCGACCGCGAGCGCGCGAACGAGCCCGATCACCGCCGCCTTCGCCGAGCAGTAGGCGGCGAAGCCGGCCACGCCGACGAGGCCGAAGTTCGAGGAGACGAGCACGATCTTTCCGTAGCGTTTCGGAACGAAGTGCTTCAGCGCCTCGCGTGCGCACAAGAACGCACCGCGCACGTCGACCGCGAACTGGCGGTCGAAGTCCTCCACGGGACCTCGCGCGAGTCTCCGCCCGAGAACGTGCCGGCCGGAACACGAGGACGTGCAGATCGCCGTGCGACCGGATCGTGTGCGCGACAGCTCGCTCGACCGCGGCCGGGTCGACGACGTCGAGCGGGATGTACTCGCCGACGCCGCCCGCCTCGCCGATGAGCTGGTCGGTCGGCACGGCGCCGTCGTTCGACTCGCGCGTCCTCGATCCGACGACGACGGCCGCTCCCTCGGCAGCGAACCGCACGGCGATCGCGCGACCGATGCCGGACGTGCCGCCCGCGACGAGCACGACTTTCCCCCGGAGTCTTCCCTCGCTCATCTAGAGAACGGCGATCGCGGCGATCTCGTGGAGGTAGCCCTCCATCCACAGCGCCGGCATCGAGACGGCTGTCCAGGCAGGGCCCGCACCCGGCGGGAAGACCTCGGCCGCGACCTGCATGGCCTCGCGCCCGCGCGCGGGTCCTGGTGGAACGAGAGGACGCCGAGGACGTTGTCGAGCGAGCCGCCGAAGCCCTCGAGCACCTCGCGGATCTCCGTCAGGATGTACCGCACCTCCCCGCCGGTGTCCCCGGGCGCGACGATGCTCTGGTCCACGGCGCAGGCGACCTGGCCCGCGAATGCACGAACGTGCCGTTCTCCTTCACGCCGCCGGCGAGTGGCAGGACGTTCTTCCACCAGTTGAGCTCCGAGTGAACGCGGTGCGCCTCCCCGGCGAGAGGTCGGCCACGGCACGGAAGGCGCCGAGCTGCCCCGGCTTCTCCAGCCCGGGCGTGCCGACGTGGCTCGTGGACGGGGCCCGCGCATCGGAGCGCTCGCCGCCGAGCACCTCGGGCATGTAGACGTCCGTGAACGTTGCTTCCGCGCCGCGCAGGTCCTCGTGGAACGAGGTGAAGTCGAGGATGTCGTCGACGGACCCTCCGGCCATGCCGACGATCTCAAGGATTCCCTGGTACGACGCACGCGCCTGCGCGCAGTGGTCCCCCGGAGAGAGGACGTTGCCATCGGCATCGATCGCCGACTGGGCGGAGACGAACAGCAGGTCGCCCTTCCTGCAGCCGCCGGAGACCGGGCGCGATCCCCACCAGCGCAGGGAGTCCGGGGTGAAGCACTCCTTCGTCCCAGGCCCGAGATGCGCGATCACCTGCACGCTGACGAGCACCCCCGGCACGTACGAGCCGAGGAACGACGCGATCGACCAGGCCGGGTAGTCGCGCTCGAAGAACGCGCCGGCGACGTCGAGCACGGTGCCGATCTGTCGCGGGTCCTGCGTGAAGGCGATCACGTCGACGACATCGTCGAACGTTGCGCCGGCGGCCACGAGGAGGCGGCCGATCGACTCGAAGACGTACCGCGTCTGGACGACGAGGTCGCCGGGTCCGACGACGTTCATCTCGTCGTCCAGCGGAACCTGGCCGGAGACGACGAGGAGGTCGCCAATGCGGGCAGCCGGCGCCGAGGAAGGGACGCGTACCACCCGAGCCCGTCGGCGGTGAAGACGGATCGCACCGGTGCAGCCACGTGGCGCGATGTCTAACAAGGCCGCGGTTGTTAAGCAACAGTGGACGGACATTCGTCGAATTGGAGATAGCCACGGCATTCGTCTATGAGAGCTTGACGGTCCGGTGCCGCGGAGGTGTACGCACACGCCATGCCGAGCGTCCGCATGGAGACCGTCGGGGCGACGCGGTGGCTGCGGATCGAACGGCCGCCGCGCAACCTCCTCGACCCGGGGGACGATGGGCGCCTCGATGTGGCTGCGATCCAGGCGGGCGGCGATCCGGTCGCGTTCGCGACGGCGCTCGTCGAGCTCCTGCGCCTGATCCCGACGCTCGGAACGCCCGTGCTCGCGGCGGTGAACGGCGACGCGCTCGGATCGGGATTCGCACTGGTGTGCACCGCGGACTACTCGGCTGCGGTCGCCGACGCTCAGCTTTGCACGCGCGAGGCGAGCGGGGGATTCTGGCCGATGACCGCGCAAGTGCCGCTGCTCCAGCGGCTTCTCCTCCCGCCACGCGCTCCAGTACGTCCTCGCCGGCGTGCGTGCCCTTCGACGCGGAGCATGCGCTTCGCGTCGGCGCTATCGACCGAGTCGTCACTGCGGAGGAGCTCGAGCAGACGGCGCTCGACCACGCGGCCCTCGCCACTCGTGCCGGTGCCGCACTCGCCGCGGGCCGCCGGTCGTTCTAGCGGTTCCTCGACTTGAGCTACGACGACGCGCTCGACCAGGCGCTCTGCGAGTTCGCGGCGCTGTTCCGTCCCTGACGCGGGCTCGCG
>CAWKNW010000006.1:0-325381 GCA_963851065.1 uncultured Thermoleophilia bacterium
GAAGGGACAGTCCTTTTCACCTTGAGCTTGTGCTCAAAGTCCGCCCCAATGGTGCCGGGACGGGACAGGGTCTACTGAGGCAGTTCGCTCGCGCGACCTGCCTTTCTCGACGTAAACGCTCGCTGCTGAGTTTTCAAAGACCGGTGCCACGGGGCTGGAAGATCACCCTCGCGACGGCGAAAAAAAGCCTCCGACTCGCGCCAGAGGCCCACCGAGGAAACGAATCGTATCGGATACGAGTCGGGCCTTGGGGGGCTCCTTGATCGAGGTCGAGGGACTTCTGAACACCGTCCTCCCGGACGGCTCCGGAAGTATAGCTAGCCGGAACCGGGTGTCAACCGGGCGAAGCGGCGCTTCCCGACCTGCAGGAGCGCGCCCGCGAGCACGTCGCGCGGCAAGTCGAGGGCGGCTGCCGGCTCGCCGTTCACCTTCACCCCGCCCTGCTCGATCAGCCGCCGCGCGGCCGACGTCGAGTCGACGCCCAGTGAGTCGACCAGGAGCGCCGGCAGGTGGACGGGATCGCCGTCGGGAAGGGCGATCTCGGGCACGTCGTCGGGCGCCTCGTGCTGGCGCACGACCCGCGTGAAGTGCTCTTCGCCGAGACGTGCGCCTTCGGAGCCGTGCCACCGAGCGGTGATCCGCCGCGCGAGCTCGAGCTTCCATGCGAAGGGATCCGTCGGGTGCTCGTCCTCGCGCACGAGCATCTCCCACCAGTGCGGTAGGAGGTCGTCGGAGATGCTCATCGTCTTGCCGAACATCTCCTCCGGCGGCTCGGTGATGCCGATGTAGTTCCCGCGCGACTTCGACATCTTCTGCTCGCCGTCGAGGCCGACGAGCAGTGGGAAGGTGACGACCACCTGCGGCTCGAGCCCGTAGGCTGGCATTACGTCGCGGCCGGCCAGGAGGTTGAAGCGCTGGTCGGTGCCGCCGATCTCGATGTCGGCTTGAATCGCGACCGAGTCGTAGGCCTGCATGACGGGGTACAGGAGCTCGGACAACGAGATCGGCGTGTGCCCGGAGAAGCGCTTGGCGAAGTCGTCGCGCTCGAGCAGTCGTGCGACCGTCATCGTTCGCGCCAGCCTCACCGTCTCGGCGAAGGTGAGCGCCCCGAGCCACTCCCCGTTTTGCCGCACCTCGGTCTTGTCGCGATCGAGGATCCTGAAGGCCTGGTCGGCGAAAAACGCAGCGTTCGCGTCGAGTACCTCGTCCGCGAGCACCGGCCTCTCCTTCGAACGCCCCGATGGATCGCCGATCCGGGCCGTGTAGTCGCCCACGATCAGCACAATCACGTGCCCGGCGCGCTGGAAGTCCGCGAGGCGGTCGAGGACGTAGGCGAACCCGAGGTGGACATCGGGCGACGTCGGGTCGACCCCGAGCTTGACGCGCAGCGGTCGGCCGAGCGCGAGCTTGCGCTCGAGCTCGCCCTCGGGCAGGACGTCGACCGCATGCGGGACGAGATCGTGCGGCACAGCCGGGCTAGACTACCCGCGCACTGGCGCTGTTTCGGACAAAGACGCGCCCGCGGAAGCGGCGGCGCATCCGCAAGCTCAGACTTCTCGCCCTCCTCTTGATCCTCGGCGTCCTGGGCCTGGCGTCGTTCACCTTCGGACTGCTGACGTCGGTGGCGGCGAAGATCCCGCAGCTCGACCCGGCGAAGCAGCACACGCAGGCCAACACCTACGTCTACGCGGCCGACGGACACACGCTGCTGGCGATCCTGCGCGGCTCACAGGCTCGCGTCGTCGTTCCGTCCAAGGAGATCTCGCCGTGGATGAAGCATGCGATGGTCGCGATCGAGGACAAGCGCTTCTACGAGCATCGCGGCGTCGACGTGCGGGGCATGGCGCGCGCCCTCTGGGCCGACGTCACCAATCAAGGCGCAGTCCAGGGCGGGTCGACGATCACCCAGCAGTTCGTCAAGCAGGCGTATCTGACGAGCCAGAAGTCGATCGGGCGGAAGCTGGTCGAGGCAGCCCTCGCCTGGCAGCTCGAGCGTCGATGGACGAAGGACCAGATCCTCACTGCCTACCTGAACACGGTCTACTTCGGGAACGGCGCCTACGGGGTTCAGCAGGCCTCGCGGGTCTACTTCGGCCACAGCGCGAGCACGCTGAACCCGGCCGAGTCGGCGCTGCTGGCCGGGATCCCGCAGGACCCGAGCCTGTGGGATCCGGTCGGTCACCCCCACCTCGCACGTGCCCGCCGCAACCTCGTTCTCGAGCAGCTGTACTCGCAGGGCTATCTGACCTCCGGCCAGTACCACGCGTCGCTCCGATACCCGATGCCGAACCCGGCGGATGTGAGCCTTCCCTCGACGCAGGGTGTGGCGGCGCCGTTCTTCGCCAACTACGTCAAGGACCAGCTCGTCCGCCAGTACGGGCCGTCCCGTGCGTACGGCGGCGGCCTCAAGGTCACGACGACGCTCGACCCGAACCTCCAGAGCATCGGCCGCAAGGCGATCTCATCCGTGCTCACCGATCCGAACGGGCCTACGGCGGCACTCGTCGCGCTCGACGTGCACACGGGCGCCGTTCTGGCGATGGTGAACGGCGAGAGCTACCACAAGAGCCAGTTCAATCTCGCGACCCAGGGCGAACGCCAGCCGGGCTCCGCCTTCAAGCCGTTCGTTCTGGCCACAGCGCTGCGGAAGGGCATCGCACCGTCGACCGTGCTCACGTCGAAGCCGGTGACGATCGACATCGGCGGACGCCTCTGGCAGGTCAACAACTACGAGGGCGAGTACCTCGGTGCCATCGATCTGACGGAAGCGACCGCGTATTCCGACAATTCGGTGTTCTCGCAGCTGACGGCGATCGTCGGGCCGAACGCGGTCCGCACGACGGCCAGGGACCTCGGCATCACGTCACCGCTCCGGCCGTACTTCGCAATCGGGCTCGGTGCCGAGCCCGCGACGCCGATCGAGATGGCGCGCGCCTACGGCTCGATCGCGGACGGCGGCTACCGCCTCGACGGCTCGATCTTCGGCGACGAGCCGCGCGCGATCGAGAAGGTGGTGGACGCGAAGGGCCACGTCGCGATGAACGGCGTCACGCCGCACCAGGTGCTCAGCTCGAACCAGGCGGCGACCGTCGACGAGCTGCTGCAGGGAGTCGTTCGCTACGGGACCGGCACCGCCGCTGCGATTCCCGGCAGAACCGTTGCCGGTAAGACCGGCACGACCGAGAACTACGGCGACGCCTGGTTCGTGGGCTACACGCCGCAGATCGTCGCCGCGGTCTGGGTCGGGTACCCCGACCGGCTCGTGCCGATGCAGACGCAGTTCCACGGGCATCCGGTCGCCGGCGGCACGTTCCCGGCGCTGATCTGGAAGGCGTTCATGACCAAGGCCCTCGAATCCTTGAAGCTGCCGCCCGAGTCGTTCCCGTCGCCATCGTCCGAGTACGCAGGACCGGTGAACGTGGTGAATCGGGACGGCGTGCTCGAGCGCGACAACGGCGTCTGCCGCAACACGGTCCAGCTCGCGTTCTTCGGAGGCACTGCGCCGCTTCGGCTGGCGAACTGCAAGCCGAACGAAGTCGACATTCCGAACGTCGTCGGTGAGACGATCACGGCCGCCGAGGCGCGGCTCGACGGCCAGCCGCTGACCCCTGCTGTCGTCTATCGCCCGGCACGACCGGGAGAACGTCTCGACATCGTCGTCAAGCAACTGCCCGCGCGGGGCACGGCGTCCGCGCACGACACGGTGACGCTCGTCCTCCCGAAGTCACTGCACGGGTCGATCCCGCGGCTCGTCGGCCTGTCGCTGACGCGCGCACAGGCCAAGGTCGCGCGCCTGCATCTCGACGTGCACGTCGAGGGAGGGTCGAGCGGCAAGGTCACGCGCCAGTCGCCACGACCCCAGACGGCCGCCGCGCCCGGGCTGAGGCTGACGCTGACGGTCAGGCACGCGCGGGGCGGCTAAGGAAACGCGAGCCGCGGGCCGCGTACCGCCACGGCCGATCGACTGCCTTCGTCAAGCCGATTCGCGTCGTCGTGACGACGTCGAAACTCGCCCCGGTCGGCGTGAGCTCGAACGGAGCGCTGTCGAGCGCACGCCCGTCGAAGGCGTCGGTCACGCCCAGCGCCTGACACAAACGTCCCGGCCCCGCACAGAGCAAGCGCAACTCATCGACGCCGCGGCGCCGACGCATCACTTCGATGCCGCGCGTCGGCTCGAGGGCCCGGATGAGAACCGCGTCTGCGACGCCGACCTCGCCGCACACGAAGTTCAGGCACCAGTGGATGCCGTACGACCGGTAGACGTACGCGTGCCCACCCTCGAGGAACATCGCCGCGTTTCGTCTGGTCCGATGGTTGAGATACCCGTGAGACGCGGGATCGTCGTGGTCGTATGCCTCGACCTCGACGATCACCCCTCCCACGTCGCCGACCAGGAGCTCGACCCCGATCAACTCGGGAGCGATCTCGTGCACCGAGCGTCGAAAGAACGCGGACGTCATGAGCCGAAGGAGTCTCTCCGACGGGTGGCCCCGGACAGCGCAGACGGAGTAGCGTTCACCTTCCCAGTCGACGTCGAATCGAGGAGGCGCCATGCCAGGCCGGACCTTCACCGGGCAGACTCTCGTGGATGCGTTGAGCGCCGGCGAGTTCGAACACCCCGGCGTCGCCTTGACCGGGATGGTCAAGCCATCCGAGCAGCCGGATCACGTCGCGTTTGCGCGAGGCGGCTGCGATACATGGGTCGACCTTCCGGTCTCGATGATCGAGCAGGCCGAGCACGTCGGCAACCGGCCGTGCGAGGACCATTCACATCCGGTCTTCCGCATCACATTGAGCGAATCCGACGATCCGCAGGCGAAGCTTCTCGGCCAGCTGCTGGCGAGCCAGCCGCAGCTCGGCCCACGCGCACCCGGTCCCGGATTCCGCCCACCGGCAATGCGTCCCGGTGCCGCGAGCAGGCGCGCAGCGCCGCGGGGATTCCATGACTACTGCATGTACGGCTGCGACTGGCTGGTACGGGAGTGCATCGGGTTCGGCGGTGACTGGGAGACGTGCATCAACCTGCGAGTTATCTGCAGCGACATTTGCGGGATCTTCAGCACCGTCTTCGACCCGAACTACTAAGCCGCGCGCGTCTGCGCGGCATGCCAGTCGAGACCCATCGCCTCGAAGCGCTCGATCGCCTGCGCGACGAGCGCGGAGTCGTTCCGGACGCGCCCGAGGGCACGGAGGGCGAACGGCTCGACGTAGGTTCCGGACTGGAGGAGCGGCCCCGCTGCGTCTTCGACCGCATCCGTCCGGCCGAGCGCGACGAGTGCGTCGAGACGAGCCGTCACGCCGTCGAGGTGAGCAGGAGTCCAGTGCCACAGATCCAACACCTCGAGCAGCCCTTCGAGCCGGTCGAGGTCGCCGCGGATCAACGCGAGGCGAGCACGGGGCGGATCGAGGAAGACTCCGTATCCGTCCATACCCAACGCCGCCTCGGCACGCTCGAGCCGACGCGCCTCATCTTGGTCGCCGAGCTCGGCGCAAGCGACGGCGCAGGACAGCAACAGGCTCGCGTTGAAGACACACGGCGTTCCAGCGTTCGCGTCGACACTCCGCTCGACCCGAGCCTGGAGCTTGCGAATCGCATCCCAACGGCCCGCCGCCTCCTCGACGAGGAGTGTGCAAGCCGCAGCGTGCACCACGTGGTGAGGGCTCAGTCTCGACGCGAGCTCCTCCTGTCGGCGTGCTTGGGCCCTTGCTGCCCCGAAGCCGCCACGACCCAGCTCGAAGAGGGCCGACCAGTGTGCGGTCGAGGCGCAGAGATCCGGGTCGGTGATCCTCCCGTCGAGCGCGCGGCGCCGCCGATCCCAGGTAAGAGCCTCGTGGTATTCGCTGCTCACGTACGCGATCGCAGCGCGGACGAAGTAGCCGTACGAGAGCAGCTCCAAATCGTCGAGCTGCTCCGCGATCGCGATCGCGCGATCTGTCGCCTCGACGTCGTCGGCTCGCATCCCGCGCGTCAGCTCTGCGTTCGCGCACGCGCGGCTTCCAGGCTCGGCCAGCTCGAGCGCACGCTCACCCCAGCCCCCGACGAGCTCGTCATCCGGCAGCCGCTTCCACATCCCGCCGCGCATCACGCTCTCGAATGCGAGCTCTCCGTACAGCTCGGCGAGCGTCTCCCTGTCCTCCGCGACCTCGATCGCCTGCAGCATTGCGTCCCAGTACGCCTCGCCGTCGAACCTCAGCGCGTGCGCGCGGGCCAGCGCCCACCAGACGGCGACATCACGCGGCTCGAGCTCGAGCGCACGACGAAGCAATGCAATCGCCTCCTCGACGTCGAAGCGGCCGACCGCGAGCTCGGCGGCACGACGGAGCCATGTCACGGCACGCTCGCGTAGGCGCGCCAGCTGCTCGTCCTGACCGGGCCAGGCGAGATCGACGTCTTCGGGTCGTACGGCCTCGGCGTAGTGGTGCGCCAGCAGAGCCGCGTGCTCGTCTCGTGCCTCACCGAGCTGTTCGAGCCAGTCCGCGA
This sequence comes from uncultured Thermoleophilia bacterium, assembly GCA_963851065.1. Lineage (GTDB taxonomy): Bacteria > Actinomycetota > Thermoleophilia > Gaiellales > Gaiellaceae > PALSA-600. The sequence continues at coordinate 6,482 of CAWKNW010000006.1, forward strand.
AGCGCGCGTGGAGGTGGGCACGCTTGACGGTCGGAATGCTTCGGTAGGCGACCTCCCGAGTCAGTGCGTGCTTGATCACGAACTCGCGTTCACCGAGGAGCGATGAACCGACACGGTGACGGATGAAGTCGCGCTCCTCGAGCAGGCGCAGGTTCGGCTCGACGTCCTCGAGCAGCTCATAGACTGCGCGCGACCAGAACGTCCGGCCGATCACCGCCGCCGCCTGGAGACCTGCTTTGTCGGCAGGCCGGAGCAAGTCGATCCGCGCGGCAAGCACCGCCTGCACGTTGTCGGGAACGACGAGGTCGCCCGCAAGCTCGTGTGCAGTCCAGCTTCCGTTGCGGCGCGCAAGCACTCCCTGGTCGATGAGTGTCCGGACGAGCTCCTCGACGAAGAAGGGATTCCCTTCGGCACGCTCGACCACGACCGCACGAACGCTCGCCGGCAACACCGCGGGGATCAGCTCGTCGATCATGCGGGAGGCGTCCGACTCGGAGAGCACCTCGAGCAGCACCGTCTCACCGTGGCCCCGGCCGTACACGAACTCCGGTCGCGCGGTGGCGAGCAGCAACAGCGGTCCGCGGACGTCGTCGAGCGCCGCTTCGAGGAGCTCGAGGAGCGCGTCGTCCGCCCAGTGGAGGTCCTCGACCAGCACGACGGCCGGGTGCTCGGCCACGAGCTCCTCGACGAACGCGACCCACGCCTCACGCAGCCGGTCCCGCGCGGCGAGCGGATGGAGATCGGGCGGCGCCTCCAGCCCGAGCGTCAGGCCGAGGATCGCGCGACCGCCGAGCCGACGCTGGACCGCGTCCGGCGCGTCGCTCTCGAGCAGACCGAAGTGCTCGCGGACGATCTCACCGATCGGCAGGTACGTGATCCCCCTGCCGTACGACTGGCACCGCCCCGTGCGTCGCCGCGTTTCGGGCCGTTGCGAGCCCAACCACTCCCAGAACTCCCGGATCAGGGTCGTCTTCCCGATCCCGGCGTCGCCCTTGATCGTGACGAGCCGGGGCTTCCGTTCATCGACGACGCGACCGTACGCTTGCTGCAGCGCCTCGAGCTCCCGCTCACGGCCGACGAAGGAATGGCCCAGACCGCCCACTCCTCGCGGCCTCATCAGCGACAGCGCATGCACGAGCCGGCGACAGGCGACTCCCTCCGTCTTCCCCTTTGCCGCCACAATCCTCGGCTCGCCCAGTTCGAACGCTCCGCTCACCGCCGTCGCCGTGCGCTCGCCGACGAGGATCTCGCCCGGCTCGGCGGCCTGCTCGAGCCGCGCCGCGACGTTGACGGCGTCCCCGGTGACGAACGAGCTGCCCTCGCGCGGCTGCCCGACGACCACGTCACCGGTGTTGACGCCTATCCGAAGCGAGAGCGTGTCGCCGAACAGCTCCTCGAGCCGGCGCTGCATCGAGAGCGCCGCGTGAAGGGCGCGCTCTGCGTGATCCTCGTGCGCTGCCGGCGCACCGAAGGCCGCCATCACGGCGTCACCGACGAACTTCTCGACCGTCCCGCCCGAGTCGTCGATCTCCACGGCCATGGCGTCGTAGAAGCGGTTGAGCAGGGCCCGTGTTCGCTCCGGGTCCTGGGAGCCGGCGAGCTCCGTCGAGCCGACCAGATCGGCGAACAGCACCGTCGCAAGCTTCCGCTCGTCGCTCGACCCGGCCGGTTCGGAGACCGGATTCGCGCAACTCGGGCAGAAGCGAGCACCGGCCGGGAGTGACCGGCCGCAGCTCGGGCAGAACGCCACGTGACGATTGTCTCTTTTTCGGGCCGGCGCCGCAAACGGACGCATGAGGTCAAGGCACCTAGAACAGGTTTTCGTCTTGCGCAGGCGGACGTCGGCGCGGCGACACGGCGCCCATCGCGACGAGGATCGCGTGCTCGGTGCGAGACGCGATCAACGGCTCCGCAATGCCTTCGACCCAGACCCGCGTGCGCGCTCCCGACCCGCGCGCATCGGGCGGCAGCGGCTCGAGCGCGTAGATTCGGTCGGCTCGCACGTACTTTCCGAATCCGAGGAAGACCATCACTCCGTCTGCCATCCGCCGATTATCCCTGGCCGCACTGACGCTGGTGTCGGCCGTCGGCGTCGTCGTGTTCCGCCTGCTCGGCACGCGGACGACATTCGGCCGCCACTTCGACGTCAGCGCGATCCAGAACGGGCTCGCTCTCGCTGGAAGCGCTCTGGATTCGAGCAACGCCGTGCTGACGGCGATCTCCGTCGTTTCGTTCGCGCTCATCGGCGGGCTGCTCGTCGGGTTCTCGCTGCTCGAGCGCCGGCTCGACGTCGCGGCGGCGGTCGTGATCACGCTTGTGGGCTCCTTCGCAACCACCGAATACCTCAAGAGATCGCTGCACGAACGCGGCGGGGTTCCCGACTATCTCGCTCACGGCTTCCCGAGCGGCCATTCGACCGTTGCGCTCGCCCTCGGGCTGTCGTTCGTCCTCGCCGCTCCGGTCGGACAGAGATCGCTCGCCGCGACCGGCGCGGCGCTCTACGCAGCCGGGATGGGCGCCGCCCTCGTGTTCAACGCCTGGCACCTGCCCTCGGACGTCGGTGGCGGCTTCTGCATCGCGACCGCATGGGCAGCCGCGGCGGCACAGCTCGTGAGGCGTCCGCTGGACCGAGGTGTTCCAGGACGTCTCGTCGGCGTGGCCGTCGTCCTGGTGGCGCTCGCCGCCCTCGCTGCCCTCGATCTGCGACCCGGCCTGTCCTTCACGCTGACGTCGCACGGACGCCTGCTCGAGGCCGCGGTCGGGATCGCAATCACCGCCGGCGTATGTTGCGCCGCCTTCGCCTACGCGAGCGCCGAACGCAAGGCGTCGGCGACGCGTTCCTGATCCTCGCGCGCGAGACGCGCATGGAACGGCAGCGCCATCGTCCGCGCGCTGCAGTCCTCGCTGACCGGCAACATCCCTTCGCGGAAGCCGTACCGCTCACGCATGTACGACTGCAGGTGGATCGACGGCAGATACGGCGCCGTCGCGATCCCTTCCTCGGAAAGCGTGCGCATCACGCCGTCCCGGTCGACGCCCGAAGGGAGCTTGACGACGTAGACGAACCACGAGCGCTCATGGTCGGCGTCGTCGGGCAGCGGCAACTCGACGTCGACGCCGGCCAGTAGCTCCGCGTACGTCGCCGCGACGCCGCGACGTGCCGCGAGGATTCGGTCGAGCTTCTCGAGCTGGCCGATCCCGAGCGCTGCAGAGATGTCGTCGAGCCGGTAGTTGAAGCCGAGCCGCCCATGCTGCAGCCAGCTCGATGTCTCGAGTCGGCCCTGGTTGCGCAGCGAGACGAGCAATTCGTGCTGCGACTCGTCGTGGGTCGTGACCGCCCCACCCTCACCTGTCGTCATCTGCTTGTTCGGGTAGAACGCCCAGACGGCAGGATGCCCGTGCGCGCCGAGCGGCCGCCCCTTGTAGCGGGCGCCGAGAGCCTCACAGGAGTCCTCGACGAGCGTCAGCCCGTGTCGTTCACACAGCCCGGCCAGCTCATCGAGCTCGCACGGATAGCCGAAGATGTCGACGGCGACGATCGCCTTCGTCCGCGAGGTGATCGCCGCCTCGACCGCGGCCGGGTCGAGGTTGAGAGTTCGAGGGTCGATGTCCGCGAACACGGGAGTCCCGCCCTCGTAGATCGCGCAGTTCGCCGACGCGACGAACGAATACGGCGACGTGATCACCTCGTCGCCGGCGCCGACACCCGCGAGGCGCATGCAGAGGTGCAGACCGGCTGTTCCGGACGAGACGGCAGCGCAGTACGGCGCGTCCACGGCACGGGCGAGCAGCGACTCGAAACGCGGCCCGGTCGGACCGAGCGACAGCCACCCCGAACGGAGCACATCGAGCACGAGCTCCTCGTCGCGCTCGTCGAGCCACGGAGCGCTGAGCGCGATTCGTCTCGTCGTCGTGCTCATCTTCCGCTTCGGCGCCGGCAGAGCCGGTGCCTACGCTCTCTGTTGAGCTCCGTCGAGCCTACGCTCATGTCCGCGCGAGCTGCGGGACGTGCTCGAGCCACTGCGCCCACCGGTCTGTCTGTCCGCGAACCGTCGCCAGGTATGCCTCCTGGATCTCGAGCGTGACGTCGCCGACGCCGATCTGGTGGTCGTCGATCGCTCGGAGCGGTGTCACCTCGGCGGCGGTGCCGCACATGAATACCTCGTCGGCGAGGTACAGGTCGGACCGGATGATCGACTTCTCGATCACCGTGTGGCCGAGGTCCTGCGCGATCTGGATCACCGCGTCGCGGGTCAGCCCCGGCAGGATGCCGGTCGCAAGGTCGGGCGTGTAGATCACCCCGTCCCGGACGACGAAGATGTTCTCGCCGGAGCCGTCGGCGACCGTGCCCTCGGGCGTCAACAAGATCGCCTCGTCGTAGCCGCCGAGGTTCACCTCGGTCACCGCGAGCATCGAGTTCAGGTAGACGCCGGTCGCCTTCGACACGTGCGGGACGATGTTGGGCGAGACACGCTGCCACGAGGAGACCTTGGCGGTGATGCCCGTCTTCAACCCGTCCTCGCCCAGGTACGCACCCCAGGGCCAGCTCATGATCACCGTTTCGACCGGATTCGCGCGCGCCGCCACGCCCAGCTGGCCGTACCCGTAGAAGGCGATCGGCCTGATGTAACACTCGGGCAGGCCGTTGATCCCGATCAGCTCGTTCGTCGCCGACCGGAGCTCCTCGACCGAGTAGGGGATCTGCATGTGCAGGAGACGCGCAGAGTTGTGCAGCCGGTGAAGATGGTCGGAGAGCCGGAAGACCGCTGGGCCTTTCGGCGTGTCGTAGCAGCGGATCCCCTCGAAGACGCCCGAGCCGTAGTGCAGGCCGTGGACACCGACGTGGACCTTTGCGTCGGCCCAGTCGACGAGCTCGCCGTTCATCCAGATCTTCTCGGTCTCCTGCACCGTTCGGGCTCCTTTCGCTGGACTGAAATCCAGTCTAGCGAGGGGTCGCGAGGTCGACCGCTTCGGCGCGGGCGAGCCGCTGCAGCTCATGCGGCGCGATCGAGGCCATGTACTCGCTCGTCCCCGCGCCCATCCATACGACCTGATGCTGAACGAAGGAGTTGTCGATCAGGGTCCGCGTGACGGCTCGGAGCGGAAACGGTGCGACGCCACCGGGCGCGAAGCCCGTGGCGAACATGACCTCCTCGGCGTTCGCAACCCGCACGTCGGCGGCACCTGTCGCCTCGCGGATCGCAGCCTCGTCCGCGCGCTGGTCGCCCGGCACGAGCGCGAGCACGAAGGCCCCGTCGCAGACGAAGACGAGCGACTTGACGATCTGGGAGAGCTCGCATCCGATCAGACGCGCCGCATCGCGGGCGGTCGCTGCGCCTTCGGAGAACTCCTCGATCCGCGCATCGACGGCTGCTGCCCGCAGGACGGCGGCGACGCGCTCGACGGGCTCCGGCCACTCGGCCATCCCCCGAACCTACTGGATCACGTGGGCCTCGTCGGTGCCCTCGCGGAGGCGAGCGATCAGCTCAGGCGGCGCGGGCGAGTCGATCGAGAGCGCCATCAGCGCCTTGCCGGCGTCACGGCTGCGCGACACCGTCATGTTGGCGATGTTCACGCCCGCCGAGCCGAAGAGCGTCCCGACCCGCCCGATCACGCCCGGAACGTCGTCGTAGCGGAGCAGCGCCATCCGTGGCGCCAGCTCGATCTCGACCTCGAAGCCGAGCGCCGAGACGAGCCACTGCCGGTCCTCGGTTCCGATCGTCGTCCCGGCGACCCGCCGGCCGTCGGCCGACACGGCGACGAGATTCTTGTAATCGCGGGAGGAGCGGCGGGTCTCCTCGATCACCTCGACGCCGCGGTCGGCCGCGATCACCGGCGCGTTGACGTAGTTGACCGGCTGGTCGCTTCGCCCCTGAAACGCACCGTTGAGCGCAGCGACGGTCAGGAGCCGCGTGTCGTAGTCGGCGAGCTCACCCTCGGCCTCGACGAGGATGCGCCTCATGTCGCCGCCGGCAAGCTCCGCAGCAAGCCTGCCGAGCTTCGCCGCGAGCGGGATGAACGGGCCGAGCACCTCGAGGTCGTCGGCACCGACGGTCGGGATGTTCACGGCGTTCGTCACCAGGCCGCCCTGCAACGCAGCAGCAACCTGCTCGGCGACGATCAGGCCGGCGCGGTCTTGCGCCTCGTCGGTCGACGCTGCGAGGTGCGGGGTCACGACGATGTTCGGCGCCTGAAGAAGCGGGCCCGAGTACGGCTCCTCGACGAAGACATCGATCGCAGCTCCTGCGACCTTGCCCGATTCGAGCGCGGAGACAAGGGCCGCTTCGTCGAGCAGCTCGCCGCGGGCCGCGTTGACGATCCGCACTCCGTCCCGCATCCGCCCAATCTGCTCGACGCCGATCGCTCCTCGTGTCGATTCGTTCAGCGGCAGATGGAGCGTGATGAAGTCGGCACGCCCGAGAACGTCGTCGAACGAGGCGGACTCGACACCGAGCTCGCGAAAGCGCTCCTCGGAGACGTACGGGTCGTGGCCGACGACTTTCATCTGCAGGCCGAGTGCCCGGCGCGCGACCTGCTGGCCGATGCGCCCGAAGCCGAGCACGCCGAGGGTCTTGTCGGCGAGCTCCACGCCGCCGTACCGCGAGCGCTCCCAGCGGCCCTCGCGGAGCGCCGCGTGCGCCTGCGGGATGTTGCGCGCCAGCGCGACGAGGAGGCCGATCGTGTGCTCGGCGGCCGAGACGACATTCGACTCGGGCGCGTTCGCAACAACGATGCCGCGCCGCGTAGCGGCCTCGACGTCCACATTGTCGACACCGACGCCCGCGCGTCCGATCACCTTGAGAGCCGGCGCCTGCGCGATCACCTCAGCCGTCACCTTCGTGGCCGACCGGACGATCAGGGCATCGGCGTCGACGAGCAGCGACTCCAGGGGTGAATCGGCGTCGACGACGACGTCGAAACCCTGTGCGCGCAGCAGGTCGACACCCGCCTCCGCGATCGACTCGCGGACGACGACACGGCCGCGGACGATCACGCGGTGACGCGGCCTTCGAACGCCTCGAACGCGCGGGCGACTGCCGCCCCACGCTCGATCTCGGCGCCGAGCTCACTGAGCGAGAGTTCGACCGCAGCCAGCGCCGCGGCGATGTCGAAGATGTCGAACCAGCCGATGTGCCCGATCCGGAAGATCTTCCCCTTCAGGTGTGCCTGCCCCGGGGCGAGCGTGACGCCGTGCACGTCGCGGAGGTGGCGCAGCAGGACGTCGCCGTCGACTCCTTCCGGGACGCGGACGGCAGTGACCACCGCGCTCGAATCGTCGTCGGGCGAGAAGAGCTCGAGCCCCATCGCCTTGACGCCCGCACGCGTCGCTCGGCCGAGGCGAACATGCCGCTCGAACGCCGCGTCGAGGCCGCCGTCGAGGATCAACCCGAGCGCAACGTCGAGGCCGCGAACGAGCGAGACCGCCGGTGTGAACGCCGCGTCGAGCGCATCCTGCGCCTTCTTCGTCCGCACCCAGTCGAAGTAGAAGCTCCGCGCCGGAACGGCTCGCTCGAATGCTCGCGGCGAAACCGAGACCATTGCCAGACCCGGCGGGCACATGAGCGCCTTCTGCGAGCCCGAGACGGCCACGTCGATCTCCCAGGCGTCGATCTCGAGCGGGACCGCGCCGAGCGACGAGATCGCGTCGACGACCAGGATCGAATCACCGACTGCCGCCTTGATCGCGCGTACGTCGGAGACGACGCCGGTGGACGTGTCGGACTGCTGGCACAGCACGACGCCGGCCCCGGCCTCCCGCACCGCCGTTCCCACCTCATCCGGATCCGGCGTCTCGCCCCACTCGTACCGGATCGGATGGACGTCGAGCCCGTACTGCTCGCAGATCGCGATCCAGCGTTCCCCGAACGAGCCGTGGCTGACGACCGAGACCGGTTCGCCGGGCGCGCACAGGTTCGCGACCGCCGAATCCATCGCTCCCGAGCCCGACGCGGCGAAGAGCAGAACGTCGGAGCTGGTGCGGAACACATCGCGCAGACGGCCGAGCGTTCGCTCGTACACGACGCGGAAGTCGCTGCCGCGGTGGTGGACGATCGGCTCCGCCGTCGCCGCGAGCACCTCGGGCGGCACGGGCGTGGGGCCGGGTGTGAAGAGATACCGCTTTTCCAAGCCAAGAGCGTAGCTGCGCGGACGCAAGCAGACTTACATGCAGTGGACGCGCTCCTCTCCTTCGCCGCGGCACTCGTGGCGTTGCGGCTCGGCGGCCAGCTCGCCCGTCGCCGGCGCATCGCGTGGGCAGCCGCCCTGTTCTCGTTCGCCGCGGCGACCGGCGCGATGGCCTGGGGCGCAGCACACGGATGGGACGCCCGTTCGTTCCGCGTCTACTACCTCTCGGGGGCTCTCCTCTCGGCGCCGCTGCTCGGGATCGGATCTCTGCTGCTGTGGGGACGTCGCTGGGCAGCTCCGGTCGGATTGCTCTACGCCGGCCTCGCCGTCGGAGTGGCTCTGGTCATGCCGGTGCACGGGACGTTTGCATCGACCACCGTCCCGCGTGCGCAGGATCACCTCGACGTGCTGCCTCGCGTGATCGCGATCGTGGCCAGCTCGCTCGGCACGCTCGCGGTGCTCGTCGTCGCAGCCGCGACCCTCCGCGGCCGGCCCCGCCAGGGCCTGCTGATCGTCGCAGCGGTCGGTGCCGCCGGCCTGGCCTCCGCGCTCACGCAGACGGCCGTCGCCGCGGCAGCGGCAGCCTTCGCCGGAGCTTCCGTGTTGCTCTACCTCGGCGTCGCCGGCTCCCGCCGCGGCACCTCGAGGGAGTACCAGGCGACCGTACGGTCCGCGAACGACTGATCGGCATCCTCGTTCGGGTCGCGGCGAAAGGCCTTCGTCCGCACCTCCCCGAGGTACCGCGCGATCTCCGCGGCGCCCTTACCGCGGCGAAGCATCCGGCCCACGCGCTCCAGGTAGGGGTCGTACGCGTCGGCTCGCATCGGGTCGTCGTAGACGCCGTCGGGATCCCAGTGCTCGATCGCGAGGATCCGGAGCGCGGGCAGCCCTTCCTTCGCCCACCAGCGCCGACGCTCCAGCCACGACACGCGCCGAGTCTACGAGCTATCCGGCGCGTAGAGTTCCGGGGTGCGGATCGCCGTCGTGATCGCAGCCGCAGCCGCGCTGCTCGGCGGCGCGCTGGTCGTTCGAGGTGGTCGCGCCGACTCGCCGCCGACCTACTACCGCGACGTCGCGCAGATCCTCGATGCGAAGTGCACGACCTGCCATCGCCTCGGCGGCATCGCGCCGTTTTCGCTGACCACCGAGGCCGATGCGAAGTCGAACGCGAGCGGGATCGTCCGCATGACGCGTGCGGGGGCGATGCCGCCGTGGATGCCCGGTCCCGACTCGGCGCCGCTCCGGGGACGCGACCTGCGGCGGCTGACAGGCCCAGAGCTGGCCACGCTCGCCGCCTGGGCGGCGGCGGGTGCGCCCGCGGGCAACCCCGCAGACCTCCACACCCGCCCGTCCACCGGAGCAGGGCTCGGTGGCCCCGGCAGGACGATCAGGCTCGTCCCGGCGAAGCCGTACCTTCCACACGCTGCCGACGGCGGGATCGACGACTACCACTGCTTCGTGCTCGATCCCAAACTCGCTCGCAACGTGTTCGTCACGGGCGCGCTGATTCGTCCCGAGCGCACCGGGATCGTCCACCACGTGATCCTCTACGAGGCGGCGGGGCAGCAGGCCCGGGCTGCACGTCAGCTCGACACCGCGAGCGGAGGCAAGGGATGGACGTGCTTCGGCGGCCCGAACCTTCCGGTCGACCTGTCACAGCCAGGATCACTCGGCCGCCTCGGGCAACCGCCGTGGATCGCCGCCTGGGTGCCGGGTCACACGACCAACGCGCTTCCGGACCGGACCGGCGTCCTGCTCCACGCGCATGCGCTGATCGTGATGCAGGTGCACTACAACCTGATCGAAGCGGTCGCGCCCGACCGCTCGCAGGCGTGGTTGCGCGTTCGCCCGGCGACGACGCACCTGATCCCACTGCAGACGCAGCTCGTCGCCGCGCCCGTGGAGCTGCCGTGCCCGCGCGGGAGTTCCGGCGCGCTGTGTACCCGCAGCCAGGCGGTCGCGGACGTGGCCACACGCTACGGCGTCGAGAACGCGTTCATCCCCGACGCGCTGCTGCAGCTGTGCGACAAGACGCTCGCCGATTACCCGACGAACGTCGGCGCCGGCACCGGCATCGCGACCAGCTGCAATCGGCCGGTGCGCTCGAAGGAGACGATCTTCGGCGTGGCGGGGCACATGCACCTCCGCGGCCGCGACATCCGGGTCGAGCTCGACCCGGGCACCGCGAAGCAACGGATGCTGCTCCACATTCCAGCGTGGGACTTCCACTGGCAGGACGTCTACTACCTCGAGCATCCGATCCACGTCGGGCCTGGTGACACGATCCGCGTCAGCTGCACGTTCGACAACTCGGCTGCGGCGCAGCCGGTGATCGACGGCAAGCCGCTTCGGCCGCGCTATGTCGTCTGGGGCGAAGGGACCACGGACGAGATGTGCCTGGGCATGCTCTCCGTGGCCGCCGGCTGGAAGTAGCTATCCAAGCTTCTCACGAACGCGCTCGTTGACCACGCGCGGATCGGCCGAGCCGCCGGTCTCCTTCATCACCTGGCCGACGAAGAAGCCGAGCAGGCCCTGCTTGCCGTTCCGGTACTGGTCGGCCTGGCCGGGATTCGCTGCAATCACGCGCTCGATCACCGGATCGAGCTCGCCCGCGTCCGAGACCACCTTCTGCTCCAGATGAGGAGCTGCGCGAAACCCTTCGTCGCCCACATGGACAAGCGCAGCATCGAATGCCGCACGCGGGATCTCGGCGCGCGCCGACACGAGCCTCGCGAGCTCCGCGGCGTCGACTCGGCCCGGGTCGATCCCCGTCGCCACGAACTGGTTCGCGAGGACGTTCGCAGCCTCCTTCGGATCGGCCCCGGCCTCGACCACCGCCGACCACAGAGCATCGAGCCCGCCCGTGACCAGCACGTCGGCGTCGTAGAACGACAGCGTGCCGGCCAGGCGCCGGATGCGGGCGCCCGGCAGCTCGCCGACCTCTGTGCGCAGGCGCTCGACCAGTTCCGCCGGCGGCCTCACGGGGACGAGGTCCGGCTCGGGGAAGTAGCGATAGTCCTGCGCCTCCTCCTTCGAACGAAGCGGAGGCGACTCCTCGTGGGAGGGATCGAAGTGCAGCGTCTCCTGCTCGACGGTGGCGCCTGATTCGTATGCCTTCACCTGACGCGCGATCTCGCGTTCGATTCCCTTTGCCGCGAAGGCGAACGAGTTCATGTTCTTGAGCTCGGTGCGGGTGCGAAGCTCGTCGGAGCCCTTCGGACGGACCGACACGTTGACGTCGAAGCGCATCGAGCCCTTCTCGAGCTCGGCGTCGGAGAGGCCGAGCTCGACCACCGTCTGCCGCAGCAGCTGGAGGAAGCGCTTCGCCGTCTCGGCGTCGTGCAGGTCGGGTGCGGTGACGATCTCGACGAGCGGCGTGCCGCCGCGGTTGAAGTCGACGAGCGTCGCCGTCGCGCCGTGGATCCGCCCCGACGCCGCGACGTGCATCGATTTCGCGGCGTCCTCCTCGAGGTGCGCGCGCACGATTCCGACCGGCACGTCGCCGTCTTCCATCGGCACTGTGAGCCGGCCGTCGGCGCAGAGCGGCTCGTCGTACTGGCTGATCTGGTACGCCTTCGGGAGGTCGGGATAGAAGTAGTTCTTGCGGTGGAAGACGGCGCGCTCGGCGATCTCGCACTCGAGAGCCAGTCCCAGCTTGATCGTCTCCTCGATCGCACGGCGATTGGGCACGGGCAGCGCTCCGGGAAACGCCAGGCACACCGGGCAGGTCTGAGTGTTCGGTGCCGCTCCGAACGCGTTCGCGCACCGACAGAACATCTTCGTCTCGGTCTTCAGCTGCACGTGGATCTCGAGCCCGATCACGGGCTCCCATTCGCTGCTCGTCACGTCCGGTACCTCGCGGGGACGGGATCGAAGCCGAGTGCCCGCTCGAGCGCGTGCGCCGTTCTGAACAACGTGTTCTCCGAGAACTGCGCGCCGACGAGCTGCAGGCCGACCGGCAGGTCCTCCGACAGGCCGCACGGAACGTTCAGGCCGGGAAGCCCGGCCATACAGGACGGGATCGTCAGCAGATCGCTGAGATACATCGCGAGCGGATCGTCGGCCTTTGCGCCGATCGGAAAGGCAACCGTCGGGCTCGTCGGGCTCGCGAGGACGTCGAAGCGCGCGAACGCATCGTCGTGCTCGCGCTTGATCACAGTCCGCACCTGCTGAGCCTTCCCGTAGTACGCGTCGTAGTAGCCGGACGAGAGCGCGTACGTACCGAGCATGATGCGGCGCTTCGGCTCGTCGCCGAGGCCGTCGTGGCGCGAGTTCATCACCATCGAGCGGAAGTCGTCGCCGCCCGACCGAAGCCCGTAACGCACCCCGTCGTACCGCGCGAGGTTCGACGACGCCTCCGCCGGGGCGATCAGGTAGTAGCAGGCGAGGCCGTAGTCGACCGAGCGGGGCAGCGAGCACTCCTCGATGCTCGCGCCGAGCGACTCGGCGATTTCAAGCGCCTTCGAGACGCAGGCGCGCACACCCGGCTCGATCCCTTCTGCGTCGTTCAGCTCCTTCGGCACGCCGATTCGAAGGCCCCGCAGGTCCTCGGCCGTCGGCAGCTCGACCCGCGGAACCTCGACCGTCGTCGAATCGCTCTCGTCGCGACCGGAGATGATCGAGTACAGCAGCGCGCAGTCCCTGACATTCCGCGCGACGGGGCCGACCTGGTCGAGCGACGACGCGAAGGCGACGACGCCGTAGCGCGAGACGGTGCCGTACGTCGGGCGCAGCCCGACGTTGCCGCACAGCGCTGCGGGCTGCTTGATCGAACCGCCCGTGTCGGAGCCGAGCGCCCACGGCGCGAGGCCCGCCGCCACCGCGGCCGCGGATCCACCTCCCGACCCGCCCGGCACGCGCGTCGGATCCCAAGGGTTGCGTGTCGGCCCGAACGAGGAGTTCTCGGTCGACGAGCCCATCGCGAACTCGTCGGTGTTCGTCTTGCCGAGCAGCCGCAATCCGTGCGCCTTGCAGCGCGCCGCAACTGTCGCGTCGTAGACAGGGACATAGCTCTCGAGGATCTTCGAGCCCGCGGTGGTCGTGACTCCCTTCGTCCCGATCACGTCCTTGAGCGCGATCGGCACACCGTCGCCGCCCGGGTCGTCGCACACGGTCAGGTAGGCGTGCAGCTCGGGATCGCGCGCATCGATCGCCTCCCGATACGCGGCGAACAGCTCCGCCCCGGAAAGCTCACGGGCGTCGAGCAGACGCTTCGCCTCCTCGGCGCTCAGCCTCAGGGTGTCGATCTGCGTCACGCCGGCGGCACCCGGAAGAGGTCGCCGTCGCGATCGGGAGCGTTCGCAAAGACATCGTCGAGAGTCAGGCAGGGCCGGGGCTCGTCCTCTGCCCACGCGTTCGAGATCTCGAGAGGATGTGCCGTCGCGGGAACGTCGTGCAGGTCGAGCTCGGACACCTTCGAGACCGCGCCGAGGATCGCCGACAGCTGCTCCTGGAAGCGCGTGACCTCGTCGTCGGTCAACTCGAGGCGTGCGAGCCGCGCCACGTGCAGCACCTCGTCCCTCGTGATCTCAGCCATCCGTGATTCCTCCCGTCAAGACACCGAGGGCTCCTTTCGGAGCCCTCGGCCAACTCGGTTCCGAAAGGGTTCTAGAGCGCCTCGACGTTCGCCGCCTGCAGGCCCTTGTCGCCCTGCACGACGTCGAACGACACGCGCTGACCCTCGGTCAGCGACTTGTAGCCATCACCGGCGATGGCGGAGAAGTGGACAAACACGTCCGCCTCGCCGTTTCCCCGCTCGATGAAGCCGTATCCCTTTTCGTTCGAGAACCACTTGACCGTGCCTTCAGCCAAAACTGACTACTCCTTGCTTGACGACTACAAGTCCGCGAGGTCCCGCGGAGCGGCGCGAACGTTAGCACCGAATAGATGGTTGATCGGGATTTGAGTGGATGCCCGGCGAGCGAAAGCCAAGTGCTGCAAGGCCGCAGGGAGCCCCGATAGCCCTGTCTATCGGGGCGACCGAGAACGACGCAGCGCGCCGGCTTGCAGCCGCCGGGCGCCGCGATCGAGTTCCGATCAGCCATCTAAGCGGAGGGAAGCTCACCGCGAAGAAATCTGGCGCAGCGGACGGCGTTTTCGAGCAGACACGCGATCGTCATCGGCCCGACGCCGCCCGGAACCGGAGTCAGATACCCCGCCACGTCAGCCGCACCCGGGTCGACGTCCCCCACCACCCCTGACTCGGTGCGGTTGATTCCGACGTCGACGACCGCCGCGCCGGGCTTCACGAGGTCGGGCGAGACGAACGCAGGCACACCCGCGGCGGCCACGAGAATGTCGGCGTCGAGCGTGTGGCGAGGCAGGTCGCGCGTGTGGGTGTGGCAGACGGTGACCGTCGCGTTGCGTTGCAGCAGAAGGTGCGCAACCGGCTTGCCCACGATGGTGCTGCGACCGATCACGACCGCCTGCGCACCGTCCAGCTCGACTCGATGCTCGTCGAGCATCGCGATGATCCCCACCGGCGTGGCGCCGACCAGCGTCGGGCGACCGAGGTAGAGCTGACCCGCGTTGAACGGATGGAGGCCGTCGACGTCTTTCCGCGGATCGATTGCCCGAATCACGCGGGCCTCGTCGATGTGCTCGGGCAAGGGCAGCTGTACGAGCAATGCATCGATACCGGCGTCTGCATTCAGCTCGTCGACCTGCGCGAGCAACATCTCCTCCGTCGTGTCGGCCGGGACCCGGGCGTCGGTCGCCGTGATTCCGGCTGCCACCGCCGCCTTCTGCTTCAGGCCGATGTAGATCTCCGAGGCCGGGTCGTCTCCGACCAGCACCGTGGCGAGCCCGAGCCCGCCGAGCCGTCGCACGTCGTCGGCGACCTGAGCACGGATCCGGTCGGCGATCGGCTTCCCCCTCATCAACGTGGCGGCCATGCTCCGAGTCTAGGCTCTCCCCGTGCGCTGGCCCCGCAAGAACGATGCAGGCTCGATCGCCCGCCGTCGCGAGGCGATGGGAGTCGGCGACGGAATCGTCACGTCGGTCGACCTGGCGCCGTTCGCGGATGCCGCAGAGTCGCTGGTCGGTGTGGCCGTCATCCCCGTCTCGGGGGTGCCCGTCTCGATCGAGCTGGGCAGCTACGAACTGGATGCGGACGGCACCCCGATCGAAGTCGCTCGTGGCACGGAGACGGTTCACGTCCCGCTCGCGCACACCGAGGGCGGGCTCACGGCCTCGCTCACCCGCGGCGCGCTCGCCGCCGGAGCGGTGCGTACCTATGTGCTGGCGGACCGGATCACGCGTGCGTCGTGCTTCGTCTGCGCGAACGCCGCCGACGCGGTCCGCCTGGCGGGCTGGCTCGCGGAGGAGACCGACGCCATGCGCGATTGGCTCGTGGCTTCCGCGGACCCGTCGCTATCGCGGCACGCGCTCCTACGCGAGGTCGACACGCATGTCGTCGGCCCCATGTGCCATGTGCTCTGGCGGTGGACGACCGGCGACGCGGTCGGGCCGAACATGATGACCCGCAACGCCTATGCGCTGAACATGGGCTACGTGATGCAGCGGGCGCCGGTCAAGCCGGAGCGGGCGGTTCTCGAGGCGAACATGGGCGGCGACAAGAAGCCGTCGCACGAGTACTTCCGGTCGGGTCACGGCAAGTCGGTGCTCGCGGAGGCGTTCGTGCCCGACGAGCAGATCCGGCGGGTGCTGCGGACGACCGCGGACGATCTCGAGGCGCTGTCGTGGACGGGGACGCACGGCTCGATCGCGAGCGGGATGCAGTCCGTCGCCTTCACGCCCGCGTCGGCAATCGCAGCGGTCTTCGCCGCGACCGGACAGGACCTCGGCATGGTCGGAACGAGCTCGATGGCCCAGGGGACGGGACGCCGGGTCGAGGGTGGGCTCCAGGCGACCATCCGTTTCGGCGGGCTCGAGGTGGGAACCGTCGGCGGCGGCACGACGTTGCCGTCGGCCCGGGAGTGGCTCGCCTCGATCGGCTGCGCCGGCCCGGGGAAGGTCTACCGGCTCGCCCAGATCGTGGCAGCGGCGGCGCTCTGCCTCGAGATCAGCGCCTCTGCTGCGATGGCGACCGCCGGCAGCGAGAACTTCTTCCAGGCACACCACGAACGCGGCGGGCTCCGATGATCGCGCTCGTCTTCGCCTACGAGACCGACGACGCGGCACGGTTCGAGGAGGTCTACGGCGCCAACGGTTCGTGGGCCGCGTTCTTCCGCGAAGCACCTGGCTTTGTCGGAACCGAGCTGTTGCACGACGTCGAGCAGGCCGGGCGGTATCTCGTCGTCGACCGTTGGGAGTCACGCGACGCGTACAACCGGTTCGTCGAGCAGCACCGCGAGGAGTACATGCGCCGCGTCGACGAGACGGCATTCCTGTACCGGCAGGAGCTTCGGCTAGGAACGTTCGAGAACCTCTGGGCGGAGGAACGCGCTGGACATCCCACCGCACCATGACCCGGCATGCTTCGGGTGCGGTGACAACGCGGGCGGGCTCCGCCTGCCGCTGCCCGCCGCGCCGGGGCTGACCGAGTACGACGCGTTCCTCACGTTCGACGAGCGTCACCAGGGCGGTCCGGGCATCGCGCACGGCGGCATCGTCTCGGCGGCGCTCGACGAGGCCGCAGGGCTTCTCGCGACGTGGCATTCGTTCCCGTCCGTGACCGCGCGCCTGTTCGTGCGATACCGCAGGCCGGTCCCGATCAACACCGAGCTGCTCATCGCCGCCCGACTCGTCGACGTCCACGGACGCCGCCTGCACGTCGACGCGCGCATCACCGACGGGGACGAATCGCTCGCCGAGGCCCGGGTCGCGCTGCTGCACGTGCCGTTCGAGCACTTCCTGGCCACGCCGGAAGGACGGGCTGCGGCCGATCGCTGGTCAGCGCAGCACGGAGCGGACACCGCGAAGGCGGGTGGCGAGGAGAGCGGCAGCACGCGAGCTGTCGAGTGACACGTCCGGCGCGCGGTCCGGCGTCGTGTGCGACGCGCTCGATTCGGCCCGGGTCGGCGCCGAGCAGCAACGCGAAGTCGTACCGGCTGATGTCGTCGGCCCCGCCGAGGTGCAACGGTCCTGCCAGCTCGAGGTCGAGCAGCTCGAGCAGTGCCTCGGCGAGATCGCCAACCTGGACCGGCGAGCGGATCTCGTCGACGTAGAACCGCGTGCCTGCGCGCGCGAGTCGCTCCTGCGGGCCCGGCTCGTCGCCGCCGTAGATGAGCGACGTGCGGACGATCGTGGCCGCCGGATGATGCGCAAGGACGCGGCGCTCGGCCTCGGCCTTCGACCGGCCGTACGGACCGACCGGGGAGACCTCGTCCGCCTCGACGTAGCGGCCGCGCGTCCCGTCGAACACCAGGTCGCTGGAGAGGTGCAAGAGGCGGCATCGCACCGAGGCGGCCGCGACCACGCCCGACCCGTCGACGTTCGTCGACCATTCGTCCGCACCACCCTGGCGGTAGGCGGTGTGCACGACGGCGTCGACCCCGCGGAGCGCGGCCGCCACTGCACCCGGGTCGCGGACGTCGACCCGGTGCCAGGCACCGGGGAGCCCTTCAGGACGACGCTGCCACCACGTGGCGACGACGTCGATCCCGTGTGCATCGGCCCGTCGGACCAGCTCGCTGCCGAGGAAGCCGCACCCGCCGGTGACGAGGAGCCGTGCTACCAGCCGCGGCGCTCGAGCAGGTCGCTCGGCTCGAGCGACGCCGTCGAGATTCCGACCATCGCCTCGCCGAGGCCGGCGGAGACGTCTGCAAGCACGCGGGCATCGAGATAGTGCGTGGTCGCCTCGACGATCGCGCGGGCACGCTTGTCGGGATCACCGGACTTGAAGATGCCCGATCCGACGAACACGCCGTCGGCGCCGAGCTGCATGCACAACGACGCGTCGGCCGGGGTCGCAATGCCGCCCGCAGTGAACGTGACGACCGGCAGGCGGCCATGCTCGGCCACCCAGCGCACGAGCTCGTACGGAGCCTGGAGGTTCTTCGCCTCGGCGTAGAGCTCCTCGCTGCGCAGCGACTGCAGGCGCCGGATGCCGCCGAACACGGCGCGCATGTGCGTCACCGCGTTGACGATGTCGCCGGTGCCGGCCTCGCCCTTCGTCCGGATCATTGCCGCGCCCTCGGCGATCCGCCGCAGCGCCTCGCCGAGATTCGTGCAGCCGCAGACGAAGGGGACGGTGAACTCCCATTTGTCGACGTGATGCTCGAGATCCGCCGGCGTCAGCACCTCCGACTCGTCGATGTAGTCGATCTCGAGTGCCTGGAGGATCTGGGCCTCGGCGAAGTGGCCGATACGGCACTTCGCCATCACCGGGATCGTGACCGCCTCCTGGATCTCCTTGATCTTGTCGGGGTCGGACATGCGCGCGACGCCACCGTCGCGGCGAATGTCTGCGGGCACGCGCTCGAGCGCCATCACCGCGCAGGCACCTGCGGTCTCGGCGACCTTCGCCTGCTCGGCGTCGACGACGTCCATGATCACGCCGCCCTTGAGCATCTCGGCCAGGCCGCCCTTGACCCGCATCGTCCCGGTTTCGTGCATCGACTCCAATGCTAGCTCTCTAAGAGGTTCTCACAGAATGGATTCGTCGATCCGGGTGCGATCGGTGAGTGCGATGCAAGGACGCAGGGAGCGCTCGTAGCCGAGGCTACGGGCGCGACCGAGGACGCGGCAGCGCGCCGCCGAGCGCGGCCGGGCGACACAACTGCTCATTGTGTGAGAGCTTCTTTAGTCCACTCCGAGCAGGCGGCCGATCGCGGGGTCGACGGCGTAGGCGTCCCGGAGCTCGCGGTACTGGGCGAGCGCCCGGCGTGCCCTGCCCGGGGATGGATCACGTTCCGCGCGAAGCATCAGGTTCTTGGCCGTGTGCTCGGCCGAGACGAACTCGATCACGTCGACCCGGTAACCGACCGTCTCGAGCGCAGCCGCACGGAGGGCGTCGGTGACGAGATCGGCCTGACGCCCGAGCAGCAGGCCGTGCCGCAACAGCGCGTCGGGCGGCCGGGAGGCGATCTGCGCGGCGAGCTCGTGGTGGCAACACGGAGCGACCACGATGGCCTCGGCCCGAAGCCGCACGCCTGCGGCGATCGCCTCGTCGGTCGCCGTGTCGCAGGCGTGCAGCGAGACGAGCAGGTCGACGGGCTCATCATCGGCGTACGACTCGATCGTCGTCGCCTCGAAGCGCGCCTCGTCGTAGCCGAGCTCGGCCGCCACTCCGCGAACGGTCTCGACGACGTCGGGGTTCACGTCGAGGCCGACCAGCTCCACCGGCGTTCCCAGCTCGCGGCCGTAGGCGACGAGTGCGAGGCTCAGGTAGGCCTTCCCGCAGGCAGCATCGAGCACACGCACCCGCTTGCGCTCCCAGAGCTGGAGCACGCGCAGCAACTCGACGTAGTGCTGGACCTGCCGGCGCTTGGCCGGTGAGCTGCGGGTCGCCGCGAAGAGCGGATGGTCGGCGGGAAGCGCGTGCCGTTTCTCACGGTCGTGGCGCGCCGCGGCGGTTGGGCCGGCGGACGGCCGCCCGCGGGAGACGAGCCAGCGGCCGCGCTTCGTCCGACGGGCGTGGACGTCGCCGCCCGGCGCGTGCAGATGGACGTCGCGCGCGTCCTGCAGGAGCGCGTCGAGACGCTCCGGCCAGCGGTCGTACGGCACGGTCTCCGTCCGCGGCCCGTCGACCACCTTCACCGCGAGGCCCCGACGGAGCTCGACCGGCGAGGCCGCGACCCCGTCGGCCACGAGCTTCCGCCAGTCGCGTCCGAGTGCCAGCTCACGCAGCTCGTTCATCTACGGTCAGTGTAGGAAGCGCCACCACCTCGAGCTCCGGGCCGGGCCGTCTCAGGAACGCGGCGACGGCCATGAGGTCGTCGGCAGCCTCGGGGGCGAGCGTCGGCTCGGCCCGCCGGATCGCCGCGAGCGCAGCCTCCCATTCGAGCCCGGCCGGGCCGGTGTAGGGACGGGCGCAGACGACCTGCCCCTTGGCGACGTAGAACGCGCGGCGCCCACCGTCGGCCGCCGGGGCGACGAGGCAGACCGCCAGCTGCCGCAGCCGCCTGAGCCGCGCCAGCTCGGCGCAGACCTCCTCGAGCGCCTCGATCCGGTCACGCAGGCGCGCCGCATCCTCGAAGCGAAGCTCGGCCGCGATGCGCCGCAGTTTCTCCCGCAGCTTCGGCAGCGCATCGTCGACGGTCTCCCAGTCGGCGCCCTGAAGTGCCCGTGCCGCGAGATGGGCACGCCGGCGGCTGCGGAGCGGGCCGAGCTCGGTCGGCTGCGAGCCGCACACGACGGAGTCGCTGCGGCGGCGGAGGTAGACGTACCGATCGGGTCGGACCGACCGCGCGTTGGCCGGGGGACGCAGCTCCCGGATCAGGCGCAGCTCCTCGAGTGCCGCTTCGAGCTCCGAGCCGGTGATGCGCCACTCGATTCGCACCAACGCACCCAGCGCCGCCTCGACCGCGGGGCGCTGTCGCTCCGACCGGAAGTACGACCGCAGCCGCGCATGCAGGTCGCGTGCGCGGCCGACGTACAGCACCTGGTCGTGCGCATCCCGGAAGAGGTAGACACCCGGCTGCCTCGGCGCGCCGAACGCGAGCGAGCGCTTCCGATGCACCCGCCTCGGTCGCGTCGCAGCCAGTTCGACCAGATCGCCGACCGTCCGCGCGCCGCGCTCCTGCGCGAGGCCGATCAGCTGGACGAGGATCTCGGCGGTCGCCTCGGCGTCGGGAAGCGCCCGATGACACGGTCGTGCATCGGTCGCGAAGAAGTACGAGAGCGCCGCCAGGTTCGCGGGACGGCGCCCCAGCAGGCGGCGTGCGAGCCCGACCGTATCGATGACCGTCGCCGCGACGCGGCGGCCGGAGATCCGCATCGTCTCGCAGTCCAGGAACGCGAGATCGAAGCGCGCGTTGTGCGCAACGAGCACGGCGTCATCCGTGAAGGCGAGGAACCTTCGAATCACCGCCGCCACCGGCGGAGCGCGGCGGAGCTGCTCGTCACGCAACCCCGTCAGCGCAGCGACGGACGGCTGCAGGCGGGCGCCCGGATTCGCGAGCATCTGGAAGCGCTCACCGAGCTCGAGCCCGCGCACGCGCACGGCGCCAACCTCACACGGACGCGCATCGCCCGGCCGCAGTCCTGTCGTCTCGAGGTCGAAGACGACGTACGTCGCGTGCTCGAGCGCCACGCCCTCGCCCGGCGCGCCGGTCAGCGCCACGAGGTCGCCGGCGAAGCGCAGCCGGGCATCGGCCTGCACCGCGTCCTCGAGCAGCGAGCGCGCCAGCCCGACCGGCACCGCCGCACCGAGCTTGAGGACGGCGCGAGCCGCCTCCTCCGCCGGAACGGGGCCACGGCGCTCTTCGACGAGCTCGACGAGACGGTCGGCGGCGTCGAGACGAAGCTGCATGCCGTCCGACCTTACTGCGAACATATGTTCGTGTCCAGTGCCCCGACAACCCCAGCCCGAGCGCTGCGGCGTGAGGAGGTGACTACGAGCTCGGGCGTCTGCCCGCGTGACCTGCGCAGCGCGAGACCCGTGAGGAGCTCGCGGACGACGCGCTCCGCAACGAGGGCGGTGATGTCGGCGGAGCCGATCGCCGACGGCAGCACTTCGACCACGTCGGCGCCGACGAGCTCGACGAGCGTCGCCACCTGACGTACCGCCCAGAGCAGATCCAGGGACGTCATCCCGCCGGGCTCGGGCGTGCCGGTGCCGGGCGCGAACGCCGGATCGAGCACGTCGACGTCGACGGTCAGGTACGTCGGTCCCGAACCGATGTGCGCCAGCGCGCGCTCGACGACCTCCCGGATCCCCAGGTCGCGGACGTCGTGCATGAAGAAGCTCGCGATTCCTCGCTCGCGCTGCCAGGCGAGCTCGACCGGTCCCGGCCAGTAGCCGCGCAGCCCGATCTGGGCGTAACGCGTCGGGTCGATTCGCCGTTGCTCGACCAGGCGGAACATCGGCGTGCCGTGAGAGCGCTCGACACCGAACACCTCCCGCCCCGTGTCGGTGTGGGTGTCGAAATGAATGAGCCCGATCGGCCCGCGACGGGTCGCGATCGCGTTGATGCACGACTCGGTGATCGAGTGGTCGCCGCCGAGAGTCAGCGGAAGCGCGCCTGCATCCGCGACCTCTCCGACCAGCAGCTCGATGGCAGCATGCGTCGCGTCGGGATCGGCCGGCACCACTGCGGCATCGCCGTAGTCGACGACGCGCAGGACGTCGAACGCGTCGATCCCCGCCTCGAGATGCGGGCCGGGAGGGCATGACGCGGCCCGGATCGCCCGCGGCCCGTAGCGCGTCCCCGGCCGGTCGGAGACGAGATCGTCGGTCGGCGCCCCGAGAACGGCGACGTCCACCCCGTCGAGCTGCGCGGGGTCGTCCGCGAGTGGCTGGCCCGCGAACGTGAGCACCCCGGCGTAGTCCGGCTTGTCGGGAAGCGGCCTCCACCGTTTCAGCGGGTCGAGCACGTTTGCATTCTCACCGAGCTTCGCGGAGGCCGCCGACGAACGTCCCGACGATCTCGCGCTCGGCTGCCGCCGCGGCCTCGGGGTCGTCGGGAAGCTGTCCGAGCACCCAGCCGGTGAGAACCTCCTCGAGCGCGCCGTAGAGCATCCAGGCCGCGAGCCGCGGATCGGTCTCGCTCCGAAGCGCGCCCGCGCTCTGTCCGCGTCGAATGATGCGCTCGAGGCTCGCGAACGCGCGGCCGATCTCCTCGAGCTCCTCGGAGATGTGCGGGCTGCGGGTCACCTCCCGCACGAGCAGCCGGACGAGATCCGGTTCGTCGCGCCACACGCGGAGCACGATGCGGACGACCAGCGCCAGCTGCTCGACTGCTGTCTGGCCGGTCTCCTCGGCGACCGCGACGGCCTCCAACAGCCGTGCCCACGCTTCCCGAAAGACGGCCTGGAGGACAGCGTCCTTCGAGCCGAAGTAGTGGTACACGAGCCCGTAGGCGACGCCGGCCTCCCGGGCCACGTCCGCCATCCGGGTGCCGTCGAAACCCTGCCGTGCGAACACCCGCACCGCCGCGGCGAGAATCTGCTGCCGCTTGTCGGCCGCTTCCGGCATCGACGGCGGCATCGGCACCCGAGCATACGTGTTGCGCTCGCCCGTTCGAACATGGTTGGCTTCCCGTCGGTGTCGGGGCCGGAAACCATGCTC
This sequence comes from uncultured Thermoleophilia bacterium, assembly GCA_963851065.1. Classification (GTDB taxonomy): domain Bacteria; phylum Actinomycetota; class Thermoleophilia; order Gaiellales; family Gaiellaceae; genus PALSA-600. The sequence continues at coordinate 29,739 of CAWKNW010000006.1, forward strand.
ACACGGCGCGGGCTCCTGACGGTCGGCGGTGTGGCGCTGGGAAGCCTCCTCGCTTCACGCTCGCCGGCGCGTGCGGCCGCGCTGCTCGCCACCGGCTCGCCGCCGGTCGCCGCCCGCAGCCCGTACCGCAGCCGTCCCGACCTGAATCCTCCCTCGATCACGGTCTCCACCCTCGCGGGCGGTGCAGCGAAGGGCTACATCCTCCTCGCGCCGTTCGACATCACGGCAGCGGCCGGCACCGTCCAGGCGACACCTGCGAGCGAGAGCCACGTCGGGCCGCTGATCGTCGACTCGACGGGCGAGCCGATCTGGTTCCTGCCGCTCGCGAAGGACACCGCGATGGGACTGCGTGTCCAGGAGTTCATGGGCAAGCGCGTCCTGACGTGGTACGAGGGGACGGTACTCGGACCATACGGCGGAAACTACGTCGTCTTCGACGACACGTACCACCAGCTTGCACTCGTGCAAGCGGGCGGCGGCCGCCACGGCGACCTGCATGAATTTCTCCTCACGCCGGAGCACACGGCGTTGATCACGATCTACCAGCAGATCACCGCCGATCTCACCTCCATCGGCGGGGCGAGCAACGGCCAGTTGATCGAGGGGATCGTCCAGGAGGTGGACATCGCGACCGGTCGCGTCCTGTTCGAGTGGCGGAGCTTCGATCACGTCGGCCTCGACGAGTCCTTTCGCACCGGGATCACGCCTGCCGGCAACGTCGACTACTTCCATCTCAACTCGATCGACATCGATCGGGACGGCAACCTGCTGGTCTCGGCTCGTCACACGTCTGCGGTCTACAAGATCGATCGCCGCACCGGCGCCGTCATCTGGCGACTTGGTGGGAAGAAGAGCGATTGGCGAATCGATCCGGCAGCATCGTTCGCGTTCCAGCACGACGTTCGCAGACGTCCGGACGGAACGATCACGCTCTTCGACAACGCAGCAGCCGATCCCGGCCCAAGCGTGGCGTCACGCGGCCTGCGGATCGCGCTCCACCAACAGACGAAGCGGGTGTCACTCGTGAAGGAGTACAACCCCGCCGTCCCACGCGCGGGCTGGGCGATGGGCAACGTCCAGGAGTTGGACGACGGTGGCGTGTTCATCGGTTGGGGCACGGACGGCTCGTTCAGCGAATTCGGTCCGGACGGAAGGCTCCGCTTCGACGCGCGATTCGGCGACGGCAGCGTCGCCTACCGGGCCTTCCGCATGAATTGGGACGCCCGGGCTACCGGAACACCTTCCATTGCCGTCGTGCCTGTCGACAGCGCAACGATGACTGTGTACGCGAGCTGGAACGGAGCCACCGACGTCGCTCGGTGGGAGGTACACACCGGCACCCGGCCGGACAACGTGCAAGCGGTTGGCGCGAACAGTCGCACCGGCTTCGAGACGGCGATCACCGTGCCGCTGGTGCACGGGTACGCGACGGCGGTTGCACTCGACGCCCGGGGTCGACGCCTCGGAGCGGCCACGCCGAACGCGGTCTGAGCCGAGCGAGCCGAGCCACGCCGCTCGCTCGGAAACAGGGCCGGGCAGGCGAGTGAACCGTTCACCGAGGGGATGAGCGCCGCAGTCGCTGCCCGACCCAGGCTTACGCTACGCCTCATGACCGCGGCCGTCCATCCCGCTCGTTTCGGGAAAGCCGCAAGAGTGCAGGCCTGGCCCCTAGCTAGTCGTCGTTCACGGGCCGGTGGACCGGGAGGAGGCCGGCGTACCCGAGAACCACGCGCTGGCCGCAGACAGGGCATTCACCGGTTGCAGTCCCGCCTTCCTCGACGATGGTGTCGTCGAGCGGCAGCACCCGGCTACCGAGGCACGGTTCGTCCGTCATGGCTCGGCACGGTAGGCGGCCTACGGGTCGCGGGCATCCGTGGAAATCACTGGCCGGGAACGCGCGGCCCCAGCACTGCGAGTCAGGCCGCGAGTACCTGTCGTGCGTACGACTCGTCGACGCAGTCGTTCATGCGCACGACGACGTTCTCGCCGAGCCGAAAGGTGAAGACCTTGTAGACGCTCACCGGGCCTGACCATTGCGGGTTGATGATCGTGATCGCGACCGCAACTCTGTCTTCCCGCTCGATCATCTCGCCGAGCTCGAAGCTTCGACCGTTCTCGTGGTGCTGCCGGAACCGCGCGACGATCATCGATCTGTCCGAGCAGACCTGCGGTTCGCCGTTCTCGCCGCCACCAGGAACTCCGACCCATTTCGCTGCGGGGTCGAAGAGCGACTCGAACGCCTGCAGGTCTCCAGTCGAGTAGGCGGCGAATGCGTCACGGATCAGTTGCATCCGGTCGGCCATCACCAGCAGATACTCGCCGAGCCCTGGTCGGTGCGCAAGACGACCAATCCAACCGTCGGCCGACGCTCCCGGAACGGCGGGGCAGGCGAAGTTCGCCTACTCCGACCGCAGCGCGTACCACGTCATGCCCCCACGTTCTCGCTCGAGGACGAAGCCGGCGTTCTCGAGTGCCCGCCGTGATGGAACGTTGTCGGCGAGAACCTCCCGCGCGACCACCCGCTCGACTCCGGGTTGGTCCAGCAGCCAGCATGAAAGCGCCTCAACGACCTCGTTCCCGTACCCGAGTCTCCGATATTCGGCAGCCAGGCCGTAGCCAATCTCGACATCGCCCGCGTCGTCGAGGTCACCGACTGTTCCACAGTCGCCGACGACGAGCCCACCCAACGTTACGAGCCAGACGAGGGAACTCGCACCCATGGCTGTCGACATCCGGATCGCGTCGCGCGTGTCGTCGTGCGGCCAACCGTCTGCATGTTCCAGCGCTGATACGTCCTCCGCCATCACGGCTTGCGCAACCGCCTTATCGAGCGGCTCGAGAACGAGACGCTTGGTGGAGATCGCCTCTGGCTGCAGCACGCCGGACACGATCATCCCATTCGACGCTGAGCCTCATCCGCCCCGGCCGTGCCGGTGCGATCGCCGGCGCCGCGGCCAAGCGCCGTTTCCGCTCGGCGCCTGGGTTCCCAAGGGCCCGCCTGGATTCGAACCAGGGACCAACGAATTATGAGTTCGCTGCTCTAACCGCTGAGCTACGGGCCCACGCCGGTCCAGCGTAGTCGCTTGCGACGGCCGGGTTAGACTGCTCCCGATGAAGGTCTTCCAGGCCGAACGGCACTTCCAGACGACCGGAGGGCTTCACGTCACCGACATCACCGACGAGGTCGCGGAGATCGTCCTGGAGTCCGGCGTCGTCGACGGGATCTGCTGCGTGTACTCACCGCACACGACCTGCTGCGTCCGCGTGAACGAGTACGAACGGGGGATGTTCGAGGACTTCGGCGCGCTGCTCCGTCGCCTGATCCCGCACGAGACGTACTACGCGCATGACGACTGGGACCGGCGCACGGAGAACATCTGCGAGGAGGACATGGAGATCGGCAACGGCCACGCGCATTGCATGTCGATGCTGCTCGGCTCGGCGGGCGAGTCGGTCCCGGTCGCCGACGGATCGCTCTTGCTCGGTCAGTGGCAGCGCGTGCTCTTCATCGAGCTCGACCGCTCGCGACCGCGCCGCTGGGTCTGCAAGGTCGTCGGCTCCTAGAGATCAGGCTGGGACGAGAGCGGCGATCTCGCGCCGCTCGGCAAGCTGGCGGAGGGCCGCGGATTCGAGCTGCCGAACCCGCTCGCGTGTCAGGCCGAGAATGCGTCCGATCTCCTCGAGCGACTTCGGCTCTGCGCTCTCACCAAGGCCGTACCGCATCTGCAGGATCCGTCGCTCCCGGTCGGGCAGGTCGTCGACCGCGCGGTGCAATGCACGTTCGGTCAGCTCGACCTCGACCTGCTCGTCGGGCGATGCCTCGTCGCTGGCGAACATCTCTCCCAACGAGTTCGATCCTTCGTCCCCGACAGGCCTGTCGAGCGAAGTGACCGCCCGCGCGGCCGCATGCACTTCACGCACCTGCTTCAACGGCAGCTTCGACCGTTCGGCGATCTCGTTGTCCGTCGGCGCGCGCTCGAGCTCCGCCACGAGCTCGCGCTCGACCCGCGCAATCCGCTGCTCACGCTCCGCGATGTGGACCGGGATCCTGATCGTGCGTGCTTTGTTGGCGACTCCGCGCTGCACGGCCTGACGTATCCACCACGTCGCGTACGTCGAGAACTTGAAGCCCTTGCGCCAGTCGAACTTCTCCGCTGCACGAATCAGCCCGATGATCCCCTCCTGGATCAGGTCGAGCAACATGAGGCCGTGGCCCTGGTACCGCTTCGCGATCGAGACGACGAGGCGAAGGTTCGAGTTCACGAGCAGGTCCTTCGCCTCCTTGTCTCCACGTTCGATCCGTTTGGCGAGCTCGACCTCCTCCGCGGCGGTCAAGAGCGGATAGCGCCCGGCTTCGTTCAGGAACAATTGGAGCGAGTCGGTGGTCGCCGCGGCGAGCTGATCGTTGGTGTAGGGGACCGGCTCGTCGAGCGCGCGCGAACAGTCGTCGGTCAGCTCGATGCCGTGCGACTCGAGCCGCTCGAGCAGCGCCTCCACGTCCTCCTCGTCGAGCTCCAGCCTCTGGGTGATCTCGCGCAACTCCGTCAGGTGCACGCACCCATGGTCGTCGCCATGCTCGAGCAGCAACCCGATCGGATCGTGGGTCATGTGATTCGCCTTCCCGTCTTCCCCATGCTCTAACCGGAGCAGCGGGCGGGTCAAGGCCTTCAGGAATGTTTACAGCCGAACGACCGCCTCCTCATCCGCACCGGGAACAGTGGGCCCGTGCCGCCGTTCGAGACGCTCCGCCCTGCTCCCCCCGTCCCGCCACCCGCCGGTTCGCTCGCGGTCTGGGTCTGGCTCGTGATCGCCTTGATCCTCGTGGTCGCGGCCGGAGTGGTCCTGGCGTCTCGGCACTAGGTACGATCCGACGCCGTGTGGTGGCTGTACATCCCGCTGATCGTTCTCGCCTCGGTCCTGATCGTCTTCGGGCTGCTCGTCTTCCTGGGCCGATTCCGGAACGGCGCGCTCCTCCGCCCGATCGTCGCGCAGCTCTCGAGGATCGGCTTCATCCGCCGCATGTTCCAGCGCATGAGCACCGCGGCGATCGAGCGCCAGAACCCTGAGCTCGCAAGCGCGCTCAAGAAGATCAACACCGTCGCCGCGAACCCGAATCCACAGGCGATGCAGAAGGCGATGAGCCGCCTCACCCCAGCGGAGCGGCGGGCATACATGGATGCCGCGCGCGACCAGCAAGGCGAGGGTGCGCTCGACAACATCGGCCGGCAGGAGCGCCGCCGGATCGAACGCCAGTCGCGCGGCGGCCGCCCCACCGGCGGTGGCACCGCGTCGCGCAAGCGCAAGCGCCGCTAGACGTGGAAAGCTCGCGATGCCGATGAAGTGCGATGTGCTGATCCTGGGCGCGGGCTTCGGTGGGCTCGAGCTGGCGACCACGTTGTCCGAAGCGCTCGGCGACGAAATCGACGTCACGCTCATCGACAAGGGTGACGCGTTCGTCTTCGGCTACTCGAAGCTGGACGTGATGTTCGGCCGAACGACGCTCGACGCCGTTCGCCTCCCCTATCGCGACCTCGTCAAGCCCGGTGTCCGCTTCCTCCAGGAGACGGTCACGGCGATCGAGCCCGAGGCGCGACACGTGTCGACGAACGCCGGCACGTACGAGGCCGACGTCCTGGTCGTTGCTCTCGGCGCCGACTACGACCTGGACGCGACACCGGGTCTCGCCCAGGCCGGGAACGAGTTCTACTCGGTCGACGGCGCGGAGCGGCTCGCCGAGCTGTTGCCCTCGTTCTCGCAAGGCCGGGCGATCGTCGGCGTGTGTGGGGCTCCGTTCAAGTGCCCGCCCGCACCGAGCGAAGCGGCGCTCCTCCTCCACGACTACCTCTCTGCGCGCGGCGTTCGCGGCGATTGCGAGATCTCGTTCGTGATCCCGTTCGGCACTCCGGTCCCTCCCTCTCCCGAGACGTCGCAGGCGCTCATCGGTGCGTTCGCGGAGCGCGACATCCGGTTCGTCCCGGACCGGCGGATCAGCTCACTGGACGCTGCGCGGAGCCTCGCCGTTCTCGACGACGGCAGCGAGCTGCCGTTCGACATCTTCCTCGGCGTTCCGAAGCACCGCGCCCCGGACGTGGTCATCGCCAGCGGCATGACCGAAGACGGCTACGTCCCGGTGAGCTCCCGGACGCTGGAGACGCGATTTCCCTCGGTCTACGCGGTCGGTGACGTCGCGACAGTCGGCGTGCCGAAGGCCGGCGTGTTCGCCGAGGGGGCGGCCCGTATCGTCGCCCGGTCGTTGATCGCGCGATTGCAGCGCGGCGAGGAGCCCGGCGGCTACGACGGACGGGGCTCCTGCTACATCGAGTTCGGCGGCGGCAACGTCGGCCGGGTCGACGTCGACTTCCTCGGCGGGCCGAAGCCCACGGGCACGTTCCAGGCCCCGTCCGCTGCGCTCGTCGCCGAGAAGAAGCACTTCGGGTCCAGCCGTCGGGCCCGCTGGTTCGGAAGCTAGAGGCACCCGCCACCGTGCCGGGAGACAGCGTACGAGAACGCTGACCCGCGTTACTGCGCAGGCCCGGTGCCGAGCTTCACGGTCGTCGCGTAGCTCCCACCGTTCTGACCGAGATACGTGACGGTGACCTTCGCGCCCGGCTTCTTTGCGAGGATGACGGGGCTGACCTGGCTCGGCGACGAGACGGCATGGCCGTCGATCGCCGTGATCAGATCGCCTGCTTCGAGCCCGGCCGACGCAGCCGGGCCGCCCGGGACGACGCCCGCGATCAGAGCGCCGGCAGTTCCTGCATAGCCATACCCTCCGTAGCCGTCACCCGCCGCCTGGACCTCGACGCCGAGGAACGCCGTGGCGCCGACGTGAACGGTCGCGGATGCCTTGCCGGTGACGATGTCCTTGGCGATGGCAAGCGCCTTTCCGATCGGGATCGCATAGGCGTCGGACCCCTCCGACGCATACGAGGAGCTCGCAGACGCTGCGGTGTCCATCCCCACGACCTTCCCGGCAGTGTCGAGCAGCGGGCCGCCTGAATCGCCCGGCTGGACGCCGGCGTTCGTCTCGATCAGACCGGTGAGCTGCTCGGAGCTGCCCTGCTCGTCACTGGCGACGATCGACCTGCCGAGCCCCGTGATCGTGCCGCGTGCGGACGTCAGGCTTCCGGTGCCACCCGCGTTGCCGACAGCGCGCACGGACTCGCCGACCGCCGCGCTCGACGAGGAGACGGAGATCGTCTTCAGGTTCGAGGCGCCTTGTAGCCGCAGAACCGCGACGTCGGCGGTCCGGCTGTAACCCACGACGCGTGCCGTGTAGCTGTGCCTGGTGCTCGGAACGACGACCTTCACGGTCGTCGCGCCGGCGATGACGTGGTTGTTCGTCAACACCGTCCCGGACGACGTCAACACCATGCCGCTTCCGGCAGCCGCCCCTCCCTCGTAGGCGAGATTCGTCTCGATGACGACGACACCGGAGCCGATCGGCTTGCCGCGCGCGAACGCCAATGCTGCGGCGACGCCAATCGCCACGAGGCCGACCACGATGAAGAAGAAGATCCGGAGCTCGGAACGGCGAAGTACTGGCATGTCACCAGGGATACCGGACCTTGCTAAGCGCCGCCTTAGATCGCGGCCAGCTTCTTAGAGCTCGGACTGCGCGATGTGGGCGAGAACCTGCGCCCGGGCGACCGGGTCGAGGTCGTCGAGCTCGGAGCGAATGGTGCTCTCCGCCGCGTCGATCTTCTCGCTGCGCACGGCAAGCTTCCCGCGAACGAGCAACCCCCCGCCCACGAGCATCGAGGCGAGGCCGAGCACGCGGAGCATGCGTGAGTCGACGACGAACCCGACGACAAGACCCAACAGGCCACCGGCACCGACCGCCAGAGCGACGGCGTCCCCGTCTTCGAGGTCGAGCGTGGGGATCTGGTCGCTCACGGCCCGAACCCTATCGCATCACCTCGGGCGGCTGACCCGGCGGTCCGGTGCACGACTGCCTCGGCGAACGTCGCCCCGACGATCGGGTTCACCCACATCCCCGTGACCCACGGGCGACACCAGAAGACGACGTCGTCATACGTGAGCGGCACGACGGCGACCTGCTCGCCGATCCAGATCCGTTCGAACTGGCGGTAGGCGCGCAGGCGCTCGTCCCGGTCGCGCAGGGAAGCCGCGGCAGCCAGGAGCTCCTCGAGTCCCTCGTCGAGATAGAGCGGGGCGCCATGGAGGAGCGACTCGAGGAAACCGCCGCCCGGATCGGGATAGTCGGCGCTCCAGCCGTGCATGAAGACATGTGCATGGTCTCTCATTGCGTCCGACTGCTCGAGATCGGACGAGGTAGGCAGCAGTCGCACGTCGATGCCGATCGCGTCGAGCTGAGCCGCGATCTGTGAGGCCGGGAAGTTCGCGAGATCGAGGCCGGCAAGCACGATCTCGCCCAAGGCCCGACCGTCGGGGTAACCGGCCTCGCGCAGGAGTGCCCTGGCTCGGTCCGGGTCGAATGCCGGAGCAACCGCGTGGGAATGCCCTGGCATCGACGGTGGAATCAACCCGCCGGTCGGCGCCGCGGTTCCTCCGAATGCTCTCGCAAAGCGTTGCCTGTCGATTGCGTGCGCGAAGGCGCGGCGGACACGGGCATCGTCGAACGGCGCTCGCTGGGGATGAAAGCCGAGGAAACTGGTCGACATCGCCGGACAGCTCACCACCACCGACTCGTCGACCGCGACGTGAGAGGCGAGCGTGAAGTCGAGGACATCGAACTCGGCGCGTCCCCAGCGTTCTCGAGCATCGGACCCCGTCGCATCGAGCTCGATCATCACCTTGCCCACGTTCCCCCGGGCGCCGTACCACCCCGGCGCAGCTTCGAGTTCGAGCCGGCGGTCGTCGTCGTGCGTGGTGAGAACGTACGGACCGTTCCCGACCAATGGGAGCGTAAGGTGCCAGCCGGGCCCCTCGCGCTCGCGGACATGGCGCGGCCAGGCGAAGAGTGGCAGCACCCCCAACATGTAGAGGAAGTGGGCGCGCGGCTCGCTGAGCCGGATCTCGAGCGTGCGCCGGTCGAGCGCGGTCGCGCGTATCCCGTCGAGCCAGAAAGCGGTGGGCACATCATCCTCGACCATCCGCCCGAAGGTGGACTCGAAGTCGTCGGCGGTCACGGGTGTGCCGTCGCTCCAGGAAGCGTCCGAGCGAAGGGTGAACCGGTACAGGCAGCCGTCGTCCGAGACGGTGAACCGCTCGGCGAGATCGGGGTTGACGTCGAGATCACGCCCGATCTCGAAAAGTCCACGGAACAGGTTCATCCCGATTTCCCACCCTGGCCTCGCGTAGCCGTGACCCGGCGCCACTGCGCCCCAGCCTGTCCCCATAGCCTGCGCGAGCCGCTCGTCCGGGTCGAGCTGCGTCGGGGCAGGCATGGGGAGCGCGAACGCTTCGCCGAAGGCCTCGTTCGCGGCGCGGAAGTCGAAGGTGAGGTGGTGCATGAGCCCGATCCGGAGCAGCGTCTCGCGAGCCCGCACCTCGTCGCCGGTTCGCTCCATGAACGCCAGCGCGCGCCCGTAGAGCTCGATCGCCTCCTCGTCGGCGTAGACGGCCCGCGCCGCGTCGCCCGCCTTGAGGAGGTACTCGCCGGCACGCTCGGGCTCGTCGGCTGCAGCGAAATGGAGCGCAAGCAGTCCGTAGACCTCTGCGGGTGAGTCGCTGTACAGCTCGAGAAGCGCCTCGGCCACCTGCAGGTGGAGCTCGCGGCGGCGGGAGTCGAGCAGGGTTCCGTAGGCGACCTCCTGCACGAGGCCGTGTCGGAACCGATACTCGGGCGCGGCGCCACCTCGCTCCTCCACGACGAGCTGGAGCCACACGAGGTCGGAGAGGGTGGGGACTAGACGTGTCCGAGGAAGAACTCGCTCCAGCAAGGGCAGACCGAACGACCGGCCGATCACCGAGGCTGTCGTGATCAGTTCGCGCGCGTCGCCGTCGAGCCGATCGAGGCGCGCCTGCAACGCCTCCTGGATCGCTCCCGGAACCGAGACCTCACCTGTGAGCACGAGACTGCCGTCGGTCCCCTCGAGGACACCGCGCTCGCGGAGGTCGCGGACGGCCTCCCCGACGAAGTACGGGTTTCCGCCGGCCCGCTCGGTGAGAAGCTGTGCGAGCTCCTCCGGCAGCTCGCCCCCCGCCTCGGTCTCGGCGAGCACTCGCCCGTCCGCGTCGGTGAGCGGCTCCAAGGCGAGCTCGCGGAACATGTCGCGGAAGCGCCTGCGTGCGCGGTCGACGAGCTGCCACGCAGGGTGGTCGGGGTCGCTGCGGTGGATGAGCACGAAGCAGACCGCGGCTTGCTCGACGGCAGGGAGCAGCTCGCCGAGCAAGGCGAGCGTCGCCTCATCCGACCAGTGGAGATCTTCGAACACGAGGCACAGCGGACGCTCTCGGGCGATTTCTCGGACGAGCAGGAAGAGCCAGTCGAAGATCTGCCGCTGCACGGCATCCCGCGCGAAGTCCCGCAGCCGCTGCGCCTGAGCAGGCTCGAGGGCCAGCCCGAGCACTGTTGCGATGAACGGATACGCCTCGTCCGCTGCTCCGTCGAGGGTCCGAGCGAGCGCCGTCCGCAGCTCGAGGCGAACGCGCGCCTCCGTGTCGGAGACGCCCAGTCCAAGCCAGTCTCGCAACAGGTCACGCACCGGCCAGTAGGGGCTCGTCTCGGCGTACGGCACTGCGTGACCGACCAGAAAGCAAATGCGGTCACCGACACGTTCCTCGCCCTCGGCCGCGAGTCGCGACTTGCCGATGCCAGGCTCACCGGTGATCGAGACGATCGCTCCCCTTCCTTCGAACAGCCCCTCGAGAGCCTCGGTCAGCTCCGCGAGCTCGCGCCGGCGCCCGACAAGCTGCGGCTGCGGGTGTGACACCGCCTCGTCGCGAGCACGCGTGACCCGGAAGGCGGCCACCGGAACACTCTTTCCCTTCAGCTCGAGCTCGCCGAGCTCGGCGAGCTCGAACATCCCTTCGACCTGCCGCGCCGTCACCGGCCCGACAACCACGTCGCCGAGTGCCTGCAGGCGCGCAGCGACGTTGACGGTGTCGCCCAGCGCGTTGTACAGGGCGTGCGGCGGAGCGTCGCCGGCCGGGATCACCACCGGTCCGGTGTTGACGGCGACACGCGCACCGAGATCGATGCCATAGGCAGGGGCGATCTCGGCCGCGTAACGTCGGAGCGCTGTCCGGATTGCGAGCGCGGCGCGCACGGCGCGTTCGGAGTCGTCCTCGTGCGCGACCGGTGCTCCGAAGAGCGCGAGAACACCGTCGCCCGTCAGCTGCGCAACGGTCCCGCCGAATCGCTCGACCTCCTCGCGCATCAACGCGATCAGCTCGTCGAGCAGGAACTTGTACCGTTCGGCGCCGAGCCGCTCGGCGATCGACGTCGAGTCGGCGAGATCGGCGACCAGCACCGAGACGATCCGCCGCTCTCCGGCGCCGGCCATCAGCCCCGGACTATGACAGGGCTCCGTGGCAGTGCTTCCACTTTCGCCCGGAACCGCACGTGCACGCGTCGTTGCGCCCACGCTGGGCATCGGCGGCCGCGTAGCGGCCGACGATTGCCGAGGGGGCGAGCCCTCGCCGCAGCTGCTCGGCCATGAACCGCATCGGCTCGTCGACGTGGTGGAAGAAGTCCTTGAAGCCGGCGCAGAGGTAGTTCAGCCCCGGGTCGCCGTCGGGTGTCTCGATGAACCGGTCCTTGGGGCAGCCGCCGTGGCAGGCGAAGCGAACGTCGCACTCCAGGCAGTAGCGCGGCAGCGTGTCGCGCTTGTCGAGACCGAACTGTCGCTGCCGGTCGGAGGCGACAAGCTCGAGCATGTGCTGCTCCTTGATGTTGCCGAGCCTGAACGCGGGCTCGACGAAGTGGTCGCACGAATACAGATCACCGGTGTGCTCCAGCGCGAGTGCGAGCCCGCACGTCTCCGAATGGATGCACAGACTCGGCGGCTCACCGACCCAGTTGGCAAGCGCAACGTCGAACATCTGCACGTACACCTCACCGACGTCGCGCCGCACCCACTCCTCGAACACCTCGATCAGGAAGCGTCCGTACTGCCCGGCCGTCACCGAGCGGCCCGTCACACGATCACCCTCCTGCACATACAACGGCCGGTCGCGCCACGACGTCCACGGCACGCTGCCGTCCTCGGAAGCCTCGGCCACCCGCTCGATGATCGGGATGAACTGCATGAACCGCGCCTCGCACTCGTCACGCAGGAATCGATACACCTCGCGACCGCTGTCGCCGTTGGCGGCGTGGATCGTCGTCAACGCGTTCCACTCCACCCCCGCAGCCTGCAGGTAGCCGAGCCCGCGCATCACCTGGTCGAACGAGCCCTTGCCGCCTTTGTTCACGCGGTAGGCGTCATGCAGCTCGCGCGGACCGTCGATCGAGAGACCAACCAGGAACTCGTGCTCCTTGAAGAACGAAGCCCACTCCTCATCGAGCAGGGTGCCGTTCGTCTGGATCGTGTACTCCACCCGCTGCCCCGGCCGCAGAAACTGCTCCGCCAGCACCACCGAGCGCCGGAAGAACTCCACACCCATCAGCGTCGGCTCCCCACCCTGCCACGCCACCATCACCACCGGGCTCGACGCATGCGCCTCGACCAACTGCCGCACATACAGCTCCAGCAGCTCCTCCGCCATCCGAAACCGGCTGCCCGGATACAGCATCTCCTTCGACAAGAAGAAACAGTACGAGCAGTCCAGATTGCAGACCGCCCCCGTCGGCTTCGCCAACAGATGAAAGGCGGATGGAGCATTCGCGACCGTCAGCAGCGGCGCGGCCTCTGTCTCCTGCGTCATCGGTTGAATTCAACCAGCAGGGACTCCTATGAAAGCGGCAGCCGTTCGCTTATCGCCGTGGACCCTTTCACACCTCGTGGTGCAAGATGACCATGTGGAGCTGAAGCAGGTCGAGCTCGACGGACGGTCGGCACGCTACCGCGTCACGGGAGCGGGGCCGGACGTCGTCGTCGTGCACGGGCTCTCCGGCTCGTGGCGCTGGTGGTCGATGCTCGCCGAACGGCTCGCCGCGCATCACCGCCTCCATTTCGTCGAGCTGCCCCGGCTCGGGCGCCTCCGCGCCGGCGAGCTCGCCCCCTGGCTCGGGCGCCTCCTCGTCGCGGCCGGACTCGGGCCTGTCGACCTCGTCGGACACTCGCTCGGCGGGTTGGTCGCGGCAGAGCTGGCGAGCACCCAGCCCGAACACGTTCGGCGACTCGCGCTCGTCGCACCTGCCGGTATCCCGTGCGGCCGCGGATTGCTGGGACGCTCACTGCCCCTGCTCGAGGAGCTCTATGGAGTTCGCGGCGAGCTGCCGACGATCGTCGCGGATGCCGTACGCACGGGACCGATCACGCTGCTGCACGGCGCGGTCTACATCTGGGAGCGCGATGTGCGCGCCGAGCTCGGGGCGGTTCAGGCGCCGACGCTACTCGTCTGGGGCGAACGCGACCGACTCGTACCCGCGCGAGTCGCCGAGGAGTGGCAGGCGCAGCTTCCGCACTCGCGGTTCGTGCAGTTGCCGTGCGGGCACGTCCCGATGTGGGAGGCGCCCGACGAGCTCGCGGTCTCCTTGCTCGCTTTCTTCGGCGATCAGCTCCCCGACGAGGCCGGCGACGAGGTGAGGCTTCGTGTAGGGGACGGCGTGCGGCTCGCCGGGCACGACCACGAGGCGGCCGCGAGGTAGCAGCGTCGCGACCTGCTCCGCCCACTCGCGGCTCACGAACGCATCTCGCTCCCCGTGAACGACGACCGTCGGCTGGTCGATCAACGGCAACCGCTCCTCCATCCGGTCGTCGAGTGCGGAGCGTGCCGCGGCGCGAAGCTGCTGAACGTCATGGCCGAGGCCGTCACGCGCGGCGAGCGCGACCAGCGACACCGGTTCATGTGCAGTCTCACGCAGTCCCGCAAAGATCTGACGTCGCCCGGCGCGCCGTGCGGGGTCGACCGTCGGGCCTGACAGCACCATCGGCCCGACGCGCTCAGGCGACCGCACGGCCAACTGCGTCACGATCTGGCAACCCATCGAGTTCGCGACGAACGCGGGCCGTTCGAGCCCGACCTCGTCCAGCCAGGCGCACAGCGAATCGGTCAGCTCGCCGATCCCCGGCGCAACGTCGAGACGCTGGCTGCGACCGTGACCTGGAAGGTCCGGGACATACGCAGAACAACTGCCGGCCAGGATCCGCGCCAACGGCACCAGGTAACGGCCGGAGACGCCGTACCCGTGCACGAGCACCACCGGCGGCCCCGCGCCGCCGGCGCGCGAGTGCAGGCGGATGCCCCCCGCATGATCCCAACGGCTCTCGAGCCGCGGAGGTGACGCCCCATTGCGCACCCTACGAGTCTGCCACACGATCGCGGGGCGGAAGGACGCCTGGTCAGGGACCGAGTGCGCAACGCCGGACATCACCCGTCGCCGAACGTCGTTAGCCGGCGAACACGGTCGCCCAGTCGTGCTTGATGCTGACCACCGTCCAGTCGTGCTCCTCGGCCAGCTCCAGCGACGTCTCCGCCCCCGTCGTGTACGCGAACTCGCGCTCGTCGTCGTCGTGCAGGAGGAGCAGCCGCAACGCCGGACGACCCTTCCCGCCGGCGTAGCGGAGCATCGGGACGTCGCCGTTCGAGTTGCCAGCGGCGAGGATCGGGCGCTTGCCGATGCGGCTCCAGATCCGCACCGGCTTGATCGGGCCGTCGTCGAAGAAGTCCCCCGTCGCCTCGTACGAGACGGTGCCGCCGTGCTCGTCGTCGGTGTACGCGAGCGCGTTCGAGCTGCCGATCACGCGCTCGGAGGGGATCCCGTAGATCTCCTCGGTGACCGGCCGCATGAAGTCGCGGTCACCGCCCGAGGCGATGTAGCTCGTGAACCCGTTCGCATCGAGATAGCGCAGCAGCTCGATCATCGGCAGGTAACCGCACTCGTTGAACGCACGGCCGAGCGTCGGGTGCTTCCCGGCCCGGAGGAATGCGTCGGCGGCGCTCGAGTAGTGCTCGACGTTCTGGCCCGCGAAGGCCTGGAGCATGCCGCCCAGCAGCACACCGAGGTCGCTGTCGTCGCCGTGGTAGTGCTTGTCGATCGCCCCGCCGAGCCACGCATAGTCCTTCTCGTACGCGGCCTGCCACGGCTGCTTCTTGCGCAGCGACTCGTCCTGCTCGGCCATCTCCGCGAGGCGCATCAGGATGAAGCCGAGCTCGATCGGCATCGGCTTCTCGCACCAGAGCGTGCCGTCGTTGTCGTACACGGCAATCCGCTCGGAGGGCGGGACGTAATCCGGTCCGCCCTCCGTCGTCACGCGCCCGACGAAGTCGACGATCGCCGCGCGGGTCGGTGTGTCACGCCACGACGCGAGGTCGTCGCTCATTGCGACCGGAGCAGCATCTCGGCCTGGCGCTCGAGGTCGACGTATGGCTCGCCGCTGACGTCGACGGCGATCCGGTTGATCGTCCCGCCGGTGAAGGCGTACGGGGACTCGCCCGGATAGTCGTCGGTCACGGGCTCGCCGCTGTGCCGTCCGACGTAGAGCCCGGAGCCGGCGATCGCAAACGCGCCGAGCTGCGTCTTGAGCTTGCCCTCGCCGACCTTGGTCTCCCCGTGGTAGAGGGACAGCGTCCCGGTCGCGCACGTCGGCTCCATCCCCTCCTTCTCGAACGAGGCCGAGAGGATCAGGTTCTCGCCGGTCGGAATGTCCTCGGTGCCGACGACCATCTGCTCCTCGGCGCCGACGAAGTTGTTCACGTAGTGCAGGCGGTTGTCCTTGACGTAGAGCGCGTGGCCGCCGAAGCGAGACCCGATCGCGAAGAGCACGCCCTGGGCTCCCGGGGACGGGATGTCGACGAGCGCCCCGATCACGAACGAGCGGCCCTTCGTGTTGACGGCCTGCCACTCGCTCACCGGCGCCGTGTCCGGGAAGTACACGTAGCGGTGCGCGGGGCGCGGCCAGCTGCGGACGGGGGTCGGTGAGGATCTCGACCGGCGTGCGGTCGTCGAGCGGGAACGCGCCGTTCGCGCCGGCCTCGGAGAACCAGACGTTGACGAGCTCCCGGAGCTTGTCCGGCTGCTCGGCGGCGAGGTTGTTGACCTCCGACCGGTCGACGTCGACGTGGTAGAGCTCCCACTCGTCGTCGTTGAAGTTGCCCCAGCCCGCGACGGTCGGATGCGTCGTCACGGCCTTCCAGCCCTCGTGCCAGATCGAGCGGGAGCCGAGCATCGCGTAGAACTGCGTCTTCCGCTTCGACTTGCCCGACGCGTCGTCGATGCTCTCGCGCATGCTGACGCCGTCGATCGGCGACTGCGTGTGGCCCTTGATCGTCTCCGGCGGCTCGACGCCAAGGACGTCGAGGATGGTCGGGACGATGTCGATCGCGTGGTGGTACTGGTGGCGGATCTCGCCGCGCGCCTTCGTCCCGGCCGGCCACGAGATGATGCACGGGTCGCTCGTGCCGCCGTTGAACTCGTACCGCTTCCACATCTTGAACGGCGTGTTGAACGCCATCGCCCAGCCGTTCGGGTAGTGGTTGTACGTCTTCGTGCCGCCGAGCTCGTCGATCATCGCCAGGTTCTGGGCCAGGTCGTCGGGGACGCCGTTGGCGAACTTCATCTCGTTCGATAGAGCCGTTCGGCCCGCCCTCGCCGCTGGCGCCGTTGTCGGAGACGACGACGATCATCGTGTTCTCGAGCAGGTCGTTCGCCTCGAGGTAGTCGAGCAGCGCGCCCGATGTGGAAGTCGGCGTGCGCGAGGAACCCTGCGTACACCTCGGCCATGCGCGAGAAGAGCTTCTTCTCGTCGTCGTTCAGCGAAGCCCACGGGCGGGTGACATCGAGCATCGGGAACGGCTTTCCGTCGGGCCCCGTGCGCGTCTGGTCCCCGATCGGGTTGATCGGCGGCAGCTCCGTGTCGGCGGGCACGATGCCGAGCTTCTTCTGGTCGGCGAGCGTCTGCTCGCGGATCGCCTCGTAGCCCATGTCGAACTGGCCCTTGAACTTGTCGATCCACTCCTTCGGCGCGTGGTGGGGGGCGTGGCAGGCGCCGGGCGCGTAGTAGAGGAAGAAGGGCTTCTCGGGCGCGACCGCTTTCGCGTCGCGGATGAACTCCAGCGCCTTGTCGGTGATGTCGTCGGTGAGGTGGTAGCCCTCTTCCGGGGTCTTCGGCTGGTCGACGGGGTGGTTGTCGTAGACCAGGTCCGGGTACCACTGGTTCGTCTCGGCGCCGAGGAACCCGTACCAGCGCTCGAAGCCGCGGCCGGTCGGCCAGTTGCGCCGCGTCGAGGCGAGGTTCATCTCGTCGGTCGGGCACAGGTGCCACTTGCCGACCATGTAGGTGTTCCAGCCGCGCTCGCCGAGGATCTCCGAGAGCATCCCGTTCGCCGGCGGGATCGTGCCGCTCGCGTTCGGGAAGCCGATCGCCGCCTCGGTGATGCACGCCATGCTGTTGCGCGTGTGGTTGCGCCCGGTGAGCAGGCAGGAGCGCGTCGGGGAGCACAGCGCCGTCGTGTGGAACTGCGTGTAGCGGACGCCGCTCGCCACGATCCGGTCGATGTTCGGCGTCGGGATCGGGCCGCCGTAGCGAGCTCATCGCCGAGAAGCCGACATCGTCGAGGACGATGTAGAGGACGTTCGGCGCGCCGTCGGGAGCCTTCGGCGGCTCGAACGGCCCCCAGTCCGGCTCCGAGTCGCGAATGTCGACGTTGATCGTCCCCTTGAACACCCCGGCCATCGTGGACTCCTCTCGATCCGAGCTTGGGCTGCTACCAGCCGTCTTCCTATCAAAGAGGTCGTCGCCGAGGCATAAGCTGTCCCGTACGACGTCATCTCCCCTGCTCTCCGACCCGTAGATGGCGGCGTGCGTCCAGTGCGGCGCCGCGCTCCCTAGCGACGCGCGTTACTGCCCGACCTGCGCGGCGCCCATCCAGGTCGAAGCGCCGAGCGAGGAACGCAAGGTGGCGACAGTGCTCTTCGCGGACCTCGTGGGCTCGACCGAGCTCGCGGGCGCTCAGGACCCCGAGCGCACGCGCGCCCGGCTCGAGCGCTTCTACGACGCAATGGCAGCCGAGATCGAGCAGGCCGGGGGCACGGTCGAGAAGTTCGTCGGCGACGCCGTGATGGCCGCGTTCGGGGCCCCCGCGGCGCAGGAGGATCACGCCGAGCGGGCGCTGCACGCTGCGCTCGCGATGCAGCGACGACTGGAGGAGCTGTTCGGCGGTGAACTGTCGCTCAGGATCGGCGTCAACACCGGGGAGGTCGTCGCCGGTCGCCCGCGCGAGGGCAGCTCATTCGTGACCGGCGACGCAGTCAACGTCGGCGCGCGGCTCGAGCAGGCCGCCGCGCCAGGCGAGATCCTGGTCGGCGAGCGGACGGCCGCCGCCGTGCGAGGCGCGTTCGAGCTCGAGGAGCCGCGCGCCGTCGACGCCAAAGGGAAGCCGGGCGGCGTCGTCTGCCGACGTCTCGTCCGCGCACTCACCCTCATGCGGCCACGCGGTGTCAGCGGCTTGGGGAACGCCTTCGTCGGGCGAGAAGCGGAACTGGAGTTCCTTCGCGCGAGCTACCGGCAGACAGTCGAGGACTCGAAACCGCACCTGGTCACGATCGTGGGCGATGCCGGAGTCGGCAAGACGCGGCTCGTGCGCGAGCTCTGGGGCTGGCTCGCCGAGCAAGAGCCTCAGCCCCTCCAGCGCACGGGCCGCTGCCTCTCCTACGGGCAGGGGATCGCCTACCGGCCACTCGCCGAAGTGCTGAAGGAGCACCTCGGGCTGCTCGACACCGATCCACCGGAGAGAGTGCTCGAGCGCCTGGGCGGGCGGCCGCTGCTCGCCCTGGCGCTGGGGCTCGACGTCGCGGGCGATCTTCATCCGCTGGTCGCCCGTGACCGCTTCCAGGACGCCTGGATCGAGTTCCTGACCGCACTCGCTGCTGACAGGCCGATCGCGCTGCTCGTCGAGGACCTGCACTGGGCCGAGCAGCCGATGCTCGAGCTGGTCGAACGGCTGATCGAGCGGGTGGAAGGACCGCTGCTCGTAATCGCGACCGCCAGGCCGGAGCTGAACGACCGCCGGTCGGGCTGGGGGAAGAGCGCGCGGGCGGGCGTTCTCGAGCTGGAGCCCCTTTCGCCCTCTGACTCCGGGCTGTTGCTCGCCGAGCTGCTCGCGACCGATGTACCGGAGCGTCTGCAGGTACTGCTCGTCGACCGCTCCGAGGGGAACCCGTTCTTCGTCGAGGAGCTCGTCGGCATGCTCATCGATCGCGGGCTGCTCGCGCGCGAGGACGGCCGGTGGCTGGTGAGCGAGTCCGCCTCCGACATCGAGGTTCCCGACTCGGTCCAGGCCCTCCTGGCAGCACGCATCGACCTTCTCGAACCCCCCGACAAGGAAGCGCTGCAAACGGCCGCCGTGATCGGACGCACCTTCTGGACAGGCCCGGTGTACGAACTGCTCGCCGCCGAGCCGGACTTCCGGGCACTCGAGGAGCGGGACTTCATCCGCCTGCGCTCGGGATCGTCGATCCCGGGGCAGCGCGAGTACGCCATCAAGCACGCGCTCACGCGCGAAGTCGCGTACGCGAGCCTGCCGCGGGCGAGGCGCGCGCGCCTGCACGCCGGCTTCGCCGCCTGGCTCGAGCGACTCGCCGGAGAGAGCGCCGACGAGTATGCGCCGCTTCTCGCCCACCACTACGCCGAGGCGGTTCGCCTCGAGGACGTCGACCTCGCCTGGTCGGGGAACGAGGCCGAGCTGGTGAAGCTGCAAGAGAGCGCGGTCGTCTGGCTGCGGCGGTCGGCAGAGCTGGCCGTCGGGCGCTACGAGATCGACGAGGGCCTCGCCCTCCTCCACCGAGCGGTCTCGCTGGACTCGGATCCGCGAACGCAGGCCGAGCTCTGGGAGAGGATCGGCCAAGCGAACGCCCTTCGATTCGACGGCGATGCGTTCCGCGCGGCCATGGAGAAGGCGATCGCGCTGAAGGGCCCAAGCGCGGAGCTCTACACCGAGCTCGCACTGCAGACGGTGCGCCGCAGCGGAATGTGGACGCGACCACCCGACCGCGCATCGGTCGACGAGTGGATCGACCGCGCGCTCGAGCTCGCCCAAGAGGGTTCGCCAACGCATGCGAGAGCACTCGCAGCGGTCGCGCTCTGGAGGAAGGACGAAGCTGCCGCACGCGCACTGCATGCGATCGCCGAGCGGCTCGGGGATGCCGCGCTTCGCTCGAGCGCGCTGGCGGCACTCGCCGACGTCGCGTGGAGCACCGGTGACCTCGAGCAAGCGCGCGCCTGGGTGGAGGAGCGAATCGCGCTTGTCCCCCAGCTCTCCGACCCCGATGACTGCCACTTCGCCTATATGAACGCGGCGGAAGTGAATCTCGCCACCACTCGGGTTACGGCGGCGACGAGGGCCGGCGCGCTGATGGGAGAGATGGTCGAGGGTTTGACACCGCATCATCGCCTGCACGGGTTCGACACCAACGTTCGCGTGGCCTCTCTCGTGGGTCGGTGGGATGCGGTGCGGAAGCTGGGGCCCGCGGCGGAGCGCGCAGTCGAGGCGAACCTGGTCACACCCTGCCCGGGGAACGTCACCGTGTTGCTCAACCTCGCGGTCGCGAGCGCCCATGGCGGAGACGACGCCGGATCCCGCCGGCTCGAGGCGCAGGCGGATGCGTACTGGATGGAGAGCCATCGCTGGCACTTCGAACCCGCGAAGATTCGGCTCGCGCTCGCTCGCAACGAGGCCGGTGAGTTGCGGCGCCTCGTCGACTCGATCGATCTGGCCGCGCCGCGTTCGTTCGGTTTCGACCAGGCTGCGGCGCTCTTCGACGCCATGGCCATGCTCGGCGACCGCGAGCGGATCGAGTCGGAGGCGCCGCCTTGGGTGCAGGGGCGGACCTACATGGCGCCTTTCGCTCTCAGGGCCCTGGGTGTCGCTCGAAGCGACCGCCGGCTGTTGAACGAGGCCGCCGCTCGTTTCGACGCGATGGGCCTCGAGTGGCATGCGCGCAAGACCCGCGAGCTGATCTCGCGGAACTAGTGACCAGCCGTCGTCAGCGCCGGTCGACGACGCGTACGGCCTTGCCCTCGCTCCGAGGGACCGCTCCGCGCTCGAGGACCTCGACGGCGACCCGGATGCCGAGATGCTCGCGCAGGACGCGGCCGACCGTTGCCCGGAGGCCGACCGGCTCGACGTCTGCGGCCGGCTCACACTGAACCGTCAGCTCGTCCATGTCA
Organism: uncultured Thermoleophilia bacterium; assembly: GCA_963851065.1. Classification (GTDB taxonomy): domain Bacteria; phylum Actinomycetota; class Thermoleophilia; order Gaiellales; family Gaiellaceae; genus PALSA-600. The sequence goes on from CAWKNW010000006.1 coordinate 50,939, forward strand.
CCCGGGCGCTCGACCACGAGCTGGTAGTGCGGCGCGACGTCCGGCAGGGAGAGAAGCAGGTGTTCGACGCTCGACGGGTAGACGTTGACGCCGCGCACGGTGATCATGTCGTCCCGCCGTCCCCGTAGCCCGCTGATCCGCGCCGTCGTGCGGCCGCAGCGGCAGGGCTCGACCTCGAGCGAACCGATGTCGCCTGTGCGGTAACGCAGGAACGGCATCGCCTCCTTGAGGAGCGTCGTGAAGACGAGCTCGCCTTCTGCGCCCTCGTCGAGCACGGCTCCCGTGTCGGGATCGACGACCTCGACGAGGAAGTGGTCCTCGTGGACGTGCAGGCCCTCGCGCACCTCGATGCACTCGGCGGCCACGCCGGGGCCGCACATCTCCGACAACCCGTAGAAGTTCACGGCGCGGAGCCCGGGCAACGCACTCTCGATCTGCGTGCGGAGCCCGTCGGTCCACGACTCGCCGCCGAAGAGACCGAGCTCGAGGCTCAGCTCGGCTGGGTCGATCCCGGCGTCCCTGACGGCGTGCGCGATGACGAGCGCGTAGGAGGGCGTGGCGATCAGGACCTGCGGGCCGAGGTCGCGCAGCAGCATCGCCTGGCGCGCCGTCATGCCGCCGGACACCGGGATCACCGGTGCGCCGATGCGCTCGGCGCCCTGGTGGAAGCCGTGCCCGCCGGTGAAGAGCCCGTAGGTGTTCGCGTTGTGCACGAGCATGCCCGGTCGCACGCCCGCCATCGTCATGCACCGCGCCATCAGCTCGGTCCAGGCGTCGAGGTCGGCCGCGGTGTACGCGACCACCGTCGGCTTGCCGTGCGTCCCGCTCGACGCGTGGAGACGGGCGAGTGCCGCGACGGGGACGCGCAGCAACCCGAAGGGATACGCGTCGCGGAGCCCGGACTTGTCGGTGAACGGCAGCTCTGCGAGCTGCGCGAGCGAGTCGAGCTCGACTCCGAAGGTGAGACGCAGGCGCTCGAGCTGCAGCGCCTGCAGCTCCGGCCGCGGCAGCTGCTCGGCGGGGCTCCAGATCACGGGATCAGAGGCGGCGCTCGTGGGCGTTCCAGTGCTCTTCGAGGTTGCGCACGAGCGCCGGGCTCAAGTGGCAATACGCCTGCTCGCGACAGAACATGGCCATGTACTGCCGGAAGAGGTCGAGTGGCTCGGCACCGACGCGCAGCGCGCGCCGGTTGCCTGCGGCGTTCACGAGGCCCGAGCTCGTCAGCGCCTCGACGCGCCGCGCGATCGCGGCGTCCATCTCGGCGGACGAGTCGACCACCTCGTCGCAAAGGAGATCTCCGTGCGGCGTTCCCGCCTCGAATTCGAGCCCCGAGAGGATCGCCTGCCGAGCCAGCCTGTCTCCGACCGAGCGCGGCAGCCGCAGGTTGGACGCGCCCGGCAGGATCCCCTCTTTGCGCGCCGGGAGGTAGAGCCGCGCGCCCCGCTCGGCGATCACGTGGTCGACCGTGTGCAGGATCTGGCACGCGCCGCCGATCGCGAAGGTCTCCACCGCGGCGACCCAGAGCTTCTCGGTCGTCTCCTCCGGCTCTCCGGGCCGGTGCTCAGCTCCGCTCAGCCCGCGGAAGAGCTTGTTCACGTAGCCGAGGTCGCGCGTGACGAAGAAGAGATAGTCGATGCGGCCGTGGTAGAGGTGCGTGAGGTTGAGCCCCGCGCCGAAGACGCGCCGGCCGGCGTAGCGCGGATGACTGACGACCGAGCCGCGGATGACGCCCACCTCTACCTCGGGGTCGAGCAGCGCCAGGTCGACCGCGACCTCGGTGGTCGGAAGCGTGTCGCAGTCCTCCGCGTTCAGGTGACGGTCGTTCCGGATCTCGAGATACGCGGCGCGCCCACGGCGCTCGAGGTACGTCCCGCCGAGGTCGGCCACGCCGGTCGCCCGGAACTCGGCGAGACGCGCGAGGGCCGCCTCCGTCGGACGAAGCATCGACCATACGAGGTGCGCTCCGCAGCGCTGCGACGCGAGCACGAACGACAGGAACAGTCCTTGCGCGATCTCGACGCCTTCCTTGTCGGGCAACGCCCGTGCCCGCTCGGCAGCCAGCTGAGCGCGCGACGGCACGAGCCCCGGGAAGCGTTCAGCGGCGGCATGGACGAGCTCCTCGTCACGAACCGCCCGGCGAAGGCCGTCGGTCAGCAGGGCATAGACGGAGTCGGTGTGGGCGCGCATGAACCGCGCGCGCGCGGCATCGAGCGCGGCCTTCAGGGCGACCCCGGCCTCGGCCTCGGCCTCGTTCCGTTCGTGACGGGCGGGCAGCCGAGCGAGCAGCTGCTCGCCGCGGGCGAGGTGCGCACACGTCTGGGTGCTCGCCGTCTCGAAGGAGGCCGCCTGCTCCGGCTCGCTCCCGCGCCATGCGTCGATCTCCGCCGGCGGGAGGCCCGCGGCATCGAGGACGGCGTCGGGTTCACGCATCGACGAGGACGAACTCTGCGGCACGCTCACCGATCATGATCGACGGAGCGTTCGTGTTCCCGGTCGTCACCATCGGCATGATCGACGCGTCCGCCACCCGCAGCCCTTCGACGCCGTGCACTCGGAGCCGCGGATCGACGACTGCAGCAGCGTCGGTGCCCATCTTGCAGGTGCCAACCTGGTGGTGGTAGGTGATCGCGGTCTCGCGAACGTACCGGCGGACCTCCTCCGGCGACCGAACGCTCGGGCCCGGGTAGCGCTCGGCGGCGCCCCACTCGCGCAGCGCCTGCGCACCGCCGATCCGCCGGCACAGCTCCACCGCCGCGACCAGGCTTTCGAGGTCGGCCTCGCACGCGAGGATGTTCGGGTCGAGCGCAACCGGATCTTCCGGGGCCGGCCCGGTGAGGCGAAGCGACCCGCGGCTGGCGGGCCGCACCATCCCGCCGAGGAGCGTGAAGCCGTTGCTGGGCCCTTCCATCCAGGGCTCGTACATCGGCATCATGAAGTGGATCGGCTGGATGTCCGGGACGCGGAGGCCGGGTCGAGAGCGCCAGAACAGATGGGTCTGGCAGGCCGGAAGGCCGGGCGACGGCGGACCGACCTCTCGCTCCGCGCTGAAGATCACGGGTGAGAGCAGGTGGTCGTGGAGGTTCTCGCCCACCCCGGGCAGGTCGACCACCACCTCGATCCCGTGCGATCGCAGCTGGGCGGCCGGGCCGAGACCCGAGAGCAGGAGGAGCTGCGGCGAGCCGATCGCCCCGCCGCAGACGACGACCTCTGCCGCGTGCGCGCGTTCGACGTTCGTTCCGTGCGACCACTCGACGCCGATGCAGCGCGTCCCGTCGAACAGCAGGCGCCGTGCGAGCGCACCGGTGACCACCTCGAGGTTCGCGTCGGCTTCGACCGGATGGAGGTATGCCGCCGCGGTGCTGTGCCGCCTCCCGTCCTCGATGCTGTATTGCATGAACGAGACGCCGTCCTGCGCAGCTCCGTTGTAGTCCGCGTTCAACGGGATCCCGCACTCCTGCGCCGCCTCTGCGATCGACACGTGGATCGCGTCCGGCTCGAAGGAGGTGAGAAGGCTCACGGTTCCCGGTGCCCCGGGTTCCCGTCGCTCGATCCGCTCGTAGACCGGCCGCACGTCTTCCCAGGACCAGCCGTCCGCCCCGAGGTAGGCCCAGGCGTCGAAGTCGGCGGGTGCGCCGCGCACCCAGATCATCGCGTTGAGGGAGCTCGAGCCGCCCAGGACGCGACCTCGCGGCCAGGCGAGGCGGCGCCCGGCCGCGTGCAGCTGCGGCACGGTCTCATAGGCCCAGTCGACCTCCGAGAGCCAGAGCTCGTGGACGCGACCGGGATCGTGGATCGCCGGGCTCTCATCAGGCCCTCCCGCCTCCAGCAGCAGCACGCGAACGTCGCCGCGGTCGACGAGACGGCGAGCGACGACAGCCCCCGCCGAGCCGGCACCGACGACGATGACGTCCGCGCGTCGGTCGCTCACGAGAGCGAGACCCAGACGCTCTTGACCTCCGTATACAGGTCGATGGCGTCCTTCCCCATCTCCCGTCCCCACCCGCTCGACTTGACGCCGCCCCACGGCGCAGCCGCATCGAGCGGATTCGGCATGTTGACCCAGACGTTCCCGGCTCGCGTCGCCGCGGCGAGACGGTGCGCCCGCCCGACGTCGCGGGTCCAGATCGACGCCCCGAGCCCGTAGGCCGTGTCGTTCGCGCGGACGACCACCTCGTCGTCGTCGTCGAACGGCATCACGCACACGACCGGCCCGAAGATCTCCTCGCGCGCGATCGTCATGCCGTCGTCGACGCCAGAGAACACGGCAGGCGTCAGGAACGCGCCACGCTCGAGCTCGTCTCCAGGCCGCTCGCCGCCACAGAGCAGCTCGGCGCCTTCATCGACCCCAAGGCGGATGTAGCGCTCCACGCTCTCGCGATGCTCGTGCGTCACGAGCGGCCCGAGCTGGGTCGTCGCCTCCAGCCCGGGGCCGATCGTCATCGCGGACGCAGCCCGAGCGGCCGACTCCGCGAACTCGTCGGCGATCGAACGCTGCACGTAGACGCGACTGTACGACGCGCAGACCTGGCCGCTGTTGAGCAGCCCGCCCTGGAGCACGCCGGCGACAGCGTTCTCGAGCGGCGCGTCGTCGAAGACGATTGCGGGGTTCTTGCCACCCAACTCGAGCGAGACGCGCTTGAAGTTGCCGGCCGCCGCCCTCACGACCGAGCGCCCGACCTCCGTCGATCCGGTGAACGAGACCTTGTCGACGTCGGCGTGCTCCGCGAGTGCTGCACCGGCTGCAGGACCGCCCGTGACGACCTCGACGACACCCTCGGGTATCCCGGCCTCGGCCAGGAGCTCCGCAAGCCGCAGGGCCGTCATCGGCGTCTGCTCGGCCGGCTTGACGACGCAGGTGTTCGCGCACGCGAGCGCGGGCGCCACCTTCCAGGCGGTGATCAGCAGCGGGAAGTTCCACGGGATGATCAACGCGCAGACGCCGACCGGCTCGCGGAGCGTGTAGTTGAACGTCCCGGGGAACGACAGCGGGTTCGTCTCCCCCGCGATCTTCGTCACCCAGCCGGCGTAGTAGCGGAAATGCTCGGCGGCGGCGGGGATGCTGACGTTCCGGGAGATCCCGATCGGCTGTCCCTGGTCACGTGTCTCCAGCTCGGCGAGTTCGTCGGCGTGCCGGTCGATCAGGTCGGCGACCGCCCAGAGCAGGCGCGCGCGAGCCGCGGGTGCGAGCGAGCGCCACTCGCCGTCCGGCCGGTGCGCCTCCCGCGCTCGTTGGACGGCCTCGTCGACGTCCGCAGGGCTCGCGTCCGGGACCTCGGCGATCACGTCCCCGGTGGCCGGATCGATCGTCTCGAGCACGTGCGCGACGGATGCCATGCGGTCTCCTCCTCGTGTGTAGGCCCAGACATGGTGGAGATCCCCGCACCGCCGTGCTGTGGTACCCGCGCACGACACTTGCGCGTCCGCGCACGAACCGTCAGGGCTCGTCGCGCCGGGCGGCCGCCCGGTATTCGGTCGGAGAGACGCCGTACGCGTCGCGGAAGAGCCTGCTCAGATGGGCGGGGTTCGTCAGGCCCCACCGGGCGCCGATGCTCGTCACGGTCTCGCCAAGCCGCGCGGGATCGGCGAGATCGCGGCGACAGCCGTCGAGACGTCGCCTGCGGATCCAAGCCGAGACGGTCACCCCCTCGGCCTCGAACAGCCGGTGGAGGTAGCGCTTCGACACGTGCGTGGCATCAGCGATCTCCCCCGGGGAGAGCAACGGGTCGCTGAGGCGTGCTTCCGCATAGGCTCGCGCGCGAAGCAGGAGCTCTCCGCGCGGGTGCGCCGCGGCGGGCGGCTCGTCGCCGATGGCATGGACGCAGAGCGACTCGACCAGGTCGACGACGCTCCCGACGACACGGTCGTGCCTGTCGGCGACCTCGCCGCGAATCACGAGATCGGCGAGCCGCTCGAGGAACGGCGCCAGAGCCCAGGCGATCCCGCTGTCCCCCGCGATCCGGGTCGCGGTTACGCGTGCGACACGCTCGGGGAACAGCCCCAACGCGTCACGCGGAAGCATGCAGACGAGCATCCGGAAGCCCTCGCCGCCGACGATGGTGTACGGCCGGGAGCAGTCGTAGAGCGCGAAATCGCCGCGCCGCAGGACCGCTTCGCGACCGTCCTGCACGACGAGCGCCTGGCCGCCGAGCATGAGGCTGAGCTTGTACTGGTCGCCCTTCGTCCCCGCCGCGAGTCTCGTCGTCCGGCGAACCGTGTGCGGGGACACCTCGAGCCTGCTCAGCGCGAGCGGCCCGACCGTGCCCGCCTGCATGAGCCCATGGAACGCGACACGATCGTGCGGCCGGCATTCGAGTGGTACGAAGAGCTCGGAGCTCGCTGCAACCCACAGCTCCGCCCTGTCCTCGACCGGCACCGCCGACGTGTCGCAGACGACTGTCATCGCTTGCTTCCTTGAGCCTACGACGCGCACGATCTGGGCGCCAGCAGCGGGCGTTCTGACGCCCGCGCATGATCTAGGCTCGATCGGTGATCTGCCCAAGGTGCGGGACGGAGAACCCGGACGGCGCGAGGTTCTGCAACGATTGCGCCGGCCCGCTGACCGCCCCCGCCACGGCGCGAAACGAGGAGCGGAAGATCGTTTCCGTTCTCTTCTGCGACCTGGTCGGCTTCACGGCAGCCTCGCAGGATGCCGACCCCGAGGATGTTCGCGCGCGCATTCGCCCGTATCACGCGAGCGTGCGGCACGAGCTCGAGCGCTACGGCGGCACGGTCGAGAAGTTCATCGGCGATGCCGTCATGGCTGTTTTCGGCGCGCCGGTCGCGCACGAGGACGATCCCGAGCGGGCAGTCCGAGCAGGGCTTCGGGTCATCGAGGCGATCGCCGAGCTGAACGAGCGAGAGCCCGAGCTCAAACTCGAGGTGCGGGTCGGTATCAACACCGGACCCGCAGTCGTTGCGCTGCACGCGCGACCCGAGCAGGGTGAGGGGATCGTCGCCGGCGACGTCGTGAACACGGCGGCGCGCATTCAGACGGCCGCGGCAGTGAACGAGGTGGCGGTTTCGGAGGAGACGTTCCGGCAGACCGAGCGAATCGTCGTCTACGAGCCGCTTACGCCGGTGAACGTCAAGGGGAAGAGTGCGCCCCTTCGTCTGTACCGAGCCGTCGAGGCGCGTGCGCGGTTCGGCGCGGACCTGATCAGGACGCAGGAGACGCTGTTCGTCGGTCGTGAAGTCGAGAAGACGCTCCTCCAGGGCCTGTTCGACCGGTGCGCGCGCGACTCGACCGTCGAGCTCGTCACGCTCGTGGGCGAGCCCGGGGTCGGCAAGAGCCGGCTCTGTGCGGAGCTTTCTCGCTACCTCGACGGGCGTCCCGAGTTGATCCGATGGCGTCAGGGCCGCTGCCTGCCGTACGGCGAGGGGATCACGTTCTGGGCGCTCGGCGAGCTGGTCAAGTCGCACGCCGGGATCTTCGAGTCCGACTCGCCGGAGGCGGCGGCCGCGAAGCTCGACGCAGCACTTCCGGAGATCGAGGAGCGCGACTGGCTGAGGGCGAGACTCCTCCCACTGCTCGGAATCGACTCCGGCCAATCCGAATCCCGCGAAGAGTCCTTCGCCGCCTGGCAGCGCTTCGTGGAATCGATCGCCTCGGACGGTCCCGCTGTCGTCGTCATCGAAGACCTGCACTGGGCCGACCCACCACTCCTCGAGTTCCTGTCGTACTTCGCGGAGTGGGCGACGGGCGTGCCACTCCTGCTTCTCTGCACCGCCCGCCCGGAATTGTTCGAGAAGCACGGCTCCTGGGGCTCCAGGACGCGCAACGCGCACACCATCAATCTCTCCCCGCTCTCGGAGCCTGAGACGAGCGAGCTCGTGCAGGGCCTACTCGAACGGAGCGTGTCGGAGCAGGTGAGACAGACGATCTTGGAGCGCGCGGGTGGAAACCCCCTGTACGCAGAAGAGTTCGTGCGCCTCGTCGCCGACCGGGGGCTCGGTGACACCGGCGAAGGGATCGCGTTCCCGGACAGCGTTCACGCGCTGATCGCGGCCCGACTCGACACACTCTCGGCGGAGCGCAAAGGGCTTCTCCAGGACGCGGCGGTCGTCGGCAAGGTGTTCTGGAGCGGCGCGCTGGCAGCGATGGGCGACCTCGACGAACGCGAGGTGGAGCTCACCCTTCACGAACTGTCTCGCCGGGAGCTCGTACGCCCGGCACGCAGAAGCTCCATGGAAGGCGAGAGCGAGTACGCGTTCTGGCACGTCCTCCTCCGCGACGTCGCCTACGGGCAGATCCCGCGAGCCGCGCGCGCCCGCAAGCACCGGGCCGCCGCAGAATGGATGGAAGCAAAGGCCGGGGAGCGCGTCGAAGATCTGGCGGATGTGCTCGCCCATCACTACCAGGAGGCGCTCGAGCTCGCGCGCGCCGCCGGCGATGTGCAGGTCGCAGACGATCTCCTCCCGGCCGCGCGCCGGATGTTCGAGCTTGCGGGCGACCGGGCGGCGTCGCTCGACCTTCCGAAAGCGGCGAGCTTCTACCACCGGGCGGCCGCGCTCTATGACCCGGACGATCCGGCACAGGCGCCGCTGCTTCTGAAGGCGGCGCGGATCGGCGCAGGGCTCTCCATCGCACAAGCTGAGGAGGACGCCAGGCGGTCGGCGGCTCTGTTCGCGAAAGCCGGCGACGAGCTCGGCGCCGCCGAGGCGCTGCTCGACCTGAGCCGCTTCGCCTCTTACAAAGGCAGTGAGGCGGAGGAGCACGAGCACGCGGAGCGGGCGCGGCAGCTGTTGGAGCGCCATCCACCGGGCCGCGTCTTCGCGCTCTACCTCGCTCGTAAAGCGGGCGACGACATGATGGCCGGGAGGGCGGCCGAGTGCATCGTGAGCTCCGATGCAGCGATCGCGATGGCGACTGAGTTCGGCCTCGACGAGCTCGTCGCGCGGACGTTGCAATACCGCGGCGTTGCACGGACGGAGCTCGGCGACGTCAAAGGGCTCGACGACCTTCGAGAGTCGATCGAGCGCCTCAAGGGTGCGCCGGCCATCTCGGTGGGGATCGGTCATCTGAACCTCGCCGACGCCACGTGGATGTCGGTCGGCGCCGAGAAGGGGCTCGAGCTGCACCGCGCGACGCAGGCGTTCTGCGAGTCGCGCGGGCTGCGAGGCTCGCTCTGGTGGTCGAGGTCCGAGTCGACGTGGATGCTCTTCGATCTGGGCCGCTGGGACGAGCTGCTCGCGACGGTCGACGAGGTAGCCGGGTCGAGCAAAGAGACGGGTGGATTGCAGGCGCTCGAGCTGGGGCTTCCCTACCAGGCGCTCGTCCTTGCTCGGCGGGGAAAGACGCCCGAGGCGGCGTCGATCGTGGAGGATGTGCTGCCGAAGGCGCGGGCGTCCGCCGACTTGCAGCTGCTCGGGCCTTCGCTCTCTGCCGGCGCGCTCGTGGCGTTCGCGAACGACGACAGCGACCATGCGCTACGTCTCGTGCGCGAGCTGGCCGACGTCACGCGCGGCCGTTCCGACCGTCATCGCGCGCTGTTCCTGCCCGAGCTCACCCGGATGTGCGCGTCGGCCGACGCCCTCGACCTCGCTCACGAGCTGGCCGACGGTCTGACCGTCGAGCTCGGCCGCATCGGGAACGCCCGCGTGGCCGCGGCTGCCGCGCTCGCCGAGGCCGAGGGACGCGAATCCGACGCAGTGCCGCTCTACGAGGCCGCGCAGCGCCGCTGGCGTGACTTCGGCTGTGTTCCCGGACTGGCCGACGCGCTGCTCGGCCACGGGAGGTGCCTCGTCGCCCTGGACCGTCCGAAAGCGGGGTCGCCGCTGATCGAGGCTTGTGAGCTCTACGCGCAGATGGGCGACGTCGCAGGTCAGGCCGAGTCGGTGAAACTCCTCGCGTAGGTTGCGAGACCGACGCTGACGACCGATCGGGCGTCACGGCTCCCTGCCGGAATCGAGCGGCCACGGAAGGCGCACCGGCACGTAGTCGCCCGGCCAATCGGCATACGCCTCGTCCGGTTCATCGGTCTCCTTCGCGGCGGACGCGCCGTACTTCGCCGCGACCTCGCTCACCGGGTAGCGCAGCGTCTCGACTTCGGGCCGCGCACCGATCATGAGAATCGCGCACGGGCCGTCACCGGCACCGACGATCACGTGGCAGGTATCGGCCGGGCAGTGGAAGTAGTCCCACTGCCGAAGCGGCCGCTCCTCCTCTTCGACGATCAGCGTGCACTCGCCCGCCAGCACGAGGAACCCTTCCTGCACGCCCTCCGAGTGGTAGAGCGCGTTCGGGTCGCCCGGCCAGACGACACGGACGTTGGCGCCGAAGTCGCCGAACGGCGCCTCCCGCGGCTCGAGCGGGTACATCGCGCCTCCCTTCTCCTCGTTGCGCACCGCGAGCGCGTCCGCAAGGTTGAGGACGAACCAGCCCTCCGACGTCACGTAACGGCCGTAGGGGGTCTCCTCCGAACGTGCTTCCTCAACGAGCATTCATCCTCCTCGGTCTCAGGCGTCGGACAATCGTCGACGACGGCGTTCAGGCAAATCGGCATCGCCGCCAACGAGCACCAGTTCCAGGCCCTCCTCACGACTAAACCTCGTGCCGCCTGCCGTCGACTACGGCACACTGCCGAGCGGGCAGCGGTGATGCATTCATGGTGACGGCGGAGGAGATCGGTCGGATCGCGGTGTTCGCGGACCTCGATCCGGACGAACGCGACCGGCTTTCCCGGGTGGTGGCGGACATCACGCTCGTTCCCGGCGAGTCGGCCGTGAACGAGGGTGACGCGCGGGCGCTGTTCGGCGTCCTCGAGGGTCGGCTCGAGGTGCTCAGGGTCGTCGACGGCGTCGAGAGCGTGATCGGCGAGCGGAAGCCCGGCGACGTCTTCGGGGAGATGTCGATCGCGTTCGGAATGCTCCACCCCGGCGGGTTCCGCGCCGCGGAGGCGTCGCGCGTGTTCCGGATCGAGCTGCACGACTACCACGCGCTCGCCGCCGCCGTGCCGGAGGTCTCGGAGCGGGTGGGCCTCCTTGCGCGCAACCGGCTCGGGGGGCCAAAAGGTCTTCAGGCTCGTGCGTCCGCACCGGCCCCGTTCAGGGCGATCGTCCTCGGCCGTCGGTCGGACGCCTCCTGCGCGGAGCTGAGGCGCTTCCTCGACCGCAACCAGATCCGCACCAGATGGCTGCAACCGGACGTGCCCGCCGATGCGGAGCAGTGGCAGGGCGCGCTGCCGGCCGACGGTGACCTTCCCGCCGTTCGCGTCATGAACGGCCAGACCGTCATGCGGCCGCAGCTTCGGCGGGTGGCCGAGCTCCTCGACATCCCGACCGAGCCGGCGGCTGCGGACTACGACACGGTGATCGTCGGCGCGGGGCCGGCCGGCCTGGCAGCCGCCGTGTACGGCGCGTCCGAAGGGCTCCGGACGATCGTGATCGAGCGCGAGGCGCCCGGCGGACAGGCCGGCACCTCCTCCCGGATCGAGAACTACCTCGGCTTCCCCTCGGGCGTGTCGGGCGGCGACCTCGCGAGCCGGGCGCTCCAGCAGGCACGCAGGCTCGGCGCCGAGATCCTCGTCACGAGGTCGATCACGCGAATCGACGCCGCGACCCATCAGGTGCACCTCGACGGCGGCGACGTGTTGCAGGCGCGGACGATCATTCTCGCCTGCGGCGTCACCTGGCGGCACCTGGCGATCGAGGGCTTCGACCGCCTCGCCGGCAAGGGCATCTTCTACGGCGCCGCGCGCAGCGAAGCAGCGAACACCCACGGGCTCGACATCCACATCATCGGTGCCGGAAACTCAGCCGGCCAGGCGGCGATGTTCTTCTCGGCCCACGCCCGGAGCGTGACCATTCTCTACCGTGGCGAGAGCCTCGAGAAGAGCATGTCGCAGTATCTCGTCGACCAGCTCGCCACCCGGGCGAACATCCGCGTGCTCTATCGGACCGAGGTGATCGCCGCGCACGGCGACTCCGCGCTCGAGGCGATCGACGTCCGCGACGCTGCGGCCGGCGAGACGACCCGGCTTCCGTCGGGTGGGCTGTTCATCTTCATCGGCGCGGATGCCGAGACCGCGTGGCTCCCACCGCAGATCGCACTCGACCAGAAGGGCTACGTGCTCACCGGCCCCGACGTGCGCGCCGCGGGACGGTGGCAGCTCGACCGGGACCCGTACCTCCTCGAGACGAGCGTCCCTGGCATCTTCGCCTGCGGCGACGTCCGCTTCAGCCCCGTGAAGCGCGTCGCAGCGGCAGTCGGCGAGGGCAGCATGGCGATCGCCTTCGTACACCAGTACCTCAGGGAGCGCGCCCACCTCCAGCCTGCCTAGTCTTGCGTCGCGACGATGGTCGGCCATACGTGGGCGAGCGTGCCGCGCAGCATGCAGCGCGCGATCGGCTCGCCGCCCTCGTCGCTGTCGTCCGCCGTCGCGATGCGCGCGACGACGCGGTAGCCGCTGCAGAAGTTGGCGTCTCGGCGTGAGTAGCCGATCACGAGCGCCTGCCGCCCCACCACCGGCGGGCGCCAGTAGCGCATCGTCACGTCCGCCGATGCGACCGGGGGAAGGCGGCGGCCGAACAGCTCGAGCGCCCCCGCCTCGCCGTAGTTGTCCGCCACGATCACGTCCGCGCCTGCCGCATGCCGCTCCACCAGGCGCACGTACGCGGGCCAGCCGACCTCGGCCTGATAGTCGGAGCGCGCCTTGACGACCCCGTGCCGGACGGCCGTGTGCAGCGGCAGCACCGGCAGCGTGATCGGCAGAACGAGCAGTCCGACCGCGACGAACAAGGTGGCCGCCACCGGCAGACGGCGACGCGTTGCCCAGCGATCGAGCGGGATCGCACCGGCGGCGAGTGCGAACAGCAGCACCGGGAGCGCGTAGTACGACTTCCCTCCGAGCACGAAGTACGCGGCCGCGGTGCCGACGACGGTCCAGCCGAGCGGGCGCAGGGCGCGATCGCGGACGAGCGACACGACTCCGGCGACCACCACCGGAAACGTCACCGCCGTGAGCAGGATCAGGTTGACGAGGAACTGCGGCCGCGTCTCGTCGCTCCCGCTCGGCGGCGGGTTCAGGAACCAGTGCACGCTCGTCCAGCCGTGGCCCGCCTCCCAGACGAGGTTCGGGACGAGCAGCACGGCCGCGATCGCCACGGCCAGCGGGAAGCCCCACGAGCGCAGAACGTCGCGCCGCCAGACAGAGAACGTCGCGATCAGCAGGACGAGGACAACGGCGATCGTGTACTTCGTCTCGAGCCCGATGCCGGCAGCGACTCCGAGCAGCGGCCACGAGCCGCGCCCGAGCGCCAGCCGCAACGCGAGCCAGAGGACGACCATCGTCGTCAACTGGTCGAGCGCGACCGGCTGGAAGAGCAGGTTGGTCGCCAACATCCCCGGCGAGAACCCGATTACCACCGCGGCGAGCGTCTGCGCACGGCGCGTCGCCCCGAGCTCACGGGCGACGAGGGCGCCGACCAGCACCGTCCCGGCGCTGGCGAGAATCGTGAACGCGCGCAAACCGACGAGCGACCAGCCGAACAGCTCGCGGGCCAGCGCCGCGAGCAATGCCGTCACCGGCGGAAACTCGACGTATCCACCTTGCAGATGCAGGCCGGCGACGGCGTAGTACAGCTCGTCACGGTGCCAGCCGTACCGGCCGGCAACGGCGAGCTCGAGCGCACACTTCACCGCCACGACGACGAACACAGGACCGGCCGCGAATGCCACCGTCGACCTCGACGCGGGCCCGGATGCCACGACCACCAAGCCTAGAACGCCCAAGAGCTCGTTTCGGAATGACGCTCGTCGATCTGGGCGCGATGGGCGGGGGGATGCAAGGACGCAGGGAGCGTCAATAGCCGAGGCTATTGGCGCGACCGAGGACGCGGAGCGTGCCCGCCCAGGTGGCCATGAGACAGACTTAAGCCGTAGCTACTACGGAGGCGAGGCTACGCCTTCGCGGGCAGTCTCACCTTGGGCCGGACGGGAAGACCCTTCCCGGAGGGTGGTTCCCCCTCCTCTGTCGATTCGACACCCTCGCCCGGCCCGCCTCCCTCACAGGCCATCGAGGCCGGGGAACGTCCAGGAGCCATCGAGGACTTCGGGACGCGGGCGATAGAGGCGCACGGTGTAGTTCCATCCCTCCACGATCGGAAGACAGTTCGGGCGGTCGTCTCCACCCTCGCCGAAGTGGACGGTCACGGAGCCGTCGTCGTTGGGCGTTGCGGTGAGGTTGTTGACGCTGTAGGCGTTGCGGTCGTTCGGCTCGAAGAACCCCTTCGCGTTGTAGAGGGAGATCGACCAGAAGCCGTCGACCGGGACGTCCTTGACCGTGAGCGTGTACTCGCCGACGGGGAGGCCCGGTTCGACGCTGATGTAGGACGCTTCCCGGTCGGGCAGACCGCCCCATCCGGCTGCGGTTCCGAGCAGGTGGTGAACCGGATCGACGTCGCTCCTGGCGCCGAAGGCGTGGTCGAACCCGGAAAGGTGCTTCGCGAGCTCCAGGAGTGCCGTCCGTGTCGCATCGAGGCTGGCCTTGTCGTAGCCGGGCAACTCGAACGGCTTCGACGATGCCGCATCGAGCCTGAATTGATCCTGGAGCTCGTTGACTGCTGCCACGTCGTCGTCATCGCCGGGGTCGACGAGCACTCTCGCCCCGACCACGACCCAGGGCGTGTCGAACTCGTCGACGGTCAGTCGGTGCTCGCCAGGCTGGTGGAGGATCCGGTTGATGTAGTGATCCTGGTTGACGACCATCACCGAGACGTAGCGATCTCCGCCGTCCGGGATCGTGACCGTCGCCCCGTCCGAAATGTCAGCGACCGCGACGCTGTAGAGCGTGTCGCGATTCATTCGGATCACCAGTTGATGATCGACCGGTGTCGGTACCCGATTGTGCTTCAAGACGTTCACGCCACCGGCATCGGCCTGCAGCGACGCGAACATCCGGTCGGTCTCCGCACGAGCGAAGTTGTCGACACTCACCTGCATGCCACCCATCAACGACCTCCCAGTTCAAGAGCGAAACGCGAACGCCGGCCATGCTATGCAGCGCCTCCTCCTTCTACCGCTCGGGCACCTTGAAGAAGTCGAGCGTTCGCCCGAGCTCAGCCGCGACTTCGTCGAACTCGGCGCGCCGCCCGAGCCGTTCGTACAGACTCGCTTCGGTCTTCTCGTCGACGGCAACGACTCGGCCCGCACGCAACAGCAAGAGAGCGAGCAACGCGCGCTGCTTCGGTCGCGCCGGCGTGAGATCGACGCCGTCGGCTTCCACCTCGAGCCTGCCAGGCAGTCGGAACTGCACTTGGTGACGATTGTGACACCGACCGCGCGTTAGCACAGCGTCAGTGCGGCGTTAGCCGGCCGGACCACACTCGCCTGATCAGCAGCGAAAGGAGTTTCGTGCCGGTTCCCGAACTATCGCCCATCGAAGAGCGGATCGTCTTGCTCCTCGCACCGCCGGAAACAGCTTCGTAAGCGCGACCTGGGCTACTCGACGAGCTCGAGGTGCCGCACCGGCACCATCCCCATCTCCGCGCACAGCCCATCAACCACGGCCTTCATCTCCAGCACCTGTTCGGTGAGCAGGTCGACCACCTCGAACATCCGCTCTTGCCGTTCCAACAT
Organism: uncultured Thermoleophilia bacterium; assembly: GCA_963851065.1. Taxonomy (GTDB): domain Bacteria; phylum Actinomycetota; class Thermoleophilia; order Gaiellales; family Gaiellaceae; genus PALSA-600. The sequence continues at coordinate 66,513 of CAWKNW010000006.1, forward strand.
CCTGGCGATCATTTCGCCGGTAAGCAGTTCGTTGTCCATCAGCGCCTCCTTGGGGGGTCGCGGCATGGACGCTACTCCGCTGTGGTCGACGCTGACCAGACACGTTTGGGTCAGATGCCCCGGCCGCGGCTGGCACCCTGACCGAGCGCAGGACCGATCGCCTCTTCGCGCGACATGGCTGCTCCACCCGACGTGCTCAACGGCGCCAGTTGCATTGCCGACTGCGACGCTGGAGACGAACGGTCACGGAAACGGGGCGGGACCGTCGTCTATCAGACGGGCTGCCATCCCCTGACCCTCGACTGAGTTCGGCATCGTTGGAGCGGGGCTTCTGCCCCGCTCCACATCTCTCAGTGGTGACCGACCGGGCGCCACGCGAGCTGGCGTCCGCCGTCACTCGAGCACGGGCTAGGCCGCAGCCGTACCCTCACGCACCAACGCCATGCGCTGCTGACGACGAGAGGGCCAGAAGCAGGACCTCAGCCGCGGCCTGCACCGCTCGCCGACGATCGTGGCGTGTGGACCCTCCACAGGTTCCAGCGTGAGGCCGTGCGCATGATGCGGCGTTCGCGGCGGCCGATCGCCCGGGCGAGCGCGCGACCTCCTTGCGGCCTGAAGAAGAGCGCGACGCCGACCTGGGCGAGAGCGAGATAGGTCACGGTCATCCCGGCGAGGACGGCGAGAAACGAGAGCGGTAGGGCGCGGAAGCCGAACACGTGTGCAAGCGGCCCGATGTATGGGATCGCGACGCCGAGTCCGGCGCAGCCGAGTGTGGCGACGAGGAGGGGCCGGCTGGGGCGGCTCTTGAAGAACGGCACCCGGCGGGTGCGGATCACGAAGATCACAAGCGTCTGTGTGACCAGGGACTCGACGAACCAGCCGGAGCGGAAGAGCACCGGACCCGCATGGAAGACACGGAGCATGACAGCGAAGGTGATGAAGTCGTAGACGCTCGAGATCGGGCCGAAGAAGCTCATGAACCGTCGGATCAGGCGGATGTCCCACTGAGAGGGGCGCTCGAGCAGCTCTTCGTCGACGTTGTCCGTCGGAATCGTCATCTCGCTGACGTCGTAGAGGAGGTTGTTGAGCAGGATCTGCGTCGGCAGCATCGGCAGGAACGACAAGAAAAGAGACGCGCCGGCAGCCGAGAACATGTTGCCGAAGTTCGACGAGGTCCCCATCAGGACGTACTTGATCGTGTTCGCGAAGATCCGCCGTCCTTCGACGACACCGTCGGCGATGATCCCGAGATCCTTGTCCAGCAGAACGACGTCCGCGGCGTCCTTGGCGACGTCGGCAGCCGAGTCGACCGAGATACCGACGTCGGCGTCGTGCAGGGCGATCGCGTCGTTGACACCGTCGCCGAGGAAGCCCACGTCGACGCCGAGGCTGCGCTCGGCGAGGATGATGCGCGACTTCTGCTCGGGTGTCACTCTGGCGAAGACGGTGGTCTCCGGGAGGCGGGCCAACAGGGCCGCGTCGTCCATCGTGGCGAGCTCGGTTCCCGTGAGGACGGTCTTGGGGTCGAGGCCGACCTCGTGGCAGAGGTGGGCTGCAACCTGACCGTTGTCGCCGGTGACGATCTTGACGGTGATGCCGAGTCGGTCGAGCCGGGCGAGCGACTGCTGGACGTCGGGCTTGGCCGGGTCGGAGAAACAGAGGAATCCGTCGAGCGAGAGGTCGCGCTCGTCCTCGCGGCTGAGGCGCTCGAGCGTGACAGCCCGGCTCGCAACGGCGACGACGCGCACGCCGGAGGAAAAGAGGCCGTCGAGGGTCGCCTGCGACGTGGCCGGGACTGTGGTGCAGCGCGCGAGGATGCTTTCCGGGGCTCCCTTCGCGATCAGCAGCCGCCCGGTCGGCGTGTCGACGAGTACCGACGCCAGTTGTCGCTCGTGGTCGAACGGCAGGCTATCGAGGATCGGCCGACCACCGCCGTCCTTGGCAGAGCTCGCAACGTCGGCCCAGAGCGCACGATCGAGCTCGTTGCCGGTCTCGTCACTGCAAGCGAGCGCGAGGTCGTGGACTCGGTCGTCGGGCTCGCCGAGACAGTCGAGCGCCTGCTTGAAAGCGATTCGGCCTTCGGTGAGCGTGCCCGTCTTGTCGGTGAAGAGCACCTGGACGTTGCCGAGGTCCTCGATACACACCAGGCGCTTCACGATTACCCGCCGCCGGGCCAGGCGCCGGGCACCCGTGGCCAGGCTGACGGTCACGATCGCGGGCAACAGCTGCGGCGTCAGGCCGACGGCGATCGCGAGCGCGAACAGCGCCGACTGGAGAATCGAGCGGCCGAGCGCGACGTTGATCATGAAGATCGAGCCCGCCAGCACGGCGGTGACCGTCGCCAGCAGACGCGAGAATGCCTGCAGCCCCTGCTGGAACGCAGTCTGTCCTTGACGCTCGCCCAGACGCAGCGCGATCGCACCGAACGCGGTTTGCGCACCCGTACAAACGACGAGCCCGCGCCCGTTACCGCCGCGAACCAGCGTTCCCATGAACGCGCAGGACGGGAGATCGAGCGGTGAGTCGCCGGGCGGCTGCGCGTCGGGTGTCTTGACCGACGCCCGAGACTCGCCCGTGAGCACGGACTCGTCACACTCGAGCTCCTGCGCCGCCAGCACCCTCAGGTCGGCCGGCACGACGTCACCGACACGCAAGTGCACAACGTCGCCCGGAACGATCGTGGTGACGTCGACCTCCACCGCCTTGCCATCGCGTTCGACGAAGGCCAGGTGCTGGATCTGGGAATGCAGCGCCTCGACTGCTCGCTCGGAGCGGTACTCGTTCATGAAGCTCAGCCCGACGCTCATCGCCATGATCCCGCCGATGATCAACGCCTCGGTGACGTCACCCACGACAGCCGAGACGACAGCAGCGACGAGCAGCAGACCGAGGAGATAGCTACGCACCTGGCGCACGAGCACCGACAGTGCACTGACACCCCGCGACCGCAGGACGTTCGGCCCGTACACCTCCAGGCGCCGGCTCGCCTCGACGCTCGCAAGACCCCGCTCCGACGAATCGAAAGCGGCGAGCACATCCACCGAAGGCAATGCCGCCGCTCCTGCGAGGTCGAGCTGCCGCGGCTCCCGCACAGCGTCAACAAGAGCGGGCGCATCTACGGACAAGACGCTGAAACCTCGCTCGCTCCGCCCTTCCGGGTAACCGATCGGTCCATTCGAACTCGATTCTCGGGGCAAGGCCGGAAGACGGAATCAACCGTCAGACCGTCTCGGCCCGAATCGCCGCTCTTTTCAGTGATGTTCGGCGTCGCGGACGACGAGAACCGGGCACGGCGAGTGGTGCACGAGCTGCTGACTGACCGAGCCGAGCAGCAGGCTGGTGAACCCTCCGCGGCCGCGGTTGCCGACCACGAGAAGCAGCGCGTCGCTCGCCTCCTCCAACAGCACCTCGGCCGCCTGACCTTCGCGCGTGTGGCCTTCCAGCTCGAGAGCAGGCTGTAGCCGCTTCGCTTCGGCGAGCGCCTCCCGCACCACCGTCTCGGCCGTGTCGCGGAACGCATCGACCGTCTCCTGATCGAACCCCGGCGCAAACCCGCCCGAGTAGACCGCAGGCGCGATGTCCCAAGCTGCCACGACCCGAAGCCGAGCTCCGCGCAACGCGGCCTCGTCAGCCGCAACCCTGAGTGCGGCGCGGGCATGTTCTGACCCGTCAACTCCCACGACGATCGTGTCCATCACACACTCTTCCTGTTGTAGACGCACTCTCGACGGGCTCGACGAACCGACACCCGTTTCCTCTGACATCGTGCCCGTCTCGACAGCGCCGTCGCCTCTCCCCTGGCTCAAGAGCAGCCGTCGAGTTCGGCGCTGCGAGCACGGCCTTGATCAGTCCTTCCCCGGCGACGTCGCGCCCGGGTGCCTGGTTGAGCCAAAGATGATGGAGCGGCGGGAGTCCGCCGTCACTCGAGCACGTGGATGTTGTGACGGGCGCACATGTCCTTGAGGATCTGCGGCCAGACGGTGACGCTCACCTCACCCAGGTGGGCGGTCTGCAGCAGCAGCATCATCACACGGGACTGACCGATTCCGCCGCCGATCGAGAGCGGGATCTCGTCGCGAAGGATCGCCTGGTGATACGGGAGCTCGAGAAAGTCGAGCTGGCCCGCCAGCTCGAGCTGGCGGCGCAGCCCCTCCTTGGTGACGCGGACTCCCATCGAGCTCAGCTCGTGGCGACGGCGTGTGACCGGGTTCCACACAAGGATGTCCCCGTTCAAACCGTGCATCGGTCGCCCATCCGCCGAGGTCGTCTCGGTCGACCAGTCGTCGTAGTCCGCTGCCCGCAACTCGTGCGGGTAGCCGTCGGCGAGCGGCCAACCGATCCCGTAGATGAAGAGAGCCGGGATCTCCTGGAGGATCTCGGTCTCGCGCTGCTTGCGCGGCAAGTCGGGGTAGGCCTCGAGGATCTCCTCAGCGTGGATGAATGTGAGCTCCTCGGGCAGTCGCTGCGCAGCCGCCAGCGCCGGGAAACGGTCGTGGAGATATCCCTCGGCCTCCTTGACGACCTTCCAGATCGAGCGCACGGTGCCGGTGAGGTAGTCGAGCGTCCGGTCCGCAGGGGTGATCGCGCGCTCCCAATCCCACTGGTCGACGTAGGCAGAGTGGTCGTGATCGAGGAAGTAGTCCTTGCGTACCGCCCGCATGTCGGTGAGGAGGCCCTCACCGGGATGCATCGCAAACTGCGCGAGCGCCATTCGCTTCCACTTCGTCGCGGCCTGGACGACTTCGGCATCGATCGGATGCGCGCCTCTGTCGTTTGCGATGTGGAACGAGACCGGCGTGCGCGACCCGTCCCGGTCGAGATTGTCGTTGACCCCGCTCCCCGCCTCCACGATCAGCGGTACCTGAACGAGCGTGAGATTCAGCTCCTCGCAGAGTCGATCCTCGATCAGCCGCTTGGCGCCGTAGAGGGCCTGCATCGTCTCCTTCGGCGAGAGCCGCGCCTCATAGTCGTCCGGCAGGACGCGTTCGAGCTCGGCGTAGTCGCCGATCCCCGGCCCCGCGAGATCGGCTTGCTTTGCAACGGTCATCACGCCTCCGATCCGAATCGACGGCTCCAACTCTCGACCAGGCGAGCCGTTCGGCCATCCGGGCCGACGCGGACCGGCATGCGGAGATCTACGAGGCACCTGAACACGGCCGGGTCTTCATCGGAGCGGCGGGGGTCGAACCCGCGCAAGATTCCCGCCACGACTTGATAGCGACCTCCGACCCAACGTCAGGATTGGCGCTGGCGGCGACCGCGTTCCCTTAGGAATGCCACCATGGGTGGCTGGCACCACAGCCCACAGCGGGGCATCCCGATGAACGCACCTAGCGACAACACCGCTCGGAAACGCCTGGGCGAGTGGTGGGCATCTCCCCCGCGACCCGGCATGCAACGCCTGATCAACCCATGGGAGTACCGCCACCTCCGCGTCTTTGCGGTCACGCATATTGCCGGTGGCATCGTCGCGGCCGGCATTGGCGCATTCATACTCTCGTACAGCGCCTACGGATGGGCAGCCTTCTTCCTGGTTCTTGGGGCGCTGAATCTCGCGGATGGCTGCTGGTACCTCACTATCGCTCGCTCCCCGTCTGCCCGAACCTGAGCCTGGTCAACACTCGCCCGGGCGATCGGCGCCGATGAGGCGCAAGTGTTCCGATCGAAATGCGCTCTGTTGAGCGGGAAGAAATGAGTGGAGGCCGCGGGAATCGAACCCGCGCACGATTCCGACCGAGCCGCGCTTACGGTGCGATGTTCTGGTTCATGTGGAAGAGATTGCCGGCATCGTAGGCCCGCTTGACCTGAACCAGGCGGTCGTAGTTCTGGCGGTAGTTGTCTCGAATTCGATCGTAGTCGTCGTCCTGCATGAAGTTGATGTAGCCACCGGGCTCCGAATAGGGCGACAACGCCTCGTAATAGTCGCGCAGCCACTTCATCCGCTCGGAGTCCTTGGCCGGGTCGGTCCAGCCCGCCAGGCGCGCCGGGGCTCAACGCTTGAGGTGCCTGTCCATTGGTCTAGATCGCGTTGCCGCCCTTGACCTCATCGGCAATGTCGGTCGCTGCGGTGGTGGCATCGTCGGCCGTCTCCGCCGTCCTCTCGGCAGCCTTGCCGGCCTCGTGAGCAGCTTCTGACGCTCGTCCTTTGACCTCGTCGGCAAGGTCGGACGCTGCGGCTGTGGCATGGTCGGCCGCCGCCGCAACCCTGTCGGCAGCCTTGCCGGACTCATGGGCGGCCGTCTCACTCCATGAGGAACTCGAGTCCTTCGCCGCGCTCCACATTGAGCTCCAAGACTCTTCGCTCTTCCGCCAGAAGAAGAGAACGGCAGCGAGGGCGCCCGCCAGAACCACGGCGAGCAGTGCAATCGGCTTCGACATGACTCTCCTCTCGTCGCTCGAATGCTATCGGGCTGGGGTCCCGGGTCGGCTGCTCGGTGTGCGTGTCCAGTCTGCTCCGGAGTCGTGACGAAATACGGCGATCGCCGCATCGAGTGTCGGGAAGAAGTGTTGTGGATCGATCGTCCGCGTGAGCCGACCGGGCGGCACGAGCGCGGGCGAGCGCCGGTGATCAGTTCACGGTCGCTTTGGTTGCTGAGCGCGCGAGGACAAGTTGGGCGGCCCCGAAGCTGAGCAGGGCGACGGCAACGCCCAGGGTGGCGCCTGCGAGGGCGTCGGAGAGCCAGTGCACTTGGAGATATGTCCGGCTCCAGGTCATCGCGGCGATCGTGGTGGCCGCGAGAGTGAACCAGAGTCGGCGCCTCCGACCGGGTCTGCTGAAGAGGAAGACGAGCGCGACCGCGGTCGCGCCCGCGTAGGCGGCGTGGCCCGAGGGAAACGACGTCCCGTGCGCCTCGAGCATGTGCCCCGGCGGGCGCTCCCGACCGACGGCCAACTTGATCAGGTTGGCGAGTAGTGGGGTGAGCGCCTCAGCGACGGCGAAGGCCGCAAGCGCGGCCCAGCGGCGCGCGAGGAGTAGCGCGAGTCCGATCCCGGCTAGCGTGACGGCCCGCCAGAGGCCATGCCCGAGCGCGTTGAAGACGAGCGCGAGGTGCGTGAGGAGCGGCGTCTCGATGTCCTGCATCAACTCGGCCCAGCGGCTGTCGATCGTGAGAGGGCCTGCGGGTATCGAGAGCGCGAGCAGAAGCACGAGCGCGACGAGTGCGCCCCCCCAACCGACGGCCCGGCTCGGGCGGGCGAGGAACTCCTCAGTCCGCCACCGTCCGGCCGGCACGGTTGCCGCTACCTTCCGTCCCGTCCGGCGGCTACGGCGAGCAGCCGTCGCAGCGTGTCGAGAGCCCCCTTCGGGAGCCCGGCCGACGGTGAGGCACCCGGGTGTTGCGGCGCGATGCGCACCCGCAGCGCCCGCGGCCGGCTGACGAGCCGAAGCGGCGGGTCCAGCACGAACGCCTCGCCGTCGACTCCCACCGGCACCGGCTGCGACGCCGTCACCTCGAAGTCGGGAGCCGACCATTGCTCCCAGGGGCGGCCCGCTCTGTGGGCCTGCGGTGTCTGCAACACGGCGAGGCCCAGTTCGCCTGCGTCCATCCGAGGACGCATGCCCGAGCCGACGACCCGCCCCAGGCGGTAGGCGTTGTTCGACACCAGGATCACCGCCGCCGACTCGTGCGCGCGGCCGTCCGGGCCGCGCCAGCCCAGCTCGGCGATCGACCCGTCGTGTTGCGCGGCGAGCGCGTCGGGCGCCGTGTCGAGGATCGTGCGTAGCTTGGCGTCGCGGTATCCCTGCCGCTGCACGGCCTCGGCGTAGAGCCCGAACGACACGTTGTTCACGAACACGCGGCCGTTGATCTCGGCGAGGTCGACCCGGCGCTCCTCGCCGCCGGTGACGAACGCGTCGAGCGCGCCCACGACGTCGTCCCGGTCGACTCCTAGGTCGAGCGCGAAGTGGTTGCGGGTACCGGCTGGGATGCACGCGAACGGGAGATCGTGCTCGGCGGCGATCGAGGCCACCAGGGCCTGGGTGCCGTCACCACCGGCGGCCGCCAGTCCGTCGGCTCCCCGGGCCACCGCGTCGCGGACGAGCTGTGCGAGGTCGTCGCCGGGCTTCAGCTCGATCGGCTCGATCCCGCGTGCGCGCGCTTCGTCGGGGAGGTTGTTGCTCACGGCCTTGCCGCCGCCCGACCGGGGGTTCCACACGACGACCGCGCGCCTCGGTGGGACGGCGGCCTGAAGCGTCGCGTCGACGCGGAACACCGGCCTGGCGATCGCGACGCCCAGGATCAGGAGCGCAATGGCCGCAAGACCGAAGCCGAAACGGTCACCCGACAGCACGACGACGACAGCCCCGAGAACCAGCAGCCCGACGCCGGCCGCGAGAACGCTCCTGGCGGGGCCCCTCCGCAGCAGCGCTTGCCATGCCACCAGGAGGCCGGCGGCGAGCAGCGCGATCGCCACCAGGCCGCGGGGGAGATCGCGCACGAGCTCGATCACGGCCGCGACTACGGCAGCCACCAGGCACACCAATGCCGCCGCAGCGGAAACACGCCGACCGACCATCGCGTCGTCACCTTTCCGTCGCCCCATGCTCGCGGACTAGGCCCGCGCTTCCTGACGCAGTGCAGCGTACCGCGGCGACGATACGAAGCGTGCATCTCCGGCCGCGCTCGCAATCACCGGAAACGGTCATACTCGAAGCGTGGACGAAGCGCCACTGGTCCTGGTCACCGGCGCGACCGGCAAGGTCGGCCAGGCGTTCATCCGCAGGGTGCTCTCCTCCCCCGACGAGCGGCTAGCCGGGATCACGATCAGAGCGCTGTGCCACAACCGGCTGCTGCAACCTGAAGCGCGGCTCGAGGTCGTCGCGGGCTCGATCGAGCACCGCGACGTCGTGGATGCCGCCACTGAGGGCGCCACCCAGGTGATTCACCTGGCGACGACCAAGGAGACGCCCGACACGATCTTCGACGTCACGGTCAAGGGGCTCTTCTGGCTGCTCGAAGCCTGCCGCGTCAGTCCCACCTTCCGGCGGCTCGTCCTGGTCGGCGGAGACGCCGCGGTCGGGCACTTCTTCTATCCGCATCCCCTCCCCGTCACCGAGACGCAGCCGCACACGGCCTACCCCGGCTGCTACGCGCTGTCGAAGGTGCTCGAGGAAGTGATGCTCGAGCAGTACGGCCTGCAGTACGACTTCGACTACTGCTGTCTGCGGGCGCCGTGGATCATGGAGAAGGACGACTTCCGGTACCAGCTCTCGTTCGGGGAGGACGTATTCGGTGGGCCGCGCTGGCGCGACCTCGTCGGCGCCGAACAGGCGGATGCCTACGTCGAGCGAGAAGCGGTGCCGGTGATGCTCGACGAGGACGGGCGGCCGGTGAAGCGAAACTTCGTTCACGTCGAGGATCTGGTGGACGCGATCCTCGCCGCTCTCGACCAGCCGGCCGCACGGCGTCAGACGTTCAACATCTGCATGGACGAGCCGGTCGACTACGGAGAGCTCGGCGCCCACCTCGCCGAGTCCCGCGGCCTGCCCACGGTCGAGATCCGCACGCCGTACCACTCGACCTGGCTCGACAACGCGAAAGCGAAGTTCCTGCTCGCCTGGCGCCCACGCTACGACCTCGAGCGGCTGGTGGAAGAAGCATGGAGCTACGAGCGCCACCCCGACGAAGCGCGGGTCGTCTGGTATCCGGGATAGCCTCAGGGGCCGCCGGCGGCCGGCGCTCACGCAGCTTCTTGCTTCGAAAAACGCGCGAACCCGCGCAAGATTTCAATCGGTCCAGCCATAGCACTCTCGTTGTGCGCGAGGAGCGGACGCCAGCGGTGGTGCATCAGACTTCCTCGTCGATCTCGTCGCGGCCGGAGGCACGTCTTTCTCGGGCGGCGGTCGCCAGCCGGCAATGGAACTTCTACGTACGCGACTCCGCGTCGCGAACGCGCTGCGCCAACGCCTCGAGCAGCGCCCAGAACATCTCCGGATGGCTCTCGACGATCGGCCTAAAGCTCCAGACGGGCAACTGATAGCCGCGAACCTCGGTGTCGGCCCTGACCGTGGCGCTACGAGCGGACTTGTCTATCAGGGCCATCTCGCCGAACGAATCGCCCGGGCCCAGCCTTCGCACCTCGTTGCCGTGCACGAGCACCGCGGCCTCGCCGCTTTCGATCACGAAGAACGTACGGCCGCGCTCGCCTTCCTCGGCGAGCAGCTCGCCCGGCGCGTACGTGCGGTCGTTGAACTCCCCGACCAGCCGGTCGAGAAACGTCTCGTCGGTTTCCGCGAAGAACGGGACCCCGCGAATCAAGTCGCGGCTCGGCGCCGGCATGCGCCGATATTAACGCGCGCGCGGCCTCAAGAACGGCCTGGTTGAGCAGGAAAAATGGAGGCGGCGGGAATCGAACCCGCGTCCGCGGACGCACCGGTGCGAGCATCTACAAGCTTAGGTCGCCCTTTGGATTCGCCCGACGGCCGGTGTGCGACCGACCTACCGCCGGACTAGCCCTCCTTCGATGTCGCGCCTCCGGCGAGTGGCTCTCCTTCGGCGCCGAGCCCGCTTGTTGATGCCGGCTCCGGGACGCGGGCTCGCCCGGGCCGACACGCTACGTAGTCCCTAGAGACTAGGCAGCGAGTGCGAGATCGTGATCCGCACTTGCATTGGTTCCGGTTGTTTTACGAGGCCGACCGGAGACCTCGGCTTGCAGCTCACCCGGAGAACCGACCACGTCGAAGCCATGGCGCCCCCGTATGTCTTGTGTTTCCTGAGCGTAGCGCGCCGGAGGGCTCAGGGCGAGGGCGGCGGGCCGGGTGAAGGCACCGGAGGCGCGACGGGCACTGCCGATGTGACCGTCGAGGTCGCGGTGGGCGCGCCGAAACGATCGGTCGCCGTCTCGACCACGGAGAACGTCGCGCCCGCGTCGGTGGCGACGACCGCATACGTCGTCGAGTTCGCACCCGCGATCGCGACGCAGTTCGCTCCCGTTCCATCGCACCGCTGCCACTGGTAGCCGAGCGTGACGTCGGGGTTGCTCCAGGTCCCCGGCGTGACCGTCAGCGTCTGCCCGACGTCGACCGTCCCGGTGATCGCGGGCGGTGTGACGTCGACCGGGATCAACTGGTGCGTGATGTGCGCCTGGAGGATCCGCGCGAGGTTCGCCGAGTCCGTCTGCGCGATCGGGCGCGCGCCGACGACCACCAGCAGCTCGAACACGCGGTCGAGTCGCATGTAGAGGAGGCTCTCGTAGGCCTTCGTGATCTTGAGGTCGATGCTGAGCGGCAGTTCGACCGTTCCGTCGCCGACATGTGGATGGCGAAGGGCGCCCAGCTTGACGGCCGACGCCTTCACTTGCAGGTTGCCCGCGATCCCCGCGATGAAGCCTCTCCGACCGGCGGGCGAGTTGAGCACGCGCTGGACGACCCCGAGATCGGTCGTCACCTGTTTGGCGGTCGCCGCAAGCTTTCCCTCCGACTGCACGCCGACGATCTGAGAGCGCCCGTACGGCGCGGACAGCTTCAGCGTTCGCTGGTACGCCGACACGTAACCGCCTGCCGCCACCTTGCCCTGGGACACGAGCTTCGCGCCCGGAACGTCGGCAGCCCCGAGGGTCATGCTCGCGACGCTCGGCTGCGTCGTGGCCGCCGCCGCAACGGAGACGACGACTGCTGCGACGGCGAGCGCGGCCGAGAACAGCGTGGGCACAGGAGCTTTCATCCGTTCGAGAGGAGGCTAGCGATGGGACTTGACGGCGCGTTCCATCTGACGCTTCGCGTCGCGCTCCATCAGGTCGCGCCGCTTGTCGCGGTGCTCCTTCCCGCGGGCAACGGCAAGCTCGACCTTCACGCGGTTGTCCTTGAAGTAGAGGCGCGTCGGGACGAGCGTCAGCCCCTTCTCGCGCACCTTGCCGTAGAGCGAGTCGATCTCACGGCGGTGAAGAAGAAGTTTCCGGGACCGCGTCGGCTCGTGGTTCGCTCGATTCCCCTGGTCGTACGTCGCGATCTCGAGCCCGATGAGCCACGCTTCGCCGTCCCGCACCTCGGCATACGCCTGTGCGAGCGTCGCGCGCCCGGAGCGCAGCGACTTCACCTCGGTTCCCGTGAGCGCGAGGCCCGCCTCGATGCGCTCCAGGAGCTGGTAGTCGTGCCGCGCGCGGCGATTCTCGGCGATCGTCTTCTCGGCCATCGGCCACGAGGGTAGCGTCACTCGCACCCTGGCTTCGACCTAGGGTCGGACCAGGGTGAATCCGGATTGTCCCCGGGCCGCCCGACAGGCACCCTCGTGACATGAGCGAACACATCACACATACACAAGGAATCAAGCGCCTGGAGCGCAGTTCGTCCGACCGCATGCTGGCGGGCGTCTCCGGCGGCCTCGGCCGCTACTTCGACCTCAATCCCGCCGTGTTCCGCCTCGGCTTCGTCGTGCTGACGGTGCTGGGCGGTGCCGGGATCCTCACCTACCTCGCTGCCGTCCTCGTCATTCCCGAGGAGGGCGCCGACCAGTCCATCGCTGCCCGCGTGCTCGCCGAGCGCCGGCAGCGGCCCTGGCCGATGGTGGGACTCGGCCTCGTCGCCGCGGCATTGCTCGTCCTGCTGTCCCGGTCGACCTTCTGGCCGATCGCGGGCCTCGGCTGGGTGCTGGTCCTGCTGGCGGGACTGGCGATCCTCTGGACCTACGACGCCGGCCGCAGCAGCCGGCGCGCGCGGAGGCTCGTGTTCGCGCTCGTCGCGCTGCTCGCCGTCGTACTTGCCGTCGTGGTCACCGCCGTCGTCTCCGCCTTCGCGTGGTTCCACGTCAGCCTCGGCGACGGCGTCGGTGACCGCGTCTATACGCCGGCGAGTGCGTCGACCTTGAAGCCCTCGTACTCGCTCGGGGTGGGCAACCTGCGCCTGGATCTGTCGAACGTCCACGGGCCCGCCCGAGTTCGCGCGCGGGTCGGGGTCGGGGAGCTGCGTGTCGTCGTTCCCCGGCGGACGAACGTCGCCGTTAACGCACACGCAACGGCCGGAGACGTGAGGGTGTTCGACCAGCACGACGACGGACACAACGCGAGCATCACGACCGGTTCGGGTGCCGAGTTGACCGTCGACGCGAGCGTCGGTGCAGGACGGATCGACGTGGTGCGCGCCGAGAGATGACCCGGTCGCGGCAGCGACTCTTCGAACGCAGCGAGAGCGACCGCGTGGTTGCGGGCGTCTGCGGAGGTATCGCGGCGCGACTCGACGTCGACGCGACACTCGTCCGGCTCGTCTTCGCATTCGTCGCGCTCGCGGGTGGCGCCGGGATCCTCCTCTACCTCGCACTCTGGGTGTACTCGGAGAGCCGCCGTCCCTGGGCGGCGGCGGCGCTCGTCGCCCTCGCCGGCGCCCTCCTGCTGCTGGCGCTGGGATTGCCGAAGCTCGCCGTCGCCGGGGCGACACTGGTCACGGCCGGGTTGGCGGTGATGCTTCTGCGTGGTGGCTCCTTGCGCCCGGGAGGGTCCGTTCCGGTACTCGCCGTCGTGCTGTTGACGGCAGGTGCAGTGGTCTTCCTCGGCCGGAACGGCAGCTCGAACGCGTTCGTCGCCCCCGGCGCCGTCGCCGGCGCGCTGCTCTTGATCGTCGGGCCGTGGGTCTGGCAACTGGCCGGCGAGCGGACGGAGCGCATCCGGCTCGCCGAGCGCGCGGAGGTCGCAGCGCGAGTTCACGACTCCGTGCTGCAGACGCTCGCGCTCGTACAGCGCCACGCCGACGATCCACTTCGCGTCGCCTCGCTCGCGCGCCGCCAGGAGCGCGAGCTTCGCCGCTGGCTCTACGGCAGCGGCGTCGGCGAGGCAGCCACCTTGCTCGACGCGCTCAGCGAGGCAGCGGCTGACGTCGAAGAGCTCCATCGGGTCCGCGTGGAGCTCGTCGGCGCGGGCGACTCCCCGCTCGACGACGCGGTGGGCCAACTCGTGCTCGCGGCCCGCGAGGCGATGACGAACGCCGCCAAGTTCTCCGGATCGGACGAGATCGCCGTTTACGCCGAGTGCGCCGAGGAGGGCGTCACGGTGTTCGTGCGTGACCGGGGCGCCGGCTTCGACCGCGGCTCGATCGCACCCGGGGGGCGCGGCCTGACCGACTCGATCGAGGGCCGGATGGCGCGCGCCGGCGGCTCGGCGTCGATCGTGAGCGCGCCCGGCTCGGGGACCGAGGTCGAGCTGCGCCTGCCTGGAGCGGCACGATGAAACGGCGCGTCGTCCTCGTCGACGACCACGCGCTCTTCCGCGCCGGCGTGCGCGGCGAGCTCGGGGACGCCGTCGACATCGTCGGCGAGGCAGGGAGCGTCGCGGACGCGGTACCGCTGATCCGACGCCTCGATCCCGAGGTCGTGCTCCTCGACGTCCACCTCGAGGACGGCGGCGGCGAGGGGGTGATTGCGGCCGTTGCTCCGGAGCGCCCCGGAGTCAAGTTCCTCGCGCTCTCGGTCTCGGACGCGGCCGAGGATGTGATCGCCGTGATCCGCGCGGGCGCCCGCGGCTACGTGACCAAGACGATCTCCGGCGACGAGCTCGCCGACGCGATCGAGCGCGTGGCCGAAGGGGACGCGGTGTTCTCGCCGCGTCTCGCCGGCTTCGTCCTGGACGCGTTCTCGGCGGGGGGCGTGGTCGGATCAGACGAGGAGCTCGACGCTTTGACCGCACGCGAGCGCGAAGTGCTGCAGCTGATCGCCCGCGGCTACCGGTACAAGGAGATCGCGGCCCGCCTCCACCTGTCGGTCAAGACCGTCGAGGCGCACGTCTCGAGCGTGCTGCGCAAGCTGCAGCTGTCGTCCAGGCACGAGCTCACGCGCTGGGCTCAGCAGCGCCGGCTCGTCTAGCGCCGAGAGCCAGCTCGACCTTCCCCTCGTTCTTCGCGATCGACTCGACCCGCACCGCCAGCGGGTCGCCGAGCCGGTACCGGCGCCCGGTCGTTCGACCGACCAGGGCCGTGCCGACCTGATTCAGCTCGAAGAACTCCCCGTGCAGGCGGCGGGCCGGCAGGAACCCCTCGAACACCTCGCCGAAACGCACGAAGAGGCCGGAGCCGATCAGCCCGACGATCTCCCCCTCGAAGGACGCGTCCCACCCTGCGTCGTAGAGCCTGCGCTCGAGGAGCCAGGCGGCGCAGATCTCGTCGGCGAGGTACTCGAGCTGGGCCGCCTCGCGCTCTCGTTCGGACGCGTGCTCGGCCAGCGAGTGCAGGTCTGCGGGGAGCAGGTCGTCGGTGAGGCCGAGCTCACGCAGGAGCGACCGGTGCACGACGAGGTCGGGGTACCGGCGGATCGGTGACGTGAAGTGGCAGTAGGCTGAGCTCGCGAGCCCGGCGTGGCCGAGGTTCCGCGGGTCGTAGCGCGCCTGCTTGAGCGCTCGCAGCACGAGTGACGGGAAGGCCTCGCGGCCACGACCTGCGGCCGCCGTGTACTCGGCCACGCGCAGCGAGATCGCACCCGCGAGCCGCGCCGCCTGCTCCGCGGTGAGCCGGTCGGGCGCGGGCGGCGTGGGAACGTCGAGGTCGGCGAGCTTGGCGAGCAGCTGCTCGACCGCCGGCGGGTCGGGCCGCTCGTGCACCCGGTAGAGCGTCTCGCGACGACGCGCGGCCAGGAAGGCGCCGACATGCTCGTTTGCACGGATCATCAGCTCCTCGACCAGCATGTGCGCCTGCGGCTCGCCCTCGAGCCGGGCATCGGCTACTCCACCGTCGCCGTCGAAGAGAAAGACGACCTCGGGTGTCTGCACCTGGAGCGCTCCACGCGCGAATCGCCGCGCTCGCCAGTCGCGCGCGAGCGCGTCGTTCAGCTCCAGGGCTTCGGCCACCGCGGCCGGCACGTCGCGTGCCTCGGCCTGTCCGTAGGTCAGCCGAGCGTCGGAGCGGATCACCGAGCGGTAGAACTGCGGCTCGCCGTGCGGCGGCATCTCGACGGTCACACAGAGCCGGTCCTGGAGCGGCCGCAGGGAGCAGAGGTCGTCCGCGAGCTCGTGGGGCAACATCGGTGCGACCGCGCCGGGCACGTACGTCGAGAACGCCCGCCGCGCAGCACCGCGCGTCGAGCGGTGTCCCGGGGCCGACGAAGTACGAGACGTCCGCAATGTGCACCCAGGCGCGGATCCCGTCGTCCTCGCGCCTGAACGACAGCGCGTCGTCGAAGTCCTTTGCCGTCTCGGGGTCGATCGTGAACGTCAGGAGGTCGCGCAGGTCGACCCGGTCGCCTGCGACCGGCGCCGGCGCATCGTGCGGCTCGAACGCGACGCGCGCGCCCTTTTCGACCAGCAGCGCCTCGAGCACGTCCTCGATGCGGTTCGCCGATCCGAGGGCGCGCTCCACCGTTGCCCGGCCGCGGCCGGTGCGCACGAGCGCGAGCTCGCCCGGTCCGACGCCGCCGCTCCCTTTCGTCTCGAGCACGATCGGCACGCCCGGCGTGAAGTACGGCTCGCCGATCAGCAGCCGGCCGCGACGGCTAACTTCGACGACCAGAGAAGAAGCGGAGTGCGGCGGCAAGGGCGTGGCGCGAGGGTATGTCAGGCTGGATGCCCCCGCGCGAGATCACGTATCCGGCGGGAGTCAGGTACCGGGCCACGGTCAGCTTCAACGCCGCGCCGGACGGCAGCTGGTAGATCTGCTGGACGAGCGACTTGCCGAACGTCGACCGGCCGATGATCGTCGCGCGTGCGTAGTCCTTGAGGGCGCCCGCGACGACCTCGGAGGCGCTCGCGCTGCGGTGGTCGACGAGCACCGCCAGGGGAGCCGAGACGGCGAGATCGCCCTTCGAGTCGTACGTCCGCAGGGGCCGGTGCGCCCCAGCGAGCGACACGATCGTCGAGCCGTCGCGCAGGAAGAGCGAGGCGACCTGCACCGCCTGGTCGAGCAGTCCGCCGGGGTTGTTGCGAAGATCGATCGCGTAGGCGGTCGCCCCCTCCGCGCGGAGCCTGCGAACGGCAGCCCGCGTCTCGCTCGCCGACCCCTGCACGAACGCGGAGATCCGGACGACACCGACCTTTCCGGCGAGCCTGGAGTGCACGGGGTGAGCTTCGAACCGCCGCCGCTTCAACGCCACCTCGAAGGTGCGCAGCCCACGCTGGATGCGCAGCCGGACCGTCGTCCCCGGCGCGCCGAGGATGCGCCCGACTGCCTCGCGATAGGCCATCCCCTTCGTCGCCTTCCCGTTGACGGCCAGGATGAGGTCTTCGGGTCGGATCCCTCGTGCGTGCACCGATCCGACCCACGCCCGGCGCACGATCAGGCCGTCGGGCGTCGGCGCGACCGTGATCCCGATGCCCCCGTAGCCGGCCGCGAACTGCCTTCGCGCCACGAGGTACTCCGCCGGCGTCAGGTATGTCGTATAGCGGTCGTGCAGCGATGCGATCAGCTTCGGGATCGACGTGCTCGCGAGCTCCGCCCGCGAGAGCCGCTTGTAGTACTGCCGCTCGAGCACCGTCCGGACCTGGTCGAGCTCGCTCGGCGGCTTCGCCCGGGGCGGCA
This sequence comes from uncultured Thermoleophilia bacterium, assembly GCA_963851065.1. GTDB lineage: Bacteria > Actinomycetota > Thermoleophilia > Gaiellales > Gaiellaceae > PALSA-600. Next base: position 83,935 of record CAWKNW010000006.1, read on the forward strand.
CCGGCCGCACGATCAGCCCGATCGCGAAGGCGACGACGACCGCCGCGGCCAGCGCGAGAGCCGCCGGGTGCCGCCTGATCCCCGACCGCGCACCCGCCGAGACGCGGGCCGCCACGGTGATCAGATGCGGAGGAAGCGGCGGATGGTCAGCCCGGAGCCGATCGCGCCGAGGCTGAGGCCCATCGCGACGAGGATCAGCGCCGTCAGCGGGAAGGCGAGCGCCTTCACGTCAGCGTCCCCCGTGAGGTGCGGCAGGATCGCCGGCAGCGCGATCGTCTTGCCGAGCAGCATGAAGAACACGGCGAGCAGCGACCCCGCGAGGCCGCAGAACAGCCCCTCGAGCATGAACGGGCCGCGCACGAACCAGTTCGTCGCACCGACGAGCTTCATCACCTCGATCTCACGTCGCCGCGAGAAGATCGAGAGCCGGATCGTGTTCGAGATCAGGAGGATCGAGGCGACCAGGAGGATGAGCGTCGCCAGGACGAACACGACCTCGATCACGTGCGCGACCTGCAGGATCCGGTGCGAGACGCGCTTCCCGTCGTTCACGGTCGACACTCCGGGCGGCTTGTGCGGGAGGACGATCGAGTCGTAGAGCTTGTCGACGTTCTCGGCCTTGTTCGGCGTCACTTCGAGCTCCGCGGGGAACGGGTTCGAGGTGAGATCTCGGGTGAGATCCGGATAGCGCTTCTTCATGATTTCCAGCGCGTGCTCCGGGTTGATGTAGTTGATGCCGCCCGCCTTCACGTAGGGGCTCTGCTCGAGCCGGCGGACGAGCGCCGTCTTCTGCGCAGCGGTCGCGGCGGGATGCCCGTCGAAGTAGACCTTGACGACGAGCTCCTTCTTCACGTGGTTCGACCACGACACCGTCCAGCTGCCGAGAGCGATGAACAGGCCGAGCAGGAACATCCCGATCAGCACCGTCATCGTCGCGGCAACCGTCGTCGACAGGTTGGCGCCGAGCGACCTCCACGCCTCCGAGACGAGCAGCTTCCCGCGCACGCTCATTTCCGTCTCATTCCCCGGCGTACCCTCCGCGGCGTTCGTCGCGCGCGAGGCGGCCGTGCTCGAGCTGGATCACCCGCTTGCGCATCTTGTCGACCATCTCGCGGTCGTGGGTCACCATCAGGATGGTCGTTCCACTGCGATTGATGCGGTAGAGCAGCTGCATGATGCCGACCGACGTGTCCGGATCGAGGTTGCCGGTCGGCTCGTCGCAGACGAGCAGCGGCGGGTGATTGACGAACGCGCGCGCAATCGAAACGCGCTGCTGCTCGCCGCCGGAGAGCTCGTCGGGGAGCGAGTTCATCTTGTGTGAGAGGCCCACCATCGCGAGCACCTCGGGAACCTTCTTGCGCACCGCCGTCGCAGACTCGCCCTGCACCTTGAGCGCGTAGGCGACGTTCTCGGATGCCGTGCGGTTCGGCAGCAACTTGAAGTCCTGAAACACGCAGCCGATGTTGCGACGCAGCATCGGCACCTTGCTCCGCTTCAACCGGCCGAGCTCGCGGCCACCGAGCACGATCTTGCCCGTGGTCGGCTCGAGCTCCTTGAGCAGCAGCCGCACGAGTGTGGACTTGCCCGAGCCCGACGCGCCGACGATGAACACGAACTCGCCCTTGTCGATGTGGAACGTGACATCACTCAGCGCCGTCACGTCCGGCTCGTACACCTTGGTGACCGAGTCGAACACGATCATCGACCCCGCCGACGGCGGGCTGCTCGCCGGAAGTGGCGGCTCGTCGACGACAGCGGTCGCTTCGGGAGGTGTCAGCTCAGTCTCTTGCACGATTCGGTGACGGCGCCGCCCACCGGACGGCACTGGCGCGAAGGTTCGGCCAAGTGTAGCTCACCCGTCGGTGCCCCTTTCTGTGGGCACTAGACGATTCTCCCTGCAGCTCGCGCAAGAAGGTATTCGCGGATGAAGCCGTCGAGGTCGCCGTCCAGCACTGCCTGGGCGTTTCCTGTCTCGTAGCCGGTTCGCGTGTCCTTCACGAGCTGGGTCGGGTGGAGGTAGTACGACCGGATCGACGCGCCGCCGAAGCCGGTGTCGGCCGATCCTCCCCGTTCCTTCGCCAGCAGCGCCTCCCTCTCCTCTTCCGCACGCTCGACCAGCCGCGCCTTGAGCACCCGCATCGCGGTCTGCTTGTTCGCCGACTGCGAGCGCTCGTTCTGGCACTGGACGACGATCCCCGTCGGCAGATGGGTGATCCGGACGGCGCTGTCGGTCTTGTTGACGTGTTGCCCACCTGCACCCTGGGCGCGGTAGGTGTCGATCCTCAGGTCGCTCTCGTCGATCTCGACATCGGCGTCTGCAGGGAGCAGAGGCGCCACGATGACGGTCGCGAATGCGGTGTGCCGACGGTGCGCGGCGTCGAACGGGCTCTGGCGCACGAGACGGTGCTTCCCGCGTTCGGCCTTCAAGATCCCGTACGCGTTCTCGCCACCGACCGTGAAGGTGCCCGACTTGAGGCCGGCCTCCTCCCCGGGACTCGCTTCGAGCAACTCGACGTTGAAGCCGCGCGTCGCCGCCCAGCGCTCGTACATCCTCAGCATCATCTCCGTCCAGTCCTGCGCGTCCGTGCCGCCGGTGCCGGACTGGAGCGTGACGACGGCATCACCGGCGTCGTACTCCCCGTCGAACAGCGCGGCCTCTTCGAGACGCTCGAGCTCGTCTCTCAGCGGACGGAGCGACGCTGCGATCTCGTCGTCCAGCTCCCCGCCTTCGATCGCCGCGAGCTCGCGCGCATCCTCATACTCGTGCTGCAGCGCGCGGTACCCATCGAGCTTGCGCGACGTCCGTGCGTGCTCGGCCGACACCTTGGCGGCGTGCGCCTGGTCGTCCCAGAAGCCCGGGGCGCTCAGCTCCGATTCGAGCTCGGTGACCCGGCGTTCGAGCGCGGCGGGGTCAAAGGTACTCCCGGACCCAGTCGAGCTGGGCCCCGAGCTCGTCGAGCTGCTCGGTGATCGGCTTCCCTTCGTCGGTCATGCGCGCATCGTATATAGGCGTGTTGCCGGATCAATCGCATCTGCGCTTCGCGTCGACACCGGCGAGCGTCGCGAGACCGCGTGACAGGTTCGGGCTCATGCTCAGGTCGATCAGGCCTGCATGCGCGGCCGTCAGGCGGACCATCCCGTCGGGCCCGCGGGAGACGCACCCTTGACGAGCCCGCCAGTACGGCGACCACCGCAGCGCGACGCGGTAATTGCCGGGCTTGTCCACGAGGAGCACCATCCGCGTCGGCCAGAGCCACTCGACGCTCGCGAGCCCGGGGCCGACGACGATCGACCGCGCGCTCGGGAGCTCGTACACGGCGACATGCGCCGCTCGGAAGACTCGCACGAGCCCTGATCGGCCGCTCCGAAGCAGCTGCGCCTCGAGCTGGGAGCTGTAGTCCGGCGTCGCGTCGGAGAGAACGACGTAACGGACGCCCAGCGAGCGAAGCCACGCCCTGTAGGCAAGCGCCCGGAGCGGGTGGTCGTAGAGCACTTCGTTCTGCGGAAAGTCGCTCTGCCGGTACCAGCCCCGGACGATCGGTATCCCGGCGTCGGGCAGATAGACCGCCGGCCAGTGGTCGACCGTGTCGACGGCCTCCACCCGGTAGGAGAGGCTCGAATGCCGGTGGAGGTACTCGATCGCGGGTTGCCAGTACGTCGCCGCATGCCCGGATTCGGCCCTGGCGCTGGCGTAGCTCGACACGATCGGCGTGACGTTCCAGGCCGCCGCGAGGACGAGCGCGGGCACTACGAGCGCAAGCGGACGCCACCGTCGCAACGACAGCGCGAGCACCGCGATCGGCAGCGCGGCGTAGCGGATGCGCTCGATGTTCGAGCCGACGTCAGAAGGCACCGCGAAGGTGGCAAGGCACACGATCAGGTAGACGAAGAACAGCCCGCGAAGCAGCCCTGCGGACGGGACATTCCACGTCGCGATCAGCCCGATCCCGCAGAAGAGCAGCGCGGCTGCCAGCTGCCAGACGCCGAACGGGAACGAGCCGCCGTCGGAGAACAGCCTGTAGAGCGCGAGCTCGAGCGCAGCTCCGGCGAGCATGATCGCGAGCGGGAATCGGGCGTCGCGCAAGCTGCGACGCGCCAGCGCGGCACCGCCGAGCAGCACCCCGAGCAGCATGAACGCGAGCGGGCTCGCAGCCAGACAGAGCGCTGCGCACAGGGCGAACCGGCCCCGGCGGCCCGACTGGAGCGCCCAAAGTGAGAGAAGCGCGAACGCCATCGCGAGCGCGAACGGGAACGCCGCCGAGAGGACGATCCCGGCCCACAGCACGGCGAAGGCACGGCTCGAGAGGCGCGCCGAGTCGCCCCACTGGCGCAATGCGACGAGCGTGAAAGCCAGTGAGGCAGTCGCAATCGTCGCGACGGCGAGCACCTTGATCCCGAGCACCGCCGCAAGCGGGTAGTAGAGGAGGCTGTACGTGACGAACGTGTACCGGCCCGCGTACCAGAAGTTGTTCCAGAGCAGGAACCCGTGCTGGATCAGGAAGGTGCGCTGGTACACGTGCGCAGCGAGATCGACGCCGGGTGGCCCCAGCCAGACCAGAATCGACGCGAGGCTCGCTGCGACAACGGTCGAGATAATTGCCTCGCGGGCGAGTACCCGAGGGTCCGCCACGCTCACAGTGAGAGACTATGCGTTCGGCTCGTCGCCGCGCAGGCGTGACCAGACGCCGAGATCGACGCGCCGGCCTTCCTTGAAGTGCACGCGACGGAGAATCCCCTCCCGTGTGTATCCGGCGCGCGTCGCGACGCGCTCCGAAGCAGGGTTTGTCACGGCAATGCGCAGCTCGAGCCGCTCGAGCCCAAGCTCATCGAGGCCCCAGCCGGTCAGAAGGGCCAGCGCGCGCCCGGCCACGCCCCGCCCCCGTGCCGCCGGGGCGACGGCGTAGCCGATCTCCGCCTCGCGGGCCGGCAGGTCGAGCCTGAACATGGAGGCAAAACCGAGAAAGTGGCCTTCGACGGAGCGCACGATGAAGCCCGCGCGTGTGCCCCCGCGCCAACCATCCTCGTATCCGCGGATCCACGAGCGCACGAACGACTCGCCTGCCGCAGTCGGCACCAGCGTGAATTCCTTGATCGCCTCGTCCTCGACGAGCTCGAGAAGATCCGACAGGTCACCCCGGCTCATCCGGTCGAGGCGGATGACGCCGTCGGCGAGCGGCGGATCGGGCGCCCTGAGAGCACTTTCACAATGAGCAGTTGTGTCGCCCGGCCGCGAATGTCACTGCGATAGGTGCTCCAGGCGCCGTGGCACTTCTTGTACTTCTTGCCCGAGCCGCACCAGCAGGGGTCGTTGCGGCCGATGTTCTCGGCCGCGGAGTTCACCTTCGGCCTCTGCGCCACCGGCGTGGCGACCGAGCCGCCGCCTCCGGCAGCGAGCGTCGACGTCCCACCCGCGGCCATGATCGCATCGGCACCCGCCAGCGAGCTGTGCTCGTAGCTCAGGTTCTCGACGGCGCCGTCGCCGTTCGCGACCTGCTGCAGCTGGCTCTCGTCGGCGGTCACCTCGGCGTGGAAGATCAGCGTGACGACCTCCTCGCGGATCGAGCGGTTCAGGTCCTGGAACATCACGTGACCCTCGTTGCGGTACTCGACGAGCGGGTCCTTCTGGGCCATCCCCCGCAGATGGATGCCCTCGCGGAGGTAATCCATGTTCTCCAGGTGCTCGCGCCAGCGGACGTCGACCGTCTGCAACACGATGAACCGCTCGAGATCGCGAATCAGGCCCGGCTGAATCTTGTCGAGCTCGGCCTCGCGTTCCGCGTACGCATCGATCGCGTCGTCGGCGAACTCCTGCACGATCGCTTCGCGGTCGAGGCCCTTCAGCTCCTCCACCGTGACACCGGTGCCGTAGACGGCTTCCATCGCTGCCACGAGGCCGTCGAGATCCCAGTCCTCCGTCAGCTCCGACTCGGTGTAGACCGACACGACGTCGGAGATCACCTCGGGCAACCACACCTCCTGGATGTCGTCGCCGAGGTCCTCGCCGTGCAGCACACGGTTTCGCTGCTCGTAGATCACCTTGCGCTGGACATTCATGACGTCGTCGTACTTGAGCACGTTCTTCCGTGCGACGAAGTTCTGCTCCTCGACCTTCTTCTGCGCGTTCTCGATCTGCCGCGAGAGGATCGAGGCCTCCATCGGCTGGTCCTCGGGCAGCTTGAACCGCTCCATGATGTTCTGGATGCGGTCGCCCGCGAACAGCCGCACCAGGTCGTCCTGTCCGGAGAGGTAGAAGCGCGTCTCGCCGGGGTCACCCTGGCGGCCCGAGCGGCCGCGAAGCTGATTGTCGATGCGGCGCGCCTCGTGACGCTCCGTACCGAGCACGTACAGCCCGCCGGTCTCGCGCACCTTGTCGTCGATCTTGATGTCGACGCCGCGGCCGGCCATGTTGGTCGCGATCGTGACCGCGCCGGCCTCGCCCGCGTCCTTGATGATCTCGGCCTCGCGAGCGTGCTCCTTTGCGTTCAGCACGTTGTGCGGCACACCCTGCCGCTTCAGGAGCTCGCTCAGGTACTCGGACGTCTCGACGGCGATCGTGCCGACGAGCACCGGCTGGCCCTTGGCATGGCGCTCCTTGATGTCGCCGACGACGGCGTCGAACTTCGCCCCGACAGACTTGAAGATGAAGTCGTTGCGGTCGTCACGCTCGACGGGCACGTTCGTCGGGATCTCGACGACGTTCAGGCCGTAGATCTCGACGAACTCCTTCTCCTCGGTCTTCGCCGTACCGGTCATGCCGGCGAGCTTGTCGTAGAGGCGGAAGTAGTTCTGGAGGGTGATCGTCGCGAGCGTCTGATGCTCCTCCTGGATCGCGACACCCTCCTTCGCCTCGATCGCCTGGTGCAGGCCCTCGCTCCACCGGCGACCCTCCATGATGCGGCCCGTGAACTCGTCGACGATCTTCACCTCGCCGTCCTGGATGACGTAGTCGACGTCGCGCTTGAACAGTGCCTGCGCTTTCAACGCCTGCGTGAGATGGTTGACGAGCTGCACGTTGTTCGCCGCGTACAGGTGGTCGATGCGGAGCGCGCGCTCGACCTTCTCGATCCCGCTCTCCGTCGGCGAGACCGTCTTGTGCTTTTCGTCGAACAGGTAGTCGTGCTCCTGTGCGAGCACCTCGTCCTCGAGCTTCGTGTTCTTGGACTGCACTCCGTCGAGGCCCTTCACCACGCGCGCGAAGTCGTAGTAGGTCTTCGCGGCGGTGGTCGGCTCGCCGGAGATGATCAGCGGCGTCCGTGCCTCGTCGATCAGGATCGAGTCGACCTCGTCGACGATCGCATACTCGTGCCCGCGCTGGACGACGGCGTCGAGCGAGATCGCCATGTTGTCGCGGAGGTAGTCGAAGCCGAACTCGGAGTTCGTCCCGTACGTGATGTCGGCGGCGTATGCCAACTTCCGCTGGTCGAACGGCATCATGTTCTCGATCGCGCCGACCGTGATCCCGAGGCGCTCGTAGACGCCGCGGTTCCACTCGGCGTCGCGGTGCGCGAGGTAGTCGTTGACGGTCACGAGATGAACACCGGTGCCGGGCAGCGCATTCAGATAGAGCGGCAGGCTCGCGACGAACGTCTTCCCCTCGCCGGTCTTCATCTCGGCGATGTCGCCTTCGTGGAGCGCGATGCCGCCCATCATCTGCACGTCGAAAATCCGCTGGTCCGACTCGCGCACACGCGCCTCACGAGCCGCGGCAAACGCCTCGAAGAGCACGTCCTCGAGCGACTCGCCGTTCTCGAGACGCTGGCGGAACTCGGCCGTCTTCGCGCGCAGCGCATCGTCCGAGAGCTGCTGGAACTCCGGCTCGAGCGTCCCGATGTACGCGGCCTGCTCGGCGAGGCGCTTCAGCCGCCGCCCCTCGCCGAACCGCAGGGCTTTTTCGAACGATACGCCGGGCATCAGCCAGACAGGGTACCGCCCACCAGGGCAGTCACAGGGCGGCCACCTGGACTTCCCACACGTCGCCGTCGACCCGTTCTGCATGCACGACGTATTCCGGGCCCTGTGCCTCGCCGGCCAGTTCGAACGCCGGCACCGATCCGAACCGGGGCTGCCCGTCGACGCGGAGCGTGCGCCCGTCGCGTGTCGAGACGAGCTCCGCCTCCTCTCCGCCGAGCCCCGGCGCCGACACCAGCTCGACGCGCCTCGCTGCCACGGCCCAGAGGTCGGGGCCGCGCCGCACCGCCTCGACCCGATAGGGACGGTCGACCGATGCCTCCACCGCTTCCTGCAGCGGCGCGAGCGAGCCGTCGCGTTGCTGTGCATCCTCGTCCTGCGTCAGCACAGCCGTCCCGTCGGACAGCGTGACGAACCGAACGAGGTCGCCTTCGATGTCTTCGGCGCGGGCCGTCGTGACCACGTCGAAACGACGCGCACGCGGCACGCCGTGGATCCCGGGCTCGCCGCGCTGTTCGCCGTCGAACCCGGGTGGCTGCGCGGCCGGCGGAGCCGGGGCCGGCGCATCCGTCAGGCCACCCGCATCGGCGAGCCGCTTGTGCAACGGCTCCTTGCGCCGGAAGAGGCGGATCGACTCAGCCGCCCTTCTCGGCGTGGCGGCGAGGCTCGACGACGCGCATCTCGCGGTAGCGCTTGACCTGGCGGTCGAGCTTCTCCACGAGCTGATCGATCGACATCCTCATGTCGGGCGAGGCCTCACGTGCCCGCAGGGTCGAGCCCTTCGTGAAGATGGTCGCCTCGGCGACGCTGTTCGCCGCGATCGACGGGTTGCGCTGCTCCGAGAGCTCGAGCTCGACCTGCGTCTGCTCGGCGAGCAATTTCCCGATCTTTGCGAGTTTTCGCTCGGCGTACTCACGGATCGGCGGGGTGACCTCCACGTTCTTGCCCTTCACCTGAAGCCTCATTGTCCGCCTCCTTGGTGGTGGTCAAGCCGTACCCGCAGACTACCGCAGCGATTCGTCGAGGCAATCCGGGGGAACTACCGGTCACCGCACTGTGCGCGCGAATGTGACGACGTGGACCGTGTGTGCTCCGGCTGCCCGAAGCGCAGTGGCGCCTGCGGAAACCGTCGCCCCCGTCGTGTACACGTCGTCGACGAGCAGCACGGCTCGTGGGATCGCGCCGCGCGCCGCGAAGGCGCCGACCACGTTCCTGCGGCGCTCGTCGAGCCGAAGCCCGGTCTGCCGCGACGATGCCCGCGTCCGCGTCAGCAGGTGCGCCACCCGCAGGTTCCAGCCGACCCCAAGCGCCTGTGCCAGCGCCCCGGCGGGGTGGTGTCCACGTCGGAGCAACCGCTCCCCGTCCGGCGGCACGGCCGTGACGACATCGGCGATCGGCGCCGCGAGCCGCGAGAGGACGAGGTCGGCAGCGAGACCGGCGCCACGGCGGAGCCCGCGCTCCTTCCAGCCGTGCACGAGCGCACGCGCAGGTCCGGCATAGATCACGGCTGCGCGCGCGGATGCGAACGCGAGCCGTCGGCCGATGCACTCGGCGCACCGTTCCACCGGCCAGGCGGTCGGCGCTCCGCAGCGTGCACAGCAAGGCCCGGACAGCGACCGCAGCGACCCGCGGCACCCAGAGCAGAGCAGGTCGGCCGATGCGCCGCAGGCAACGCAGCGCCCGGGAAGGATGAGGTCGACGAGCCACGCCGACCAAGCTACGGCGAAAGGTGTGCCGTGTCTGTTCCAACTCTGTGAAAAGAGTGACCGGCAGGCTGCCGGCCGCGCGGTCAGTCGGGGCCGTCGGGCGAGTACACCGCCCGCTCGGGCAAGCCCTGCTCCGCCCGCAGGCGGTTGTCCGCCGCCAGCAGTTGCTCGCTGTCGCCGATGTCGTACCAGGCGCCCTCGAACTGCCAGCCGTAGACCGGCTCACGCCGGCACAGCCACTCGACGAAACGGCCGGGCTGATCCGACGAGTGCCCACCGGACAGGTATGCGTCCAGCAACGAGATATGCGAGCGATGAAAGAGGTACGTCGCCGTCGCTGCGAGCGTCGACGGCGGGTCGGCCGGCTTCTCGACGAAATCGACGAGGCGGCCGTGCGGATCGACCGAGACGATTCCGTAGTGCGTCGCGAGCTCGAGCGAGCCGACGTCGCGAACGGCCACCGCACTCGCCACACCCTGCGCCCGCCAGAACGACTCGTAGTCCGCGAGCGAGAACTCGAAGATGTTGTCTCCGGCGATCACGAGCAGATCGTCGTCGAGCCCCGCACTCTCCACGACGAACCGAAGGTCGCCGATCGCGCCGAGCCGATCGTCGTTGGACGTCGTCCCGTCGTCATGCAAACGCACGCCGCGTCCGTTCGCCCACTCGTCGAACGCCGCTGCCTTGCGATGGTTCGTGACCAGGTGCACCTCGTCGACGGAATCGACGGCGGCGATCGCATCGAGGATCCAGTCGACGATCGGCTTGCCACCGACCGGAAGGAGCTCCTTGGCCCAGGTGTCGGTGAGGGGTCGAAGCCGGGTGGCGTAACCCGCGGCCAGCACGACGGCCTTCATGCCGTCACCGCCGTCTCGAGCAGCGAAGATGCGTACGGCGGACGGTGCACCCCGGACTCGGTGACGATCGCTGTGATGAGCTCTGCGGGGGTGATGTCGAACGCCGGATTGCGTGCGCGGAATCGCGCAGTGATCTCCGCGGGATCGCGTTCCTCGATCGGGATCGCGGTCCCGTCCGGCGTCTCGAGGTCGAGCGTGGAGCTCGGCGCGACGACATACATCGGCACGGCGTGATGTCGCGCCAGCACGGCGAGGGTGTACGTCCCGATCTTGTTCGCCGTATCGCCGTTGGCTGCGATCCGGTCGGCACCGGTCACGACACAGTCGACCTCGCCGGCCGCCATCAGCGACCCTGCCGCGCTGTCGGCGATCACGGCGTGCGGGACGGAGGCGTGCTCGAGCTCCCAGGCCGTCAGGCGCGCTCCCTGGAGGAGCGGCCGAGTCTCGTCGACCCACACGTGCTCGAGGAGGCCCCTCTCGCGGGCCGCGATCAGCGCACCCACAGCGCTGCCGTAGCCCCCGGTCGCGAGGCCGCCGGCGTTGCAGTGGGTCAGTGCGCGTGTGCCCGGCTCGAGCAGCGCGGCGGCGTGGTCGGCCATCGCCTTGCAGCGCGCGACCTCGTCTCGGTGGATCTGGCGGGCGTGCTCGGCGCTCGGGTCGTCGCGCATCCGGTCGAGCGCCCAGGCGAGGTTGACCGCGGTCGGCCGGGACGTGCGCAGAACACGATCGGCCTGGTCGAGGTCCTCGCGATTCGCCGCCGCCAGCGCGTAACCGTAGGCGGCGGCGACCCCGATCGCCGGCGCGCCGCGCACCGCGAGCTCGCGGATCGCCTCGGCCACGTCGGCGGCCGTGCGACACTCGAGCTCGACCTCCTCGAGCGGCAGCCGGCGCTGGTCGAGCACGACGACCCGGTCGGCCTCGAGCCTGAGGATCGCCTCAGGTTCGAGCATCGCTATGTCTACGTCCCTTCGTCCCAGGACGCGAGGTATTTCGCCTGCTCCTCGCTCAGCCTGTCGATGTCGACACCCATGGTCTCCAGCTTCAGCCGTGCAATCTCCTCGTCGATCTCGGTCGGAACCGGATACACCTTCGGCTCGAGGGACGCTGCATTCTGCACGGCGTACTCCGTGGCGAGCGCCTGATTGGCGAAGCTCATGTCCATGACGATCGCCGGGTGGCCCTCCGCCGCCGAGATGTTGACCAGTCGGCCGTCCGCGAGCAGATAGATGCGCCTGCCGTCGGCCATCGTGAACTCCTCGACGAGGTTCCGGGCCTCCCGCGTCGCGACCGAGAGCGACTTCAGCGCGGGGATGTCGATCTCGACGTTGAAGTGCCCGGTGTTGCAGACGATCGCGCCGTCCTTCATCACGGCGAGGTGATCGTGGGCGACCACGTGCTTGTCGCCGGTGGCGGTGCAGAAGATGTCACCGATCGGCGCGGCCTCCGCCATCGGCATCACCTCGTACCCGTCCATGAGAGCCTCGAGCGCCCGCATCGGGTCGACCTCGGTGACGATGACGTGCGCACCGAGACCGCGCGCGCGCAACGCAACGCCACGCCCGACCCAACCGTATCCGGCGACGACGAACCTCTTCCCGGCCAGCAACACGTTCGTCGCGCGGATGATCCCGTCGATCGTCGACTGGCCAGTCCCGTACCGATTGTCGAAGAGGTGCTTCGTCCGAGCCTCGTTGACGGCGATCACGGGAAACGCGAGTGCGCCGTCGGCTTCCATCGCCTTCAGGCGGATGACACCCGTTGTCGTCTCCTCCATGCCCGCGATGATGTCCCCGAGTTGCTCGCGGCGGGCGCTGTGCAGGACTCCGATCACATCCGCTCCGTCGTCCATCGTCAGCTGCGGTTTGTGGTCGACCGCGGCCTCGATGTGCGAGTAGTACGTCTCGTTGTCCTCACCCTTGATCGCGAAGACCGGGATGTCGAAGTCGTTCACCAGCGCGGCGGCGACATCGTCCTGCGTGGAGAGTGGGTTCGACGCACAGAGCACGACGTCCGCACCGCCGGCCTTGAGCGTGCGCATGAGGTTTGCGGTCTCGGTCGTCACGTGCAGGCACGCCGAGATGCGGCGGCCCAGAAGCGGCTGTTCGCGCTCGAACCGCTCGCGGATCGCCGTGAGGACCGGCATCTGCCGGTCGGCCCACATGATCCGGCGCACCCCCTCGGGGGCAAGGGACAGATCCTTCACGTCGTGTCGTTTGGTCGTCGCCACTCAGACATCCTCTCTTGAGGTCGTAGAACGATGGTCAGGCTGCGAGCAGCCGTTCGTGCTTTCGCTGTTCCCATTCGATCCAGGATCCGGCGTCCTCCGCCGCCGCCAGCCAGCCGTCCACGGCCGTCCGCAGGTCGGGCTCGCGGCGCAGACGCGCCGCGAACACGATCTCGGCCAGGTCGACCGAGTAGCGCTCACGCAGCGCCCGCAGCGCCCGCAGGCGGTTCAGCTCGCCGAGGCCGTAGGTCCGGTAGCCCGAGCGCGTCCTGGTCGGCACCACGAGCCCGTGCAGCTCGAGATAGCGGAGCATCCTGGCCGACCAGCCCGTCTCGGCGGCGGCGGCTCCGACGGTCAGCGGCGCAGGCACGGGCAGAACCCTAGCATACCCGTGTCAAGGTTATGCCGCCGAGGTGCCCTCCCGGCCATAGGCGTCGGCGAGCCGGACGACGTCGTCCGGATACGGCGTCGAGACCTCGAGAATCGTCGTGTCCTCGAGGGCCGTGACGCGATGGACCGTGCCCGGCGGGTAGTGGAAGGCCGCCCCCGGCCCCACGACCTCCTCGGCGAGCACCGCCTGTCCGGCCTCGCCGAGCTCGATCCGGGCCCGGCCCGCCTGGACGAGCCACGACTCGTCCTTCTCGCGGTGGAACTGGAGCGAGAGCGACTGGCCCGCCTTCACGTGGAGCAGCTTTCCGCAGTACTCGTCGGTGAGCGCCCAGATCACCTCATGCCCCCACGGCTTCTCGACGCGCCGCACATCGACCGCCCAGCGATCGAGAGAGCCGAGGTTCGGTGAGTCGACCGGCACCTCGTCCGAGTCTCTCACGCGAGCCACTCGGGGTGCGCAGCGACGTGATCGGCCGCCAGCCGAAGCTCCTTCGGCGTGTTCACGGTCAGCCAGAGCCCTTCGTGCCGAAACGCATGGAGGCGCCGCTCGGCGACGAGCTCGGGGAAGGTGGTCGATTCGTGATCGCCACGCTCGGGAAACCGCTCGAGCGCCTCCTCGGACAGGACGTAGTTGCCGCAGTTCACCCAGTACGGGACCTTGCCCGCCTCCTCGAACCCGCGCACGACATCGTCGTCGCCGATGTCGACCAGCCCGAACTGCGACTTCGGGCGAGCGACCGCGATCGTCGCCAGAGCGTCGCGCGACCGGTGCCGTGCCAGCAACCCTGCGTAGTCGACGTCGACGAGCTCGTCGCCGTTCAGTGCGAAGACGTCGCCGGCCTCGAGCCGCTGACGCGCCGCGTGCCGCAATCCGCCCCCACGGCCGAGACGCTCCGGCTCCTCGACCGCGACGATCTGCGGGCCGAGCCCGGCCAGCTCCCGCTCGAACAGGCTCCCCTCGCCGGCGGCGCAGGCGAAGATCACCCGGGTCACGCCTGCGCGGGCGAGCCTTCCGACCTGATAGGCGGCGAGCGGCCTTCCGGCCACGTCGACGAGCGACTTCGGACGTCCGCCCGCGGCGTCGCCGAGCCGCTCCGCCCGGCCACCGGCGAGGATGATCGCCTCCAAGGCTTCGTCTAGGCCTCGGTCGCGGCGGCTTCCGGGGGCCGGGCCGGGTCCGCCTGGAGTGCGAGCCGGCCGATCCCCTCGTACACGAAACCGGCATGCCGCGCCTGCTCGGGATCGAGCAGGTTCCGGCCGTCGACGATCAGCGGAGTCGCCATCGCATCGCGGGTCTCCGGCGAGGCGAGCCCACGCAACTCGGGCCACTCGGTGACGATCACGGCCGCGTCCGCTCCGCTCACCGCTTCGGCGACCGACCCGGCCACCTCGACCCCGATCGGAAGCTTGCTCCCGTCGGCAACCGGATCCCAGGCGCGGACGACCGCCCCTTCCGCGAGCAGCCGCGACGCGAGCACGATCGACGGCGCCTCCCGCATGTCGTCCGTGCCGGGCTTGAACGCAAGCCCGAGCAGCGCGACCGTCTTGCCGTCGAGCCGCCGGCCGAGATGGCGCTTGAGCTTCCCCACAACTCGGCGCTTCTGCAGCTCGTTCACCTCGATCACGGCCGAAAGCAGCTGGAAGTGATAGCCCGAGTTCGAGGCGAGCTGCTTGAGCGCGAGCGAGTCCTTGGGGAAGCACGAGCCGCCGTAGCCGATCCCTGCCCGCAGAAAATGCGGTCCGAGCCGGTGGTCGAGCCCGACTCCCTCGGCGACCTTCACCACGTCGGCGCCCGTTGCCTCGCAGACGTTGGCGATCTCGTTGATGAAGGAGATGCGTGTCATCAGGAACGCGTTCGCGGCGAGCTTGATCATCTCGGCCGAGTTGACGTCGCATTCGACGAGCGGCGCGTCGAGCGACTCGTACAGCGACGCGACGCGCGCAGCATCGCCGGCATCGAAGGAGCCGATCACGATCCGGTCCGGCTTCATGAAGTCACCCACGGCCTTGCCCTCGGCGAGGAACTCCGGGTTGGCGACATAGGCGACGTTCTCGAGGCCACGCCCGTCGAGCCCTGCGCGAACCTTCTCGCCGGTCCCGACGGGGACGGTCGACTTCATCACGAGCACCGGATCGCCGTCGAGCCTCGGCAGCTCGTCGATGACCGTCCAGACACGCGACAGATCGGCGTCGCCCGACTCGGTGGGCGGCGTGTCGACGCAGACGAACAGGAACTCGCAATTCGCGAGGTCGGCGATGTCGAGTGTGAACCTCAGCCGATCGCGGTTCCGGACGATCAGCTCCGGAACATCGTCTTCGAAGAACGGCACCTCGCCGCGACGGAGCGACTCGATCTTCTGCGGCACGACGTCGCGCACGACCACGTCGTGCCCGAGCTCGGCGAAGCAGGCGCCCGTGACCAGGCCCACCCAGCCGGCGCCGAAGATTCCGACCCTGCTCATCCCCGCTCCGGCGCCGGCAAAGCCGGCACCTGCGCTCCTGGGTCGCCTCCGTCAAGCCTACGGCTCATGAGTCGGCCAGTCTACTTCGCGGCCGGAAGCGGCCTGAGGCCCTTGGCGATGGCGAGCATCGTCTCGTTCGAGAGCGAATCCAGCAGCGTGTTGACGACCCAGTAGTTCCCTGTCTTGGTCTCCAGAACGGCCATGTGGAGATGGCTGCCCGAGTAGAACAGGTTGAACTCACGGCCGCCCAGGTCGTGGCGGAAGCTCTTGTCGGCGAGCACCGGCGCGCCGTCCCAGTCCGACTCCTGGATGCCCCAGTACTCGCCGGCGCCCGTGCGGAACACCAGCCGCACGGCTTTGTGTCCCTTCACGATCGGGTACAGCCGTGACGCGACGTCGCCGTTGTAGGAATCGGCATACGAACTGCGCTCGAGGACGGTCGGCACCTCCAACGGGAACCCGGCTCTCGTCCGGTACGGCTCGAGCAACGAGGTGCCCACCGACGGGTCGAGGCGAACGTACGGTGGTTGATGCGGTGGCGCATTCGTCGTCGGGATCGGCGCGAGCTCACCGTGGAACGTCTGACCGAGGACGACGACCACCATCGCGCCCGGATCGAGTGCGCGGATCTTCCTGCCAGGCGGCAGGACCGACACCTTCGCCGGTTGCAGCAACGGCAGCATCGCCAGAGCCGCGGCGCGCGCCTTCGCATTCCGCGGGGCGTAGTAGATCTGCGAGTGGAAGACGTCTGCAGGCGCGTCGGCCTTCAGCTGGCCGGGCGGAACGACCGTGACGTAGCCACGCTGCGCCAGGAGATAGGACGCATTGGCTGCGGCGCCGGCGACACCGTTGCCGTTGAGCACGAGCACGGACACCTTCGACGGGGGCGGAGCCTTCGTCTTCAGGTGCTTGCCGAGCGCCGCGGCGTTCGCCGCCTTCGACGACTGCACGTCCGGGTTCTCGAACTGACCGACCGCCTGCTGGACAGCGCCCGTCGGAGCGGAGGTGACCGACAATCCTGTCACCCCCTCGATCTTCGGCTGGAAGAAGTGCCCACCCGGCAGGTTCTGGGCGAAGAACGCGTACGAGAGGACTTCGCTTCCCTGCAGCTTGTGGCCGCCCTCGGCAACTTCGATGTTGTTGACGACCGCGTTGACGAGATGCGGCAGGCTCGTGAGCGAGAACGACTGCGACACCTGCTCCTTGAAGGCGCGGACGAACTCCTGCTGGCGGGCGAGTCGGTGGTAGTCGTCGTCGGTGTGCCGGAAGCGAACGTAGTCGAGCGCTTGCCCGCCTGTCAGCTTCTGGTATCCCGGCTGCAGGTCGATGTTCGCGTAGTTGTCGTAGGACGCGCCGGTGTTCCGGTTGTAGTAGCGGCGGTCGACGTCCATCCACACACCGCCGAGCTGGTCGACGACCTCCTTGAACCCATGGAAGTTGACGGTGATCAGGTAGTTGATCTTCAGGTTGGTGAGGTGCTTCACGGTGAGCAGCGTCCCCTTCGCACCGCAGCGGGCGTACGCCGAGTTGATGCGGTCGACCGTGATCGGCGTCGCGCCGCAGTAGATCGGGACACCGAGGTCACGCGGGAACGACAGCAACGAGATCGAGTTCGTCACCGGGTCGGCTCGGACCAGCATGATCGTGTCGGAGCGCGACGGATCGGAGGTGGCGGAGCCGGCACGATGGTCGTAGCCGATGACGAGCGCGATCGCGGCGTGGTGCGCGACCGGGATATCGAGGCTCTTCTCGGCGCGAATGACGTCCGGTGTGTGCGCGCGCACGGTCGCGACCGACTGGTGGAAATAGAGATAGGCACCGCCCGCGGCCCCAGTACTCGAGGGCGAGCAGGGTGAGCAGCGTGAACAGGAGGATCTTGCCGAGCAACCCGACGCGCGAGCGCGGAGGCGGCGGCGGCTGCTGGTAGCGGATGACCGTCGACGGTGGCGCCGGAGGGAACGTGACACGGCCGTTGCCGTTCAGGCTCGCGCCGCGCCCGACGCCTCTCTTCAGTGTCGTCCGCATAAAACGTAGGCGGCGCCCCGAAGAGGCGCCCGCGGGGAGAAAGGATAGCCGACGGGTCGGAGGGGCCCGTCAGGCCAGGCTCGGCGAGAGCCACTCCTCCGCGTCGGCGAGCGAGACCTGCCGGCGTTCGGCATAGTCGACGAGCTGATCCCGCCCGATGCGCCCGACGGCGAAATACCGCGACTGCGGGTGGGCGAAGTAGAGGCCGCTGACGGCCGCCGCCGGAAGCATCGCGAAGGATTCGGTGAGCGTGATCCCGGCGCGCTCGGCACCGAGGAGCGCGTGCAGCTTCGGCTTCTCGCTGTGGTCGGGGCAGGCGGGATAGCCGAGTGCCGGCCGGATGCCACGGAACCGCTCGCCGATCAGCTCATCTCGCGAGAAGTGCTCCCGCGGGGCGTACCACTCGCGACGCACGCGCTCGTGCAGCCATTCGGCGAAGGCCTCGGCAAGCCGGTCGGCGAGCGCCTTCACGACGATTGCCTGGTAGTCGTCGTGGCGCCCGACGTGTGTCGCGGCGAGCTCGTCGGCGCCGTGAACGGAGACCGCAAACGCGCCGACGTGGTCGTCGGCCGGTGCGACGAAGTCCGCAAGCGACCGGTTCGGCCGCCCGTCGCCGTTCGCCGCCTGCTGGCGGAGGAACGAGAACCGGGCGTCTCCCACCACGACGTCATCCCCGTCCGCGCGTGCAGGCCAGAAGCCGTACACCCCCTGAGCTTGCAACAGACTGTTACTTGCGATCTCCTCCAGCAGCGCCTGGGCGTCGTCGTAGAGCTCGCGTGCGGCCGGATTGTCGAGCAGCGCCGGGAACTTGCCCTTGAGATCCCACGCGTGGAAGAAGAACTGCCAGTCGATGTAGTCGACGAGGTCGGGCACGGCGGCGGCGACCTCCCGCGACCCGGTGAAGGGCGGGGCCGGCAGGTCGTCGAACGGAAGGTTCGCGCGATTGGCGCGCGCCTCGGCCAGCGACAGCAGCGGCCGCTTCAGCTTCTCGGCATGCTGACGCCGGAGCCGCTCCTGAAGCTCGCGGTTCTCGGCGTCCAGCGCGGCACGACGAGCGGGGTCGAGCAGGCTCGAGACGACGTCCGCGACGCGGCTCGCGTCGAGCACGTGGACGGTCTCCGATCCGTACTCCGGAGCGATCTTCACTGCGGTGTGCTGGCGCGACGTCGTCGCGCCTCCGATCATGAGCGGCAGCTCCAGACGCGAGCGCTCGAGCTCGCGCGCGACGTTCACCATCTGGTCGAGTGACGGGGTTATGAGCCCCGACAGACCGACGACGTCGACGCGCTCGCGCTCCGCCGTCTCGAGAATCGTCGCTGCCGGGACCATGACTCCGAGATCGATCACCTCGTAGTCGTTGCAACCCAGGACGACACCGACGATGTTCTTGCCGATGTCATGCACGTCGCCCTTGACGGTTGCGAGCAACACCTTGCCCTGAGCGCTGCGGCCGCCGCCGCGCTCCGCTTCCATGAACGGCTGCAGGTATGCGACTGCACGCTTCATCACCCGGGCCGACTTGACGACCTGCGGCAGGAACATCCGGCCCGAGCCGAACAGGTCGCCGACGACACGCATGCCGTCCATCAGCGGGCCCTCGATGACGTCGAGCGGCCGCGCCGCAGCCAGGCGCGCCTCCTCCGTGTCCGCCTCGACGTGGTCGACGATGCCGTGGACGAGAGCGTGCTCGAGCCGCTTGGCGACGGGCTGCTCGCGCCACGCCAGGTCGAGCTCACGTCGTGTGCCACCACCCTTGACCCGTTCGGCGAGCTCGACGAGGCGCTCGGTCGCGTCGGGACGACGGTTCAGGATCACGTCCTCGACGCATTCGAGCAGCTCCGGGTCGAGATCCTCGTAGACGGCGAGCTGGCCGGCGTTGACGATGCCCATGTCGAGCCCGGCACCAACGGCGTGGTAGAGGAACGCGGCGTGCATCGCCTCGCGGATGTGGTCGTTCCCGCGGAACGAGAAGCTCAGGTTCGAGATGCCGCCGGACGTGCGGGAACCGGGGCACCGCTCCTTGATCCGCGGCACGCTCTCGATGAACGCGCGCGCGTAGTCGTCGTGCTCAGGGATGCCCGTCGCGACGGCGAGCACGTTCGGGTCGAAGACGATGTCCTCCGGCGGGAACCCGACCTGGTCGACGAGCAGGTCGTACGCGCGACCACAGATGGCGACGCGCCGCTCGACCTCGGTCGCCTGACCCTGCTCGTCGAACGCCATCACGATCACGCCGGCGCCGTAGTCGCGGATCCTCCGCGCCTCGCGAAGGAACTCCTCTTCACCCTCCTTCAGCGAGATCGAATTGACGATTCCCTTCCCCTGCAGGCACTGCAGACCTGCTTCGAGCACCGACCACTTCGAACTGTCGATCATGATCGGCAGGCGGGCGACCTCGGGCTCGGTCGCGATCACGTTCAGGAACGTCCGCATCGCCTCCTCGCCTTCGAGCAGGTCGGCGTCCATGTTCACGTCGAGCAGGTTCGCGCCCCCGCGGACCTGTTCGAGCGCCACGTCGACCGCTGCCGAGAAGTCATCGGCTTCGATCAGGCGACGGAAGCGCGCCGACCCGGTGACGTTCGTCCGCTCGCCGACCATCACGAAGCCCGTGTCCGGCCCGAGCTCGAAGGTCTCGAGGCCGCTGAAGCGCGTCCGCCGGTCCGGCCTTGGCGGCGTACGCGGGGCCAGGCCGTGCACAGCCTCGACGATCGCACGGGTGTGCTCCGGCGTCGAGCCGCAGCAGGATCCGACGACGTTGAGGAGGCCTTCCTGTGCGAACTCGCGGAGCAGGGACGAGGTGACGTCGGGCGTCTCGTCGTATCCGCCGAACGCGTTCGGAAGACCGGCGTTCGGATGGCAGGACGTCAGGCACGGCGCGACACGGGCGAGATCGGCGACGTAGGGGCGCATCTCGCTGGCCCCGAGCGAGCAGTTGACGCCGACGATCAGCGGCTCCGCGTGCTCGATCGCCGACCAGAACGCCTCGATCGTCTGGCCGGTCAGGGTCCGCCCCGAGAGGTCGACGATCGTCGCGCTGATCCACAGCGGGAGCTGCGGCGCCACCGAGCGGGCTGCCACGATCGCCGCCTTCGCATTCAGCGTGTCGAAGATCGTCTCGATCATGAGCAGGTCGACGCCCCCGTCGGCAAGCCCGCGCATCTGCTCGGCGTACGACTCGACGACCTGATCGAAGGTGTGCGTCCTGTACCCCGGCTCGTCGACCCGGGGGCTCAGCGACAGCGTGACGTTGAGCGGGCCGACCGACCCGGCGACGAAGCCGCCGTGTGCAGCCGCAGCTTCCCGTGCGATGCGAGCTCCGGCAACGTTGAGGTCGTACACGGCATCTTCGAGGCCGTAGTCCGCCTGGCCGATCGACGTCGCCGTGAAGGTGTTCGTGGTGGCGATGTCGCAGCCGGCCTCGAAGTACGAGTCGTGCACCGCGCGCACGACGTCGGGTCGTGCCAGGTTGAGCACGTCCGGGTTGTTCAGGAGCTCGCGCGGATGCGACGCGAACCGCTCCCCGCGGAAGTCCGCCTCTGTGAGCCCGCGGTTCTGCAGCAGCACTCCCCAGGCGCCGTCGAGCACGAGGATGCGCTCCTCGGTGATTCTGCGGATGTCAGCTGCGACGGTTCCGGCCATAGCTCTTTAGGCGTTTGGTGACCCGGTCGCCAAGCTGCTCGTCAAAGCTCTCCGGGAGATCTCCGCCCGAAATCTAGCGATTTCGGGCGGGTTTGGCGACTCGGCCACCGCTCACGAACGCGCGCCGGCCAAGCCGGCCCGCGCGTCAATGGCGGGTCTTCGCCGCGGACGCCGGCTTCGCCGGTGGCCGCTCACAAGCGATGAGCGTCCTGATCCACGATCGTGATCGTCATGGCTCGGGCGAAGCCCGAGCCGGATCACGATCGTCCTGCGACTGCCAGCTGGTTCTCCGCATGACGGAGCCGCTGCTCGACCTGCCAGCGGTCGGCGGTCGACTCACCGCGGTCGATCGCGTCGAGCTCCCGTTGAGCCGACTCGAGCTGCTCGCGTGCGCGCGCGTCGTCGATCTGGGACGCCTCGACCGCATCGTCCACGAGCGCGATCGCGCGGTCACGCAGCACCTGGAAGAAGCCCGGGCCGGTCGCGTACTCCTGGACCACCCCGCCGGGAAGGTGAATCCGTGTCGAGCCGGACCGCAGGCTCGCGATCAGCGGCGCGTGCCGTGCCAGGACGCCGATCTCACCGGCTGCGCCGGGAACGATGATCATCTCCGCGTCACCCTCGTACCTCGCGCCGTCGGGAGTGACGAGCGAGACGGAGAACAGCTTCCGGTCCGCCAACGGCTCTCCCCTACGCGGCCGCGAGCTGCTGCGACCGTTCGACGGCTCCCTCGATCGGGCCGACCATGTAGAAGGCCTGCTCGGGGAGGTCGTCGTGACGCCCTTCGAGGATCTCGTCGAACCCGCGGATCGTGTCCTCGAGCTTGACGTACTGGCCGGGCGTGCCGGTGAACTGCTCGGCGACGAAGTTCGGCTGCGAGAGGAAGCGCTGAATCTTCCGCGCCCGCGACACCGTCAGGCGATCCTCGTCCGACAGCTCCTCGATGCCGAGGATCGCGATGATGTCCTGCAGGTCCTTGTAGCGCTGAAGCACCTCTTGCACGCGCGTGGCGACCCGGTAGTGGTCGGCCGACACGATGCCCGGCTGGAGCGCGCGGGAGGTCGAGTCGAGCGGATCGACTGCGGGGTAGATGCCCTGCTCGACGATCGCGCGGCTGAGCACCGTCGTCGCGTCGAGGTGGGCGAACGTGTTCGCAGGCGCGGGGTCGGTCAGGTCGTCGGCGGGGACGTAGATCGCCTGGACCGAGGTGACGGCGCCCTTCGTCGTCGAGGTGATGCGCTCCTGGAGCTGCCCCATCTCCGTCGCGAGCGTCGGCTGATAGCCGACCGCGCTCGGCATGCGGCCGAGCAGCGCCGAGACCTCCGAGCCCGCCTGGACGAACCGGAAGATGTTGTCGATGAAGAGCAAGACGTCCTGGCCCTGATCGCGGAAGTACTCGGCCATCGTCAGCCCGGAAAGGCCCACCCGGAGGCGTGCACCCGGCGGCTCGTTCATCTGCCCGTAGCAGAGCGCGACCTTGTCGATCACCTCGGACTCGGTCATCTCGAGCAGCAGGTCGTTTCCCTCGCGCGTCCGCTCGCCGACGCCGGAGAAGACGGACACGCCGCCGTGCTCGCGGGCGATGTTGTGGATCAGCTCCTGGATCAGCACCGTCTTGCCGACGCCGGCTCCGCCGAACAGCCCGATCTTGCCGCCGCGCACGTACGGGGCGATCAGGTCGATCACCTTGATCCCCGTCTCGAAGATCTCCACCTTCGGCGTCAGGTCCTGGAAGGCCGGCGGATCGCGGTGAATCGACCAGCGCGGCGTGCCGGGCGGCGCGGCCGGCTTCTCGTCGACGGGCTCGCCGAGCACGTTCCAGACCCGGCCGAGAGTGACATCGCCGACCGGAACCGAGATCGGCCCGCCCGTGTCGACGGCATCGGTTCCGCGGGCGATTCCGTCGGTCGCGTCCATCGCGACGGCGCGTACCCGGTCGTCACCGAGATGCTGCTGCACCTCTGCGATCAGGTCGCTGCCGTCGGGTCGCGGGATCCGAAGCGCCGAGTAGATGGCCGGAAGCTTGCCCGGGAAGACGGCGTCGACGACGACGCCCTTGATCTCGAGCAGTTTCCCGACATTCTGCTTGCCGTTGTTCGACACGATCTAGAGCTCCTCGGCTGCTTTGGGTGCACGACGCTGCCGGTCGACACGCAACAGACCCGCCAGCGCGCCCGGCAGGCGCAGCCTAGCCGATGCGGATTCGAATCCGCCCGCCCTCTGCAGCTCTGAGCGCCTCAATGCCGCCGACACACGGTCGTCGTGGTCGAGGCGTCAGACGTACGAGCTGATCGGGCTCGCCATCAAGGCGAAGCGACCTCCATCCGCTCATCGTACGCGGGCCGGGCCGTGTCAGTCGATCTCGATGACCCGGGCGCGCGGGGCGGTGTCGATCGCGGACGACAACGAAAGCTGCTGGCGCCGGATCGCGCGCATCGCACTGAGGTCGCCGCGACTCGACGCCTGCGTGCCGCCGCCGCCGACTTGCGAGCCTCCGGAGGTGAGCCCGCCCGCCACCAGCGCGGCCATGGAGGCAACCACTGCCGCAACCGCGCCGACGCGCGTCGCCGCGTGGCCGCCCCAGGCGCGCTGAGCTGCCGGGACGGTGACCGGAGTCGGCCTCGGCACGAGGCCGTCGGCGCGGACCAGCGCCGTCGCGCGGCGGATGTCGCCCGCGAAGGCCCGGCAGCCCGCGCAGGCACGGAGGTGGCGGCGAAGCCCGGCCGACTCGAACCGCGACAGGGCCGAGTCGAGCTCGAGCGAAGCCCACTCCCGTGCCCGGCTGCACTCTTCGTTCAGAGCCATCACTTACTTAGACGGATATCTCGCGACAAGTTAGTGGCGATTATCGACCGCAACACCGATCAGGATGAGGCAAAGCCCCAGAACGGCGAGCAGCGCCGGCACGTTGAGCGCCTCGACGTGCTCCTTGCGGGTCGACCAGCGGACGCCGCCGCCCATCCAGCGGCCGAAACCGATGAATCCGCCGTCGGACTTCCCGCGCACCGGCGGCCGGCTTCCGACCAGGAACGCGAGCCCGCAGAGGCCGGCCCCGAACGCGTAGAACCCGACCGAGACGCCGCGCTCGACCGCGTCGCCGGTCACCCCCGCGATCAGGAGGCCGAGCAGGACGGCGCCGGTGCCCGTGACGGCGAGGACGATCGCGAAGCGCCGCGCGGCCTCGCGAAGCATCTAGCTCTCTGAGGTTGCCGCCGCCGGAGCGCCCTCGTGCCGCCGCATCTCCTCCGCGGTGAGCGGCCAGCGCTCGAGCGGATAGTGACAGCGGGTGAGGTGGTCCGCCGTCGCCGCCCCACGCAGGACGAGCTCCGGGGGCTCGACGTCGCACCGTCCCTCGACGAAGCGCGGGCACCGCGGATGGAAGCGGCATGCCGTCGGTGGGTTGATCGGGCTCGGGACGTCCCCTTCGAGGATGATCCGCTGACGCCCTCGGCTGACGTCGGGGTCGGCGACGGGCACTGCCGAGAGGAGCGCCCCCGTGTACGGATGCTGCGGGCTCTCGTAGAGGTTGTGGCGGTCGCCGGACTCGACGATCTGCCCGAGATACATGACGAGGACCCGGTCCGAGATGTAACGCACCACGTTCAGATCGTGTGCGATGAAGATGAACGTCAGGTTGAAGTCGCGTTGCAAGTCCTTGAGGAGGTTGAGGACCTGGGCTTGCACGGAGACATCGAGCGCCGACACCGGCTCGTCGCAGACGATCAGCTTGGGGTTGACTGCAAGCGCACGCGCGATCCCGATCCGCTGCCGCTGGCCGCCCGAGAACTCGTGCGGGAACCGGTTGTAGTGCTCGGGGTTCAGTCCGACGACTTCGAGCAGCTCCTGTACGCGCCGCTTGATCTCGGCCGCCGTTCCGAGCTTGTGCAGCTCGAGAGCCTCGGCGACGATGAAACCCACCCGCTTGCGCGGGTTCAACGACGCGTACGGATCCTGGAAGATCATCATCATCTCGCGCCGGTACGGGCGCATCGCGGAGCGCGAGAGACGCGTGATGTCGCGGCCCCGGAAGAGGATCCGTCCGCCGGTCGGCTCGAGCAGTTTCATGACGCACCGTGCCATCGTCGACTTTCCGCAACCCGACTCGCCGACGACTCCGAGGGTTTCGCCCTCGTTCACGACGAAGGTCACGCCGTCGACGGCCTGCACGGCGGCGATCTGCTTCTGGAAGATGATCCCGCGGGTGATCGGGAAGTACTTCTGGAGCCCGTCGACGACGAGCAGCTCGTCGCCGTGGAGCGCCTGGCCGTCTGCGGTCTCGGTCAGCGACTGCGTCGGACTGCTCATGTCGCCCCGCTGGTGAAGAGGCGCAGCAACCGCGCCGCCTCGCGATCTTTGGTCTCTTCGTCGAGATGACAGGCCTGCAGGTGCGTCGGCTCCCCCGGCACGGGGGCGAGCTTCGGAGACTTGGTCCGGCAGACGTCCATCACGTATGCACAGCGCGGATGGAAGCGGCACCCCGGCGGTGGCCGGAGGAGCGAGGGCGGCTGTCCGGGAATCTGGGTGAGGCGCTCGAGATCGGCGTCGAGCCGGGGCAGCGATCCCATCAGACCCCAGGTGTACGGATGGTGCGGGTTCTTGAAGACGCGGTCGATCGGGCTCTTCTCCACCACCTCGGCTGCGTACATGACGATGACGTCGTCCGCGATCTCCGCGATCACGCCGAGATCGTGCGTGATCATGATCACGGCGCTGTCGTAGTCCGACTGCAGCTTCTCGATCAACGCGAGGATCTGTGCCTGCGTCGTGACGTCGAGTGCCGTGGTCGGCTCGTCGGCGATCAGCAGGTCGGGATCGTTGATCAGGGCCATGGCGATCATCACGCGCTGGCGCATGCCGCCCGAGAACTGATGGGGGTAGTCGTCGATGCGGCGCTCGGCGCGGGGAATCCCGACCTGCTTGAGCAGCTCGAGGGCGCGCGCCTTCGCCTGCTTCCTGGAGACGTCGCGGTGCAGCACGACCGCCTCGACGAGCTGTGTCCCGATCGTGTGCACGGGATTGAGGCTCGTCATCGGGTCCTGGAAGATCATCGCGATGTCGTCGCCGCGGATCTCGCGGAGCCGGGACGGGCTCGCCTTGAGCAGATCCTCGCCGTTGAAGAGCGCCTCACCTGTCGACGTGGTCCTGCGCCTGGGGTTCAGACCCATGATCGTCAGGCAGGTGACGCTCTTGCCGGAGCCCGACTCGCCGACGATTCCCAGCGTCTCGCCCTTCTCGATCGAGAAGCTGACGCCGTCGACGGCCTTGACGACGCCGTCGCCGGTCGTGAAATAGGTCTTCAGATCCTTGACCTCGAGCAGGGGCATCAGGGCCGGAAGATACTCCTACCTCGGGTGTCTAGGTGAGCCGGATCCGCGGGTCGATCCAGGCGTACAACAGGTCGACGATCAGGTTGATCACGATGATCGCCGTCGTGGCGAACACCAGGATGCCCAGCACCGTCGGGCTGTCGTAGTTGTTGATGCTTTGGATCGTCTGGTACCCGAGGCCGTTCAGCGAGTACACGGTCTCCGTGAACACGGCGCCGCCGAGCGCGAGGCCGACGTCCATACCGAGCATCGTCACGACCGGCAGAAGCGCGTTCCGCAGGATGTGCGAACGCATCACGCGCGACTCGGGGGCGCCTTTGGCCCGAGCGGTGCGCACGTAGTCCTCGTTCATCGTCTCCATGACGTTCGCGCGGATCATGCGGACGTAGACCGCCGCGAACAGGATCGCGAAGGTGGTCCAGGGCAGGAGCAGGTGGTAGGCCCACTGCACCGGCCCGCCCGGCTGGGCGTACAACGGATGGAAGAAGTTCGCGTAGCCGGCGATCGGCGTCCAGCCGAGCTTGTATCCGATCAGGTACGACGCGATCAGCCCGAGCCAGACGGGATGCGCGGAGATGCCGATGAGCACGAAGGTCATCGAAAATCGGTCGAGCAGCGAGCGTGGACGGAGCGCGCTCAAGATGCCGATCGGCAGCGCGATCATCATCCAGAGCACCATCCCGCCGATCACGAGCGAGAAGGTGACGGGGGCAGCCGCGAGGATGATGGTCGTCACCGGCTCCCGGTTGACGTACGAATGGCCCAGATTGGGTGACTTCAGATGAGGGCCGCCCGAGAAGCTGAAAGGAACGAGGCGACCGAGGAACTTCCCGTACTGGACGTACAGGGGACGGTCGGTGCCGAGGTAGTGAGCGACCTTCTGGACCTGCACCGCGGTGCATGCCCTCCCGCACGCGAACTTCGCGGGGTCGGCCGGAATCAAGTAGAAGAGGACAAAGCCGATCATCGTCACCACGATGAAGAGCGCCACGGCCCAGATGCAACGGCGGATGATGTAGCGAATCAAGGCTTCGTCACCTTCGCTTTCGGCTGGGGTTGCCGTTCGATTTTTCGAGTGTGAGCGCCGGGCGGGGCCGGCGCTCACACTCGGTTTCGTGCTTGTCCTGCGTTCGGCCCCTCGTTACTTCAGGTAGAGGGTGCCGAGGTCCATCGAACCCCAGGCGGGCGAGAACTGATAACCGGCGGTGTTCGGACCGATGAAGTCGCGAACGTTGCGGTTGTCAATCGGAGCCCACGGGGCGTAGTTCTTCATCGTGTAGATGTCGAGCGAACCCCACGCCTTCGAACGAGCCGCGCCGGTCAGCGTGTTGGCGGTGTCGATCTTGCTGTTGACGGTCGACTGGTTGAAGTACGCGAGGTTGTTGTTGTTCGAGGCCTGGAGCGTGCGGCCGTCGAGCAGGATGTGGAAGAAGTCGTATCCGTCGGCGTAGTCCTGATACCACCCGGCGAACATCGCGTCGAAGGGAGCACCCTTGACGCCTGCCGCCGTGTAGATCGCATAGCCGACGAACGACTTCGTGGTCACGTTGCACCCCAGCTGGCTGAGGTTGTACTTCAGGATCCCGGACTGCGGGGTTCCCACCGGGCCCGTCGCATACCAGAGGTTGACGTTGCCGCAGTTGCCACCGGCGACCGACTTGGCCTTCGCCGTGTCCGCACCTGCGATCGGGTACAGCTTCTGGTCATAGACGCCGCCCGTGAGCGAGCGCGGGAGGATCGTCGTCGTCCGCGATCCACCGAGCACGCCGCGGACGCGCAGCAGGGCCGGGCGGTCGATTGCGTAGTTGACCGCCTTGCGCATTGCTGCCGACGAGAACGCGCCGCCCTGGGTGTTCAGGGCGATGTAGTCGGTCTCCGGCGTGGGGTGCACGAAGAACCGGCTCTTGTTGACCCCGTACTTGCTCTGGAGGTCAGCTGCCGCCGCCGGGTTGTCGAGGCCTGTCGGATCGGCTGCGTACGTCCCGTTGGAGACCTGGAGGTACGTCTGCTGCGGGTCGGTGTTCATCGTGAAGACGATGGTGCTCGACCGGTGCGGCCGGTTCCCCTTGTAGTTCGGGTTGGCCTGCAGCACGAGCTGCTTGCCGACGGTCCGGCTCGCGATGTAGTACGGGCCCGAACCGGGCAGGGTGTTGACGCCCTGCGGGTCCACCGGCGTCTTCGACGGCTCGATCGCGCAGAAGAACGGCATCGCCAGCTTGTCGAGCAGACCACCGTCGGGCGCGGTCAGCTTGATCGTGAGCTTGTTGCCCGATGCGGTGACACCACTGACCTTCGAGGCCTTCTTGTTGACGACGTTGTCGTAGCCGATGACGCCGCCCATGAAGGCGTTGACCGGGGAGTTCATCGAGGGGTTGGCATCCCGGTTGAACGCCGCCACGAAGCTGTTGGCGGTGACGGACGCGCCGTCGTTGAACTTGATGCCCGACTTGACCGTGAAGGTATACGTCTTGCCGTTGTTCGACACGACCGGGAAGCCGGCGGCTGCATCGGGCGAGAGCTCCGAGCTGCCTCCTCCGACGTCCGAGTAGTCGAGCAGCTTCGAACACGTCTCGTACTCGACCTGCCACGACAAGACGCCGTAGGCCAGCGCCGGGTCGGTGTAGTCGAAGTCGCTCGCCGCGACGGCGAGATTGAGCGTCTTCGAAGCGTTCTTGGCACTGGTGCCGCCCGATGCAGTCACGGCAACAGCGGCAGCAAGCGCTGCCACGCCGATCACGCTCAGCGGGACCCGGTACCACAGGGTCTTACGCATCCTGCTCCTTTCGATGGTGGACCGGGCGCAAACGAACCCGGTGTCGTCTCGCCATGCTGAGACGCTCTGCGCGGCCGATTGTTAGCCCCTCAGGCAGGGCCATCTCAGCGCGCGGCGCGCGGGTCGAAGGCGTCCCGGAGGCCGTCGCCGAGCAGGTTGAAGGAGAGCGTGGTGATGAGCACCGCGAGGCCGGGCCAGAGCATCAGCCAGGGGACCTGGAGGTAGAACTGCGGGGCCTGCTCGAGCAGGTTCCCCCAGCTCGCCGTCGGCTCCTGGATCCCGATCCCCAGGAACGACAACCCGGCCTCGGCGAGGACGTTCTGGCCCACCGAGATCGTGGCGAGGACGATCATCGGCGCAACCAGGTGAGGCAGCAGATGTGACCGGATGATCTTGTGGTCGCTGGAGCCCACCATCCGCGCCGCCTCGACGAACTCCTTCTCTCGTAACGAGAGCACCTGAGCCCGCGCGATGCGCGCCGGATAGAACCAGCCGAAGATCGAGAGCACCAGCGTGATCGTGAAGACGCCCTCCGGCAGGAAGCCGAACGTGATCTTGTTCAGCTGAGGGCCGGCGACGGCGGAGAGCGCGATGATGAACAGGATGACGGGGAACGCCATGGTCAGCTCCGTCACCCGGGAGATGATCATGTCGATCCAGCCGCCGAAGTACCCGGCTGCGGCCCCGCACACGACGCCGAGGGTGATCGAGATCGCCGTGGCGAAGATCGCAACCTCGAGCGATGCCCGGCCGCCGTACAGCAGGCGCAGGAACTCGTCGCGGCCCTGTGCCCCGTCGCTGCCGAGCGGGAAGAACACGCTCGGGAAGTTGCCGGTCGCACCGATGTACGGCACGTTCTCGAAGTGCGACCACGGGCCGAGGGGCAGCGCTCCCGAGGTCAGGCCGCCGTCGAAGATCTCGTCGGGGCCGTGCCCGAGGATCCACGCGAAGATCGGGGCGCCGACGAAGCACAGAAGGATGAGGACGATGACGGCGATGCCCCCACCGACCGCGGCCTTGTCCTTCTTCAAGGTGAGCCAGACCGACTCCCAGTAGCCACGCGCCTTGATCTCGTCGCTGAGATCGAGCGGGGCCTCGTCGACGGCGGTGCCGGCAGCAACAACTTCGTGCTCGGTCTGAGCCACGGTTTGCGAACTGTACCGCAGTCCCGGCGAAATCGTTGATCGAAAACAGAGAAGAAGGAGATCGATAAACGGCTTAGCCGGACAGCGCGTCGGCGCCCGCCACGACCTCGAGAATCTCCTGGGTGATCGCCGCCTGCCGCGCCCGGTTCATCGCGAGCGTCAGGCTGTCGATCAACTCTTGCGCCGCCTTGGAGGCGTTGCGCATCGCGGTCATTCGCGCCCCTTGCTCCGACGCGCCCGACTCCAGCAGCGCCCGGTACAGCTCCGTCTCGACGTACACGGGGAGCAGGCGCGCCAGGATCTCCTGCGGCTCCGGCTCGTAGATGAAGTCGGGGTTCGCGAGCTCGGTCGACGTCTCGATCGTCTCCTCGCCCACGTCGTCTCGGCGCTCGAGCAGGTCCTGGGGAACCGGCAGGACGTCGCGGACCGTGACCCGCTGGACGAGCGGCGAGACGAACGCGTTGTAGACGAGGACGACGCGGTCGACGCGCCGCTCGATGAACGCCTCGGCGAGCGCATGCGCCATCGCCTGGGCGTCGCTGTAGGCCGGCCGCTCGCTGAAGCCGGTCCAGGCCTGCGCGACGTCGAGCCGGCGGAAGCGCAACGTCGACGCCGCCTTCTTGCCGGACGAGAAGTAGAGGACCTTCTGGCCTGCGGCCTCCGCCTCCCGCTGGACCGCGAACGTGCGGCGCAGGACCTGGGCGTTGAAGGCACCTGCGAGGCCCCGGTCGGCCGTCACGGGGACGAGCGCGACCGCCTGGATCGTGTCGCGTCGCTCCAGCAGCGGCAAACGGACCGCGCCGGCCGCCTGGGAGACACCGGCCATCAGCTCGAGCATCCGATCGGCGTACGGCCTCATCGCCTCGATCCGCATCTGGGCGCGGCGCAGGCGCGCGGACGCGACGAGCTCCATCGCCCGGGTGAGCTTGCGCGTGTTCGTGATCGAGCGGACGCGCCGCTTGAGATCCTGGACCGAGGCCATCTGCTGCTAAGCGGCTTGCGCCCCGGGCTGGAAACGGGCCTTGACGCGCTCGATCTCCGCGTTCAGCTGCTCGGCCGCCTGGTCGTCGAGGTCGCCGGTCTCGCGGATCCCCTTGTAGACGGTCCCCTGCGCGCGCAGGGACTCGCGGAGCTCGTCCTGAAAACGCGGCACGTCTTCCGTCGCGATGTCGTCGAGGTAGCCGTTGACGCCGGCGTAGAGGGCGGCGACCTGCTCTTCCATCGGCCACGGCTGGTACTGCGGCTGGTTCAGGGTCGCGACCATCTTCTCGCCGCGGTTCAGTGACTGCTGGGTCGCCTGGTCGAGCTCCGATCCGAACTGGGCGAACGCCTCGAGCTCGCGGTACTGGGCCAGGTCGAGGCGCAGGCGCCCTGCCACCTTCTTCATCGCCTTCGTCTGTGCAGACGACCCGACGCGGGACACCGACGTGCCGACGTTGACCGCCGGCCGCACGCCCGAGAAGAAGAGGTCGGACTGGAGGAAGATCTGCCCGTCGGTGATCGAGATCACGTTCGTCGGGATGTAGGCGGAGATGTCGCCGGCCTGCGTCTCGATGATCGGCAGGGCGGTCAGCGAACCACCACCCCGCTCCTCGCTCAGCTTGCAGGCCCGCTCGAGCAGTCGTGAGTGCAGGTAGAAGACGTCGCCCGGGAAGGCCTCGCGGCCGGGTGGCCGGCGGAGCAGGAGCGAGAGCTGCCGGTACGCGTCGGCCTGCTTCGTCAGGTCGTCGTAGATGATCAGCGCGTGCTCGCCCTTGTAGAGGAAGTACTCCGCCATGGCGCACCCGGCGAACGGCGCGATCCACTTGATCGGCGCGGCCTCAGCAGCGGAGGCGTTGACGACCGTCGTGTACTCCATCGCCCCGGCGTCGCGGAGCCGTTCGACCACCTGCGCGACGGTCGACGCCTTCTGGCCGATCGCGACGTAGATGCACTTCACGTCCTGGTCGTGCTGGTTCAGGATCGTGTCGATCGCGATCGCCGTCTTGCCGGTGGAACGGTCACCGATGATCAGCTCGCGCTGGCCGCGCCCGACGTTCGTCATCGAGTCGATCGCCTTGATGCCGGTCTGCAGGGGCTCCTTCACGGGCTGGCGCGCGATCACGCCGGGCGCCTTCCACTCGACCGGGCGCGTCTCGGTCGCCTCGATCGGCCCGAGCCCGTCGAGCGGGTTGCCGAGCGGGTCGACCACGCGTCCGAGCAGTCCCGGCCCGACCGGGACGGACGCAACGTTGCCGGTGCGGCGTACCGGCTCGCCCTCCGAGACCAGGTCCCACTCGCCGAAGAGCGCGGCGCCGACGTTGTCCTCCTCGAGGTTGAACGCGAGCCCGACGACGCCGTGCTCGAGCTCGAGCATCTCGAGCGCGACGCAGCTCTCGAGGCCGTGGATGCGGGCGATGCCGTCACCGACCTGCAGCACCGAGCCGACCTCGGCGAGGTTCGTCTCGACGTCGAACTGCTCGATCCGCTCCTTGAGGATCGAGGTGATCTCTTCGGGACGCAGCTTCACGTGTCGTCAGCTCCTTGTGCTTTGAAGGTCGTGGCGAAGTCGTTCGAGGCGGCCGCGCACGCTGGCGTCGAGCCTCATCGAGCCGGCCTGCAGGACGATGCCGCCGATCAGGGCTTCGTCGACGGAGCGCGTGGCCTGCACCTTGCGCCCCGACGCCTGTTCGATCTGCGCGAGGATGCGCCCGAACTCGGCGTCGGAGAGCGCGTGAGCGGTGGTGAGCTCGACGTCGAGGATGCGCGCCGCGTCCGCGACGAGCGCGTCGAACTCGTCGGCGATGCCGACGAGCGAGTCGGCGCGGCCCTTCTCGGCGATCAGACGGACGAAGTTGACCACGAGCTCGTCCGAGCCTTCGGCGATCCGGGAGAGGATGTCGCCCTTCAGCCGCGAGTCGATCTCCGGGTTCGAGAGCACGACGGCGAGATCGTCGGAGCCCGCGACGCCGTCGCGCAGCCGCCCCGAGGTCGGCGTGCACCTGCTCGACCCTGCCCTCGTCGCGCGCCGCCTCGAAGAGGGCGCGCGCGTAGATGCGTTCCGCGGCGGCTACGACCGGCTCCCTTCGAGCTGCGAGAAGTCGATCTCGGCGAGCGCCTCGTCGATCAGCCGCTGCTGGTCGGCGGCGTCGAGCGACTTGCGCGTGATCTTCTCGGCCGCCGCGACGCTCAGCTTCGCCACCTCGTCGCGAATCTCGCCGATCGCCTGGTGCGTTGCCTGCTCGATCTGCCGCCGCGTCTCCTCGAGCCGGCGCTGCCGATCCTCCTCCGTCTCCGCACGGACACGTTCGCGCTGGGCGTCCGCGACCTGGCGCGCCTCGACGAGGATCTCCTCGGATTGCGAGCGCGCCTGCCCGATCAGCCGGCGGTGCTCCTCGAGCAGGTGCCGCGACTCCTCACGGGCGCGGTCGGCCTCGTCGACCGCGTCCTGGATGCGCTCGCGGCGATCGTCGATCATCTTCTGCACGTACCCGAACGCGTACCGCTTCAGGACGAAGTAGGTGATGCCGAAGCAGACGATCGTCCAGATCATCAGCCCCGGGGTGACCTGGATGAGCGGATTCGAAGCAAGCATCCGAAGAGGCCTAGACCAGGACGTACGCGAGGATCGAGCCGAGCAGGCCGTAGAACACGACCGCCTCGGTGAGGGCGAAGCCGAGCCACTGGATGCCCTGCAACTCGCCCCGGAGCTCTGGCTGCCGGGCGACCGACTGGATCATCGACCCGAAGATGTTGCCGATGCCGACACCGGCGCCGAGCGCGCCGAGCCCGACACCGAGAGCGAGGCCGACCGCCTTGCCGGCCTTCGTGACGTCGCCGGTGGTCGCGGCGAGGATGTAACCCAGCATGCTTCCTCCTAGTGCTCGGGCTCGATGGCCGAGCCGATGTAGATGGCTGACAGGGCGGCGAAGATGAAGGCCTGGATGCCCACGACGATGATCACCTCGAAGAGGTAGAAGAGCGTTGCGGGAATGATCACCGGAACGAGCGCAAGGGACTGGAAGATGAAGATCAGTCCGAGGAACGTGAGGATCAGGATGTGGCCCGCGAGCATGTTGGCGAAGAGACGAACGGAGAGCGAGATCAACCGCATGAACTGGCCGAGGATCTCGAGCGGGACGATCAGCACGAGCAGCCCCTTCGGCGCCTCGGGGATCCAGCTCTTGAAGTAGCGCGAGGCGCCGTTCCACTTGATGCCCTCGTAGTGCGTGAAGACGAAGGTGAGCAGGGCGAGCGCGAGCGTCACCGAGAGCGAGCTCGTCGCCGCGTAGATCCCCCACGTCGGGATCCCGTGCCAGGTCTGACCCGTGAGCGGGAGCGGGATGAACCCGAGCAGGTTGACGATGAAGATGAACAGCATGAGCGTCGCGACGAACGGGAACCAGCGCCCGATCGCCTTGTGAGGAAGTCCCTGCTCGGCGACCTGCGTCTGCGCGATCTCGTAGACGATCTCGCCGAACGTCTCCCGGCGACCCGGCTTGGCGCGCGCGCGCACGCGCATGAACACGATCCCGAAGACGATCGTGAGGAGGCTGCCGAGCATCAGGTAGACGACGGCCTTCGTGATCGACAGGTTGAGCGGGCCGAGATGGATCGGCACCCACTCCTTCTGCTCGAACTCCTTGGTGGGGTCGAACGTCCCGCGGGCGAACGCGTTCGCCGGAAGCACGAGCATCAGCGTGGTGAGCGCGACCAGCGCCCGCCTCATCGTGTCGCCCTCCCCGCCTGTGGGCCGGTGTAGTACGCGACGAGCTGCAGCCCGAAGGCCGCGCTGTACGCAGCGGCGTACGTCAACGCAGCCGCGAGCCCGACCCACTTGTCGGTGACCGCAACGGCGAACACGACCACCATGACGGCGATCGCCCTGAAGAGCATGAGGAAGCCAGCCACGCCTGCGGCGGCGAGGTTACCCGTCCGGGCGCGGAGACGGGTGAGAACCGCACCGAGGGCCTCCGAGCCGACCCAGAGCACCGCGCCGATCGCCCAGCCGTCGATGGGCCAGCCGGCGAGCAGGAAGAGCGGCAGGCTGACGACGAGCACGATCGCCCCGGCGACGGCGGGCAGCAGTGCGGGCGGCGCGACCCGAGGCTCTGTCCAGGCGGGCATCAGACGTTTCGATACTTGATCACAGTGGCGGCGACTCCGACAGGGATCCCGACGACCGATCCGAGTGCGATCCCGAGGCCGACCTGCCCCGCCGCCCAGCCGATGAGCGCGCCGATGACGATGCACGCGGCGGTGAAGCCGATCAGCACGCTGCCTGCACCGGCGAGGGAGAACGTCGGTTGCTCGGGCCTCACCCGGGCGGGATCGTACCAGGTTTGTGACACTCCTTTCCGCCAATTGATCGGGCCTTGGCGGGAGCTTGTGACGATCCGGCTCAGGCCGCGCGCGAGGCCTCGTCGCGCCTGCCGGCGCGTGGCACGCCGCGCTTCACCAGTTCGAGGAGCACGACCACGTAGGCGGAGACGGACACGACCAAGAGGGCCGCCGCGATGTCGATCGACATGTTCACGAGGTTCCAGTCGCCGTGCGGGTGCGGGGGTGCGAAGCGCGTCGCGAGTGCGGCGACCGCGAGCGTCGCGCACCATGCCCAGAGGTGTGCGACGGCGCGGCGCTCGGAAAAGCCGATCCGCAGGAAGCGGTGGTGGAGATGGCGGGCGTCGGCGGTGTAGATCGGTTGGCCGCTACGGATGCGCTTCACGACCACGAACGACGTGTCGAAGACGGGGACGGCAAGCACGAGCAGCGGCAGGACGAGCGTCGCCAACGCCGCCGTCTTCACGAGGCCCTGGACGGAGATCGCGGCCAGCGTGAACCCGAGCAACATCGCGCCCGAGTCACCCATGAAGATCCTGGCCGGGTAGAAGTTGTGGCGCAGGAAGCCGAGGCAGGCACCGCAGACGATCGCGGCGAGCACGGCTGCTCCCACGCGGCCGAGCGAGAGCTCGATCACGGTGAACGTCGCACCCGAGATCGCACACACACCCGCCGCGAGACCGTCGAGACCGTCGAGGAAGTTGACCATGTTCATCACCGCGACGATCCAGACGATCGTCAGCGTGACGCCGATCCATGGCGGCAGGGTCTGCGCACCCGCGAGCGGGAACGTGAACTCGTGGAGATACACCCCGAACCAGGTGGGGATCGCCGCGGCGAGGATCTGACCACCGAGCTTCTGCCACCAGACGAGCACGCGGAAGTCGTCGATCGCCCCCACCGTCGTCGCCACCGCCGCCCCGAGGAGCACGCCGCGGAGCTCCCGGCTCAGAGGCAGAAACGCGAGCGACGGCACGAAGACGCCCAGGAAGAGCGCGAGCCCGCCGAGCCGCGGCACCTCGGGGCGGGCGCGCTGGCCCTCGCTTCGACGGTCGACGAGACGCAGATAGCGGGCGGCCGAGCCGACCGCCGGAGTCAGCACGATCACGATCACGAAGGCGACGAGCGCGCCCCAGATCACCTCCGTGTGGTCGCTGAGCTGATCCCAGACCACGACGGCCCCCTACTTCGTCCCGTAGAGGCGATCTCCCGCGTCACCGAGACCCGGGACGATGTACCCGCGCTCGTTGAGGCCACGGTCGATCGCCGCGACGACGATCTGCACGTCGGGGTGATGCTCCTCGATGTTCGCAATCCCTTCCGGCGCCGCGATGATCGCGATCACGCGCACGCTCGTCGCTCCGGCGTCCTTCACGAGGTGGACGGCGTGCGCGGTCGAGTTGCCGGTCGCGAGCATCGGGTCGAGCAGGATCACATCCCGGTCTGCGACGTCGTGCGGCAGCTTCACGTAGTACTCCACCGGCTCGAGCGTCTCCTCGTTGCGGTAGAGGCCGATGAAGCCGACCCGCGCGCCCGAGATCAGCATCAGCACGCCGTCGAGCATCCCCAGCCCGGCGCGCAGGATCGGACAGACGGCAACCTTCTTGCCCGAGATGCGCGGGCACGGCGCGATCTCGAGCGGCGTCTCGATCGGCACGTCCTCGGTCGGGAGGTCCTTCGTCGCCTCGTAGGTGAGGAGCAGGGTGACCTCCTCGACCAGCTTGCGGAAGTGGACGGTCGGCGTGTCCTTGTCGCGGAGGTACGACAGCTTGTGCTGGACGAGCGGGTGGCGAACCTCGGTAACGCTCACGCGTACGAGGTGTACCCGCGGAACCCGGGGTACAGCGGCCGCTTCTCGCAGAGCGTCTCGGCCCGGCTGCGCACTGCGGCGACGTCGGCATCGTCCCGGAGCGCGTCGACGATGATCGAGGCGACCTCGGCGAAGTCGTCCTCGTCGAAACCGCGCATCGTCGGCCGCCGGCGTCCCGAGGCGCACCCCCGATGCAACCATCGGCGGCCGCTCGTCGAACGGCACGGTGTTGCGATTCGCGGTCAGCTTGCACTCCTCGAGCCGCTCCTGCGCTGCCAGCCCGGTCCATTCCGTGGCACGCAGGTCGAGCTGGACGAGATGCGTGTCGGTGCCGCCGGTGAGCACGTCGAGCCCGCCGTCGAGCAGACCGGACGCCAGGGTGTCGGCGTTCACCCGGATCTGGCGTTGGTAGTCGCGGAACGCTTCGGTGGCGGCGATCTTGAAACACGTCGCCTTCGCGGCGATCGTGTGCATGAGCGGACCGCCCTGCATGCCCGGGAAGTTGGCGCGGTCGACCTTCTGCGCGTACTCCTCGGTGCAGAGGACGAACCCCGCCCGCGGGCCTGCGAGCGTCTTGTGTGTCGTCGAGGTGACGAAATGGCTGTGCGGCACCGGGCTGGGGTGAAGGCCGGCGGCGACGAGCCCCGAGAAGTGCGCCATGTCGCACAGCAGGAGCGCGCCGACCTCGTCGGCGATCGCGCGGAATCGATCCGCCTCGACCGTCCGTGGGTAGGCGGAGCCGCCGCAGACGATCAGCTTCGGCCGCACCTCCTTCGCGCGTGCGAGCACGTCGTCGTAGTCGACCGTCATCGTCTCCCGGGAGACGCCGTAGTGGTGGAACTCGTAGAGCTTCCCGGAGAAGTTGACCTTCAGCCCGTGCGTCAGGTGGCCGCCGTGGTCGAGCGACAGCGCGAGCACCGGGTCGCCGGGTGAGAGGACGGCGAAGTAGACGGCCATGTTCGCCTGCGCGCCCGCATGCGGCTGCACGTTCGCGTGCTCCGCGCCGAACAGCTCCTTCGCGCGCGTTCGCGCGAGCTCCTCGATCTCGTCCACGACCTCGCAGCCGCCGTAGTAGCGCTTGCCGGGGTAGCCCTCCGCGTACTTGTTCGTCGGAACCGATCCGACCGCCTCGAGCACACTCGGCCACGTGAAGTTCTCCGACGCGATCAGCTCGATCTGGCCGCGCTGACGGTCGGCCTCGCGTCCGAGCAGCGCAGCCGTCTCCGGGTCGATGTCCGCAAGCCCGGACGTCCTGAGCGTCTCGAAGGTCTCCTGTGCCAACGCCACGACCTTGATGCTACTGGCCGAGCGTCGCGCGCACCCGCGCGACGGCCTCCCCGGCCGGAACCGCCCCCTCGCGGAGGACGCGCGGCTCGGGACCGGTCAGGTCGACGACCGTCGACGGGACCCCGGGCAGCGGCCCTTCGTCGAGAGCCGGGCACGCATCCTGCAGTCGCCTGGGCACGTCGCCGAGCGTCAGCGGGTCGGGCCCGCCGGGGTCGTTGGCGCTCGTCGCCGCGACGCATCCGACGGCTTCGAGCACCGAGGCCGCCGCCGGCGAAAGGTCGGGGAGGCGGACGCCAATGGTGTCCTGCCGGTCGCCGGTCAGCCACGGATAGCGGCGAGCCGGGTTCGGGAGGACGAGTGTGTACGGGCCGCGCAGGAGCCGAGTGCGATCGAGCTCGGGGATGGCCCGTACGAGCTGGTCGGGAGTCGCGGCGAGGAGGGCGGTGGGCTGGTCGGACGCGCGTCCCTTGAGCGCGTACAGCGCTGCGACTGCCGATTCCGACGGCAGCGACACGAGGCCGTAGACGGTGTCGGTCGGAAGCAGCACCGGATGCCCGCCGCGCAGCGCCTCGATCAGCTCGTCCATCGGCCTTCGACGATCCGGTCGCGGCCGGAGAGGTCGCTCGTCACCTGGATGCGTTCGTACCCCGCCGCTTCGAGCAGGCCTGTCACGTGCGCGGCACGCTTCGCATGGATCTCGAGCACCAGCCAGCCGTCGAGGACGGAGCGCGCGGCCTCGACGAGACGCGCCGTCTGGCCCTCGTCGACGAGCGCAGAGCGAGGCTCCCAATCGCGTACCTCCGGCTCGAGCGCGGCGAGCTCGGAGACGTCGACGTACGGCGGGTTCGAGACCACGAGGTCGAACGGGCCGGTCGCGCCGGCGAACAGGTCGCCCTCGCGGAGCTCCAGGTCGAAGCCGAGCAGCTCGGCGTTCTCCCGCGCCAGCGCGAGCGCGTCGGCGGAGACATCGCTGGCGACCACCCGCGCGCCGGGAAGCTCTTGAGCGAGCGACAGCGCGATTGCGCCGCTTCCCGTGCCCACGTCGACGACACGCGGTTCGGCCACGCCGTCGAGGAGTGCCAGGCACCGGTCGACGACGACCTCGGTCTCCGGGCGCGGCACGAGGGCACGCCGGTCTGTCTGCAGCGTCAACCGGCGGAACCCCCAGTCGCCCAGGACGTAGGCGAGCGGCTCGCGAGCGCCCCGCCGGCGGACGAGCTCGCGCGCAGCCGTGCGCTCGGCGGGAGTCAAGGGCCGGTCGTGCTGCGTATAGAGCTCGAGGCGCGTCAGGTCGAGGGCGCGTGCGAGCAAGAGCTCGGCGTCGAGCCGCGGGCGCTCGACGCCGCGCGACGCGAGATAGTCCGCGGCCGCGTCGAGAACCTGCCCGAGGGTCACACCGAGGCGGTCTCGAGCGCTCGGCGCTGCTCGTCCGCCGTCAGCGCGTCGGTGAACTCGTCGAGCGCCCCCTGGAGCACCTGGTCGAGCCGGTGCACGGTCAGCTTGATGCGGTGGTCGGTGACGCGGTTCTCCGGGTAGTTGTACGTGCGGATCTTCTCGGCACGGGCGCCGGTACCGACCTGCGCGCTTCGCGTCGCAGCCTGCTCGGCGGCGAGCCGCTCCCGCTCGGCCTCGTAGAGGCGGGCGCGCAACACGCGCATCGCCTTCTCACGGTTCTGCAGCTGCGAGCGCTCGTCCTGCATCGCGACGACGATCCCGGTCGGGAGATGCGTGATACGGACGGCCGAGTCGGTCGTGTTGACGGACTGACCGCCCGGGCCCGAGGACCGGTAGACGTCGATCTTCAGATCCTTCTCGTCGACACCCACGTCGACGTCCTCCGCTTCGGGCATCACGGCCACCGTCGCGGTCGACGTGTGGATTCGCCCCTGCGATTCGGTCTCCGGCACGCGCTGCACACGATGCGTGCCGCCCTCGAACTTGAACACCGAGTAGGCGCCGTCGCCCTTCACGGCGAACACGCCCTCCTTCACGCCACCACCCTCGTTGGCGTTGACCTCGAGCTCCTCCCATTTGAAGCCGCGATTCTCCGCGTAACGCTGGAACATCCGCGCAAGATCGCCGGCCCAGAGCCCGGCTTCGTCCCCGCCGACCCCCTGGCGGATCTCGACGATCACGTCCTTCGCATCCGCAGGGTCCCGCTCGGCGAGCGAGACCTTGAGCTCCTCCTCGAGGCGGGCGACGTCGGTCTCGAGGTCGGGCACGAGCTCGGAGAGGTCGGCATCGCCGCGCGCGGCTTCCAGGTCGGCCTGTCGCGAGCGCCACTCCTGCGCGAGCGTGTACGGGCGCTCGAGCGACTTGAGGCGACGCCCGGCGTCGGCCGCCTCGCGGTGATCGTTGTAGACGGCAGGGTCCGACAGGCGCTGCTGCGTCTCGGTGTAAGAGCGCTCGAGCTCGGCTATGAGGTCGTCGAGGGCCGCCATCGGACCCGAAGGGTAGAAGAGCCGCCTAGTCGAGCGCTGCGTCGACGGTCACTTCGGGGATCCCCGTGAGCGCCTGCGACACCGGGCAGTTGGCCCTCGCACCCTGCGCCGCCGACTCGAATCCTTCGGCGTCGAGGCCGGGGACGGTTCCGCGCACCGTGAGCGCGCCCTTGATGATCCCCTCGCCGGGCTGGAAGGTGACGGTGGCGGACGTGGCCAGCCGCTCGGGCGGCGTGCCGCCGCGCGCGAGACCCGCCGAGAGCGCCATGGCGAAGCAGGCTGCCCAGGCGGCCGCGATCAGCTCCTCAGGGCTGGTCTTGCCGTTCGGCTCCTCGGATCGCGCCGCCCAGGAGACGTCGAGCGGCCCGAAGGCGCCGCTGCCGACCGAGTCGATCGTTCCGCCGCCCGACATCAGATCACCGGTCCACGTCACCTCGGCTCTGCGCTCCGTCGCCATCAGGCCATCACCTCCACTCGTCGGTCGGCCGGCTGCAGCCGGCCCTCATGGGCGAGCACCTCGCGCAGCGCGCGAATCGAGACCTCGAGCTGGTCGAGCGTCGGCTCGCGGGTCGTGAGCCGCTGCAGCCAGAGCCCGGGCGCGAGCAGCGTCATCAGCACGCGGTTGTCGCTGTGCTTGCCCGCAAAGCGGATCAGCTCGTACGCGACGCCCGCGATCACGGGCAGGAGCAGGATGCGGCTGGCGATCAGCCAGTACCAGACCGGACGGCCGAGGAGGGCGTACACGAACACGCCGACCACCATCACCCAGAGAAGAAATGCGGTGCCACAGCGCGGGTGGATCAACGGGTAGCGCTGCGCGATCTCGGGCGTCAGCTCTTCCCCCGCCTCGTATGCGTTGATCGCCTTGTGCTCCGCCGCGTGGTACTCGAACACGCGCTTGAGCGACGGGATGAAGCTGAGCAGCGTCAGATAGGCGACGAACACGGCAACGCGGATCAGGCCCTCGACGAGCACGAACAGATCGCCGTTCGAGATCGGGAGCAGGTCGGCGAGCAGCGCCGGGCCGACCTTGAACATCATCACGGCGAAGCCGATGGCCACGAGAAACGCGAACGCGAGTGCCCAGCGCCCGATCTCCGCCGGCTCGTCGTAGCCTTCCGCCTCCTCCTGCGCCGCGTATCCGGCCGACACGCCGAGCGCGCGAAAGCCGATGGTGAGGCTCTCGCCGAGAGCGACGACCCCGCGCACGACCGGCAGGCGCAGCGACCAGTGGCGGGCGGCAAGCGGGTCGATCGTCCGCGCGACGTGTGCGATGCCGCCGGTCGGCGTGCGAACGGCGACCGCCCAGTTGCGAGGTCCGCGCATCATGACGCCCTCGAGGACGGCCTGACCTCCGATGGCCTGCGACACGAGTTCCTACGCGCGCGAGGCGCGCTCGGCCTTCTCGAGCCGGCGCTGGAAGCGCTCGACGCGACCGCCCGTGTCGACGAGCTTCTGCTTCCCGGTGTAGAACGGGTGGCAGTTCGAGCAGATCTCGACGTGGAGCTCGGAGCTCGTCGACCGCGTCACGAAGGTGTTCCCGCAGCTGCAGTGAACGGTCGCGAGCTGATACTCGGGGTGGATTCCGGCCTTCATCGCCGGGCCAGGATAGCAGCGGCCGTATCGGCGGCGACGTTGCCTCCCGAGACGACGAGCACCGGCCGCTTTGCCTCGATCCTCCCGCTGAGCCAGGCCGCAGTGGCGGCGGCGCCGGCCGGCTCGCACGCCAGCTTCGCGCGCTCATACAGCAAGCGAAACGCGTGCTCGATCTCTTCCTCGGTGACGAGAACGCGCTCGAGATCACGGCAGATCTCGAGGGCAAGCGCACCGGCAAACGGCGCGTTCAGACCGTCGGCGATCGACGTCGGCGTCACCGGCGTCGGCTCGCCGCGCTCGATGGCCGTATGGAGCGCCGTGCTCGTCTCGGGCTCGACCGCCACGACGCGGACGCGGTCGCCGATCGCAGTCTGGATCCCGGAGATCAGCCCGCCGCCGCCGACGGCGACGATCACGGCGTCGGTGTCGGAAGCATCCTCGAGGATCTCGAGACCGACCGTGCCGGCGCCGGCGATCACGACCGGATCGTCGAACGGGTGGACGAGCGTCCGTCCGGTGGACGCAATCAGGTGGTGCAACCGGTCGAAGGCGTCGCCGGGGCCTGTTGCCTCGAGGTCGACCGTCGCGCCGTATCCGCGTGTGGCGGCGATCTTCTGCTCGGACGCGCCCTTCCACATCACGACCAGCGCGTCGACCTTCTCCTCGGCCGCGGCATACGCGACGGCCTGCG
This sequence comes from uncultured Thermoleophilia bacterium, assembly GCA_963851065.1. Taxonomy (GTDB): domain Bacteria; phylum Actinomycetota; class Thermoleophilia; order Gaiellales; family Gaiellaceae; genus PALSA-600. Next base: position 127,535 of record CAWKNW010000006.1, read on the forward strand.
CATGGTTGCCGGCGCTGATCGCGATCACGCCGCGCTGCTTCTCATCGGCGTCGAGCGAGCTCAGCTTGTTCAGCGCGCCGCGCACCTTGAACGACCCGGTGCGCTGGAAGAGCTCGCACTTGAGGCGTGCATCGATCGTGCGGCTCTCCATGGTCGGCGTACGGGCGAGGCGACCGCCGATCGTGGCGCGCGCTCGAAGCACGTCATCGCGGTTCGGAAGCACGCGCCGATCGTACGTGTCGAGCCGCTGGGCACATCAGGTCGCCGCGGAGGATGCTCCCCGCTGACGGACGGCCTCGAAGAGCAACACCGCGGCGGCGGCACTCGCGTTCAACGAGTCCGCCGCCGCGCCTCTGACCGGGATCGAGACGGTCAGATCGGCAGCGTCCCGCCAGCTCGCATCGAGACCGGTGTCCTCTGCGCCGACGATCAGGGCGGTCGGGACGCGGAGATCGACGTCGGTGTAAGAGGTATGCGCACCAACCACTGCGGCGACGCGCCGCAGTGGCAACGCACGCAGCTCACCGAGGCTCGACGCGACGATCGGAAGCGTGAACACGGCCCCGGTCGATGCGCGCACGGCGTTCGGGTTCCACGGGTCGAAGGAGCCGTCCGCTACGAGGAGCGCATCGGCGCCGGCTGCCTCAGCCGATCGAGCCATCGCGCCGAGGTTGCCGGGCTTCTCGACTCCAACCGCGACGAGCACGAGTGTCGCGTTCGCCGGGAGCTCGCGCGTGGGTGTCTCGACGACCGCGATCACGCCCTCGGGCTCGGTTCGATACGCCATGTGGCGCAACACTCGCACGCTCACCTGCTCGGCCTCGGGATGTGCCGCGGCCGCGGGCGAAAGCTCAGGCGCGATGTACGTCGCTCGGAACCGCAGGCCCGCCGCGCGAGCGCGCTCCACCTCGCGTGGGCCTTCGACGACGAACAACCCGGTCTGCCGCCGATCCCGTGACCGACGCAATCGCAGCACCTCCTTGACGCGAGGGTTGTCGACGCTCGTGATCACGTGACTCCGCCGTCGCCTTGCTCCGCGAGTCCCTCAACATCCTTCGCCGCGAGTCGAGATGCCATTGCCGAGACGACGTCGAGCGCGTCGAGGAGGCCGCGCACGACCGTGATCAGATCGTCGACGTTGCGAGAGCTGATCGCCTCGTCGGCCAGAACCTCGATCTCCGCCGCCGTCGCGCGGAACTCAGCAATCCTCGCCGCGATCTCGTCGGAGCTCATCGGATCGCTAGCCATTCACCCTCCTCTCTCTTGCCTCGTTTCGACACCCCGGGCACACCCGGGCGGCTGCCGCTGTGACGAGACTGCACCCAGAGTCGACCGAGATCGTGATTTTCGGTGAGCACACGGGCCGGAGAACACCGCGGCTCGTACCGTGGTCGCATGACCTACAAGCCTCGCGACAATCGCCCGGGCTTCCACCACGTCGTCAGCCGCGGTAACAACAAGCAGCGGATCTTCTTGAACAACGCCGATCGCGAGCAGTTCCTTCGGACTCTTGCGAGCATCGCAAATCGCCACGGGTGGAACATCTACGCGTACTGCCTCATGCGCAACCACTATCACCTCGTCCTGAACATCGACGAGCGGGGATTGTCCGACGGAATGTGCGAGCTGAATACCGCGTACGCACTCACTTTCAACAGGTCCCACGGTCGGATCAACCATCTGTTCGGAAGGCGGTATTGGAGCGAGTACCTCGCCGATGATCGCCGTGTGCTGAACGCGGTGCGCTACGTCGTCCAGAACCCTCGTCGCGCTGGTCGAAGCGGGTCACTCGAGAGCTATGCGTGGTCGAGCTACGCCGCGACCATCGGTCTCGCCCTCTCGTTCGCTCACCTCGCAACTGGCGAGCTGCTCGCCTTCTTCGGCAACGGCCCGGGACCGGGCGATCGCTCGGTTCGTGGAGTTCTGTGACGTGCACCCGCAAAACGGCCATGCCCGGTGGCAGCCGCCGTGACGGGACCGCCCCCAAGCAGTTACGTGAGTGTGTACTCGGGGCCGCTGCCGCCTTCCGGCGGAGTGAGACGGCCCCCCTTGGCGGTGATGGCGCCGCACTGGACGCAGTTCGAGGGCGCCAGGCGCACCTCGACGGTCCCGTCGCCGTCCTCCTCCCCCACCTCGTACACCTGCGCGGGGCACATCCTCACCCAGAGCTCGGCGAGTTCCCGAGGCACCTGCGTGCGAACGCGAATGTGATTCGGCTGGTCGTCGCGCGTCCGGTTTCCGGACGCGTACACGCTCGACAGTTTGTCGAACGTCAACCGACCGTCCGCAGGCGGATACAGCCGGTCGCGCCGCGTGCGGATGATGGACTGCTCCGCGTCGCGCTCCGTGTCGGCATCACCCGGCGGGAAGTGCCCCTTCGTCACAGTCATCGCGCTCGCCATTGCCCCTCCGACATAGAAGCCGTGCCCGAACGCCTGACGCATGTTGCGCACCTCGTGCAGGTCGCGCCAGATGAACGACGATCGAATCGAGTCGTCGTATGACGCGAGCGCAGTGCGCATCGACGTCCCTCGCTCGAGCGTGCGCCACGCCGCCTCGGCGGCGAGCCGCCCCGACTCGATCGCGTAGTGGATTCCCTTCAGCGCCGGCACGTTCACGAGCCCGACACCGTCACCCGCGAGCAGGAGACCCGGCGCGTGGAACCGATCCGGCAACGCGACGAATCCACCCTCGGGAATCGTCTTCGCGCCCCACTGCAGACGCTCGCCGCCCGCGAGGATCCGGCGGATGCGCGGATGCGTCTTCAACTCCTGCAACAGGTCGTGCACGGAGAGCGCGGCGTCGCGGTAATCGAGCCCGACGACCAACCCGATCGTGACGAGATCCTCCCCGAGCGGATAGATGAAGGAGCCGCCGAACTCGCGATACTTGCCGCGGCCGCGCAGCGGCCACCCCATCGTGTGGACGACGCGCCGCAGAGGTCGCGGAACGCGCCACACCTCCTTGACGCCGAGTGCCCACACCTGCGGGTTCTCGCCTTGCATCCCGAATCGCTCGAGGGCCGCGCCGGTCAGGTAGCCCTGGGTCCCCTCGGCGAGGATGGTCACGCGCGCCGTCACGTCGGAGCCGGGCTCGAAGTTCTGGAGCGCGACGCCGTTTGCGTCCCGGCCGCGGTCGCCCGTCCGCACGCCGAGGACGCGTCCGGCGTCCACGAGCAGCGAGTCGGCGACGGTCTCGGGGAGCACCGCGGCTCCGAGCGCCTCCGCCTCCTCTGCGAGCCACCCGCCGAGCTTCGAGAGCGAGACGACGTAGTTCCGGTCGTTGGCCATCGTCGGCGGCGTCGGGATCCGGTACGCGTGCTTGCGCGTCATGAACAGCACCGACTCGGCCTCGACCGCGCCGGCGAAAGGGAAGTCGTCGAGCCGCTTGCGATCGCGGAACAGCTGCTGCAGTCCGCGCGGGTTCACGACCGCGCCCGAGAGCAGATGCGCGCCGGGCGACTTCCCCTTCTCCAGCACGGCCACCGGCACGTCGCCAAGGCGCTCGGCGGCCTCCGGGTTCTCTTCGATCAGCTGCCCGAGGCGGATCGCAGCGGCGAGGCCTGCCGGGCCGGCACCGACGATCAGGAATCCCACCTCGATCCGCTCGTCGACCGGATCGGTCGGCGGTCGGAACGCCTCGCCCACCGACCACGGCGGCGGGAAGTCGGCAGGACGAACGGTCACGACCGGCGCGCGCGGACGAGCTCGGTCAGCTTCGGCACGATCTCGTGCAGGTCGCCGACGACGCCGAGGTCTGAGAACTCGAAGATCGGAGCGTTCGGGTCCTTGTTGATCGAGACGATCACGTTCGAGCCCTGCATGCCGACCTTGTGCTGGATCGCGCCGGAGATCCCGAGCGCGACGTACAGCTTCGGCGCCACGGTCTTGCCGGTCTGCCCGACCTGCGCCGAGTACGGGTACCAGCCGGCGTCGACGACCGCGCGCGTCGCCCCGACCGCGCCACCGAGCGCCTGGGCGAGCCCTTCGGCCAGCGAGAACCCCTCCGGCTGGCCGAGACCGCGTCCGCCCGCGACGATCACGTCCGCCTCCTCGATCGACGGGCCCTGTTGCGCGGCGTGGGCCTGCTCGACCATTTCGGCGAGCAGCGAGAAGTCCTCGAGCTCGACTGCCGCATCTCTGACCTCTGCCGCTCCACCCGTCGGCGCTGGCTCGAAGGTTCCCGACCTGAACACCGCGAGCCGGGGCCCGCTCGACCACCCGACGTCGAGATAGACGCTGTCGGACAGCGCCGGTCGCGTTCCTACACCGTCTGCGGTCAGGTCGACGAGATCCCAGTTCAAGCCCGCGTCGAGTCGAGCCGCCAGACCGGCTGCCACGTCGGCAGCGAGCACGGATTGCGCGAACAGCACCACGTCGAAGCCTTCGTCGCGGACCAGCTTCGCGAGCACGTCGACACGCGGTTGCGGCAACGGCGCGGCGAGCCGCTCGTCGTCGGCGACCCACACGGTCGCTGCGCCGTGACGGCCGGCTTCCTCGGCGAGCGCACGCACACCGACACCGGCGAGCACCCCGGCCACCTCGCCGCCGAGCGCTCCGGCCTTTGCGAGAACGCCGAGCGATCCCTTCTGGATCGATCCGTCGTGGTGCTCGAGGAACACGAGCGTCTTCACAGCAACCTCCGCTCGGCGAGAAACTCGACGATCTGTTCCGCAGCCGATCCGTCGTCTTCGATGCGCCGTGCTGCGCCTCGCGACGGAGGCGGGTTCAGGGCGAGCACCGTCGTCCGCGCCTCGTCGAGGCCGCCGACATCGGACGCGGCAAGCGTCTCCTGGGGCTTGCGCTTCGCACCCATGATCCCCTTCAGCGACGGGTAGCGGGGCGTGTTGATCGAATCGGCGACGGCGACGACGGCCGGCAGCGGCAGTCGCAGCGTCTCGTAGCCGAACTCCGTCTGTCGCTTCCCGGTGAGCGAGCTCCCCGCGACGGTCAGCTCGCTCACCTGCGAGACGATCGGCCGCCTGAGCCGATCCGCGACAGCCGCCCACAGACAGGCACCGCCACCGTCGGCCGACTGCTGCCCGAACAAGACGAGATCCGGCGACTCGCGCTCGAGCGCGCCCGCGAGCGCCTTCGCCGTGCCGAGGAGGTCCGCACCCTCGAACGCGGCGTCGGAGACGAGAACAGCCCGGTCGGCCCCCATCGCAAGCGCCTTGCGCAGCGCATCGACTGCGCGCTCGGGCCCGAGCGAGACGACCACGACCTCGCCCTCGCCGCCGCTCTCCTTCAGAGCGAGCGCCTCCTCGATCGCGTACGTGTCCCACTCCGAGATCGCCAGCTCGCCCGTGCGGTCGAGGCGCTTCGTCGCCGGATCGATTCGACGGCCGGAAGCGGCGTCCGGAACGGCTTTCACGCAAACGGCGATCTTCATCGCGGCGAGACTCTACCCGCCGAAAGGCGGGCATCCGGCCGTTAGACCGCGACGCGGGACTGCAGGAAGTCGACGATCTCGGCCGTCGGTGCGCCGGGCGTGAAGACCTCGGCCACACCTTGCGCCTTGAGCGAAGCGACGTCGTCCGCGGGGATCGTGCCGCCGACGACGACCAGGACGTCATCGGCCCCGTCGGCGCGAAGCAATTCGAGGATGCGCGGGACGAGCGTCATGTGCGCTCCCGACAGGATCGAGATCCCGACGGCGTCAGCGTCCTCCTGGATCGCCGTCTCGGCGATCTGCTCGGGCGTCTGGTGGAGACCGGTGTAGATGACCTCCATGCCGGCGTCCCGCAACGCCCTGGCGATGATCTTCGCGCCGCGGTCGTGACCGTCGAGGCCCGGCTTCGCGATCACAACGCGGATCTTGGGGGGCACTTAGCGCCCTGGATCGGTCGGGATCGGCGGTGTTCCGCGCGGAACCCAGCCGTCGACGAACCACTTGCCGTTCTTCTTGACCATGTCGACGTAGAAGTCGCGGCCCCTAAGTCCCGGGGTGACCAGATACATCTCGAGCTGCGCGCGGGTCGCATACGACTTGTCGATCTTCATCGATGCCGAGGTCTTGCTCGTGACCTTGTACGGGACGACGGCGATAGCGCCGGTCAGGAACTGCTTGAGGGTCATGCCCTCGCGCACGTGCGGCCCGGAGATCCGGTACGCGACGTCGAGATTCTTGCGCGCGACGGCCGTCTTGATGAATTTCGTCGCGGTGCGCTGCACCTCTGGATCGAGCTTCACCGTCTTGGGCGGCTTCGGCGTCGGGTACGTGACGCCCCAGCCCGTGACGGCATTCGGGCTGCCGTTGCTGCCGACCGAAACCTGAAGGATGACCAGCAGAGCGCCGATGACTGCGAGCGCGGCGGCCACAGGGAGCGCGACCCGCCAGAATTGCTGCCGCCGCCAGAACGGCGTACGGGAGACACTCAGCTGGTCCGCGCCCAGGGGATCGGCATGCGATCTCATCTGACTGAAGGTTAGACGGTCGAGCGCGCGGTTTGTTGGCGCATTTGCGTCAAAAGACGGGCGTCTCGCGCCAGGTGCCCCAGACCTGGCGGAGAGCGTCGCACATCTCCCCCACAGTGGCATAGGCGCTGGCGGCGGCGACGATCGGCGGCATCAGGTTGCGGTCGTCGACGGCGGCATCGGCGGCGAGCCGGGCCAGCGCCGACTCCACCTCGGCGGTGTCGCGTCGTGCCCGCAGCGCCTGCACACGGGCGACCTGCTCGCGCTCGAGCGCCGGATCGATCTTCAGGATCGGCAGCTCGCTCTCCTCCTCGAGTGCGTAGCGGTTCACACCGACGACGACCCTCTGCCCCTCCTCGACCTCCGCCTGGTAGCGGAACGACGCCTCGGCGATCTCGCGCTGGAAGAAGTTCTCCTTGATCGCCGCCACCACCCCACCCAGCTGGTCGATCCGTTCGAAGTAGTCGTACGCCTGCCGCTCGAGCTCGTTCGTGAGCTGCTCGAGGTGGTAGGAGCCGCCGAGCGGGTCGGCCGCTGTTCACGACCCCGGTCTCGTGTGCGATCACCTGCTGCGTCCGCAGCGCCAACCGGGCCGCCTCCTCGGTCGGCAGCGCCAGCGCCTCGTCGAACGAGTTCGTGTGCAGCGACTGCGTCCCGCCGAGCACGGCCGCCAGCGCCTCGATCGCCGTGCGCACGATGTTCACCTCCGGCTGCTGTGCCGTCAACGACACGCCCGCCGTCTGCGTGTGGAAGCGCATCAGCAGCGAGCGCTCGTTCCTCGCGCCGAACCGGTCACGCAACTCCCGCGCCCAGATCCGCCGCGCCGCCCGGTACTTCGCGATCTCCTCGAAGAAATCGAGGTGCGCGTTGAAGAAGAACGACAACCGCGGCGCGAACTCGTCCACATCCAGGCCACGCCGCAGCGCCCACTCCACATAGGTGAACCCGTCCGCCAGCGTGAACGCGAGCTCCTGCGCCGCCGTCGACCCCGCCTCGCGGATGTGGTAGCCGGAGATCGAGATCGGATGCCACAACGGCATCTCCGCCGTGCAGAACTCGACCATGTCCGTCACCAGCCGCATCGACGGCTCGGGCGGGAAGATGTACTCCTTCTGCGCGATGTACTCCTTCAAGATGTCCGTCTGGATCGTCCCGCGCAGCGCCGACCGCGGCACACCCTGCTGCTCGCCGACGCACAGATAGAACGCCAGCAGGATCGCCGCCGGCGAGTTGATCGTCATCGACGTCGACACCTCTCCGAGCGGGATCCCCTCGAACAGCGTCTCCACGTCCTCCAGCGAGTCGACCGCCACCCCCTCGCGACCGACCTCGCCCAGCGAGCGCGAATGATCGGAGTCGTAGCCCATCAGCGTCGGCATGTCGAACGCCGTCGACAACCCCGTCTGGCCGTGCTCGAGCAGATACCGGAAACGCTCGTTCGTCTCCGCCGCCGTCCCGAACCCCGCGAACTGCCGCATCGTCCACAACCGGCCCCGGTACATCGACGGATACACACCACGCGTGAACGGAAACTCACCCGGATCACCCAGATCACGCTCATAGTCCACCGGCACCGACCCCGGCGTCGACAACGGCGGATTCTCCACCCCGGAGATCGTCGAGAACAACTCCCCCTGGCGCTCCGTTCGTTGAGTCACGCGCCCGGTTTCCACAACGGCTCTGCACCCCCTGCGTTCGCAGCACGAGCGAGGATGAACAGGAGGTCACTCAAGCGGTTCAGGTAGACGGGTGCAACCGGATTCACCACACGCTCGGCGGCGACAGCGAGCACTTCTCGCTCGACGCGCCGGCACACGGCGCGGGCGACGTGCAAGCGCGCCGCGACCTCGCTGCCACCCGGGATCACGAAGCTCCGGAGCTCGGGCAGCGTTGCGTTCGCCTCGTCGCACTCCTGCTCGAGCCGGTCGATCGACTGCTGTGTCACACGGAGCCGGTCGTCCGCCTCTGCGTACGGCACCGAGAGGTCGGCGCCCAGGTCGAACAGCTCGTTCTGGATGCGGGCGAGCCGGTCGTCGCCGGCCGCGACCTGCGCCCACCCGATCACCGAGTTGAGCTCGTCCACCGCTCCGTATCCGCGTAGCAGCGGGTCGAGCTTCGAGACGCGCGAGCCGTCGCCGAGCGAGGTCTCGCCGCGGTCGCCGCCCCGTGTGTAGATCCGCGTCAGCCGAACGGGCTCGTCGGGCTTTCTCGAGCTCATACCCGCTCCGGCGTGCGCTCGCCGAGGATCTGGCGCGCGATCACGAGCCGCTGGATCTCGCTCGTGCCCTCGTAGATCTCGGTGATCTTCGCGTCCCGGTAGAAGCGCTCGACGGGAAACTCCTTGGTGTAGCCGTAGCCGCCGAGCACCTGGATCGCCTCCGCCGTCTGCCGACGCGCCATCTCGGAGGCGAAGAGCTTCGCCTTCGCACCGGCCTCGGTGTGCGGACGGCCGCTCGACTTCAGCCACGCGGCCCGAAGCACGAGCAGTCTCGCAGCGTCGATCTCCATCGACATGTTCGCGAGCTTGTGCTGGATCGCCTGGTGGTCGGCGATCCGGCGGCCGAAGGCGTGCCGCTCCTGCGCGTAGCGGAGCGCCACCTCGTAGCCGGCCTGCGCGATGCCGACCGCCTGCGCCGCGATGCCGATCCGCCCGCCGTCGAGCGTCGCCATCGCGATGCGGAACCCATGACCCTCGTCGCCGACCAGACGATCGTCGCCGACGACCGTGTCGACTGCGATGTCGTTCGTCGCGGAGGAGTTGAGGCCGAGCTTCTCCTCGGTTCGCGTGATCGTCACGTCCCCACCGTCGAGCGCGAACGCCGAGATGCCGCGTGCCGACCGCGTCTCCGGATCGGTGCGCGCGAAGAGCAAGACGGTTCCGCCGAAGGCCGCGTTGGTGATCCACTGTTTCGTGCCGCGCACATGCCAGCCGCCGTCCACGCGCTCTGCCCGCGTCACGATCGCGCCCGCATCCGAGCCCGCGCCGGGCTCCGTGAGCGCGAAGCAGCCGATGCGGTCGCCGCGCGCGAGTGCCGGAACGAATCGCGAGCGCTGCTCGTCCGTTCCGAACTGCAGCAGCGGCATCGTGCACGCGGAGGTGTGCACCGCGACCGTGACGCCCACGCCGGCGTCGGCACGAGAGAGCTCCTCGAGCACGAGGATGTACGCGACGAAATCGGCTCCGGCACCTCCGTGCTGCTCCGGAACACACACACCGAGCAGCCCGAGCTCGCCCAGCGCCGCCAGAAGCTCGCGGGGAAAACCGTGAGCACGATCCCACGCCGCCGCGTGCGGCTCGATCTCGGCCCGCGCGAAGTCGCGGGCGACGGCCTGGATCTCTCGCTGCTCGGCCGTCAGCTCGAAGTCCACGGCCTTCAGCCTAGAGGAGTGCCTACTTGGGCTCGGGCTCCAGCTTGTAACCGACGCCGAACCGCGTCTGGATGAACGAATGCTGCGGCGCCGGCCGGTCGATCTTCTGCCGGAGCCGCCGCACGAACACGTCGACGGTACGGTCGCGGTGTGTCTCGCGCCGACCCCACACCTTCTGCAGGAGCTCGTCGCGGGTGACCACCCGTCCGCGATCGAGTGCGAGCGTGTACAGGAGCCTGAACTCGGTCGGCGTGAGCCCGGCGCTCTCGCCCGCGACGTAGGCCTGGACCTCGCGCGGATCGATCCGGAGCTCCTCGATCTCGATCGCCTCGCCCCGGCGGTCCTCGGCAGGGCGGACACCCCGCCGAGCCGCAGCGCCCACACGCGCGACGAGCTCCCGCATCGAGAACGGCTTGACGAGATAGTCGTCCGCGCCGATCTCGAGCGCGTGCACGCGGTCGTGCTCGGTGCCGCGTGCAGAGACGACCACGATCGGCGTCCCGATCCCCTCCGACCGCGCCGTCTCGATCAGCTTCCAGCCGTCGAGCTCCGGAAGCATCAGATCGAGCACGCAGACATCAGGGTTCTCGAAGCGCAGGCGCGCCAGGCCGAGCTCGCCTCGGCCCACGACCACCGGGTCGAAGCCGGCGGCACCGAGGTGGCGCGCCATGCCGTCCGCGATCAGCGTGTCGTCTTCGACGATCAGGACCCTGCTCACGACACCTACGATAGTGCCGCCGTTCGATGGCTCCTGGTTTCAAACTGGTGACGATTCGGTGACGAACAGATTCCTGGACGCGGACGATCGCAGCTTCGACGAGCTGCGCACCGGATTCACTGCGGCGGTATCGCACGAGCTGCGGACGCCACTCGCGCGGATCATGGTGCTCCTCGACTCGGCCGACCTGCCGGATGCCGACGTCCATGCCCTGATCGACCAGGCCCGGGCCGAGGTCGAGAACGCGGGCGAGCTGATCGACGAGATCCTCTTCCTGTCGGAGCTCGAGAGCGGCAAGGAGGTCGTGTCGCTCGGCTGGACGAACGCGCTGCCCGTGCTCGAGCACGTCGTCGCGGCGCTGGACGGGGCCGCGATGCGCGCCGGGGTCGAGCTCGTCGTCGAAGGCGACGAGGATGTCGACGTTCCGATCCGCCCGCGGATGCTGAGGATGATCGCCGAGAATCTGGCCGAGAACGCGATCCGGTATGCCGGCCCCGGCGCGCGGTGCACCATGACCGTCCGCAGCAGCGGCGACTCCGCGATCCTCACCGTCGCCGACGACGGCGCCGGGGTCGACGCCGAGACGCTCGGGCGCCTGTTCGAGCGCTTCTACCGCGGCGACGAGGCGCGCACGACACGCGGCACCGGGCTCGGGCTCGCGATCGTCAAGCATGTCGTCACCGCGGCCGGCGGCGAGGTCGAGGCGAGCGGCGATGCTGGGCAGGGCCTCGAGGTTCGCTGCACGTTCCCGCTACAGACGCGCGCGAGAGGGATCTGACCTCTGGGTCAGATCCCTCTCGCAGTGATCCTGTTCTACGTGACGTTTCAGCGTCTTAAGGCCCTAGATGCGCGTTTAACTCTGGACCTTTTTGAGGATCTTCTCGGAAGCGACCAGCACCTGTTTCGGGATCGGCACGTAGCGGAGCTTCACCCCATATTTCTGACCGCTGGTCAACGCCCAGAAGATGAACTTCCGGAGGGGTGCAGCGTTGCTCGTGGTCTGTGGGATGATGACGTAGGTGTAGGTGGAGATCGGGTACGCGCGTCGCCGCCGACTTGGGCGGGTTCACGATGTGCATCTCGCCGTTCGCCGGGACCGTCTTGAACGCCGCGGCGGCCTGCGAGATCGACTTGATGCCCGGCGTCGTGTACTTCCCGGCCGCGTTCCGGACCGCCATCACCTGGATGTGGTTCGTCACCGCGTAGGCGATGTCCGCGTAGCCGATGGCGCCGGCGGTGCTCTTGACGACGCCGGCGACGCCGGACGAGCCCTTACCGCCCACGCCAACCGGGAACGGCGGCTGCGTCGAGACGCCGATCTTCGACTTGAACGCCGGGCTGACGCTGGAGAGGTAGTCGGTGAAGTTGTACGAGGTGCCCGAGCCGTCGGAGCGGTAGACCGGGGTGATCTTCTGGCTCGGGAGAGAGATGCCCGGGTTCAGCGCCTTGATCGCGGGATCGTCCCAGGACGTGATCTGGCCGAGGTAGATCTGCGCAAGTCACCGGCGCCGGTGATGTGCAGCGGCGCGTGCGCGTTCGTCTTGAGGTTCACCATCACGGCGGTCCCGCCGAGCGCCCACGGAAGCTGGTAGCACCCCTTGCAAGCTGGTGACCTGATCAGGCGTCAAGCGGCGCATCGGAGGCGCCGAAGTCGACGGTGCGGTTGGTGATCGCCTGGATCCCGCCGCCCGATCCGATCGGCTGGTAGACGATGTTGACGCCGGAGAGCGGCGGGTAGGCCGCCTGCCACTGGGACACCAGCGGCTGAGACGAACGTGCTCCCCGCGCCAACGAGCTGACCGGCTGCATGCTTGGTCTGGCCCGCCGTGGCGCCAGCGGCTGCGCAGCCGCCAGCAGCGCCGCCGCGAACAGCGATCGAAGCGTACGCCTCGTGACACTGAAACTCATTGACAAGTTCTCCCTTCGTTGTTTCCGGGGGGTTCGCGTCCGGCTGTTTCCGGGCCAGTCTCGCCGGGCCTGTCGACGCCCATGGGAGTATCCGCAGTGACGGTTTGGTTACGACCTGGTGACCGCGCGCGCAGCTTCCCGAGCTTCCCGCCGCGCAAGGACATAGCGCGCACTCAGGCTCGAGGACGAGCACGAAGATCATCAGGACGAACGCCGCCGCCCACGCCTGGTCGTTCAGGCTCGGGTCCGGCGACTCGGAGTCGAAGAGGATCAGGAGCGGGACCGCAGCCATCGCGTGGCTCGGGTTCCGTCACGACCTGGTTGGGCAGGAAGATCGAGGTCGTGAACAGCAGCGGCGCCGTCTCGCCGGCGGCCCGGGCGATGGCGAGTGTCGCCCCGGTCATGATCGAGCCGATCGCCGAGGGCATCACGACGAAGAGCACGGTGCGCCACTTGCTGACGCCGAGCGCGTAGCTCGCCTCGCGGAGCGAGTCGGGGACGAGCCCGAGCACCTCGATCGTCGATCGCGCCACCAGCGGCAGCATCACGATCGAGAGCGCGAAGCCGAGCCCTTCCAGGCCGCGTGACCCCGAGCCGACGACGAGCAGCGCGTAGGCGAAGATGCCGACGACGATCGACGGGCACGCCGTTCAAGACGTCGAGGGCCAGCCTGATCAGGCGCGAAACGCGGCTCCTCCGAACTCGCGACGTAGATCGCCAGCGAGGATGCCGACCGGCAGCGTGATCGCCGTGGCGATCGCGACCATGATGGCCGTGCCGACGAGGCCGTTCGCGATGCCGCCGCCGGTCTCGCCGAACGTCACCTGGCTCTTGGTGAAGAAGTCGAGGTTGAGCGCCTTGATCCCGCGGCGACCACCGACAGACGAGGATGACGAGCGCGAGGATCGCGATCGCCAGAATGCGGCGACCGACAGCGAGCCTTCCGCGATCCGGTTGATCCGCTTGCGCCGGCGAGACCGGCCGGTCGCCTTCAGCGAGATCGTGGGGTCGGCGCTGGACGCTTCCATCTCAGACCCTCTGCGCGATGTCGTAGCGCCGCACGATCAGCAGCGCGACGAAGTTCACGATCAGCGAGATCACGAGCAGGATCAGCCCAGGTAGAACAGCGACGCGATCTGGAGATTCGACGCCGCGGCCTGGTACTGGGCGGCGATCCGGCTCGCGAGCGTGTCGCCCGGTGTCGAACAGGTCGACGGCTGGAGCGCGGTGGTTCCCGATCACCTGCGTGACCGCGATCGCCTCGCCGAGCGCGCGGCCGGCGCCGAGGAGCACGGCCGCGATGAGCCCGCCGCGCGTGTACGGCAGGACGACGCCTCGCACCATTTCCCAGCGCGTCAGCCCGAGGCCGACGCGCACCCTCCTTGATGTCCGTCGGCACCTGCAGGAAGAGGTCGCGGCTGATCGACGGCCGTGATCGGCACGATCATGATCGTCAGCACGAGGACGGCGGTGAACATCGTGCTGCCGGAGATCGGCCTGGAGGCGAAGAAGGGCGTCCAGCCGAACGCGTCGTTCAGCCAGGGCCGAACTGGTTGTGCACGACCGGGCCGAGAATGATGATGCCCCAAAGCCCGAGCACCACGCTCGGGATGGCCGCGAGCATCTCGACCAGCGAGCCGACGACGCCGCGCACGCCGGCGGGCGCGAGCTCGCTCAGGTAGAGGCCGATCGCGATCGCAGACAGGCCCGGCGAGCAGGACGCGCCGAGACGCCGTGATGTAGACCGTGCACCGATGATGAAGTCGAGCGCGCCGTACTGGTTGGTGACGGCGTTCCACGTTTCGTGCCAGAGGAAGCCGATCCCGAAGTGCCTGAGCGCGGCCCGCGCCCGTCGATGACCTCGTAGATGATCAGCGACGATCAGCGCGACGACGCCGACGGCGGCCAGCGCCGAGACCCAGCGCAGCGAGAAGTCGCCGAGGCGATCGAGCAGCGAGCGCCTCGACTCGAGCGTGTCAGGCAGCGGCGAGGCGATCGGGGCGTCCATGCTCCGCGGCGGAAGCCTTACAGTTCCCGTCGGCGCACGCGGAGGTCCATTCACCACTCTCGCAACCAGATGTTCACAGGCCTCGACCCGTCGGATTCCGCTCATCCGGGAGACTCGGCCCGTGTCGTCGACCATCCGAGACCATGCCCGCTGAACATCTTCCGCCAGCATCAGAGAGCGGAGCGCAGCCCAGTCGCCGCCGGGCGCGAGGTCGTCTTCGGCGTACGACGACCTGAGCGTCTCGTACGGGTCGTCGCTCGCTCTCGCGGGCGTCAACCTCGAAATCTACAAGAATGTGATCACGGCGATGATCGGGCCATCCGGTTGCGGCAAGAGCACGTTCATCCGCTGCCTGAACCGGATGAACGACCTCGTGCCGGGGGTCAAGGTCGGTGGGCGGATCCTCTACCACGGCGTTGATCTCTACGGGTCCGACGTCGACCCGGTCGAGGTGCGGCGGCGGATCGGGATGGTGTTCCAGCGGCCGAACCCGTTCCCGAAGTCGATCTACGACAACGTCGCCTTTGCGCCGCAAGAAGCTCGGCATGGCGGGAGACATGGACGAGCGCGTCGAGCAGGCCCTGCGCGGCGCCGCGCTCTGGGACGAGGTCAAGGATCGTCTGAAGAAGTCGGCGCTCGGGCTGTCCGGCGGCCAGCAGCAGCGGCTCTGCATCGCCCGCGCGATCGCCGTCGAGCCCGACGTGATTCTCCTCGACGAGCCCGCGTCGGCACTCGATCCGATCTCGACCGCGGCGATCGAGGACCTGATGCACGATCTGAAGCGCGACTACACGCTGGTGATCGTCACGCACAACATGCAGCAGGCCGCGCGCGTCGCCGAGATGACCGCGTTCTTCAGCCTCGACGTCCACGACGACGGCACGCGGAACGGGATCCTCGTCGAGTACGACTCGACCGAGAAGATCTTCACGCAGCCCGCCGACGAGCGCACAGAGGGCTACGTCACCGGTCGCTTCGGATGAGGGTCTCCTTCACCGAGGAGCTGGCGCAGCTCGAGGCCGGGCTCCAGGAGGAGGGAGACCTCGTCCTGCGCGCGCTTCGCTCGGCGCTGAACGCGCTCGCCGAGGGGCGATTCCGAGCTCGCGGACGAGGTGATCGCGTTCGACGACGAGGTCGACCGGCGGTACGTCGAGATCGAGACCGGCGTCCAGTCGCTGCTGGCGCGCCAGACGCCCGTCGCGTTCGATCTCCGCTTCGTGCTGGCCGTGCTCCGGGTCAACCTTCACCTCGAGCGGATGGCCGACTACTGCGTCACGGTCGCGAAGCTCACGAAGCTGATGGGCGACCTGCACGTCGACGACGAGGCGGTCAGCCGGTCGATCGAGGACATGGGCCAGCGTGCGGAGCAGATGATCAGGGTCGCGATGGACGCGTTCGCGGCCCGCGACGCCGAGAAGGCCCAAACCCTGGTCGAGCTGGACGAGCTGATCGACCGCGCGAACCGAAACGCCACCGACGATCTCCTCTCGCTCGGCAACTCGCCCGAGGAGCGCGAGTACGCGTTGCGCATGCTCGTGGTCTCACGCTGCGTCGAGCGGATCGGCGACCACGCGGTCGACATCGGAGAGCAGGTCGCGTATCTGGTCACCGGCGAGTTCCGCGAGTTCAGCGACGCCTCGCATCCGGCGTAGACTCGAACCTCTTCCATGAGAGAGACCGGGCGTCGAGGACGCGACGCGGCGGACGAGGCTCGCGAACGAGCGCACGTACCTCGCGTGGTGGCGTACAGGGCTGACCGCCCTCGCGGTCGGAGTCGGGATCGGCAAGCTGCTTCCGCAGCGCTCGAACGGCGGCGCACTGGCCGTTCGAGGTGGTCGGAGTCGGCTTCGGCGTGCTCGGGCTCGCGTTGCTGATCGTCGGGCTCCAGCGAACACGCGCGGTCGAGGACGCGCTCGACCGAGGCTCCTTCGCCCCGATCAGCACCCGGCTGGTCGCGCTGCTCGCCGGGGCCGGCGTGGTGCTCGGCCTCGGCGTGATCGCGCTCGTGCTCTTCGGCTGAAGGCTCACGACTCGAGGCAGGTGCCTGGCACCTCGGTGCCACAGGCACCGATTCGACGAACCGCCGCAACGACTCGACCGCACGGTCCGGACGGGAGTCGAAGAGCGACAGCGCGTGAGCACGGCTCAGGAAGCTCATCGCAGGGGCCGTGCCGACAAGCTGCGCGTAGCTGCTCCACGGCCACTCGTCCGGTGTGAGCGCAAAGCCCCGCCTCGAGCGGATTGCGAGCCAGATAGCGGATCGCCATGAGGAGATGGGCGTCGCGCGTCGATCGTGGCCACTCGATAGCGCTCGACCGAAGACATGCCCCTGCCGGCCGTGCCGCTCGTTGAACGCCCGGACGTACCGGCTGTGGAGGAGATGCATTCCCGACCAGAGCGGCTTCGCGCCCTCCTGGACGAGCAGGTGGTAGTGGTTGGTCAGAAGGCACCAGCCGAGACAGCGCCAACCACAGGCGCCGCGTGACATCGCCGAGCAGACCCAGGAAGAGCCAGCGGTCGCCATCGTCCCGGAACACCGCGGCTCGGTCGTTTCCGCGCGCCGTGACGTGGCGATACGAGCCGGGCTCGTGAAAGCGAGGCTGACGCGGCATCGACCGACCGTGCCCTGAGCGGGCCGCGGGCGCTATCCACCAGAAGCACGATCCGACCCGAGACCAGGTGCCTGGCACCTCGGTGCCAGGCACCGGCTCACGCGGCGCGCAGGCGGCGTTCCTCGTCGAGACGAACGAGGTATGCCGGCCGGCGCGAGCGCAGGTAGTCGACGACGGCATCCTCGCTCCGCACGGACGGGATCAACGTCTTCCACCCGCCGAGATGCTCGATCCGGTGGAAGTCGCCGTTGGCGATCCCCGGAAGCCCGGCGGCTGCGACCCAGTCGAAGAGCGTTTCGCGGTTGAAGAGCTCGAACCGGTCGACGAAGGCGGCGAGCTCGGGCCGCGCCGCGAACGCCGCCGTCGTGCGGGCCGCACCGTCCAGGTGATCGGGCGAATACGGGTGGGCGGCGACGAGCGCCGCCCCGGACGCCCGCGCAGCGGCGAGCGCAGATTCGAGCCCATCCGCGACTTCGACGAACGACCGGAGCCCGACGGCGACCGCATGGCCGGCCCGCAAGGGATCCGGATCGTCGTACGTGAGCTCGAGGCCGGGCAGGACGAGCAGCCCGTACAGGCGGACGGCACGCGCGGCCTCTCGCTCGATCTCCGAGAGGTAGGCGTCGAACCGCAGCGCGTTCACGTGATCGCCGGCGCGGGTGACGTGGTCCGTGATCGCGAGCACGTCGAAGCCGCTCTGACCGTAGAGATCGCACAGCCTGCGCATGTCGAGCGCGCCGTCGCTCCACGTCGTGTGAGCGTGGAGCTCGCAGAGAAGTGGACTCGGCTTCGTCGGCATCTGCCTCGCATGTTCGCTGCAAATTGCCCACTTCCGCGACCGTTCACCGGATCGCTACGCGATCTTCGACGCTACGTCACGAAGTAGATCGTGCAGGCAAGCCCGGCGACGAAGCAGTACACGGCGAACGGGATCAGCGTGCGCGTTTCGAAGTAGCGCATCAGAAAGCGGACGGAGACCGCTGCGGCGGCCGCCGCAGCGATCGCCCCGGCGAGCGCCTGGCCGCGGACACCGTTGCCCGCGCTCCCGAACAGCTCCGGCAGCTTCAGCAGTGCCGCCGCGCCGATGATCGGCGTCGCGAGCAGGAACGCAAAGCGGGCCGCGTCCTTGTGCGACAGCCCGACGAACAGGCCGCCGGCCATCGCCGCTCCCGACCGCGAGAATCCCGGAATCAGGGCGAGCGCCTGCGAGGCGCCGACGAAGACCGAGTCGCGCCACGACACCGTCCGAGCGATCCGCACATCGTCGTCGTCTGCCGTCACGGGCGCGCGCCGCCGAAGCACCTCGGCAACCGCCAGCAGGACTCCGTTCAGCATCAGGAACACCGCTGCCGACGTCGGCGACGCGAAGATCTTGCGCAGCGCGCTTTCGAGGGCGAGGCCGAGGATGCCGGCCGGAATCGTCGCGACCACGAGCAGCCACCCGAGCCTCGCGTCCGCGTCGTCCGGAGCGATCCCGCGGTCGCGCAGCGAGCGTCCGAGACCCTTGACGATCCGGGCCCAGTCGCGCCGGAAGAAGATCAGCAGCACGATCGCGGTCGCGAGGTGCGTCGCGACCAGGAACGTGAGGAAGTACGGGTCGTTCTGGTGGATGTTCCACCCGAACAGGCTCGGGAGGATCACGCTGTGGCCGAGGCTCGAGACCGGGAACAGCTCCGTCACGCCTTGCAGCAGCCCCAGCACGATCGCCTGGGTGTAGGTGATCAGCGTTGCTGCGATCACGCCGCGCGGGACGTGCGCGACGGCCCGGTGCGAAACCAGGCGAAGACGAGGCACGCAGCTCCGAGCAGGAACGCGGCGAGCCCGTGCTTCACGTGGTGATGGTTGGAGCCGGCCTGATGACCGGGGAAGAACCCGGGCAGTGACTTCGCGGGAAGCGCCCAGTAGACGATCCCGACCGTTATCAGGACGATGCCGACCACGATCGCCAGGGTGACGAGGAGGCGGTCGTTCCGCACGGGCGGGAGCATACGCGCCCGGGCGGCGGCCCCGATGTTCCACGTGTTCACAACCAGGCGCCTATCATGCGATCTCGATGGCGACCACCGAGATCCCGAGTGCCAGTGAAGCGCTGATCAACCGCGAGCTCTCGGCGATCGCCTTGATGGCGCGCGTCCTCGACCTCGCAGCAGATCCGGCCGAACCCCTGCTCGAACGCGTGAAGTTCTGCGGGATCGTCTCCGACATCGTCGACGAGTTCTTCATGGTCCGGGTTGCCGGTCTCTACGACCAGGTGTTCTCGGGTCTCGCCGTTCGCTTCCCGGACGGCCGAACGCCGCAGCAGACGCTCGACGAGGTTCGAGTTCGCGTCCGCGAGCTGAACGCCGTGCAGTCCCAGCTCTGGCGCGAGGAGCTCAGCCCTGCCCTGGCCGCCGAGGGGATCCGGGTCGGCACCGTGGACGACGCGACTCCCGGCGAGCTCGAGGAGCTCGAGCGCATCTTCCTGCGCCAGATCTACCCGGTGCTCACGCCTCTGGCCGTCGGGCCCGGTCAGCCGTTCCCGTACATCTCAGGGCTGTCGCTGAGCCTGGGCGTCGTCGTGCGCGACGACACGTCGGGCGAGGAGCGTTTCGCCCGCGTCAAGGTCCCTGAAGGCCTCCCACGGTTCGTGCCGGTCGGCGCCGACGGCCTCCGGCTTCCGCTCGAGGCGATCATCGGCCACTTCCTGCCGGTGCTGTTCCCCGAGATGGAGGTGCTCGAGCGTGTGGCGTTCCGGGTGACACGCGACGGCGACACCGAGATCTCCGACGACGCCGACGACCTGCTCGAAGCTGTCGAGAGCGAGCTGCGGAAGCGTCGCTTCGGTGCCGTCGTCCGGCTCGAGGTTTCGAGCTCGATCTCGAGGGCGATGCTGTCACGGCTCGAGACGCGACTCGGGATCTCGTCCTCAGGTGTGTATCCGATCAAGGGCCTGCTCGACCTGGCCGACCTCGGCCAGCTGTACTCGCTCGACCGCCCGGATCTGAAATACGAGCCGTGGGTCCCGTATACGCAGCGGCGACTCCTCAGCCCGAAGAACGACGATCTGTTCGCGGAGATCGCGCAGCGCGATCTCTTCGTCCAGCACCCGTACGACTCCTTCACGACGAGCGTCGAGGCGTTCGTCAAAGGCGCGGCCAGGGACGACGCGGTCGTCGCGATCAAGACCACCGTGTACCGCACGACGCAAGATTCTGCGCTTGCGAATGCCCTCGTCGAAGCGGCGGAGAACGGCAAGCAGTGCGTGTGCGTCGTCGAGCTCAAGGCACGTTTCGACGAGCAGCGCAACATCGAATGGGCGCGATCACTCGAACAAGCGGGCGTCCACGTGGTCTACGGGTTCCCGGACATGAAAATCCACGCGAAGACGACGTTGATCGTCCGGCGCGAGGGCGACGAGCTACGTCGCTACGTCCACATCGGGACCGGCAACTACCACGCGACAACGGCCCGCATCTACGAGGACATCGGCCTCTTCACTGCCGACCCGGAGATCACGGCCGACGTAGCCGACCTGTTCAACTTCGTCACCGGGTTCGGCCGCCCGCAGCGATTCAGGAAGCTCCTGGTCGCACCGTTCAATCTCAAGAAGCGCCTGATCGAGCACATCCGCAACGTCGCCGACGCGGCCGAAGCCGACCGCCCTGCCCGCATCCGCATCAAGTGCAACAGCCTGACGCACCCGGACGTGATCGAAGAGCTCTACCGGGCGTCGCAGGCGGGCGTCGAGATCGACATCGTCGTTCGCGCGATCTGCTCGCTCATTCCGGGCATCCCGGGTCTGAGCGAGAACATTCGCGTGCGATCGATTCTCGGCCGGTTCCTCGAGCACAGCCGCCTCTATTCCTTCGAGGCCCGCGACGAGCGCACGTATCTGCTGGGGAGCGCCGACCTGATGCCCCGCAACCTCGACCACCGCATCGAGGTCGTCACCCCCGTCGAGGACGCACACATCCGTGGCGAGATCGACACGGTGTTCAAGGCGTTGTTCAACGACAACTCCCAGGCGTGGGAGCTCCAATCCGACCAGACCTGGCAGCGGGTGGCGGGGAAGAAGGGCGAACGGAAGAAACCCGCGCAGGCGCATTTCATGAAGCGCCGCGACCGGGCCCGGCGCCTGCAGCGGTCCGTTTAGAGCCGCGCCGTCATGTGGGGTCGTCACGATGCTGCCGTGCCGCTTGGCGTGGTCGATGTCGGCTCGAACACCGTGCGCCTGCTCGTGGCGGCGCACGGGAAACCGATTCTGTCCCTCCGCGAAAGCGCAGGGCTCGGCGCCTTCATCGAACGCGACGGTGTCATTCCGCCGGCCAAGCTCGCTGAGACGGCGGCGAACGTTCGTCACTTCGTGACGGCGGCGGCCGACGCGGGCGCCTCGCACGTCGAAGTGCTGATCACGAGCCCCGGCCGTCAGGCGGCCAACGGGACCGAGCTGCGCGACACGATCGCCGCGGCGACCACTGCTCCCGTCCGCATCCTCTCGGCACAGGAGGAGGGCAGGCTGGCATTCGTCGGAGCGCTCGGCAGCGTGCATCTGCCTTCACGCCGGCGTGTGGCGGTGGTCGATGTGGGCGGCGGATCGTCCCAGATCGTCGTCGGCTCCGGCCGCGAGGGGATCACATGGAGTGGCACGATCGACCTCGGATCACGTCGCCTGACGAGCCGGCTCCTGTCGCGGAACCCGCCGACGCACGACGACCTCCGCGCAGCCCGGGACGAGGTCGACGGACTGCTCGCCCCGCTCGACCTGCCGGACATCCAGTCGGCGCTCGCGGTCGGTGGCAGCGCGCGCGTGCTCAAACGCCTCGTCGGTGGCCGCCTGGGGAAGGATGAGCTGGACAACGCGTTGTCGCTCCTCGAGCACACGCCGGCTTCTGACCTCGTCGACCACTACGACGTGGATCCCACTCGTGCCGAGATCCTCGCCGCCGGCGCCACGATCCTCGCCGCCGTGCAGCAGCGGCTCGACACACCGCTCAGGGTCGTGCGCGCCGGCCTCCGAGAAGGCGCCGTCGGCGAGCTCGGCGCGCGCCGGCAAGCGGCATAACGGCAATCACGGAACCGCGGCGCGGCCGCGCGCGATCGCCTCGGCGATCACCGTTCGATACTCGGCCCGCGCGTTGCGGCGGCGGCCTCGCTCGAGCTCGATCAACCGGCCGGCTGCGAGTGCGCGCTCGGGCAAGGCGAGTGCGCGGATGCGTGCTTCGGCGACCACGGCGTCCTGATGCTCACCGATCAGATCCTGAATGGCGACGACCGCCTCGAGATAGCGCACGACGCGCTTCCGTCCTGTGAGCGCAGCGAGCTCGGCCGCGTAGCGAGCTCGCTTGGCGTGGATGCGAACCGCATGAAGCTCGTCGTCGGACGGCTGCTCCGGGAGCGCGGCGGCGGCCTTCTCGAGCCGTCGCAGCTCGGATGACGCGAGCGACTGCGCGGTCCCCGCGAGCTCCCGCGGAATCGAGTCGACGGCGGCGGCGAAGGTGTCGAACAGCCGCAGGTATCGATCCGAGTCGAGCGCAGCGAGGAGATCGACCCGGCGTGCTTCACGTTCGGCCTCGAGCTCCGCGATGATCGACTCTCCGGCCTCGCGATCGACGTCGAGCGCAGCGACCTCCACACGGAGCCTGTCGAGAAGCACGTCCAGGTCGCGGACCGGCCCGAGCGCCCCGCCGAGCCATCTGAGCTCGGAGGAGAGCGGTTCGAGGCGGTCCCCCAGGGTCGAGCGAGTCGCGCGAATCAGGGCGCGCGAGCGTCGCGTCGCCACGCGAAGGCGGTGGACGTCCTCGGGATGCTCGCCCAGACGAACGCCGGGATCGTGCGCATTGAGCTGTTCGAGCTGCCGGCAAAGCTGATAGACGAGCAGATCCCGCAGCGTCGCACCCTTCTGCGGCGCCGGGCGCACGTCGACCTGCACCACACGCATCACCTTCGCGCGGCCATCGGAAGGTCGAGCGCCCGCTCGTCGCAACGTCCGGCCGATGCGGACGAGATCGTCCTCGACGCCGTCGCCGACGAGCTCGACCTCGAGCTCGACGAACCGCCCCACCCGGCGCCTGCCTTCGAGAATGTCGACGTCGTCGATCGTGACCTCGGCCACCGACCTCACTCCGTCGATGACGTGGACGCCGCTGCGATGCGTGCGCAGGACCGCGACCGGTTCGAGACCGTCCTTGCGAAGGTGGACGACGAGCAGACGCGCGAGCTCGGCCGGTGGCCCCGTCACGCCACCGCGTGTCTCGATCTCCGTCCGCGCCGTTCCCGTTCTCGGGAGCTTCAGCTGCCAGAGGGAGCGCCGATTCTCGATCCGGCGACGAAGCGTGATGCCGGCCGCGGCAAGCGAGCGCGACGGGGTGTCGTAGTAGGTCGAGGTGAAGACACGATCAGGCAGCTGCTCTCCGCCGAGGTCCGGTAGCTCGAAACCTTCAACCGCCTCGAGCTTCAGCTCGCGTTCGACCGTCGTCCGCATCTCAGGATCGTAGAGCAGTCGTTCGATCCCTCGACTACAGCCGGCCCGGGAAGGCGTCCCCCGATGAACCCCTTCCCGGGCCGTTCCATGTCGTTCCCCCAGGTAACCCGCAACGGGCCCGCCTTTCGGGGCGCGTGCAATCGAGTACCCGCCGCGAAACCTACGTGCGGCACGAACCGCAGCGGGTAACGGTTCCGAGAACGTTCGGGGTCGGACCGGCTCCCGGCCCTTCCGCGGAGTCGCCGGATGATCGACCATTTGCCGCAGTGAGCGCGCTTGCCGTGGTCGCCCATCGGGTCACGCCGACGAATGCCCGCCTCGGGGTCGTGTTCAGCCCGGCCCAGGCACTGGCGCAGCTCCGCCGTGGGGACGTCGCTCTGGGACGTCTCGACGTCCTGCCGTCGCTCGACGGGATCGAGCCCGGGCTCTGGGCCCTCGACCGGCTCGATGCGCGCGGCGTGACGGTGCTGAACGGCCGCGCGACCCTGACCGCGGCCCACGACAAGCTCGCGACCTCGGCGACACTTGGGGCGGCAGGCGTACCGCATCCGGACACCGTGCACCTCGCGCCCTGGCAACCGCGCCCGGCGCTCCCGACGCCCCTCGTCCTGAAGCCACGCTTCGGCTCGTGGGGCGCCGATGTCGTCCGCTGCGACGATGCCGACTCGTTGCGACGTGGTCTCGCAGAGCTGCGTTCGCGGCCGTGGTTCGAGGCAACCGGCGCCGTTGCTCAGCGGCTCGTTCCGCCGCGCGGCTACGACCTGCGCGTGCTCGTCGCCGGCGGCCGCGTCGCCGGCGCGGTCCGACGGGTCGCCGCGCCCGGCGAGTGGCGCACGAACGTAGCGCTCGGAGCGCGGCGCGAGCAGGTCACGCCACCGCCGGATGCCCGCATGATCGCGGTCGCGGCCGCGGCAGCCGTCGGCGGTGACCTCGTCGGGATCGACCTGCTGCCCGACGGCCGCGGCCGATGGACCGTGCTCGAGGTGAACGGCGCGGTCGACTTCAACGTCCTCTACGCGCTCGGCGGCGACGTCTTCGAGACGGTGCGCACGTCGTTGCTCGACGCGCACCAATCAGTAGCGGTAGAAGCCCTCGCCTGACTTCCGCCCCAGCCGGCCCGCCTGCACGTAGCGCCGGAGGAGCGGGCATGGAGCGTACTTCTGGTCCCCGAGACCGCGGTGGAGCACCTCCATGATCGCGACACACGTATCGAGGCCGATCAGGTCGGCGAGCGCCAGCGGGCCGAGCGGATGCGCGAAACCGAGCCTGGCGATCGTGTCGATCGCCTCGGGCTCCGCGACGCCCTCCATCAGCGCGTACGCGGCCTCGTTGATGAAGGGCATCAGGATGCGGTTGGAGACGAAGCCCGGAAAGTCGCGCGCCTCGGCGGGCTCCTTCCCGAGCTCGCGCGTGAGCTCGACGATCGCCTCCGCCGTGGCGTCGGACGTCTGGACCGCGCGGATCACCTCGACGAGCTTCAGCACCGGCACCGGGTTGAAGAAGTGCATGCCGATCACCTGGTCCGGACGGTCGGTCACGGCGGCGAGTGAGGTGATCGGGATCGAGCTCGTGTTCGAGGCGAGAATCGCGGCCGGCGGAAGCACCTCGTCGGCACGCCGAAAGAGATCCTCCTTGGCCGCCGCATCCTCGGTGATCGCCTCGATCATCAGGTCGGCAGCGACGAGCTCGCCGGTAGCGCTGACCCGCGCGAGCGTCTCGGCGGGGTCGCCTCCGCCCTTCGCCGCAAGGCGCTCGAGGCTCGTTCGCATCGTCTCGAGACCACGGTCGACCGCACCCGGGAACGGATCGTGCAAGGAGACGCGGCGTCCCGACGCCGCGATCACCTGCGCGATGCCGCTCCCCATCTGGCCTGCTCCGACGACGAGCACATGCTCGAACCTCACGGCGCGGGACACTACCCTTCGCCCATGCTCGTCCGGGAGGCTCAACCCGACGACGCGTTCGCCGTCGAGTCGATTCGCGTCCGAGGCTGGCAGATCGCCTATCGCCACGTGTTTCCGCCGGAGCAGCTCGACGCGATGTCCGTCGACGAGACGCGCTGGCGCCGGCGCTTCGTCGAGCCGCCCCCCGGGTGGTCGACGTTCGTCGCCGAGCACGACGGCGACGTCGTCGGGTTCGCGTCCGTGGGGCCAAGCCGCGACGAGCGCGACATCGGCGAGCTGTACGCGATCTACGTCGACCCCGAGGACTGGTCGAAGGGCGCCGGGGGGGCACTGCTCGAGCACGCCGAGCGACGGCTCGCTCGCGACTTCGACGAGGCGACGCTCTGGGTGCTCGCCGCCAATACGCGCGCACGCCGCTTCTACGAGAAGGCGGGCTGGCATTCGGACGGGACGAACAAGGTCGAGGATCGGCTCGGCGTCCGCTCGGAAGAGACGCGCTATCGCAAGCGGCTGAACAGCTCTCGGTCCCGCGCATAGGACGACCCAGTCCCCCGCTGCCAGGGTCCCTGCAGCGGGTGTGGTGATACCACCACCGCCGACACGCGGGGCAGCCGGCTGTCGCTCCCACCGCCTCCGGCGTAGCGTTAGACGGATGCTCAGGGCGGTCGTCTCAGCGCGGACTTGGCGGGAAACCGCGTATCTCCTGCTCGACCTTCCGGTCGGGGTCGCGGGCTTCACGTTCGTCGTCACCGGGCTCTCGCTCGGCGCCGGCCTCCTGATCACGCTCGTCGGCATTCCGATCCTCGTGCTCACGCTGCTCGGCTGCCGCGGCGCCGCGTGGCTCGAGCTGCGGCGTGCGCGCCTGCTCTCGCTCGACCTGCCCGACCCACCGCCGCTCGACCGAACGGGCTCCTTCCTCCGCCGAGCCTCGAGGCCGCTGGTCGACGGCGTCGGCTGGCGGGCCGCTGCGTATTTCGTCCTCATGCTCCCGGTCGGCATCGTCACGTTCACGGTCGCGATCACGATCTGGGCGACCGCGCTCGGGCTGCTGACGTTGCCCGCGTGGGCGTGGTCGGTGCCGCACGGCGGTCCCGAGTTCGGAAACGCGTACTACTGGAACAAGCCGTGGCAGCTCGCACTCGCGGTGCTCGCCGGCGCGATCCTGACGCTGCTCGCCCCGTGGGTCGTGCGCGCGCTCGCAGCCTGCGACCGCGGACTGGTCCGCGGCCTCCTCGGAACCTCGCGCCGGACACTCGAGCAGAGGGCGCAGGTGCTGAGCGAGACACGATCGAGGACGGTCGACGCGTCGATCGACGAGCGACGCCGCCTCGAGCGCGACCTCCACGACGGCGCGCAGCAGCGCCTCGTCGCACTCGGGATGGACCTCGGGATCGCGCTCGACAAGCTCGATACCGATCCGGACGCGGCGAAGGTGCTGCTCCGCGACGCCCACGGCGACGCACAGCTGGCGCTCCGCGAGCTCCGCGACCTCGCACGGGGAATTCATCCTGCGGTGCTCACCGACCGCGGCCTCGACGCCGCCGTGTCCGGTTTGGCTGCGCGCTCCTCGGTTCCGGTTCGGGTACGTGGGTCGCTCGCGACGCGACCGCCTGCCTCCGTCGAGGCGACCGCCTACTTCATCGCGTCGGAGGCGCTCGCGAACGTGGCCAAGCACGCGAACGCAACGTCCGCCGAGATCTCGATGACGCTCGAGGACGACCGGCTCCGCGTCGAGATCGTCGACGACGGGCGCGGAGGCGCCGATCCCGCCGGGGCAGGCCTCCGCGGCCTTGCCGACCGTGCGGCAGCCCTCGACGGATCGTTCTCGGTCGAGAGCCCGGAGGGCGGCGGCACCCGGATCGTCACGGAGCTGCCGTGCGCGTCGTGATCGCCGAGGACTCCGTGCTGCTCCGTGACGGGCTCGTTCGGCTGCTCGCCGAGGACGGCCACGTCGTCGCAGCGGTGGCGGGCGATGCCGCGGAGCTCGTGGCGGCCGTCGAACGCGAGCGTCCCGACGTCGTCGTCGCCGACGTTCGCATGCCCCCCACGCACACCGACGAAGGAATTCGCGCCGCGGTGGAGCTCCGCCAACGCCACCCTGGCCTGCCCGTGCTCGTCCTCTCCCAGTACGTGGAGGAGCGGTACGCGAGCGAGCTCTTCGCCGGAGGCGCCGAGGGAATCGGCTACCTGCTCAAGGATCGCGTCACGGACGTGCGGGCGTTCCTGGACGCGCTCCGCCGCGTCGCCGAGGGCGAGTCGGTGGTCGACGGTGAGGTCGTCTCCCAGCTCGTCGCCCGCTCGCGCGAGACGAGCCCGCTCGACGAGCTGAGCGCACGCGAGCGCGAGGTGCTCGCCCTGATGGCGGAAGGGCTGTCGAATGCCGCCATCGCCCAGCGACTCGTGATCACGGAGCGCGCCGTCGAGAAGCATGTCCGCTCGATCTTCCAGAAGCTCCGGCTGCCGCCCGACGAGACCGGCAACCGCCGCGTGATCGCGGTGCTGCGCTTCCTCGAGCGCGCCCGCTGACGCGAGCAGGAAGCTTCTACACGTCGATCAGCAGCGCGTCGCCCTGGCCGCCGCCGGAGCAGATCGCGGCGAGGCCGAGCCCGCCGCCGTTTCGTCGCAGATCGTGCACCAGCGTCGCCACGATGCGGCCGCCCGATGCTCCGATCGGGTGGCCGAGCGCGACCGCGCCGCCGTTGACGTTCACGTCTGCCTCGTCCGCGCCGAGCAGCTCCGTGGAGTTGGACGCGACGGATGCGAACGCCTCGTTGATCTCGACGCGCGCGACGTCGGCGATCGTCTTGCCCGCCTTGCCGAGGGCCAACGCAGCCGCGTTCGCGGGGGTGCGGGCCAGATAGGCGAAATCGTCTGCGACGTAGCCTTGCGCGAGGATCGTCGCCAACGGCTCGAGCCCCCGGCGCCGCGCCCACTCCTCGGAACAGACGACGACACAGCTCGCCCCGTCGTTCACGCCGGGCGCGTTGCCGGCGGTGGTCGTCCCGTCGGGATCGAACACCGGCGTCAATGCAGCGAGCTTCTCGACCGTCGTGTCGCCGCGAACCGACTCGTCGGCGGTCACGTCGCCGACCGGCACGAGCTCGTCGTCGAAACGCCCTTCGGACTGCGCGGCTGCGGCCCGCGTATGGGAACGCGCGGCCCACGCGTCCTGCCGCTCGCGCGAGATCCCCAGCTCGCGGGCGACCTTCGAGTTCTGCTGAACCATGTGCAGGCCGTCGAACGTCGACGTGAGCCCGTCGAACACCATCGAGTCGATCAACTCGCCGTTCCCGAGGCGGTACCCGAACCGCGCGCGCGTGAGCAGGTAGGGAGCGTTCGACATCGACTCCATCCCGCCGGTGACGACGACGTCGACATCGCCCGCGCGGATCATCGCGTCCGCGATCTCGATCGCGCGAATCGACGATGCGCAGACCTTGTTGACGGTGTCGGCGGGCGTCTCGATCGGCAGGCCCGCAGCCACGGCCGCCTGCCGCGCCGGCGCCTGGCCCGCGCCGGCCTGGAGCACCTGGCCCATGATCGTGTACTGCGGCTCGCCGGGCTCGATGCCCGCGCGTTCGAGCGCGGCCCTGATCACGATCGCCCCGAGCTCGGTCGCCGAGTGCGCGGCAAGGCCGCCGCCCAGCCTGCCGAACGGCGTGCGAAGCGCGCTGACGATCACACTGCGGGCCATGACACGAAGGTAGCTGATCGATGCCACGCTCTCATGCGTCCGGATGCGCGGCCTGGCCGTACCTGGACGCTCCCGGCCGTGACCGCGCCGGCGTAGCCGCCGCGGTCAAGCCGTCCGCTCCAGCACGCCCAGTCCACGCCCCGGAACAGACGATCCCGTGGCATCGACCAGCTAGCGCAGGAAGCTGGTGCTGCCGTCGAGGTGACCGGCAACGGCGACGATCAGGCGAATCGCCGACTCGACGTCGGCGAGGTCGCACAATTCCGTCGGGCTGTGGAGGTAGCGCGTCGGAATCGAGAGCAGGGCGGTCGGCACGCCGGCGCGCGACCGATGCACCTCGTCGGCGTCGGTCGAGGTCATCGTCGAGTAGACCTCGAACGCGTGCGGGATCTGATCGGCGGCGGCGACGTCCGCGACCAGGTCGGAGAGCCTCCTGTTGAGCGTCGGTCCCCGTGCGATCATGGCGCCGCCGCCGAGCTCGATGCGGCCCGCCAGTCGAGGCTCGCCGCCCGGAGTGTCCGTGGCGGGCGTCACGTCGACGACGATCGCGGCGAGCGGATCGAGCCCGTAGGCAGAAGTACGGGCGCCGTACAGGCCGACCTCCTCCTGGACGGCGGCAACAGCGACGACGTCGATCGCGGCACCGCCCGACTCGGCGATCCTTCTGGCCGCCTCGAGCACGATGTAGGCGCCCAGCCGGTTGTCGAGCGCTCGGGAGAGCAGCCGTCCGCCCGGCAGCTCCAGCGGGGGACCGGTCCAGACGGCGGCGTCGCCGACGCGCACGAGCGCCTCGGCCTCGGCCCGGCTCTTCACACCGATGTCGACGTGCAGGTCGGCGTGCTCGAGGCGCGGCCGGTCCCGAACCTGTTCCGGGGACAGCCGCTTCCGGCCGATCGCGCCGTCGACCTCACCATCGCGCGTGAGAAACCGGATTCGCTGACCGAGCAGCATCTCCGGGTTGATCCCACCGATCGTCGTGATCGTGAGCAGCCCGCTTTCTTCGATGTTCGTGATCGCTACGCCGATCTCGTCGATGTGGCCGACCAGGGCGAGCGCGCGCGATCCGCCGCTCCCGCCGGCTCCGACGCGCGCGAAGCTCGTCCCGAGCGTGTCCGACGAAACCTCCGCGAAGCCGGATGCGGCCTCGCGCCAGACGCGCGACGCTTGTTCCTCGTGGCCGGACGGGCCGGTGGCTTCGAGCAGAGAGATGAGCAGGTCGGGGGCAGCCACGTGCTTGCGCATTCAAACGCAACCGACTACCGTCATGGTCGATGAACCTCCGCTTCCGCATCTGGTGGCGCACACGCCGCGAGCGGGGCGGAAGCCCGGGCGCGTAGCCGCGCGACCGGAAACGTCCGTGAAACCGCTCGACCCACGACCCGCGAGGGTCGTTTTCGTCTTCTGATGATTGCCAGCACTGTCGTCAACACCGATCTCGTCACACCGCTCGGCGCATACCTCCACCTGCGCGCGCTGCGTCGCGGCTCGTTCCTGCTCGAGTCGGTCGAGAAAGGCAGGCTCGGGCGCTACTCGCTCGTCGGCTGCGGCGATCGAATCGTCACGTTCGAGGAGGCAGCGACCGCGGATGCGCCGGTCGTCGGCTATCTCGGGTACGACCACATCGCACGGCTCGAGCCGACGGTGCCGCTTCCCACGGAGGGCGCGGACCTTCCCGAAAGCGGGTTCGTGATCGCCGACATGCTGGTCCGCTTCGATCATGCGAGCGGCTTCGCCGAGGTGCTCGCCGGTGACCCGGGCGAGCTCACGCGCCTCCTGCAGGCGCCGATCCCCCCACTCCCCGTTGCCGCCGGCGGGGCGCGCGGCGCGACGCGCAGGCTTCCCTCTCGGTTCGACTACGAGCGGGGCGTCGAGACGTGTCGCGACCACATCCGGCGCGGTGACGCGTTCCAGATCGTGCTCTCACAGCGCGCCGAGCGACGAACCGCAGTCTCGGCGCTCCAGATCTACCGCTCGCTGCGGCGAGTCAACCCGTCGCCGTACCTGTTCCTGCTCGAGCTCGACTCGCTCGCGCTCGTGGGCTCCTCGCCCGAGACGCTGGTCCGTTGCGAGAACGGCCGCGCGTCGGTGAATCCGATCGCGGGGTCGACCCGACCCGGCGAGGGCGACGCCGAGCGCCTGCTCACGTCGGAGAAGGACCGGGCCGAGCACGTGATGCTCGTCGACCTCGGCCGCAACGACCTGTCGCGCGTCTGCGAGCCCGGCACGGTTCACGTCGAACGCTTCCTCGAGCCAGAACGGTTCTCGCACATCACCCACCTCGTCTCCGAAGTCGCCGGCGACCTCACGCCGGGCACTGCGTCGTTCGACGTCCTGCGCGCCTGCTTCCCCGCCGGAACCGTGTCCGGGGCGCCGAAGGTCCGCGCGATGCAGATCATCTCCGAGCTCGAGGGCTATCGCCGGGGGCCGTACGGCGGCGCGGTGCTCTACGCCCTCCCGGGCGGGCCGCTCGACGCGTGCATCACGATCAGGACGATCGTGCTCCAGGACGGCGTCGCGCTCCTGCAGGCCGGTGCGGGGATCGTGGCCGACTCGAACCCGCAGGCCGAGCACGAGGAGTGCCTGCGCAAGCTGGCCGCCCTCGAGACGGCGATCGACCTCGCCGAGGCACGCACGTGATCCTGCTCGTCGACAACTACGACTCCTTCACCTACAACCTCGCCCATCTCTTCGGCGCGTTGGGGGCCGAGGTCGTCGTCCGCCGGAACGACGCGATCACGCCGGACGAGGCGGAGGCGCTCGCACCGTCCCATCTCGTCGTGTCTCCCGGTCCGGGTCGGCCCGAGGACGCAGGAGCCTCGGTGGAGCTCGTTCGACGGCTCTCCCCCTCGACGCCGACGCTGGGCGTGTGTCTCGGCCACCAGGCGATCGTCACGTGCTTCGGTGGCGAGGTCGGCTACGCGCGAGAGCTCGTTCACGGCAAGGCGACGACCGTCCAGCACGACGGCAGCGACCTCTTCTCGGGCATTCCCACGGAGTTCGAGGCCGGCCGCTATCACTCGCTCGCCGCGACCGCGCTGCCAGACTGCCTCGTCGTGACGGCGCGCGCAGCCGACGGCGAGGTGATGGCGGTGCGACACGATCACCTGCCGGTGTACGGCGTCCAGTTCCATCCGGAGTCGGTGCTCACACCGTGCGGCGCCGACCTCGCTCGGAACTTCGTCAACGGGGCGGCGGGATGATCGAGTACGCCCTCGCGCAGCTGCTCGACGGCAAGGACCTCACGCGCGCGGAGACGAGAAGCGTGATGGACACGATCATGACCGGCGGCGCGACGCCCGCGCAGATCGGCGGCTTTCTGGTCGCCCTGCGGCTCAAAGGCGAGACCGCGGACGAGATCGCAGGCGCGGCGGAGGCGATGCGCGACCACGTGATCCCGGTTCATCCCTCACGCGACGACCTCGTCGACACCGCGGGCACGGGTGGCGACGGCGGCAGGACGTTCAACATCTCGACGGCGGCGGCGCTCGTCGCGGCCGCTGCGGGTGCCGGCGTCGCGAAGCACGGCAATCGTTCGGTGTCGTCGGAGTCCGGCTCCGCCGACGTGCTCGAGGAGCTCGGCTTCGATCTCGAGCTTCCTGCCGAGTCGATCGCGCGATCGATCGACGAGCTCGGCTTCGGCTTCATGTTCGCGCCCCTCCATCACCCTGCCATGCGTCATGCGGCACCGGTCCGGCGCGAGCTCGCGGCACGTACCGTCTTCAACGTGCTCGGCCCGTTGACCAACCCCGCCGGGGCGCGCAGCCAGGTCGTCGGCGTCTACGACGCCGACCTCGTCCCGGTGATTGCGGACGTGCTCTCGCAGCTCGGCTCTCGGCGGGCATTCGTCGTGCACGGCGCAGGCGGCATCGATGAGCTCTCGCCGGCCGGGCCCAATCTCGTATGCGAGGTCGTCGACGGCCGGGTCCACCGGCGCGAGGTCGATCCGCTCGACCTCGGCGTCCCGCGCTGCGCTCCCGAGGACCTGCGCGGTGCTGCCCCTGCGGAGAACGCAGCCCGAATTCGCGCCGTCTTCAGCGGCGAGGGCGATGCCGCGGCACGGTGGGCGATCGCCCTCAACGCCGCCGGTGCGATCGCAGCAGGTGGACACGCCGAGGATCTCCGTGAGGGCCTCGCGATTGCCAACGAGACCCTCGATTCTGGCGCCGCGTCCACTCGGTTGGTCGAGCTGGCCGCCTTCTCACAGCGGGCGGCGGCGACGTGAGGTTCAACGACGCGCTCGCAGCACCGGGGTTCGGCGCCGTTGCGGAGTTCAAGCGCCGCTCTCCGTCGGCAGGCGATCTGCGCCCGGCAGGCGACCCGGCGGCCGTTGCGCAAGCGTACGAGGCGGCCGGCGCGCGGGCGATGTCCGTGCTCGTCGACGAACGCTTCGCGGGCTCGTTCGACGACCTGCGCGCAGCCCGCGCGGCAACCACCCTGCCGCTGCTCGCCAAGGGGTTCTTCAGCGAGCGCGCGCACCTCGAAGCATCCCGCGAGGCGGGTGCCGACGCGGTGCTCCTCCTGCTTCGCGATCTCGACGATGCGGCGTGCAGCGCCCTCATGCGCGACGCCGCGTCGCTCGGCCTGGACACCCTCGTCGAGGCCCATGATGCAGCGGAGCTCGAGCGCGCCGTGGGCCTCGATGCCCAGGTGATCGGGATCAATGCGCGAAACCTCGGCGACTTCTCGATCGACCGCCGCGCGCAACTCGAGCTCGTCGCGAACGCCCCCCGAGACCGCATCGTGATCGCCGAGAGTGGCATCGACACGCGTGCGCAGGCGGCCGCGGCCGAGCTGGACGGCGCGAAGGCGGTGCTGATCGGCGCGACGCTGATGCGCGCTCCCGACCCGGGCGTGAAGCTCGCCGAGCTCGTCGGCCGGCCGCTCGTCAAGGTGTGCGGGCTGACGCGTCAGGCAGACGTCGACGCCGCCGTCGACGCCGGCGCCGACCTCGTCGGCTTCATCCTCGCCGACGAGAGCCCGCGCCGTGCGGAGACACTGCTCGATGCGCCGCCGACCGTGCTGCGCGTCGCAGTGTTCGTCGGCGAGGCGGAGGACACCGACGCAGACCTCGTGCAGCTCTACGAGCGCGAGGACGGGCACCGCGCGCGGGACGCCGCCCTGCTCCACCACGGCGAGCGCGTCGCATCGGTGATCGACCTCCCGTGGGAGCAGTCCGATCCCACGCATCTCGAACGCGCGCAGGCGACCGCCGGTCGCGTCATGCTCGCCGGCGGGCTCGGCCCGGAGAACGTCCGCGCCGCGATCGACGCCGTGCAGCCGTGGGCCGTCGACTCGGCGCGCTCGACGGAGACCGCGCCCGGCGTCAAGGACCACGCGGCGCTGCGCGCCTGGGTGGCGGCTGCGAGATGACGACCACATTCGGCCCATACGGCGGGCGCTACGTCCCGGAGACGTTGATCCCGGCGCTCGACGAGCTCGAGTCCGCCTGGCGCGAGCTCGCCGACGACGAGGCGTTTCATGCCGAGCTCGACGCGCTGCTCGCCACCTATGCCGGACGGCCGACACCGATCACGCGCGTCGAGCGCTTCGCACCCGAGACGTGCATGTACCTGAAGCGTGAGGACCTCCTGCACACCGGCGCGCACAAGCTCAACAACGCACTCGGCCAGGCAGTCGTCGCGCGCCGTCTCGGCAAGCGCCGGATCGTCGCCGAGACCGGAGCCGGGCAGCACGGCGTCGCGACGGCAACGGTCTGCGCGCGGTTCGGTCTCGAGTGCATCGTCTACATGGGAAGCGAGGACATCCGGCGCCAGGCGCCCAACGTCGCGCGGATGAAGCTGCTCGGCGCCCGGGTCGAACCGGTCGAGTTCGGCACCCGGACGTTGAAGGAGGCGACGAGCGAGGCGATCCGCGACTGGATCGCGAACGTCGAGACGACCTACTACCTGATCGGGTCGTGCGTCGGTCCCGCTCCCTATCCGGAGCTCGTGCGCGAGCTCCAACGGGTGATCGGCCGCGAGGCGCGCGAGCAGCTGCTCGCCGTCGAGGGACGCCTGCCCGACGCGGTCGTCGCCTGCGTCGGCGGCGGCTCGAACGCGATCGGCATCTTCTCGGACTTCGTCGGTGACGCCGACGTTCGCCTGATCGGCGTCGAGGCCGCCGGCGCTGCGTCCCTCGGCGCCGGCCGCACAGGGGTGCTGCACGGTGCGAGGTCGTCGCTGCTCGCCGACGAGGACGGCCAGATCCTCGATGCGCACTCGATCTCGGCCGGCCTCGACTACCCCGGCGTGGGGCCCGAGCACGCTCAACTTCGCGACACGGGCCGGGCCGAATACGTGACCGCGACGGACGAGGACGCGCTCGCCGCCTTCCATCGACTCTGCGAGACCGAGGGGATCGTGCCCGCCCTCGAGTCGTCGCACGCCCTCGCCCGCGGGCTCGAGCTCGACGATCAGCTCGTGCTCGTCTGCCTGTCGGGTCGCGGCGACAAGGACCTCGCCGAGGTGCTGGCGCACTGAAGACGCTCGTCGTCTACCTGATGGCGATGCCGGAGACGCCGCAGCTCGCTGCGACGGCGGTCGAGGCAGGGGCCGACATCGTCGAGCTCGGCTTCCCGTTCTCGGACCCGCTCGCCGACGGGCCCGTGATTCGCCGTGCCGGCGAACGCGCACTCGCAGCCGGGATGCGCACCACGCGCTGCCTCGAATGCCTCGCCGAGACGCGCGCGCTCGTCGACGTGCCGCTCGTGCCGATGACGTACTCGTCGCTGCTGGATGCCTACGGCTACGAGCGCTTCGAGCGGGAAGCGAAGGCCGCAGGAGCGACCTCCCTGATCGTGGCCGACCTGCCGTGCGACGTGCATCCCGAGCTCCGCCGCGTCCAGCTGGTGGCCCCGACCTCGACGGACGAGCGGCTCTCGCTCGCGGCCGCGTCGACCGACGGCTGGTTGTACCTCGTGACCGTCACCGGCACGACCGGCGCCCGCAGCGAGCTGGCTCCGACGCTCGGCCCGCTTGCCGCCCGCGCCCGGGCGATCACCGACGTCCCGCTCTACGCGGGCTTCGGCATCGCAACTCCCGAGCATGCTTGGGCGGCTGCAGAGCTCGTCGACGGCGTCGTCGTCGGGTCGCGCGCCGTGCAGGCGGCGGAGGCCGGTGCCGAGGAGCTGTACGCGTTCGTGCGCTCCCTGCGCGAGGCGCTCGACGCGGCTGCGGCCGTCGCGTAGCCTCAAGCCGCAATGAATGAATCGGTGCGTGTCGCGTGTGTGCAGGCCGAACCGGTGATCTTCGATCGCGACGCGACGATCGTGAAGCTCGGGAACCTTGCGAGTGAGGCAGCCGGAGGCGGCGCCCGCCTCGTCCTGTTTCCCGAGACGTTCGTTCCCGCCTACCCGTCGAACCGGTGGGCGAGGGAGCTGGCGCACGGCTCGGACGGCGCGGCCCTCTGGGCTCGCCTCGCGCAGCAGTCGGTCGAGGTTCCCGGCCCGGCCGCCGAGGCGATCGGCAGGGCTGCGCGCGACGCAGGCGTCTGGCTCGCCGTCGGGGTCAACGAGCTCGAGCGTGGCACGCTCTACAACTCCCTGCTCGTCTACGGGCCGGACGGTGCGCTGGCCCTCCACCATCGCAAGCTCGTCCCGACGAACCACGAGCGCCTCGTCTGGGGGCAGGGCGACGGCAGAGGGCTCGAGACGGTCGATGCGGGCTTCGCCAGGGTCGGCGGCCTGATCTGCTGGGAGAACTTCATGCCGCTCGCGCGGTTCGCTCTCTACGAGCGCGGCGTGGAGATCTACCTCGCGCCGACCGCCGACGACAGCGAGGGCTGGCACGACTCGATCCGCCACATCGCCCGCGAGTCGCGTGCGTTCGTCCTCTCCTGCTGCGTGTTCCAACGCGCGTCGAGCTATCCGCCCGACATCCCGCTCGCCGCAGGAGGCGAGCTGCTCGGGCGCGGCGGCTCGGCGATCGTCGCACCGGACGGCAGCTACCTCGCCGAGCCGCTGTGGAACGAAGAGGGAATCCTGTACGCCGATCTCGATCCGACCGCGCTGTACACGGCGCGCCAGCGCTTCGACCCGGCCGGCCACTACCACCGTCCCGACGTCCTCACCCTCGCGATCACACCCAATAAATGAGGGCGGTCGTCGTCGGCGCCGGCGTGTTCGGGTCGTCGACGGCACGGGAGCTCGCCCGCCGCGGCTGGCAGGTGACACTCGTCGAGCAGTACTCACCCGGGACGGTGCGCTCGGCGTCGGGTGGAGACACGCGGCTGCTGCGGATGGCGCACGGCGACGCCGAGTGGTACACCGGGCTCGCGCGGCGCGCCCGCACGCTGTGGCTCGAGCTGCAGGAGTCGACCGGCGTCCACATCTGGGAACCGGTCGGAGTCGCCTGGTTCGCGCGGCGCGCGGACGGGTTCGAGGAGCGCAGCCGCGAGACGCTCGCACGGCTCGGCGTGGCACACGAATGGCTCGCGCCGGAGTCGGCAACCGACCTCTATCCGTCACTGGGCACCGAGGGCCTGCACGGCGTCCTCTACGAGCCCGATGCCGGTGTGCTGCATGCGCGGCGCGCGACACAGCTCCTCGTCGAGGACGCCGATCGGCTCGGGGCTCGACTCGAGTCGCGTCGCGTCTCAGCCGGTGAGCAGTTCGATGCGGACGCCGTGGTGTGGGCGTGCGGGGCGTGGCTGCCCCGGCTCTTCCCCAGCGAGGTCGAGCTGGTGATCTCGCGACGTGAGGTCTTCTTCCTCGGCGGCGGACCGGGCTGGCAGGGCACGCCGGGCTTCTGCGAGTACGACGCCCCGTTCTACGGTCACGGCGACGTCGGGGGTCTCGGCGTGAAGATCGCGCCTGACGGTCCAGGCGAGGAGGTCGATCCCGATTCGCTCGAGCGCATCCCCTCCGACGAGCGGCGCCGCGAGGCTCACGCCTACGCCGCCAAGCGGTTCCCGTCGCTGGCCGACGCACCGGTGATCGGTGCGCGCGTCTGCCAGTACAGCCTCACCCCGGACACGCACTTCATCGTCGCGCCACACCCCGCGCACGACGCCTGGTGGCTCGTCGGCGGCGGGTCGGGGCACGGCTTCAAGCACGGCCCCGCTCTCGGCGAGTACATCGCGGACTGCGTCGAGGGCAACCGCACGCCGGAGCCGTTCCACGCGCTCGGGCCGCGTGCCGCCGGCACGGGCCTCCGCTCGTCGGCCGTCCGCTAATGCCCGTCGTCGCGGCCGGGCTCGACGGCCTCGAGCGCCAGCAGCAGCTTGCGGAGCAACCCGTTCAGCTGCTTCTGCTCCGCCTTCGTCAACGCCGAGGCGAAGAACGCCTCGCGTCGCGCCTGCACGCCCGCCGCCCGGTCCCACGCGGCGCGACCTTCGGGCGTGAGCTCGATCACCACACCGCGGCGGTCCTCGGGATCCGGGAGGCGGCGCACGTAGCCCTCGCGCTCGAGCCGGTCGAGCCGGCTCGTCATCGCGCCCGTGGAGAGCTCGAGCTCTGCGGCGAGCGAGCCGGGCGAGCTCCGGTTCTGCTCGCGCCGTAGCCGGAGCGAGCAGAGCACCTCCCAGTCGGGGTGCGTGAGACCGTGCTCGGCGAGCGTCGTCTCCATCGCCCGCTTGATCCGGCGGTTGATCCCGCCGACCCGGTCGACGATCCCCTCGACCTCCAGATCGATCATCTCGGTGCCCGGCTGGGCGGCGAGACGCTTCAGGAAGCGGTCGATGTGGTCCTCGGCCACGGGCGGAGTATTTTCGCTTTTTCTCTTGACGTCAAGACTTCTCATAGCTACTCTCTTGAGATCAAGATACTCGAAGTCGAGGGGAGGTGGGGCACATGAGCATGAGACCTTGGCTGCCCGACCACGTGAAGATCCTGCACGACGCCCATGTCGAGCATCTGAAGGAGCTTCGGGCCGTCGGCCGGCGCCGGCCCAGACCGCATCCGCCGCGCCCGAACTGACGTCCCGCGCGGGGTGCCTGGCACCAGGGTGCCAGGCACCGACCGGCGGTCAGGCGGGCCAGAAGTCCTCGAGGTTCTCGGTGTCCCCCATCGGATCGTCGATCCGTTTCGAGACGATCACGATCTCGGCGTCCTCGGGCTCGTCGTTCCAGATCCCGCGCCAGGTCCCGGGCGGGATGCGGATCGCCTCGTGCTTGCCGAGCTCGACGATCTCGTCGTTCAGCTTGAACTGCAGCCGTCCCGAGAGGACGAGCACGATCTCCTCCTGCGTCTTGTGACGGTGGCCGTACGAGCCCTTGCTGCCCGTGTGCTGTGGCATCCGCCGGTGGGTGATCGCGACCTGCTCGGCGCCGATCGCATACGTGATGCCGCGCATCTCGCCGGGGTAGTCGCCCAGCCAGTCCTCGACGTCGTCGAGTTTCACAATCTGGTAATCGCTCACTGTCGGCCTCCTTCGGTCTGCGAGTATCGAACACTTGCCGGCGCTGACTCGCAACCGCCTGGTGCTCGTCGCATGCATCCTCGGGTCGGTGATCGTCTTCGTCGACTCGACGATCGTGAACGTCGCTCTGCCGGCAATCCAGCGCGATCTCGGCGGTGGGCTGGCGCTGCAGCAGTGGGTGGTCGACGCCTACCTGCTCACGCTTGGCTCGCTGTTGCTCGTCGGCGGCTCGCTCGGCGACCTCTTCGGCCCCAAGCGGCTGTTCACGATCGGCCTGGTGGCATTCGGCATGGCCTCCGTCCTGTGCGCGGCCGCCCCCACCGGGACGTTCCTCATCGCCGCGCGCGCAATCCAGGGCGCAACCGGCGCTGTCCTCACACCGGCAGGGCTCGCAGTGATCACCGGGACGTTCGAGGGCGAGGAGCGCGGTGCCGCGGTCGGCACGTGGACGGCGTGGACCGGCATCGCCTTCGTGATCGGGCCGCTCGCCGGCGGCTGGATCGTCACGCACTCCTCGTGGCGCTGGGTGTTCTTCGTCAACGTGCCGTTCGTCGTCGTCACGCTGGCACTGGTCGCCTATGCGGTGCCGAGCCGGGTCCGGAGCGGGCCGCGGCCGCACATCGACGTCATCGGCGCCTGCCTTTGCGCCCTCGGGCTCGCCGGCCCGGTCTTCGCGTTGATCGAGGCGCCGACCCGCCGCTTCGGCGACCCGTTGATCGTCGCGGCGCTGGTCGGCGGCGTCGTCCTGCTCGTGCTGTTCGTGTTGTGGGAGCGTCGCTGCTCCGCGCCGATGCTGCCGCTGCGCCTCTTCCGATTGCGCAACTTCTCGTT
The DNA here is from genome assembly GCA_963851065.1 of uncultured Thermoleophilia bacterium. GTDB lineage: Bacteria > Actinomycetota > Thermoleophilia > Gaiellales > Gaiellaceae > PALSA-600. The sequence goes on from CAWKNW010000006.1 coordinate 167,810, forward strand.
CGCCAACGCCGAGACCGTGCTCGTCTACGCCGGCCTGTCGACGCTGACGTTCTTCCTCGTGCTGTTCTTGCAGCAGATCGCGGGCTACAGCGCAGTCAAGAGCGGCCTCGCGCTGATGCCGGTGACTGCGGTGATGTTCCTGTTGTCGCGGCGCGTCGGGAGGCTGTCGATGCGTTACGGACCGCGGCTCTTCATGGGCGTCGGGCCGCTCATCGCAGCGGCCGGGGTGGCGGCGACCGCGCAACTCGGCCCCACCTTCGCGTACTGGACGGAGCTCTTTCCGCCGCTGATCGCGTTCTCGCTCGGCCTCTCGCTGATCGTCGCCCCGCTCACCTCGACCGTGCTCTCCGACGCCGGCGCGAGCGACGCCGGCGTCGCGAGCGGCGTGAACAACGCCGTCGCGCGCGTTGCAGGGCTGCTCGGCATCGCTGTCGTCGGCGCCGCCGTCGCAGGCTCGAGCAACAACCTCGATCTGGACGGCTTCCGGCTTGCGATGCGGATCACCGCAGCGCTCGTCGCGGCCGGGGGCTTCGTCGGCCTCGTCGGGATCAGGAACGCGACATGACGGTCGGCGACGGTGCTGCGGAGCTCCTGTTCGATCGCGTCAGCAAGCGGTACGCCGGACGTGACGCCGCGGCGCTGTCGTCCCTCACGCTCGAGATCCCGGCCGGGACGTTCTGCGTGCTCGTCGGGCCGTCCGGGGGCGGCAAGACGACGGCGCTCAAGATGGTCAACCGGCTGATCCCCTTCGACGAGGGCGATATTCGCATCGACGGACGCAGCGTCCTCGACCTGCCGGCCGCCGAGCTGCGACGCGGGATCGGCTACGTGATCCAGCAGATCGGGCTCTTCCCCCACATGACGGTCGGCGAGAACATCGCCGTCGTCCCGAAGCTCGTGGGCTGGCAGCGTTCGCGCATCGAGGAGCGCACCGCCGAGCTGCTCGAGCTCGTGGGCCTCGAGGCTGCCGACGCACACCGCTATCCGGCTCAGCTGTCCGGCGGACAGCGCCAGCGGGTCGGCCTCGCCCGTGCGCTCGCGGCGGACCCGCCGCTCCTCTTGATGGACGAGCCCTTCGGTGCGCTCGATCCGATCACGCGGTCAAGACTCCAGGCGGAGCTCCGCCGACTGCATCGAGAGGTCGGAAAGACCGTGATCTTCGTCACCCACGACATCGACGAGGCGATCATGATGGGCGACCGGATCGCGATCCTTCGCCAGGGCGGGGTGCTCGCGCAGTACGACACACCCGATGCGATCCTGGCGCACCCGGCCGACGACTTCGTCATGCAGTTCATCGGCGAGGACCGCGCCCTGCGTCGTCTCGCCCTGCGGACGCTGGCCGACGTCCCGCTGGAGGCCGATCCCACGACAGTCGCGAGCACGCGCGTCTCTCACCGCACCACCGTCCGCAACGCGGTGAGCCTGCTGCTCGAGACCGACGCCGATCATCTGGTCGTCGAGGACGACGGCGGGAACGCGCTCGGCGTCTTCCGCTGGCACGACGCGACGGAGCTTCTGTGAGCCGAGAATGAGATCGGCCTCCGGACCCGTGATCCCGAACTTCGGCCAGGGCAGCTCGTGCGTCCGCGGCGACCACACGTTCTGCTGGGACTGGGTGCGAAGCCACTGGAGCGACACGCTGTCCCCCGCGCTCGTGCAGCATCTCGAGCTCACCGCGATCGCGGTCGGCATCGGCTTCGCGATCGCCTTGTCGCTCGCGCTCGTCACGCACCGGGCACGCAAGCTCGACCACCCGGTCGGCGCATTCTCGGCACTCCTCTACACCATCCCGAGCCTCGCGCTCTTCCAGCTGCTCGTGCCGTTCACGGGCATCACGACGACGACGGTCGAAGTCGCGCTCGTCGCGTACACGCTCGTCGTGCTCTACCCGAACATCTCGGCCGGGCTGCGCAGCCCGTCCCCGGAGGTGCTCGAGGCGGCGCGCGGGATGGGCCTCACACCTCGCCAGGTCCTCTGGCGGATCGAGCTGCCGCTCGCCGTGCCCGCGATCATCGCCGGCCTCCGCATCGCGGTCGTCTCGACGATCTCGATCGCGACGATCGCGGCGTTCCTGCTGCCGAAAGGCCTCGGCTATCCGATCTTCGTCGCGCTCGGCGCGCCGACGCCGTTCAAGACGGAGATCTACTCGGCCGGCGCGCTCGCGATCGGGCTCGCACTCGTCTGCGACGGGCTCCTCGTCTTGATCCGCCGGCTCCTCGTCCCCTGGGCGCGCCTGAGGTTCGCATGATCGTCGCGGGCGCGTTCACCGGCGCGTTCAGCTTCATCGCACACAACCCTGGCCTGCTCGCGACCAAGGCGCTCGAGCTGCTCGAGCTCGCCGCGGCCGCGCTCGCGATCGCCGCGGTCGTAGCACTGCCGGTCGGCATCGCGCTCGGTCACCTCCATCGCGGGTCGTCGGTGGCGATCGGCTCGTCGATCGTCGGCCGGGCGCTCCCGAGCCTCGTCCTGATCGGGGTGTTTCTCACCGTCCTCGGCATCGGCTTCGTGAACAACATGGCCGCGCTCGCGGTGCTCGCGACCGGCCCGATGCTGACGAATGCGTTCGAGGGCGTCGACCGCGTCGACCCCGACGCCGTCGACGCGGCCCGCGGGATGGGAATGACGGGCGCGCAGATCCTCACGCGCGTCGAGCTTCCACTCGCGCTGCCGCTTCTCTTCACAGGGATCAGGATCTCGGCGGTCACGGTCGTCGCCACCGCACCGATCGCCGCCGTTGCCGGCGGTGGCGGCCTCGGCGACATCATCGTCAACCAGGCCAGCTATCGCTTGTCGGGCGTCCTCGCAGCCTCGATCTGCGTCATGGCGCTGTCGGCGGGCGTGTTCCTGGCGCTGGTCGCGCTTCAGCGCGCCGTAACGCCCAGGGGACTGCGCATGACTATGGTCCCCGAAGTCCAACGAGGGAAGGAGTCGGTGTGATCCGGAAACACACGCGACGGGCCGCCAAGGCGGCATTCGCGATCTCCCTGGGGGTCGCGATCGTCATCGGCCTATTGGCGGCAGGCTTCGCACGACCGGCCCATGCCAGGCCTGCCGCCGGGCCGACGATCGTGATCGGCACCAAGAACTTCGGTGAGGAATACATCCTCGGTCAGCTCTACAAGCAGGCGCTGGAGGCGAAGGGCTTCACGACCTCCTACAAGGAGAATATCGGCTCGACCGAGATCGTCCACACCGCTCTGACGAGTCACAAGATCAACTTCTACCCCGAGTACACCGGGGTGATCGTGCAGGACGTGTACCACCACACGAACTCGCCGAAGACCGCCCAGGCGACGTATCAGCTCGCCAGGTCGCTCGAGGCGGCGAAGGGCATCACGGCGCTCCCGCCGACGCCGTTCTACGACACCGACGTGGTGGCGGTCACCAACGCGACGGCCGCGAAGTACGGCCTGAAGTCGATCGGCGATCTGAAGAAGGTCGGCTCGTTCAAGCTGGGTGGCTTCCCGGAGTGCAAGACACGCAACACCTGCTTCGTCGGCTACGTGAAGCAGTACCGGCTCTCCAACGCGAGCTTCGTCTCCCTGGGATCGATCTCGGCGTACGTCGCGCTCGACAAGGGTGACGTGCTCGCCGCCGACGTCTTCTCGACCGACCCGCCGCTCGGCAAGCCGTCGAAGTACACGGTGCTGGCGGACCCGAAGCATCTGACCGGGTTCCAGAACGTGACGCCGCTCGTGACGACTTCGGTGCTGCAGGCGGCAGGGCCGACGTTCACGAAGACCGTGAACGCGCTGTCGGCGAAGCTCACGATCCCCGCGATCATCGCGATGAACAAGGCGTTCTACGTCGACAAGCAGCCGGCGGCGAAGATCGCCAAGGCGTTCCTGCAGGCCAACGGCCTGCTCTAGGAGAGACGCTTTGCACGTCGTCGTTCTCTGACAGACACCGGGTGGGAGGGAACGCACTCCCTCCCACCCGCACCGCTCGCGCCTAGCTCGAGCCGAAGTCGAACGTCGAGAAGACGTCGTAGTAGCCGGCCGGCACCCAGATCTGCTGGACGACGCCGCCGGACGGATACGACTGGCCCCCACTGCAGTCGAGCGAGCCACCGATTCCCAGGTCGAGCGCCGGGAACGTCGACGGATTCGTGCTCGACGGGACCCGGCTGATCGCGTCGGGATCGTTCGAGTTGTCGGCCCCGTCGGCGTACTCGCAGTAGGTCTGCGGCCCGCCGTCCAGGCTCTCGGTCTGGATCAGGATGCGCGGATAGACGTGCGCGCCGCCCGTCGAGCTCGACAGGATCGCGGCGCTCGCCGACACCTTGCACGGTGCAACATCCGCGCTGCAGGTGAAGCGGAACGTGCCGCCGGTCGTGTCACCGACGGGGGAGCCGATCGTCGTCGAGTAGGTCGCCCAGATCTGAGCGCCCGACCCCCGGTCGACGAGGACGTCGGCGACACCGTACTCGGGCTGCCACGCCGGCCCCTGCGGGCCGGTGGCCCCGATATCGCCCTTGTCGCCCTTGGCGCCCTGCGAGCCCGTCGCGCCGGTGGCGCCCGTGTCGCCCTTCGGGCCCTGCGGGCCGGCGTCACCGGTCGCGCCCGTGTCGCCCTTCGTGCCCTGCGGGCCTGTCGCGCCGGTGGCCCCGGCGGCGCCGATGGCGCCGGTGTCACCCTTCGGGCCTTGCGGCCCCGTCGCTCCCTGCGGCCCGGTGGCGCCGGGGGGACCGACCGCTCCGGTGTCGCCCTTCAAGCCCTGCACGCCCTGAGGGCCCGGGTCGCCCTTCGGGCCTTGCGGTCCCGCAGGCCCGGTCAGGCCGGTCTGGCCGGCCGAGCCGGTCGCGCCGGTCGTGCCCTGGGGCCCCTGCGGGCCTTGCGGCCCTTGCGGTCCCTGCGGCCCGGGGATGCCCGTGCTCGCTCCGGCCGGGCCGGGATCGCCCGGCACCCCCTGCGGGCCGGCCTGGCCACGCGGGCCGGCGGGCCCGGCGGGCCCGGCAGGGCCGGCAGGCCCCGCAGAACCGGCCGTGCCGGCGGCGCCGACCGGACCGGACTCACCCTTCTGACCCTGCATGTTCCAGGTGATCTTCTTCGCCCCGACCGGACATCCGGACAGCTTCAGCACGCCGTTCGCAACGCAGGCGGTGACGACCCCCTTCTTGATGCCGACCGGGTTGCTCCCAGCCGCGAGCGCGACCACGGCGCTCGCAAGGAAAGCCGCCCCGGCGACGAAGATGATCCTCTTCAAGGTCTCGACCCTTCCTGTTGGCTCTCCCACGCATCCCGGCGCAGGCTTAGCCCAAGTTTGCCGACCTGGTGAGATTTTGCCAACTAAACGAAGGAGCGGTGATATTCGCGCCAGAAGTCGGGCGGGGCTGCGGCTAGGGCAGCCGCTCGCCCGTCAGGCCCACGGCCGCGAGCGAGGCGAGCAAAAGCACGGCGGCTCCGCCCACGAACCAGGAGGAGATCTCGCGCGTCGTGTGGCGCTCCACGATGCTCGAGCCGAGCTCCTTGTAGACCGTCTTGACGCTCGACGCCGACTTCGCGCGGTACGCCTTGCCGTCGGTGACCCGCGCGATCATCGCCAGCGTCACCGGATCCGGCCGCACGGGGAAGCGACCGCCCCCGCCCCCACCCCCGAAGCCGAAGCCGCCCGACCCGAACTGCGGGAAGTTGAGCGTGCCGTGGTCGGTTCCGAGCGCGATCGTGTAGACACGAATCCCCGCCGCATGTGCACGCTCGGCACCCTGCTGAGGCGTCAGCTCGCCGCGCGTCTGCGCTCCGTCCGAGAGCAGCACGATCGCGGCCGGCACCTTGCCGTCGCGACCGCGCCGTGTCGACCCGAGTGACGACTGCGCGACCTGGACTGCGACGCCGAGGCCGTCGCCGATAGCGGTGCCGGCCTCGGGCGTGAGCAGGTCGATGCCCTCGTGGAGGATGCCGCGGTCGGCGGTCGGGATCACGAGAACGTCCGGGCTGGTGCTGAACGAGACGAGCCCGATCTTCACCTGCTTGGGCACCTTGTCCGCGAACAGCGTCATCGCCTCCTGCGCGGCGCCGAGCCGCGAGGGCTTGACGTCCGACGCCCGCATCGAGCCGGAGACGTCGACGAGCAGCACGAGCGTGGCGCGCTGGGCGGGCTCGCTGACGCTCGCGTGCGGGCGAGCGAGGGCCGTCGACGCGGCGGCCAGCGCGAGCAGGAAGAGCACGAGGGGGATCCACCGCCGCGGTCGCCGCCGCGGCGAGGCCACCGAAGCCAGGACGTCGAGGTTCGTGAACGCAACCGCGTACTTCGCACGGCGCCGGTCGAGCCAGATCGCGAGCACCGCCACGAGCGGCACGAGCAGCAGCAACACGAGCAGATACGGCGACGAGAAGCTCATCCCCGCCTCATGGCGCGCACTCCGCGCCGACCTGGACGACGGCGTGCGCGTCGATCGAGAGCCGGTCGGTCGCCGACGCCGTCACCACCACCTGACGCCCCACGATCACCTTGTTCGCCGTCACGAGCGTCGCATTGGCGAGATCCGGCGGCTTCTTCGTGCGGAAGGCGACGGCACTCCACGAGCCGACCAGCTCTTCCTCCGGCAGGCAGGTCGCCCGGCCGAACTGCACGGTCCCGGGCCCGACCACCACGATCCGCGAACGCAGCTCGAGCGCCGGCCCGGCCGGCGTCACCTGCGCGATTTTCGCGGAGACCGTCGAGCGTCCACCGCCGCCTTGCGTCGGCACGCAGCCGAGGAGCGGTTGGAACGCTTCGGTGCGCTGCGAGGTCGAGACCGCATTGAAGAGGGCGTTGCGCGTCGTCGTCACCCCGGGGGACACGGGCGCGCCGATGCGCGCGTCGAACGAGACCCGGACCGCGCGCGACGTGGCCTGGGCGTCGAGGCCGCCGACGACACCCCGGCCGGGCGGACAGCTCAGCAGGTAGTGGACCGTGCGGCCGGGCGGTACGACGACCCACGGGCCGACGACGCGGATGCACGCAGTGATGCCGTGGCACTCGTTGGTTGCGTGCCCCGGAGGTGCGAGCGCGAACGCCGACGCGAGCGCGACGACGACGGCGCAGAGCAGAACGCGGGCGGTCACGGCATCCTCCTGAACCAGATCCCCGAGAGCAGGCCGCCGGCGAGCATGAATGCGAGCCCGCCCGCCGCAGCGACCGCGGTCACCTCGACCCGCTTCGACTCCTTGCCGACGCGCGAGCCGAGCTCCGCGTACGTGCCCGCCGGGTTGAAGGAGACGACGTGCGGGTAGAAACGACCCCCGCTTCCCCGCGCAATCGACTGCAGGACGGCAGGCTGCACCGGAACCTGAATGCGCTCGGTGTAGCCGCCCCGCAATTGCTGCTGGACGATGCCGTCAGGCGTCCCGACCGAGATCGCGGACACGGGGATGCGCGCCTTGCGCGCGGCCGCGGTCGCCTGCTGCGGCGTCACGCTGCCCGCGGTCTGCCCTCCGTCGGAGAAGACGACCACGACCGCGGGCGGGCGGCGCTGGCCGACTTTGCCGCCGACCGAACGCGCAACGGCGATGCCGCGTGCGACCCCGTCGGCGAGCGCCGTGCCCTGCTGGCCCGTATGGGCGCGGTCGATCACGGTCCGGATCGCGGCCTTGTCGTCGGTCGGGGCCTGCACGACTGCAGCATGATCAGAAAAGGTCACGACCGCCATGCGGTAGCCCGTCGGCAGGGAATCGAGCATCCGCTCGGCGGCGGCGCGGGCCGCTCCGAGCCTCGTCGGCGGCGCATCCTTCGCCGCCATCGAGCCGGAGACGTCGAGCACGATCACGACCGTCGCGTCCTGCCGTTTCACGTGGATGGTCGCCTGCGGTCGGGCAAAGCCGACGAGCAACAGCGTGAGGCCGGCGAGCAGCAGCCCGATCGGGAGATACCGGCGCCCGCTACCGAGCCGCGGGACCATGTTGTCGAGCAGTCCGGCGGGCGCCCAGCCCGCGGCGCGCTTCCTCCGGCGCCGATCGAGCCAAACGACCATCCAGACTGCCGCCGGGACGACGAGCAGGAAGACGAGCAGCGTCGGCGCCTCGAATCTCACCGGCCGCGGCGCCCCCGACGCAGGAAGGCAGCCAACGGTCGAAGCCAGTCGCCGTCCGTCGACAGGGCGACATGCCGGACGCCGGCGGATGCGAGCATCGAGACGAGCGCGCGCCGCTCGTCCGCGGCCGCCGCCGCGAACCGCTCACGCAGACCGCGGTCGCCGGTGTCCACGCGCAGCTGCCGCCCCGTCTCCGGGTCGACGAGTCGCAGCTCGCCGACGTCGGCGAGCTCCTGTTCGCGCGGGTCTCTGACCTCGACGGCCAGCACGGTGTGGCGGCCGGCCAGCCGGAGCAGCGGCGCGCGCCAGCTCGGCGTACCGCGAAAGTCGGAGACGACGACCAGCAGCGCACGCTGCCGCGCGACTCGATCGGCGACCTCCAGCGCATCGCGAAGCGTGCCGGTGCCCTCGGGCGGGAGCTCGCGCAGCACCTGGAGCGTGTCGAGGAGTGCTCGGCGCCCCTGGCGCGGCCGCTCGACCTGCTGCCGGCCGCCGAACGTGATCGTCCCGAGACGGTTGCCGCGCCGCGTCGCCGCCCACCCGATCGCGACCGCGACTCCCTCGGCAACGTCGGCCTTGCGCCGCTCGCCCGTGCCGAACGCCATCGACGCCGACGCGTCGAGGACGAGCCAGGTGACGAGCACGCGCTCGGCCAGCTCGACGCGCACGTGCGGACGTCCCGTTCGCGCCGTCACGTTCCATTCGATGCGGCGAACATCGTCACCGGGCTCGTACGGGCGAAGCTGCCACAGCTCGGTGCCGACGCCCGCGAACGCCGAGCGATAGTCGCCGGCGAGGAGCCCGTCGACGCGGCGCCCGACCGACAGCTCGAGCGCGCGCAGTGACGCGGCCGAAAGCGGCCCCGGCCCCGGTTGCGCGGGAGTACGGGTTGGGGCGAGCGGGTCGACCGCGGTCGTCACGATGCGGCAGCTTGGCGATCGCCGAGATCGATCTGCGGCATCGGCACCGCCGCAATCACCGTGCCGAGCAACGCGTCGGGCTCGATCTCCTCGGCGAGCGCGCGATACGAGAGCACGAGGCGATGACGGAACGCGTCGCCGACGAGCGCCTGGACGTCTGCCGGAACGACGTAGTCACGACCGCGGATCAGCGCCAGCGCCTGGGCCGCGGCGATCACGCTGATCGGCCCGCGCGGGCTGGCGCCGTACGAGATGTAGTCGGCGATCGCGTCGAGCCCGTGCTCCCGCGGACGGCGCGTGGCGGTGGCGACGTCGACGGCCCACGAGATCAGCGCGGGGTCGACGTAGATCTCGCCGACGCGACGCTGCAGCTCCGTGAGCTCCTCGATCGAGAGCACGTGGTCGAGCTCGGGAGCAGTCTCGAGCGAGCGCGCGACCACGGTCAGCTCCTCGTCGTGCGTCGGGTAGTCGACGAGCACCTTGAGCATGAACCGGTCGACCTGCGCCTCCGGCAGCGGATACGTCCCCTCCGACTCGATCGGATTCTGCGTCGCGAGGACGAGGAACGGATCGGGGACCGGGAAGGTCGTGTGGCCGATCGTCACCTGGTGCTCCTGCATCACCTCGAGCAGCGCGGATTGCACCTTGGCGGGCGCCCGGTTGATCTCGTCGGCGAGCAGGAAGTTGCAGAACACCGGACCGAGGTCGGTCTCGAACTCGGTCTTGTCGGGTCGATAGACCCGCGTGCCGACGAGGTCCGACGGCACGAGATCGGGGGTGAACTGGACGCGGTTGAAGGTGCCGCCGAGCACGGCGGCCGTCGTCTTGATCGTCAGGGTCTTCGCAAGGCCGGGGACCCCCTCGATCAGCAGGTGCCCACGGGCGAGGAGGCACACGAGAACGCGCTCCAGCATCCCTTCCTGCCCCGCGATCACCCGGCGGATCTCGAACAGTGCCTGCTCGAGCTTGCCGCTCACGTCGTCTGCCACATCGTCCTCCTCGCTCGCGGATCCAGCTGTCTGAAAGCCCAAAGCATGCCTAGTGGACCTAAGAACTTCTGATCAAGGCGCAAAATCGGATCTCGCCCGTGCGAGCGCCGTCTGCCAGCGCACCCGCTGCTCGGCAGCCAGAGCTGGATCGAGCTTCGGCTCGAAGACGGCGCCAGCGGGAACGCGGGCATCCCCGCCCGCGGCGAGCGCGGCGACGCCGAGCGCCGTCGTCTCCTGCTCGGCGGCCACCTGGACCGGAAGGCCGAGGAGATCGGCCTGCAACTGCATCAGAAAGGCGTTCCGGGTGGCGCCGCCGTCGGCGCGCAGCACGCGCATCGGGTCCGGGAGCGCCTCGACCACGTCGGCGACCTGATGCGCGATCGCCTCGAGCGCGGCACGGACGAGGTGCGCACGGCTCGTGCCGCGGGTGAGGCCCGTGATCAGTCCACGCGCGCCGGCATCCCACCACGGCGAGCCGAGCCCGGCGAGCGCCGGCACGAAGACGACTCCTCCGGTGTCGTCGACACTGCGCGCGAGCGCCTCGCTCTCGTGTGCGGCGCCGATCACGCCGAGCCCGTCGCGGAGCCACTGGAGTGCCGCGCCCGCGACCAGCACCGCGCCCTCGAGCGCGAACCCGTCGGCCGCGATGGTCCGGAGCAGCCCGTGCGGAGGCTCCGAAGCATCGTCTCCGGCGTGCACGAGCACGAAGCTGCCGGTGCCGTACGTCGCCTTGCCGTCGCCGGCAACGTGACAACCGTGGCCGAAGAGGGCTGCTTGCTGGTCCCCCGCCATCCCGCGAATCACGACACGCGCACCGAGCAGTTCTCCCTCGCCGACCTCGTCCGCCGAGCCGACGATCTCCGGCAACAGGGACCGCTCGACGCCGAAGAGCGCGAGCAGCTCGTCGTCCCAGTCTCGCGTGCGCAGCGAGCACAACATCGTGCGCGATGCGTTCGTCACGTCGGTGACGTGCCGCGCGCCGCGCGTGAGCCTCCAGACGAGCCAGCTGTCGACCGTCCCGAAGGCGAGACCGCGGGTGTCGTGCCGGTGCAGGAGCCACTCGAGCTTCGTCGCCGAGAAATAGGGGTCCGGGACGAGCCCCGTCCGCGTGCGGATCAGCTCGCGGTCGAGAGTGGCGCAACGATCGGCGGTGCGCCGGTCCTGCCACACGATCGCGCGATCGACGGGCTCGCCCGTCCGCCGGTCCCACAGCAGCGTCGTCTCACGCTGGTTCGCGATCGCGACCACCTCGAGCGCAGCCGGTTCGAGGCCGGCACTCGCGAGCGCCCCCGCCGTCGCGGCAACGACGCTGTCCCAGATCTCGTGCGGATCGTGCTCGACCCAGCCCGGCTGCGGGAAGTGCTGCGGAAGCTCGCACGACCCGCGTCCGGCGATGTGAAGCTCTTCGTCGACCACGAGGCACGTCGTCGCAGTCGTCCCCTGGTCGACGGCGAGGATCACGCCAGGCGGTCGACGAATCCCAGCACGCGGCGCCAGGCGTCGTCGGAGGCTTCCTGGTATTCCTCCTGCTTCCGGTCGAAGAAGCTGTGCGGGGCTCCGTCGTACGTCACGATCTCGTGCTCGACACCGGCCGCGGCAAGCGCAACGTCGAATGCCGCGTTGTCCTCGGCCGTGATGCCCTCGTCGTCGCCTGCCTGCAGGGCGAGGATCGGGCAGGCCATCTCGCTCGCGCGAGCGACGGCGCTCGGTCCGCCCCGCTCGCGTGTCGGGCTGCCGTAGAAGCCGATCGCACCGGCGAGGCCGTGGCCTGACGCCGCCGCCAGCCACGAGGCCCGGCCGCCGAAGCAGAAGCCGACGCTGAAGATCGCCCCCGCGCCCCGCCGCCTCAGCTCCTCGACCGCCGCACGTGCGTCTGCCTGCACGCCGTCGTCGGTCGTCTGCTCGACGTGCGGCCTGTACTCGAACTCGTCGTCCCGCGGGTCGGTGCCTGCCGTACGGCCGAAGTAGTCGAATGCGAGAGCGGCGTATCCACGCTCCGCGAACCGGAGCGCGAGCTCCTCGTAGAAGTGGTAGAGGCCGCGAACGTCCGGGAGGATCACCACACCAGCTGCCGCCGGTCCGTCGGGCGCCGCGAGAAACGCACCGAACGTGTTCCCGTCGGCTGCCGACCGCAGCGTCAGCCGCTCGTGCGAGACGGCGGCGCCTGCGATCTTCGGGATCGGCGGCGCCGAGTCGGTGTCGAAGCACATGACCCCGAACCTTAAGCGCGCTCGTCGTAGCGAGGGAGGCCGTCGTCCGGGATCTCCTCCCACGGAGCCGCGTACGCGACGAATTGCCTGTACTCCGGCCTGATCCCCGGATCGCCGTCGACGCTGCCCAGGCGAACGCTGTAGACCGGTGGCTCGTCGCGGCTCCTGCTCCACAGCGCGCCGCCGCAGGCCGAGCAGAAGCACTTCGCCCAGCCGGCGTCGGGTGGTGTCCATTCCCGGACGAGGTCCTCGCCGCGAAGGACGTGCAGCGCACCGGGCGCCGTGCGCCCCTGTGCCGACGCCGCGGTCCCGGTGCGGCGCTGGCAGCGCGTGCAGTGGCAATAGGACGCCGACTGGAGCGGCTCGGTCACCTCGTAGCGGACGCCGCCGCAGAGACAGCCACCCGTCAATGACATCGTCAGTAGGGGAGCTCGATGCCGCTGACGTCGATCCCGAGCGAGCGCGCGAGGCGCACGCCTTGCTCCAGGTCCTCTCTGAGCATGCGCATGTCCGTTTCCCGCATCAGGCTCCCGACGAACTCGCGCGCCTTCGGCCGCCACAGCGCGTGCTGTGCAAACAGCGGCAGCATCCCGTTCGCTGCCTCGATCAGCTTGACCTGAACTCCGCGTCCCGCACCCTCGAGCAGTACCCGCTCGTACGCCATACCGGCGCCGTGATGGATCCCGTCGTCGATCGCGAGCCGGTTGCAGAGATCCTCGAGCACGGTCCCGCGCGACGACCGCGCGATCATGCGAAAGCGCGGGATGATCAGCCGCTCGTAGAAGACCTGCATCAGGAAGACCTTCTCCTCGAGCGTGTCCGCGTCGAGAGTCATGTGCGCGAGGCGGTCGAGGTACGGATCGCGCTCCGCCATCCCGCCGGCTTCGTGGATCAGCTTGAGCCACGCTTCCGTGTGCCGCGACTCGTCCTGCACCATCGTCGTGTAGTAGAGCTTCGCCTCGTGATCGGGCGCGATCGAGAAGAGCTGTGCCGCCATCTCGACGGCGAGCTCGTCGGCCTGTAGCTGCTGGGTGACGACCGACCGCCAGAGGTCCCGGCGGCGCGCGAGCTTCTGCGGCGACCCCGTGTACTCCGGAATCGGGGGCAGGTCACCCCAGGGCAGGTCGCGCACCTGCCATTCCGCCCGTTTTGCGAGCTCGTAGTAGCGGTAGACGCCTTGGAGCTCGCGGTCGTCGCGGCCCTGAGGGTAGGCCGTCTCGTCGAGGCGCTCGGAGACCTCCATCGACGACAGCCTAACGATCGGTCGGGTCGAGTGGCAGCACCAGCCCTGGAAGCTCGAAAACGCCTGCAAAATCGGCGGCCGTACTCCACGATCGCCACGGGCCCGGCGTGATCCGGAGGGTCACGTCGTCGTGTGCGGCGATCCGGCCGCCGAGGTCCGGATGGGCTCGCCCTGCGGAGGTCAGGTACTTGCGCCACACCCGCTCGTTGAGCGTCCGCGCGTCCGCTCCGCGAACGACCTCCACGGATCCCGAGGCGGCGACACCGTGCAACGGCGCCTCGCCACGCTCGTGGAGGAGGAGGCCCGCGACCGGCCGGGCGGCCGCATTCAGAGCCTTGCGGGTCCGGCCGCCGGTGGCGACCAGGACGTCGTCGCCGTCGTGCAGGAACCAGACGGCCGACAGGTACGGCAGCCCGTCGTCGTCGACGGTGGCGAGCGTCGCGATCACGCGCGCCTCGAGCAGCTCCGGAGCACCGGTCATTTGCGCGAGAATGGCACAGGTGATCGCAGCGCTGACGACCATCCTCGCCGCGGCGGTCGTGGCGGCGTCGCCGCTCAAGGCGACGCTGACCGGTCCGACGCACACGCCGAAGATCAACACGCACTGGAACTACGTCGTGCGGGTCACGCAAGGCGGGAAGCCGGCGCATGTTCGCATGACCGCTCAGATCGTCGACCCGATCGGCGGGGCGCATCCGGTGGAGTTCGGGCCGTCGACGAAGAAGATCGTGAACTGGCCGATCACGGGCACCTTCCGCGACTACATCATCTGGCCGCCGAGCTCCAAGGGCATCCCGCTCAAGCTCCGGATCACGCTGGTCGGCACCCACGGCGCACGAACCGTCGTCAGCTACGCGGTCGTGCCGCACGCATGAGCCCCGGCGCGGAGGTCCGCGTCGACCACGTCGTCAAGGCGTTCGAAAGCGGGCGCGTCCGGGCGCTCGACGACATCTCGTTTGCGCTGGCACCGGGGGAGCTGGTCGCGCTCACCGGCCCGTCGGGCTCGGGCAAGAGCACGCTGCTGAACCTGATCGGCGCCCTCGACGACCCGGACGACGGCTCGATCACGCTCGACGGAGAGCGGCTCGACCAGCTCGCCGATCGCGACGAGTATCGCTCGACCACGGTCGGGTTCGTGTTCCAGCTCCACAACCTGATCACGACGCTGACGGCGTCGGAGAACGTCCAGATCCCGATGTTCGGTCACGTCCATTCCCGCCGCGACCGGCGGGCCCGCTCGCAGGCCCTGCTCGCCGAGGTCGGGCTGGCAGATCGGGTCGACGCGCGCCCCGCCACGCTGTCGGGCGGCGAGCGTCAGCGAGTCGCGATCGCCCGCGCGCTCGCCAACGAGCCCCGGCTGCTGCTTGCCGACGAGCCCACCGGCGCGCTCGACTCCGCCACCGGCGCTCTCGTCCTCGCGCTCCTCGACGACGTCCGGCGCCGGCGGGGGACGACGATCCTCCTGGTGACGAACGACGAGAGCGTCGCGCAGTCGACGGATCGCGTGCTCCGCCTCCGCGACGGCGTCATTCGTGACGGAGCGCAGCGACCGGAGACAGCCTGACCGCCCGCAGCGTCGGATAGATCGCGCCGAGGAGGCCGACGCCGAGCGCGAAGCCGAGCCCCCACACGAACGTGCTCGCCGTGAATGCAGGAGTGATCAGGCTCGAGAGCGCACTGTGCGCCACGAACAGCTCCGCCGCGACGATTCCGAAGGCGCAGCCGACGCCGAGCGCGATCACGCAGATGCCGAGCGCCTCGGAGACGATCAGCCCCGCGACGCGGCGGCGCGACCAGCCGAGCGCACAGAGAATGCCGATCTCGCGAGTGCGCTCGAACACCGACATCGCCATCGTGTTCGTGACGCCGATCCCGCCGACGATCAGCGCGAGGATCGACACGATCCACCCGGTCGAGATGATGAGCCTGCTCGAGGTGTCGACCTTGACCGCCTGCCCGGGCTCGGTGACCGCGACGACGCCCGGGAAGCGTGCCTCGAGGCGGCGCGCGGTCGCCTTCACGTTGCTGCCGAGCTTGACGACGACACCGATCGTCGTGATCTCCTGCGGGCGGCCCGCGGCCGTCTGGGCGACCGCGAGCGGGACGACGAGCCCGAGGTCCTCGAAACGGTCTCCCGAGTGGTAGATGCCGACGACCGTGAACCGGTGCCTGCCGACGGTCACGACCTGGCCGACGTGCTTGCCGGAGTGGTCGCCGGCCATCACCGGCCCCCGTCGGCCCGCGACGACGACGAGGCGGCGATAGGCGAACTCGCGCGGGTCGAGACCGAACACGAGCGTGCCGCCGTTCACGAGCAGCTTGATCTTCGCCACCTGGGCGATCGCGGGGTCGCGGGCCACCGACGCCGCGAGACGCTGCGGGAGATTCGAGCGGGTGAAGTCGTTGACGTCACCCTGGAAGAGGCCGAAGTCGGCGCGGCCGACGTGGATCAGATCCTCGGCGGTCCGGTGCACGCCGGCGGTGATGGCGAGCAGCGCGATGATCAGCCCGACGCCGAGCCCGACGCCGAGCGCGGTGAGCCCGGTGCGGGCACGGCGGCGAAGCAGGTTCTTCCAGACCAGCGAGCCCCAGGTCACCTTGTGAGCCTCGCAGAGTTCTTAAGGGCCCGGGGCGGCGCGGCGCGCCGCCCCGGGCAGAACGCTACGGCGCCGTGGTGATCGAGCCGAACAGGCCGTTCGACTCGTCGTCCGGGCCGGCAGTGAAGTAGAGAGAGTTCAGCGGTCCGGCCGCCGACCCATTGCCGAACTGGAGGGCCCACAGCCCGTCGATCGTGATCGGATTGCCGAGCGGATCGGCGAGCTGGCCGTCCGGGACCGCCCCGAACAGGCCGCCCGGCGTCAGGCGATACGCATTGATCCGGCCGTCGCCGAAGTTGCCGACGAGCAGGTCACCGGAAGCCGCACCGAAGTTCGACGGCGCGAGGGCGAGCCCCCAGGGCGCGTTCAGTGCCCCCCTCGTCGCGATCCTCGCGACGAGGAACCCCGTCGAAGCGTCGTAGGCATCGACGAAGCCGAAGCCCGGACCGTGGGCCTCGTCGTTGCTGCCGAACTGGCGTTGTGCGTACGTGACGTAGATGCGCGAACCGATCGCCTGGATCCCGAACGGCGCGTAGAGCCGTGGGATCGTGAAGTCGTGGAACGCGAAGAACGGCTCGTCGAGCAACGTCCCCGAACCGTCGAACACGTCGACCCTCGAATGCCTGAAGTCGGTGGCGAAGAGACGCGGACCGGCGCTCGTCGCCGCAATCGCGAGCCCCTTGAACACGGCTCCGGTCTTCGAGAGGTCGCGGAACGTCTGCGCGTTCGCGCCGCCGTTCCAACCGGAGATGACACCGGCCTCGCTGTCGAACAGGAACCGCGCGAGCCCGCCGCTCGGAAGGCTGAAGCCCGGAGTGTTGTTGAACACGGTCCCGGTCGGCGCGTCGCCGACGTTGACGACGAGGTTGACCCGAGCGCCCGCACCCGTGTAGAGCGTGGACAGGTTCGAGCCGTTGTCGGCGACCCACCAGGGCGTCGTCGGTCCGGCGGTGAGGCCCCAGGCGTTGACGAGATTCGTGTCGGTCAACGTCCCCGGCACCCCGTTGTTCGAGACGAGCGGCGTGACGACATACCCGCCTGCGTCAGCAGCGGCAGCGGCGGCAAACGCGACCGCGATCGCCCCCACCACAATCGCGAGCCGGGTCAGAGCAGAGATGCGCATTGATCCCCCTTTGGTCGGCTGATCCCCTGTCTGGCCTACGGCGCGGATGGCCAAGCGGTTCTCGCCTGCGATCATTGGGATTCGAGGGCGAATGGAACAGGTACGGATCGACAAGTGGCTCTGGGCCGCCCGGTTCTTCAAGACCCGCGGTGCCGCCACGGAGGCGGTGCTCGGCGGCCGTGTGCAGGTGAACGGTGTCCGCGTCAAGCCGTCGAAGGAGATCAAGCCGACCGACAACGTCGACATTCAGGTCGGGACGGTCAGATTCACGGTCGTGGTCAGCGGCCTTGCCGACAAGCGCGGCCCGGCATCCGTCGCCGCGACGCTCTACGACGAGACGGAGGAGTCGCGCAGGCTCCGCGAGCAGCGCGCGCTCGAACGCCGCCTGTCGGTCCCGCTCGGCGGGGACCTCGGCGCGCGTCCGACGAAGCAGGATCGCCGCCGTCTCGAGGCGCTACGTCGCGCCCAACGGCGCGGCCGTTAGAGCTCGTCTCGGACGAGCTCTCAAAAGCCCTCGCTGACGACGGGGTCGAGCTCGTGGCCGGCCGCCGCCGTGCGCGTCCGCAGGAACGTGCCGCCGACAGCCGCACCGGCGAGCGCGAACAGGGCCCCGGCCATGAACGCAGCGTGGTAACCGCCGACGAGGGCGTCGAGCGGGCCGTGACCGGACGCCGACAGCGAGTCGGTTCGCGAAGCAGCCAGACTTGCCAGCGCCGCAAGCCCGACAGCTCCGCCCATCATGAACGCCGTGTTGACGACGCCGGATGCGAGCCCCGATTCCTCCGGAGCGACGTCGCTCATCGCCGCGAGCAGAACGGGGTTGAACGCCAGGCCCGCTCCGACGGCAAGCAGGATCATGCTCGGCAGCACGTCGGCCACGAAGCTTCCGCCGACCGGTGCGCGGGCGAACAGCACGAGGCCCAACGCTGCGATCACCAGTCCCAGTGCGAGCGGGATCCTGAAGCCGAACCGCATCACGATCTTCGCCGACAGGCCGAGCGAGAAGCCGCCCATGATGATGTTCGCCGGCAGGAACGCGAGACCGACCTCGAGCGGGGAGTAGCCGAGCACCTGCTGGAGATAGAGGGCCGACAGGAAGAACCACGCGAACATGGCTGCCGCCCACAACACACCGACGACGTTCGCGGTCGCGACGTTGCGCAGCCGGAAGAGCCGAAGCGGCATCAAGGGTGACTCGACCCTGGCCTCGATCAGCAGGAACGCTCCGAGCAGCACCGCGGCCGCGCCGAGCAGGCCGATCGTCTGTGCCGAGTTCCACCCGGCCTGGTTTCCGTTGACGATCGCGTAGACGGCGAGCATCAGCGAAGCGGTCACCGTGACGGCACCTGCAACGTCGAGCCGCCCGCTCGCGGCCGGGCCGTGCTCCGCCGGAACGACGCGCAGGGAGAGGAAATAGACGGCAACGCCGATCGGCACGTTGACGAGGAAGATCCAGTGCCAGTTGAGCGCGTCGGTGAGGATCCCACCGAGCAGAACGCCGATGCTGCCCCCGCCGGCCATCACGAAGCCGAAGACGCCCATCGCTTTCGCGCGTTCACCCGGTTCGGAGAAGAGACCCATGATCAGCGAGAGCGCGACGGCAGAGACCACAGCGCCGCCGATGCCTTGCACGGCCCGCGCGCCGATCAGCAGCCCCTTCGTCGTCGAGAGGCCGCACACGATCGAGGCGACCGTGAACAGCGACACGCCCGCGAGGAACATGCGCCGGTGCCCGTACAGGTCGCCCAACCGGCCACCGAGCAGAAGGAAGCCGCCGAAGGTGAGGAGATACGCATTCACCACCCAGGCGAGCGACGTCTGCGAGAAGCCGAGGTTGGTGCGAATCGACGGCAGCGCGACGTTCACGATCGTCGTGTCGAGCACGATCATGAGATCGCCGAGGCAGAGGACGATGAGTGCCAGCCAGCGCCCGCGAGTGTCGGTCGTCACCTGTTCGGTCATACCAGTCCGACGACGCCTCGCGCGGAAACTCATCGCGCCGGCGCCGATGAATTCGGCAGCAAGAAGCAGTCTTCGAGAGATGGCCCCACCTTTTGCCTTCGCGATCCGCGGGCCGATCGCGGAGGCCGATCTCCCCGGACTATGCGCCCGGGTGTGCGATCTGCTCGGTCGAACGACCGGGGGAATCGTGACGTGCGACGTCGTCGACGTCTTCCCCGACGCGGTGACCGTCGACGCCCTCGCGAAACTTCAGCTCGCAGCGACGCGGCAACGCTGCCGGATCCAGCTGCGCAACGCCTCGGCGGAGCTGCGCGACCTCGTCGCGTTCATGGGTCTCGACGACGTGTTCTAAGCGTCGAGCCGGGGAGGCAGGCCGAAGAGCGGGAACAGCGCCTCGGTGTCGAGGAAGAACGAGAACTCCGCGATCCGCCCGTCACGGAGCTCGAGCACCTGGAGCGCCCACGGCTCGTAGCCGCCGCCGGGCGCCGGCTTGTACTGGCCGAACGCCGGCGAGCCGTTGGCATTCCCCACCGGCAGCACCCGCGACCCCTTGCAGCCGATCCCCGGGCCGAACCACCAGGTGAGGATGTCGGCGCGTCCGCTCAGCCACATGTCGAACGGCGGCATCGACTGCCTCGCGTCCTCCTCGATCAGTGCGGTGAGCGCGTCGATGTCGTAGTCCTGGAACGCGGCGACGTAGCGCTCGAGCAGCGCCCGGTCGGAGGCATCCAGTTCCGCGGTCGGCGGAGCTTCGGCGAGCTCGGTCGCGGCAAGCGTTGCGCGCGCGCGCTGAAGCGCGCTGTTGACGGAGGCGACGGTGGTGTCGAGCAGCTCGGCGATCTCCGTCGCGCGCCAGCGCAGCACCTCCGAGAGGATCAGCACGGCGCGCTGCCGCGGCGGCAGATGTTGCAGCGCCGCGATGAATGCGAGCCGGATCGTCTCCCGCCCCTCGATCACCAGCGCCGGATCACCTTCCGGTGACACGAGCCCGTCCGGCACCGGGGCGATCCACGTCACCTCGGGCAGAACGTGCAGGTTCGACTCGATCGGCTCCGCGCTCGGGCCGAGATCCATCGGCCGGGCACGCCGCTCGCGCCCGCTGAGCATGTCGAGGCACACGTTGGTGGCGATCCGGTAGAGCCACGAGCGGAGCGCCGACCGGCCCTCGAAGCGGTCGAGGTTCCTCCACGCGCGGAGCAGCGTGTCCTGCACCGCGTCCTCGGCCTCGAACGGCGAGCCGAGCATCCGGTAGCAGTACGCCTTGAGTGCTCCGCGGTGCTGTTCGACCTCCGCGAAGGCCGGAGTGGCGGTGATCGATCCCTCCACGGGCGTCATCGTAGATGTCCTTGCCTCCGTGGGCAGGACATTGAGTGATGCAACCGGCAACGTTCGCCTGGTCCCTGGCTCGCGGGCACGCGGCGCGCTGCTGCGTCCTCGGTCGCGCCCATAGGCCTGCTATGGCCGCTCCCTGCGTCCTTGCATCGCTTGGTGCCCGCAACCCAGGAACCGGGCAACGTCCCCGGTCACACCACTAGCTCGCGGCGACCTCCGGTTCCTTCACGCTCTGCACGTAGCCGCGCACATCCGCGGCGGGCTCGGTATACGCGTCGCCGAGCGCCGACTCCATCGCCTCGAAGTAGGCCTCGACCCAGCCAGGAAGCTGGTAGTCGATCGACCGCAGGAACTCGAGCGTGGCGGCCAGCCGGATGTCGGCGATCGAGGGCGAGTCGCCTCCGATGAACGTCCGGCCGTCGAGGAAGAACGACCGGTAGACCTCGAGCGGTTGCGCGACGGCCTCCATCGCGGCGGCCTGCGCGCGCGCCTTCGTGTCGTCGTCTGCATCGGACGCGCCGACCTCACCCGGGTACTGCGGGAAGCTGAGCGTCGGATAGGTCGCCCGTGCCACGAGCGGGTAGAGCGTCCCGATCAGGTAGAACATCGCGCTGTCGACCATTGCGCGCTCGCCCGGGTCGGTCGGGTAGAGGTGGTCGAGCCCGTGCTTGTTGCACAGGTACTGCATGATCGCGCAGCTCTCGAACAGCGAGCCCTTCGGCAGTCCGTCGCACTCGAGCAGCGGCGTGAGGTCGGCGGGATCCTTCGACAGGAACTCCGGGGTGCTCTTCTTCCCCCACACGTCGATCTCTTCGAAGTCGAGGCCGGCGGCGCGAACGAAGATGCGCGCGGTCAGATTGTTGACGCTCGGCCTGAGGATGCTGAGTGTGTTGGCAGCCATGTAAGACCTCCTAGTAGGGATTCTTGGCGGACCGGTCCTGAGACAGGGAAGTGCGGGATCGCTCGACGAGCGCCTCGATCGCGTCGGCGAGATGCTCCTCGGCGATGTTGTAGTCGCCACGCTCGACGCGAATGATGTGCGCCTCGAGCAGCACGTCGGCGTGCGTGTGGCCGCTGGGCGGCTCGAAGCGATAGGACGCGAGCTCGATCAAGAGCCCCAGTGGATCCTCGAAGTAGATCGAGTCCATGAAGCCGCGATCCTTCACGCCGCTGTGGCGGATGCCACGCTCGTCGAGTCGCTCGACGGCCTGCCGGAACGTCGCCTGGGACAGCGAGAACGCAATGTGGTGGACGCACCCCTGCTCCGTCGACGTCCGAGTCGGGTCGGGCTCACGGTCCTCGTTCGTGAAGACGGTGATCAGCCGTCCGTCGCCCGGGTCGAAGTAGAGGTGGCTCTCGGACGGGTTGTCGAGGTTCGGCTGCTCGAAGACGAACGGCATGCCCAGCACGCCTTCCCAGAAGTCGATCGACGTCTCCCGGTCAGCGCCCACGATCGTGATGTGGTGGACGCCCTGGCTCTGAAGCTTCCGCGTCACCGGTCTACGAGTCTGGATTTGTACTCACTTCGTTGCAAGGTGCCCCAGGGAACGAGCTCGATGTCGGTCTGCACGACGAGTACGTCCCGCAGCCGGCCGCGGATTGCTGCGGCGAGGTCCGGATCCGGCGCGGTTCGCTCGGCCAGCTCGATCGTAACGGGGAGCGGCGGCTCCTGCTTCACGCCGGCCGCCGCCGGCCGAACGAGCACGCGCCCGCTCACCCGCGGCGTGAACGCACTGACGACCTCGCGCACTGCCGACGGAAAGACGTTGACGCCGCGCACGATCAGCATGTCGTCGGTGCGGCCGAGACAGCGCACCCGCGGTGTCTTGCGCCCGCACGGGCAGGGGCTGGTCCACACCTCGACGTGGTCGCGCGTGCGAAAGCGAAGGAGCGGCGCCGCCTGATGGCGCAGATGCGTGAGAACCAGTTCGCCCTGCACGCCGTCAGCGAGCTCACGGGCGTCGCCGGTCTCGGGATCGATCACCTCCGCATGGACGAAGCCGAATGCCCCGAGATGCATCCCCGCCTGCTCCTCGCACTCGCCCCACAGCGACGGCCCGATGTCGCCGATCCCCATCGCTTCCGTGACCCGTGCTCCGAAGCCGCGCTCGAGCTTCGCTCGAAAGGCGGGCTCGCCGCCTCCGGGCTCGCCGGCGACCAGAACGCGGCGGATGCTCGACTCGCGCAGATCGGCCAACTCGAGCAGGTACTCCGCGTAGGAGGGCGTGAGGACGACGGCATCCGGCCGCAGCTGGTCGATCGCCAGCAGCAGGCGTTCGCTCGAGCCGGTGCCCACCGGGATGTGATTGACGCCGATCAGAGCAAACGCGTCGAGCGCGGCGCCGGCGACGAACGGTCCGGCGTTGTAGGTCGTGACCACGCGGTCGCCCTCGGCGATGCCGGACGCGGCGTAGCTCCGAGCCGACCCCGTGACCCAGTTGGCGAGGTCACGCGCTGTGAGCGGGATGTAGCTCGGCGCGCCCGTCGTCCCACTCGTCGAATACACACGGACGACCTCGGACATCGGCACGCAAAAATGCGCTCCGATCGGGTTCTCGGCTGTGCACGTCGCCTTCACCTCGCGCTTCTCGGTCAGCGGCAGGCTCGCGATCTCGTCGAGGCCGCCGCCGGCTTCCAGGTTCGCGAGCTTCTCCCGGTAGAACGGCGAATGCTCGAGCAGGTAGGCGAGTTGAGCGCGGAAGCCGGCGTCGTCGAGCGCGCGCTGCTCCTCCCAGGACGAGGGCTCAGTCATCCCGGAACTCGACCGCCTCTTCCGCCCTGGCCGCCATCAGGAACCCGACCGGACGCTCGCCTTCCTCGGCGAGGTGCGCGAGCAGGCTCGCCGTGCGGGCGAGAATCGGCACCGCCTTGACGACCGCCGGCGTGTAGCCGAGGTCGAGCATGACCGCGGCGATCGGGAGCGAGACGTTCAGCGTCAGCGGCCGCTCCCACGCTTCTGCGACCGCGTCGCGCAGGCTTCGCGTCAGCACCAGATGTGGCCCCTCGATCCCTCGAGCGTCCGCGAGCTCGAGGATCCGCTCCGCGCGGGGGTCGACCGGTCGGTGCAGGGGGTGCCCGAAGCCCGGAATCCGCCGGCCGGCCTCGCGATGCTCGCGCACAACGGTTCGCGCAACGGCCGGGGGGAGCTCGCCTGCCTCGACGCGCCGCTGCGCCGACTCGAGCATGCGCGCGCAGTCCTCGGCCGCCCCCAGGATCACCGTGCCCGCTCCGAGGATGCCGGCGGCCACCGCTCCCTGGAGGAACGCCGGGTCGGCGGCGAGCGTCATGCGGGCCGCGACGTTGCTCGGCACCAGGCCGTGCTCGGCGATCGCCACGAGCAGGAGGTCGAGGAAGAACCGCTGGTCGTCGGTCGGCTCGCGCCCCGTCAGGAGCAGGTGGAAGTACTCGGTGAAGCCGACCCGGCCCATCAGGTCGCCGGCGAGGTCGCGGCCGCGCACCTCGATCCGATCGGCGCTCGCCCGGCTGATGCGCGTGTAGGGCTCGTCTGCCTTGCCGATCTGCATCTGCTGATGATGCGGTCTTGCTGTGCGAACATACGTTCGTGTCGCAGGCGACGATCCTGCACGCCGATCTCGACTCCTTCTTCGCGTCGGTCGAGCAGCGCGACGATCCTCGCCTGCGCGGGCGCCCGGTCATCGTCGGCCTGGGAGTCGTGCTCGCCGCGAGCTACGAGGCGAAGGCCTATGGCGTGCGGACTGCGATGGGGCAAGGGCGCGCACGCCGCCTCTGCCCGGCCGCTGTCGTGGTGCCGCCGCGGATGTCGGCGTACTCCGAGGCGAGCAAAGAGGTCTTTCGCCTGTTCGAGGATGCGTCGCCGGTCGTCGAGGGCCTGTCGATCGACGAGGCGTTCCTCGACGTCTCCGGGATGGAGCGCAGTGTCGGTGCGCCGATCGAGATCGCGAGGCGCCTCAAGCACGACGTGCTCGTGCAGGTCGGCCTGCCGGTGACCGTCGGGGTGGCGCGGACGAAGTTCCTCGCGAAGGTCGCGAGCGGCGTCGCCAAGCCCGACGGCCTGCTCGTCGTCCCGCCCGAGCGCGAGCTCGAGTTCCTCCATCCGCTCCCGGTCGAGCGGCTGTGGGGTGTCGGACGCGTGACCGCAGAGAAGCTGCACCGGCACGGCATCTCGACCGTGAGCCAGGTCGCGGACCTGCCCGAGGACGTGCTCGTGTCGATGCTCGGCGCCGCATCGGGCCGGCAGCTCCATGCGCTCGCGCACAACCGTGACCCGCGACCCGTTCAACGCGGTAGGCGTCGCGGGTCGATCGGGTCGCAGCGGGCACGCGGGCGCGCACCGTGGTCACCGGCCGGAGCCGACGCGGATCTGCTCGCGCTCGTCGACCGGGTCACGCGCCGGATGCGCATCGCCCGCCGCGTGGGGCGCACGGTCGTCTTGCGGCTGCGCTTCGACGACTACACGCGCGCCACACGCTCACACACGCTGCCCCAGGCGACGGCGAGCACCGAGACGATCCTGACCGCCGCTCGAGCGCTGCTCGCAGCCGCGACGCCGACGATCGAGGACCGGGGCCTGACGCTGATCGGCATCTCGGTGGCGAATCTCGGCGACGCCGCACGCGTGCAGCTCGCCTTGCCGCTGGACGGCACCGACCGGGAGGCGCTCGACGCGGCCGTCGACGTCGTTCGAGAGCGCTTCGGGCCGGCGTCGATCACCCGGGCCGTGCTGCTCGGCCGCCGGGAGCTGACGATGCCCCTGCTTCCCGACTGATTTGGAGTCGGGCGTGGTGTGACGGAGAATGGCGCATGGCCACCATCCTCTGTGTGCTGTACGACGACCCCGTCGACGGCTACCCCACGACCTACGCGCGCGACGACCTCCCCGTCGTCGAGCGTTACTTCGACGGCCAGACGACACCGTCGCCGCAGGCCGTCGACTTCCAGCCCGGTGAGCTGCTCGGCAGCGTTTCGGGCGAGCTCGGATTACGGACGTTCCTCGAACAACAGGGCCACCGCTACGTCGTGACGTCCGACAAGGACCGTGCCGACTCCGTCTTCGAGCGCGAGCTGCCGAACGCCGACGTCGTGATCTCGCAGCCGTTCTGGCCCGCCTACCTGACGGCGGAGCGAATCGCGCGTGCCCCCAACCTCAAGCTCGCGATCACGGCCGGGATCGGCTCCGACCATGTCGACCTGCAGGCGGCGATCGAACGAGGAATCACGGTCGCCGAGGTCACCTACTCGAACTCGATCAGCGTCTCCGAGCACGTGGTGATGGTGATCCTGAGCCTCGTCCGCAACTACATCCCTTCGTACCAGTGGGTCGTCAAGGGCGGCTGGAACATCGCCGACTGCGTCTCCCGTTCCTACGACCTGGAGGGAATGCAGGTCGGAACCGTCGCT
The DNA here is from genome assembly GCA_963851065.1 of uncultured Thermoleophilia bacterium. Lineage (GTDB taxonomy): Bacteria > Actinomycetota > Thermoleophilia > Gaiellales > Gaiellaceae > PALSA-600. The sequence goes on from CAWKNW010000006.1 coordinate 193,579, forward strand.
GCAGGTCGCATCGGGTCCGCGGTGCTGCGGCGCTTGAAGCCGTTCGAGGTCGGGCTCCATTACACCGATCGGCACCGCCTGCCGCCGGAGGTCGAGCGGGAGCTCGGCGTCACGTTCCACGAGTCCGTGGAGTCGCTCGTCGAGGTCTGCGACGTCGTCACCATCAACGCGCCCCTCCACCCGGAAACCGAGCACCTGTTCGACGACGTATTGATCGCAAGGATGAAGCGTGGTGCGTACCTCGTGAACACCGCGCGGGGGAAGATCTGCGACCGTGACGCCGTCGTTCGCGCGCTCGAATCGGGTCAGCTCGCAGGCTATGCAGGTGACGTCTGGTTCCCGCAGCCGGCCCCGGCGGATCACCCGTGGCGGACGATGCCGCACCACGGCATGACCCCGCACATCTCGGGCTCCAGCCTCTCGGCGCAGGCGCGGTATGCGGCGGGCACGCGCGAGATCCTCGAATGCTGGCTCGAAGGGCGGCCGATCCGCGACGAGTACCTGATCGTCGACGGTGGGAAACTCGCGGGGACGGGAGCGCACTCATATAGCGCAAGTTGATCAGTGACCCCGCGATTACGATGCAGCATCGATCTTCGAAAGGGAGCAACTGATGCGTAGGAGCATGTCGTCTGTGGTTCGATGGTCACTGTTCGCAGGAACGGCGCTGGCGGTCGTCCTTGCGGTCACCGCCTGTGGGAGCAGCAAGAAAGCAAGCGGGTCGACGACCACCCCGACGACAACTGCGCCTGTCACGACGAACCAGACGCTGCAGCTGGCGAGCGCGTCGACGGACGTCGACTACAGCGATCCCGCCCTCGCCTACGGCGTCCTCTCCTGGGAGATCGAGTACAACACGTGTGCGAAGCTGATGAACTACAGCGACGCGAATGGAACCGCGAGCAACGAGCTCACGCCGGATGCGGCCGAGGGATTGCCGGTGATCTCGAGCGACGGCAAGACCTACACCTTCACGATCCGCTCCGGGATCAAGTTCAGCAACGGCGCACCGTTGACCGCGCAGAGCTTCGTCGCGGCGATGAACCGTGACGCGAACCCGAAGATGAACTCGCCGGTCGATGCGTTCGTCGGCGACATCGTCGGCTGGAACGACGTCGTGAACAAGAAGGCGAAGACGATCAGCGGCGTGACCGCGAACGGCAACAAGCTCACGATCAAGCTGACGCAGAAGGACGGCGGGCTGATCGACAAGCTGGCGATGCCGTTCTTCTGCGCGATCGACCCGGCGAAGACCCCGGTCGACCCGCAGGGCGTCAAGACGCTCCCCGGCGCCGGCCCGTACTACATCGCGGCCCGCACCGTGGGCAAGCAGCTCGTCATGAAGGTGAACCCCTATTACAAGGGCAACCGCCCGCGCCGGGCCGGGACGATCGTGTTCACGATGAACACCGACCCGCAGCAGACGTACCTCCAGGTTTCCAACGGCACCTACGCGACCGACCCGAACGGGCTCGACAACCCCGCCGCCGCGAGCCAGCTGGCGAAGACGTACGGCATCAACAAGACGCGCTTCTTCGTCCACGCGACCCCCGAGACGGACTACCTCGCGCTCAACACCGCGCGGCCCGCGTTCGGCTCGCTCGCGGTCAGGCAGGCCGCCAACTACGCGATCGACCGGCCGGCGTTGTTGCGCGCGTTCGGCTTCGGCGGCGGCAAGACGACGACGGCGATCCTGCCCCCGTCGCTGGCCGGCGGAGTCGAGGTCACCAACCCGTACCCACTCAACGCGCCGAACGTGGCGAAGGCGAAGTCGCTCGCCGCAGGCAAGTGCGGCAACGTCCAGCTCTGGTACGGCACCGGCCCGGTCGGTACCCCGCAGTCCGGGATCCTCTCGTACGACCTGAAGCAGATGGGATGCACGGTGACGACGAAGCCGTTCCAGGGGTACGCACTGTTCACCGCGGCAGGCGTCAAGGGCGCCCCGTATGACGCGGCGCTCGCCGGCTGGTATCAGGACTACGCGGACGGCTACGACTTCTTCCACATCCTGCTCGACGGCCGGGCGATCCAGGGGTCGAACAACAACAACCTCGCGTACTTCAACGAGCCGAGCGTGAACGCCAAGATCGACACCGCCAACGAAGAATCGGGCGTGAACCGGTCGCAGTCGTGGGGCAAGCTCGACAACTACACGATGTCGAACTACGCGCCCTGGGCCTCCATGGACAACCGGAACATTCGCGACTTCATCGGCCCGAAGACCGCCGGCTACCTCTTCATCCCGGCGTACGGCGCGTTGGACCTCGGCACCCTGTACCTCAAGTAACCGCGCGTGCGACGAACGAGCCGATCGCCTCGGTGAACGAGCGACGGCTCGTTTCCCACGCGTAGAACATGTGGCCACCGCCGAAGTGCCGGACGGTCAGGCGGTCCGCCGTCTCCGAGTCGAGCCGCATCAGGTTCCGCAGCCGATCGGTCGCGTGGTACGGCGTCACGAGGTCGTACCGCCCATGGGTGATGAACGCCCTCATGTGCGGGTTGAGCGACATGCCGTACCGGAAGTCGTCGGTCGCGCCGGAGGGTGGGTTGAAGGCGTGGTGCTCGGTGTCCTCGGTCCAGTCCCTGTTCACCTCGTAGCTCAACAGGATGTACTCGCGATCCGATTCGACTCCGATCTCGGAGCGAAGCTGACGGTTGATCGCCATGGTGAATGCCGGCGTGATCCCCGAGAGCGTCGGATCCGGACCGAGGAACGAGTCCCGGTCGGGGAACGGGTCGGTGACCGTGATCGTCGCGTCGTAGAGGCCGAGCACCTTCCGCTGGTCGCGCAGGAGCTCGCGCGAGAACGTCCGGATCGTGATTCGGCCCTCGGCGCGTGAGACGAGATCGACGGGAAGCCCGACGAGATCGGCGAGGCGGGTGAGGATCCGCTCGCGCTCGGCCGGCATCATCGACGCGCCTCGAGTCAGTAACGACGTGTAGTCGCCGGTGGCGAACGTCTCGGCCTCGCGGAGCACGTCGTCCAGAGGAGTGCCGACGGGGAAGGCGCGCGAGTGCTCGTGATGCGCGGCCGCGGCGGCCATCGTCGGAATCAGGTCGACCCAGCCCAGGACGTCATAGTCGCTCGGGATCAGCGTCGAGATCTCGAGCGCGGGCGAGATCAGGATCGCGCCGTTGAGGCCGATCCCGGTCGATTCCTGCAGCATGCGCACTAGGCGCCCGACGCGATATCCCCCGTAGCTCTCGCCGGCGATGAACACGGGCGAGCCCCAGCGGCCGTGCGCCGAGAGCCAGCGCCCCATGAACTCGCAGAGCGACTCGAGATCGCGCTTCTGCCCGAAGTACTCCTTCGGGTCGGTCGCGTCGTCCTTCCGTTTCTCGTCCTTCGAGTCGTCCTTGCGCTCATCGTCGACGACGCGGCTGAAGCCGGTCCCCACCGGGTCGACGAACACGAGATCGGTAAAGGCGAGCCAGGACGACTCGTTCTGCACGAGCCGCGGCGGCATCTCGGGCAGCGTCCCGTCGGGCGGCAGCGCGACGCGCTGCGGGCCGACCACCCCGAGATGGAGGAACGCCGACGACGCGCCCGGGCCTCCGTTGAAGACGAACATCACCGGCCGGTCGTCATCGCCGGCGTCGGCGACGTACGAGACGGAGAAGATCTCGGCGGACGGCTTCTCCTTCTTCCGTAGCACGACCCACTTCGCGGTCGCGGTGTAGTCGATCGGCTCGGCCCCGCCCGTCCAGGTGGCGGCCGTCTCGGCGCCCTTGGGCGGCTCGTAGTCGGCCTTCGCGGCGGTCTTCCCGTTCTGTGAGCTCTCGTCGGTCATGGCGGGACGTTAGTGCTTTCGGCGGCCCACCTCGACGTCAGCCGTCGAGAGCGGGCGCCGCCCCGTACTCCTCGTCGCTCACGTGGTCGCCCCAGGTCGCGCTGTTCCCGGCATCGTCCACCTGGAGCATCGCGATGTGCGTCATGAAGCGCGACGCTGCAGCGCCGTGCCAGTGCTCCTCGTCCGGCTCGAAGAACACCCGGTCGCCGGGCCGGATCACCTCGATCGGGCCGCCACGCCGCTGGGCGAGACCGACGCCCTCGAGGACGTAGATCGTCTGGCCGTTCGGGTGCGTGTGCCAGGCGGTGCGCGCGCCCGGCGTGAAGTGGACGCTGCTCGCGCTGACGCGCGAGGCGCCGGACGGCGTCGCCACCGGATCGACGTAGACCGCTCCGGTGAACCAGTCCTCAGGCCCCGCTGCGGTGTCGAGACTGTTCTTCGTGATCTGCATGAGTGGTCTCCTCGTCTGGTGTCGCCGTCCAGCTCGCAAGCAGGTTGAGCGCTTCCTCCGACCGCGAGCCGGGTTCGGCGGTGTAGACGAAGAGCATCAGGCCCGCGTCGGCGGAGAGCTGCATCGTCTCGAAGGTGAGGCTCACGTCGCCGACGACGGGGTGATGGAAGCGCTTGGAGCCGCTGTCGTGGAAGCGCACGTTGTGCGCGGCCCAGCGCGTGCGGAAGGTCTCGCTTCGCGTCGAGAGCTCGCCGACGAGGTCCGAGAGGTCGCGGTCGTACGGGTCGCGGCCGGCCTCGGAGCGCAGGACTGCGACGGCATCGGTCGCCACCTGCTCCCAGTCGGCGTAGAAGTCGGGGGCGCTGGAGGTCAGGAACTCGCGCATCTCGTTCCTGGTGTCCACGACCTCGAGAGTAACCGCGCGCCGCCCCCGCTGAGGGGGCCTGACGGTACCTGGATCAACAGGGCCGGTCAGGCAGCGCGAGCGCGTGCTTCAGTGCCTACGACGAAAGCTCGAGAACGCAGGAGGGACGATGCAGAAGCGCACGCTTGGAGACAGTCAGCTGGAAGTGTCGGCCGTGGGGCTCGGCTGCATGGGGATGAGCTTCAGCTACAACCCGCCGTTTCCCGACCGGCAGGAGATGATCGCCCTGATTCGGACGGCCGTCGAACGTGGTGTGACCTTCTTCGACACCGCGCAGGTGTACGGGCCGTTCACGAACGAGGAGCTCGTGGGCGAGGCGCTCGAGCCCGTCCGCGATCAGGTCGTGATCGCCACGAAGTTCGGATTCGACCTGGCGGACGGCCAGAGCCGCGGCCTCGACAGTCGCCCGGAGACGATCAAGAGCAGCGTCGAAGGCTCGCTCGAGCGGCTCAGGACGGACACGATCGACCTGCTCTACCAGCACCGCGTCGACCCGAACGTCCCGATCGAGGACGTCGCCGGCGCCGTGAAGGAGCTGATCGAAGCAGGCAAGGTCAGGCATTTCGGGCTGTCCGAGGCAGGCGTGCAGACCATCCGCCGCGCGCACGCCGTCCAGCCGGTCACGGCGCTCCAGAGCGAGTATTCGCTCTGGTGGCGGGAACCGGAGGCGGCGATCCTGCCGACGCTCGAGGAGCTCGAGATCGGCTTCGTGCCCTTCAGCCCCCTCGGCAAAGGCTTCCTGACCGGGAAGATCGACGAGGCCACGACCTTCGACAGTTCGGACTTCCGCAGCTCGGTTCCCCGCTTCGATCCAGAGGCGCGCAAGACGAATCGCGCCTTCGTCGAGCTCCTGGAGCACGTCGCGGAGCAAACGGCTGCGACGCCCGCACAGATCGCGCTCGCCTGGATTCTCGCCCAGAAGCCGTGGATGGTTCCGATTCCGGGCACCACGAAGCTGCACCGCCTCGAGGAGAACATCGACGCGGCCGACGTCGAGCTCACCGACGACGACCTGCAGGAGATCGAGACCGCTGCGGCGCAGATCACGGCGGAAGGCGCACGCTACGCGGAGGCGCAGCAACGCATGATCGACCGTTGAGACGGAGGAGGAGATGAAGGCGACCGTCATGTACGGCGCCGGGGACGTTCGAGTCGAGAAAGTCCCTGACGCCACCATCGTCGAGCCGACCGACGCCACCCTGCGGGTCACGCGAGCCTGCATCTGCGGCAGCGACCTGTGGCCCTACAAGTCGATGCCGCACACAGACGGCGGCCGCCGGATGGGGCACGAGTTCATCGGGGTGGTCGAGGATGTCGGCGCCGGCGTCCGCAATCTGAAGGTCGGCGATCTCGTGGTCGCACCGTTCGCCTGGTCCGACGGCACCTGTGTCTTCTGCCGGGAAGGCCTCCACACTTCCTGCCTCCACGGCGGCTGGTGGGGTGGCACCGATCTCGACGGCGGCCAGGGCGAGGCCGTTCGCGTCCCCCAGGCGGACGGAACGCTCGTCGTCCTGCCGGTCGGCGAGGACGACGCGTTGATGCCGTCCCTCCTGACGCTGTCCGACGTGATGGGGACCGGCCACCATGCCGCCCGGGCCGCGAGGGTCGGGGCCGGCAAGATCGCCGCCGTCGTCGGTGACGGCGCCGTCGGCCTGTGCGGCGTGATCGCCGCGCGACGGCTCGGCGCAGAGCAGGTGATCATCCTCGGCCGCCATCCCGACCGCATCGCGCTCGCACGCGAGTTCGGCGCCACCGACGTCGTCAGCGAGCGCGGCGAAGAAGCGGTCGAGCGCGTACGCGAGCTGACCGGTGGCCTGGGAGCCCACTCCGTGCTCGAGTGCGTCGGGCTCGGGGAGTCGATGCGCACCGCGCTCGCGATCGCCCGTCCAGGGGGAGCGGTCGGCCGCGTCGGCGTGCCGCAGGAGGAGACGATCCCCGCCTCGTTGCCGACGTTCTTCGCCAACGTCACCGTGAGCGGCGGTCCTGCACCGGCGCGCGCGTACATCGAGGAGCTTCTGCCCGACGTCCTCGAAGGCAGGATCGAGCCGGGTCGCGTCTTCGACCGAATCGTCGGCCTCGACGACGTGCCCGACGGCTACCGGGCGATGAACGACCGCGAGGCCATCAAGGTGATGATCGACCTCTGACGGGCGCCTGGACCGGCGACGAGCTCGACAGGATCGGCGCAGCGGGTCTTTAGGCTTCAGTCCGTGCGGGAACTCGAGACCGATTACCTCGTCGTCGGAGCAGGTGCGTCGGGGATGGCGTTCGCGGACACGCTGGTCGCGAACACGGACGCCGAGGTCGTGCTCGTCGACCGGCGCCACCGGCCGGGGGGCCACTGGCTGGACGCCTATCCGTTCGTGCGCCTCCACCAGCCCTCGGCGTACTACGGCGTAGAGTCACGACCGCTCGGAAACGACCGGATCGACGAGCACGGGCCGAACGCCGGCTTCTACGAGCGCGCGAGTGCCGCCGAGATCTGCGACTACTACACGCGCGCGCTCGACGAGAACCTGCTGCCGACCGGCAGGGTGCAGTTCGTCGGCATGAGCGACCACCGCGGCGGCAACGGCGACGGGCACGTCGTCGTCTCGCTGCTCGACGGTTCCGAGACGCTCGTGAAGCCCCGACGCGGGATCGTCGACGCGACCTATGTCCAGTCGGAGATCCCGTCGCGCCACGTTCCCGGCTTCACGACCGAGCCGGATGTCACGCTCGTCCCGCCCAACGGCCTCGTCGACCTCGGCGAGCCTGCCGAGCGCTTCACCGTGATCGGGGCCGGGAAGACGGCCGTCGACACCTGCGTGTGGCTACTCGAGGCGGGCGTCGACCCTGACCGCATCCGCTGGATCCGGGGCCGCGACCCGTGGCAGTTCGACCGCACCTTCACCCAGCCGCTCGACCTGGTCGGGGGATACATGCGGCTCCAGGCGCGCTGGGTCGAGGCGGCTGCAACGTCCGAGGACGGCCGCGACTTCGCGCGGCGCCTCGAGGCCGCCGGGATGTTGATGCGGATCGACCCAGCGACCGAGCCGCTCGCATTCCGCGGCGCCACCGTCAGCCGGCGCGAGATCGACGTGCTCCGCACGATCGAGCACGTGGTGCGGGCGAGGCGAGTGCGCCGCATCGGCCGGGCGACGGTCGCTACGGAGGCAGGTGACGTTCCCGGCGGTCCGCGCGAGGTCTACGTCGACTGCACGGCCGCGGGTGTTCCGGCCTCGGCTCCGCGACCCGTATTCGAGCCGGGTCGCATCACGATCCAGTACGTCGCCGTCGGCTTCCTGCCCTGGTGCGCCGCGACGATTGGATTCGTCGAGTCGACCGGGCTCCCCGACGAGGAGAAGAACCGGCTCTGCCCACCCGTCGTCCTCTCCGGCGACGTAACCGATCTGACGCGGCTCGCCTACGCCGCGATGCGAGGCCAGGTCGCGCGAGTCCGCCACGAGACAGTAGGGCCGTGGAACGCCGCGTCGAGGTTGAACCCCGCCAGAGCTGCGCTCGACCAGGTCGACGACGCGGACGTCGCCGAGGCGCTGGCGTTCATGATCGAACATACGCGGGAGGCGCTCGAGAACCTCGAGCGCACGACGACCGTGGCCGCACGCCCCGGCTGAACACACCGCAGGCACGAACAGCACCGGGCGGGCATTCCGAACCCCTGAACGGAAAAAGCCCGCAATGCGCGCGGGCCTTTTTCGAGTAGCGGGGGCAGGATTTGAACCTGCGACCTCCGGGTTATGAGCCCGGCGAGCTACCTGACTGCTCCACCCCGCGTCGCTACCCGAAGAATACCATCGACTCCGTGCCCGTCCTGCTCTGGATCGCGCTCGGCCTGTTCGCCGTCCTGCTCGTCGGCACCGGCTCGTTCGCGGCTGTCCGCGCCGCGCGAGCGTGGCGCGACGCGCGTGCGGTCGGCGACACGCTGAGCGCCGCCGTGACGGTCGTCGCGAGCCGCTCCGCCGAGGTTGAAGCTCGTGTGGCGCACCTTCGCGAGCGGGCCGAGCCGGTGCAGCGCGCGACAAGCGCACTGCACCGAGACGTCGACACGCTGAACGTGATCGTCGACGAACTGCGCACGCTCGAGGCGAAAGTCGCGTCGATCCGTGCGCTGGTGCCGACGAAGTGACGCGCGTCGCCGCGATCGACCTCGGCAGCAATGCGACTCGTCTTCTCGTCGCGGACGTCCTCGACGGCGAGACGACCGAGATCGTGCGCCGGACGCGGATCACCCGACTCGGCGAGGGCGTCGACGAGCGGCGTCGCCTCCTGCCGCTGCCGATCGCCCGTGTTCGCAACGTGCTCGCCGACTATCGGCGCGAAGCCGAGTCGCTCGGCGCAGAGCGGATCCTCGCGATCGCCACCAGCGCCGTGCGCGACGCGGACAACGGGGAGGCGTTCCTCGGCGAGATCGAGTGGTCGTACGGATTCGCGACCCGCCTGTTGAGCGGCGACGAGGAAGCCGCGATGGCGCTCCGCGGCGTCGGGCCGCTCGAGCACGGAACGCTCATGACCGACATCGGCGGTGGATCGACCGAGATCGCCTGCGCCGGCTTCCGGCACAGCCTGCAGATCGGCTGCGTCCGCTTGTCGGAGCGCTACGGCGGCGATCTGGATGCCGCCGCCGACGCCGTCCGTGCCGTCCTGCCGCCACCGCCGTTCGAGGTGCAGACGCTTCTCGGCGTCGACGGCACGACGGCCGAGCTTGTCGGACTTCGGGGCGGACGCACGCTCGGCCCGGGCGACGTCGAGACCGAGCTGGCGCGACTCGCGGCGTGCTCGGAGAGCGAGCGGCGAAACCTGCTCTTCGAGCCCGACCGGAGCGAGGTGATCGTGATGGGCGCGTTGATCCTGCGCGAGCTCCTGCGCGGGTTTGGCGCGGAGCGCGTCGTGACGGCCGATGGGGACATCCTGAACGCCGCGGTGCTCGATGCGGCCGCGCTCGGGCCACGGCCCGAAGGCCCCGCGCCGGCAGGCGCCCACACCTGTTGCTGACCCCGGTGCCTGGCACCGGGAAGAAACTTGCGGACGCAAGCGTTACTGCTAGTATTGTTGCGCAATCAAGTTTCTAGGAGGAAAACACCCCATGAGCATCACCGAACAGTCCACCGCCGTCCCCACCGGCACCTGGCAGGCCGACACCGTGCACTCGAGCGTCACCTTCGAGGTGCCGTACGCCGTCGCGACCTTCAGCGGCTCCGTGGGCGATTTCGAGGCGACCCTCGCCGACGGCCGGCTGACCGGCGTCGCACGCATCGCCACCATCAGCGTCAAGGACGAGAACCTCGAGGCGCACTTGCTCTCCCCCGAGTTCTTCGACGCCGAGCGCAATCCCGAGGTGCGCTTCGCCACCGACACGATCCGCCGCACCGGCGACGACGTCGAGGTAGACGGCCAGATCACGATCAAGGGCATCACGAAGCCGGCAACATTGCGCGGGACGATCGTCGGCCCGACGGTCGACCACTTCGGCAAGAATCGCGTCGGACTGAGCCTCGAGACGACCGTCGACCGGACGGACTTCGACATGAACTGGAACATGCCGCTTCCGAACGGCGAGCCCGCACTCGCCAACGAAGTGACCCTGAAGGCCGACCTCACCCTGGTGGGCCACGAGGCCTAGTGCACGTCCTCGCGATCAGCGGGTCGCTACGCCGGGACTCCCTCAACACGCGCCTCCTTCGCGCTCTGCGCGAGGAGGCGTCCGGGGGCGTCGAGGTCACGATCTGGGACGGTCTCAAGGAGATCCCCCCGTACGACGCCGACGACGATGGCGTCCCGGGCCCGCCGGCCGTCGACGCGTTTCGGCGGCTCGTGCGCGATGCCGACGCAGTCATCTTCGCCACCCCCGAGTACAACTCGTCGATACCCGGAGCGTTGAAGAACGCGCTCGACTGGGGCTCCCGCCCGCTGGCGACGAACGCCTTCCGCAACAAGCCCGTGGCCGTGATCGCGTCGAGCGCCGGCGCCTTCGGCGGCGTCTGGGCCGCAGCGGAGCTGCGCAAGGTGCTGGGCGCGATGGGCGCCCGGGTGGCGGACGTCGAGCTCGCCGTCGGGCACGCGGCCGAGAAGTTCGACGAGGACGGCCTGCTGATCGACGACGACGTCCGGCAGGGCCTTCGCGACGCCCTCGCGGCCCTCGCGGCCGAGGCGATGCCCGACCTCGCCGCGGCGTAGGTCGGCGCCGTGGAGCTCGGCGTCTACACGTTCGCCGAGCTGCGGGGCGATGCAAGGTCGGCACCGGTCGCGCCGGAGCAGCGGCTTCGCGACCTGCTCGAGGAGATCGAGCTCGCCGACCAGGTCGGTCTCGACGTCTTCGGCGTCGGCGAACACCATCGCGCCGACTTCGCGGTCTCGGCGCCTGCGGTCGTCCTCGGTGCTGCGGCCGTCCGGACCGAGCGGATTCGGTTGACGAGCGCCGTCAGCGTGCTCAGCTCGGACGACCCGGTTCGCGTGTTCCAGGAGTTCGCCACGGTCGACCTGTTGTCGCACGGCCGGGCCGAGATCATGGCCGGGCGCGGCTCCTTCATCGAGTCGTTCCCGCTCTTCGGGCACGACCTGGACGACTACGACGAGCTGTTCGCCGAGAAGCTCGACCTGCTGCTCGCGCTGCGCGCCGGCGAGCGGGTGACGTGGTCCGGCCGCCACCGTCCTCCACTCGACGACCGAGGCGTCTATCCGCGTCCGCTCCAGGATCCGCTGCCGGTGTGGGTGGCGGTCGGCGGCACTCCCGGCTCCGCGGTGCGCGCGGGCGCGCTCGGCCTGCCGATGGCGCTCGCGATCATCGGGGGTGAGCCGAGGCGGTTCACACCCTTCGTCGACGTGTTCCGCCAGTCGGCGTCGAGGGCAGGGCACGAACCGCCGGCGCTCGGAATCAACTCCCACGCCTATGTCGGCGCCAGCTCGCAGCAGGCGGCCGATGAGTTCTTCCCGTCCTACGCGGCGATGATGAATGCGATCGGACGCGAGCGCGGCTGGTCCCCGGTCGACCGCCGTCAGTTCGACGCGCTGCGCTCACCGGTGGGCGCGCTCGTCGTCGGCAGCGCCGAAGAGGTGGCCGAGAAGATCCTCGCGCAGCATGAGCTCTTCCACCACGACCGCTTCCTCGCACAGATGAGCGTCGGGACGATGGCTCACGCGAACGTCCTGCGATCGATCGAGCGGTTCGGCGTCGAGGTCGCGCCGCTGGTACGGACCGAGGTCGCCCGGAGGGCGGCATAACGGAGATCAGGCGTCGTCGGCCGGCGGCTCGTCCTCGGCCAGCCGGCGTTGCACGACCGCCCGGGCGAGAACACCGACCAGCCGTCCGTGCTCGACCACGGGAACGCGTTCGAAGTCACGCTCCTCGACGAAGGCGAACGCGTCGCCCAGGGGCATCGTCGACTCGAGCGTCGCATTCGGCGGCTCGGCGATCGCGCCGAGCGGGGTCGTGCCAGGGTCGCGTCCCGCTGCGACCACCTCGCGCACCAGCGTCTTCCGCGTCACGACGCCGACGAGGCGCCCGCCCTCGTCGCAGACGAACACGGCGCGGACGTCGGGACGCGCAAGAGCCTCCCCCGCCTCACGGGCGCTCTGGCCGGCACCCAGGGCGAGCGGATCGGCCACCATCGCATCGCGCACGAGATCCATCCGCGAATCTTAGTGAGGTCTGGCGGAACTCAAGGCCTCCGCGCATCGTTCTGCAGGATGACCCCGACGTCGCCTGCGGGGACGACGCCACTCGAGGGCCCAGCGGGTTACCTTCCGTGTGATGCACTCGTGACCTGGCAGCGCGCGTGGGCCCGGTTGCGTCGCGACGCCGTCGACGCCCTGATCGTCGCGCTCGCGCTCGCGGTGGAGATCGAGGTCCTGGCGAAGGGTCACGAGCTCGACTTCGCCGTCCTCGCCCCCATCTCGCTCTTCTTCGTGCTGCCGCTGCTCTTCCGGCGGCGCTATCCGCTCGTCGCGCCGTGCGTCTCGCTCGTCGCCTTCGCGCTCGCCGCCACGTTCGACCCGTCCGGCCTCGAGCGGATCGACATCAGCGCCTTGGCCGGGATCGCAGTGATGATCGCGCTGGGCGCGATCCGCGACCGGGAGGGAGCGATCGTCGGGCTCGCACTCGGGCTCACGACCGGGATCTACGTCCAGTACCGGTTCCCGGACACGACGACCAGCGACCTCATCGGTGCAGCCGTCTTCTACGCCGGCGCGTGGTTCGCCGGCCGAGCGCTCGCGACGCGGGCCGAGCAGACGCGTGTCCTGCGCGCTCGAGTGGCCGAGGCCGAACACGCCCGAGCCGTCGCCGCCGAGCGCGCAGCAGTCGAGGAACGTGCACGCATCGCGAGCGAGTTGCACGACGTCGTCGCGCACTCCGTGTCCGTGATGGTGGTGCAGTCGTCCGGCGTGCGTCGGCTGCTCCGGGAGGACCAGCACCGCGAGCGCGACGCCTTGCTCTCGGTCGAGCAGATCGGTCGGCAGGCGCTGACCGAGATGCGTCGTATGTTGGGCGTCATGCGACCCGGAGAGGAAGCACCGGCAGCGCTCACCCCACAGCCGGGGCTGCAGCACCTCGATCACCTGATCTCCCAGGTCGTCGAGGCCGGGCTCCCGGTCACGCTTCGCGTCGAAGGCGAGCGGCCCCAGCTGCCTCCAGGCGTCGACCTGTCCGCGTATCGCATCGTGCAGGAAGGGCTCACGAACGCGCTCAAGCACGCACCCGGGTCGAACGCCGAGGTGATCATCCGCTTCCTCGACAACAAGGTGAACCTCGAGATCGCCGACGACGGCAAGGAGGTCACCGTCGAGGACGGGCTCGGACAGGGACTGGTCGGGATGCGCGAACGGGTCGCGCTCTACGGCGGAACGCTCGAGGCGGGACCGCGCGAAGGGGGCGGCTACGTCCTGCGGGCCGAACTGCCGGTCGAGGTGGCGCCCGCGTGATTCGCATCCTGCTCGTCGACGACCAGGCGCTCGTCCGTGCAGGGTTCCGGATGATCCTCGATGCGGAGCCGGAGATGGAGGTCGTCGGCGAGGCGGGAGACGGCCGCGAGGCGATCGACCAGGTGCGCGCGCTCTCTCCGGACGTCGTGCTGATGGACATCCGCATGCCGGAGCTCGACGGGCTCGAGGCGACGCGACGGATCCTCGAAGGGGCCGACGAGAACGCCCCGAAGATCCTGATGCTGACGACCTTCGACCTCGACGAGTACGTCTACGAGGCGCTCCGCGCCGGGGCGAGCGGCTTCCTGCTCAAGGACACTCCGCCGGAGCAGCTCGTCGCCGCGATCGAGGTGATCTCACGGGGCGACGCTCTCCTCTCGCCGACGATCACGCGCCGCGTGATCTCGGAGTTCGTCAAGGGGACCGGGCCGAAGCCGCAGGCACAGTTCCCGCGACTGGACGACCTGACCGCGCGCGAGCGCGAGGTGCTGATGCTGATCGCCCGCGGCCTCTCGAACGCCGAGATCGCGAAGACGCTCTTCGTCTCGGAGACGACCGTGAAGACCCACGTCGCACGCATCCTGATGAAGCTCAACCTCCGCGACCGCGTGCAGGCCGTCGTGCTCGCCTACGAGTCGGGCACGGTGCAGCCCGGCGAGCAGACGTAGTCCAAGCGGACGACACGAACATCAGCCGGCCCGCCGACGCGAGATCGACCTCGCGGGCGACGACTGGCGCCGCCCGGAGGCCGAGACTCCCTGGCGACACCACTCGACAGGAAGGCGCTCACCATGATTCGTGCAGGAGATTCGCTCGTCAACCCCGTCACCGGCGAACGGCTCGTCTTCGAGCTCACCTCGCACGACACGGACGGCGAGTACACCCGCTTCGAGACGATCGTCGAGCCGGGCGGCAAGGTCGCGTCCGCTCACGTTCACCCGTACCAGACCGAGGTCTTTACGGTCAACGCCGGAACGCTGGGCGTCAAGCTCGGCCGTGAGAAGCTCGTCCTGGGCGAGGGCGCATCCGTGCAGATCGACGCCGGGACGGCCCACCGCTTCTGGAACGCCGGCGACGACGTGCTTCGGTTCACCGCCGAAGTGCGCCCCTCGCTCGCGTTCGAGTCGCTGATCGAGACGATGTTCGCCCTTGCCGCCGACGGGAAGACGAACCGCAAGGGGATGCCGAATCCGGTCCGCCTTGCGGTCATCGCGAAGCATCACTTCGACGTCGCGCGCCTGCCGGTCGTCCCGCACGTCCTTCAGCGCGCAGCGCTCGTTCCCGGTGCGCTTCTCGGTCGCGCGGTTGGCTACCGCCCGACCTACGAGCCCGGCGCAGGCATTCCCGCCACCGCGTGAGGGTTCCAGGTGCCTGGCACCGACGGGTGCCAGGCACCCGACCTACGCACGTCGGAGCACGACCAGCGAGCGGGCCTCGACCACGACCTCCGAACCGGGGGTCGTCCGGTCCGCGTCGAACCGACCCGTCTTCAGCTCGAGCTTCCACCGCAGCCCGAGTCTGCGCGCGGGCAAGCGGAACGTGACGTCGTCGAAGTACGCGTTGAAGAGGAGCAAGAAGGAGTCGTCACGAACCTCGTCCCCCGACCGCGTCTCGGCCTGCAGCTCGTCGCCGTTCAGGAAGACGCCGATCGCCCTCGAATCGGGGTTGTCCCAGTCCTTCCGCGTCATCCTCCGGCCGTCGGGTCGCATCCACCACACGTCGGGCAGCTGTTCGCCGCGCCCGTCGAAGAACTTCGTGCGCCGGAAGACTGGATGCGCCCGCCGGAGCTCGATCAGACGGCGGGTGAACGTGAGCAGATCTTCGTCGGCAGACTCCCAGTCGAACCACGAGATCCGATTGTCCTGACACCAGGCGTTGTTGTTGCCGCTCTGGGTTCGGCCGATCTCGTCACCGCCGAGCAGCATCGGAACACCCTGCGACAGAAGCAGCGTCGCGAGGAAGTTCCGCTGCTGCCGGGCGCGGAGCGCAAGCACCGCGGGATCGTCGGTCCGCCCCTCCGCACCGCAGTTCCACGAGCGGTTGTCGTCCGTGCCGTCGTGGTTCGCCTCGCCGTTCGCCTCGTTGTGCTTCGAGTTGTACGACACGAGATCACGAAGCGTGAAGCCGTCGTGAGCCGTCACGAAGTTGATCGACGCGAACGGTCTCCTGCCGTCGCGCTCGTAGAGGTCGGCCGAACCGCCGAACCGTGACGCGAACGACGCGAGCGATGCGCTTCCTCTCCAGAAGTCCCGCATGACGTCACGGTAGATCCCGTTCCACTCCGACCACAGGATCGGGAAGTTGCCCACCTGGTAGCCGCCGGGCCCGACGTCCCACGGCTCGGCGATCAGCTTCACCTGGGACAGGACCGGGTCCTGGTGGATGATGTCGAAGAACGCCGACAGGCGGTCGACGTCGTAGAACTCGCGCGCGAGCGCCGAGGCGAGGTCGAAGCGAAAGCCGTCGACGTGGCAGTCGATCACGAAGTAGCGAAGCGAGTCCATGATCAGGCGAAGCACGCTCGGGTGGAGCGGATTCAGCGTGTTCCCCGTACCCGTGTAGTCCATGTAGAAGCGCGGGTCGTCGGGCATCAGGCGGTAGTAGCTGGTGTTGTCGACGCCGCGCAGGCTGAGCATCGGCCCAAGGTGATTGCCCTCTGCCGTGTGGTTGTAGACGACGTCGAGGATCACTTCGATCCCCGCGCGGTGCAGGGCCTTCACCATGCCCTTGAACTCGCGTACCTGGTCGCCGGTCGCGGCGTAGAGCGAGTGCGGCGCGAAGTATCCGATGGTCGAGTAGCCCCAGTAGTTGGTCAGACCACGTTCGTGGAGGAAGCTCTCGTCGGCGATGTGATGGATCGGGCAGCAACTCGACGGCCGTCACGCGAAGCGCCTTCAGATATGCGATCGCACCCTCACTCGCGAGGCCCCCGTACGTCCCTCGCAGGTCCTCGCGCACGTCCTCCCGCTGCTTCGTGAACCCGCGCACGTGTGTCTCGTAGATGACCGTGTCCTGCCAGGGTGTGCGCGGCCTCACCCAGTCGTCGTCCTCCCAGTCGAACGTCGGATCGATCACCACCGACTTCGGCATCGCGGGTGCGCTGTCCGACCCGTCGACCGTGAGATCGGCGTCGACGCTGCCGCTCGGCACGTACGGAAGCGTGTTCGCGGCGTCCCACTGGACGGCACCGTCGATCGCCTTGGCGTACGGATCGATGAGCAGCTTGGCCGGGTTGAAGCGCAGCCCCGTGGCCGGGTCGTAGCGGCCGTGAACGCGGTAGCCGTACCGCTGCCCCGGCCCGACGCCGGGAAGGTAACAGTGCCAGTTGAACGCCGTCCGTTCCTCGACGGCGACCCGTTCCTCTCCCCCGTCCGAGTCGAACAGGCAGAGCTCGACGCGCTCGGCGTTCTCCGAGAACAGCGAGAAGTTGGTGCCGTGACCATCCCAGCTCTGTCCGAGCGGAAACGGGTCTCCCGGCCAGACCGCGCGGCTCATCGCGAGGCACCGTACCCGTCCGGGCACCGCGTAACGATGTGATCGTGATCGGCGAAGAGCTGACGAGATTGCTCTCGTACGAGGAACGCCACCGGCGCCTTTTCGCCCGGCTGTTGCTGGTGCTGCTCGCAACCGCTGTGATCGACATCGGCGGATCGGTGCTGATCTACGTCTTCGAACGCCGCGCGTCGGGCACGGACGTGCACTCCTTCGGTGACGCACTGTTCTTCACGACGGTGCAGTTGCTCACAGTGTCGTCACAGCTTCGGAACCCGCTGACCGCTGCCGGCCGCGTGGTCGACGTCCTGCTCGAGATCTGGGCGGTGATCGTCGTCGCCGGGTCAGCCGGCGCGATCGCGAGCTTCTTCCAGAGCACGGACGCCTCGGGTCGATCCGGGACGTAGCCAGACGACACCGAGCGGCGGCAACGTCACCTCCGCCGAGTACGGCTGGCCGTGCCAGCCTCGCCCCTCCGCCTCGACCGATCCCAGGTTGCCGACGCCCCCGCCGCCGTAATACGTCGAGTCCGTGTTCAGCACCTCGAGCCACGAGCCGTCCTCCGGCAGCCCGACGCGGTAGCGGTCGCGCGGTACCGGGGAGAGGTTCGCGACGCAGAGGAGCTTGCGCGTGCCGTCACGGGAGATCCTCATGAACGCCAGGACGTTGTTCATCGCATCGTTCGGCTCGAGCCAGCGGAAACCCTCGTGCGAGAAGTCGACCTCCCAGAGTGCCGGCTCGTCGTGGTAGACGCGATTCAGGTCGCGGACGAGATCGCGCACACCCGAATGCTCGCCGTGCTCGAGCAGTCCCCACGGGAGCTCCGCCTGCTCGCTCCACTCCCACGGAGTCGCAAGCTCGCCTCCCATGAACAGGAGCTTCTTGCCCGGGTGCGCCCACATGTACGCGTAGAGAGCGCGAAGGTTCGCGAGCTGCTGCCAGCGGTCGCCCGGCATCTTTGCGAGCAGCGAGCCCTTTCCGTGGACGACCTCGTCGTGCGAGAGGGGCAGCACGAAGTTCTCGTTCCACGCGTAGACGAGCGAGAACGTGAGCTCGTGATGGTGGTAGCGCCGGTGGACCGGATCGTGCGCGAAGTACCCCAGGGTGTCGTTCATCCAGCCCAGGTTCCACTTGAAGCCGAAGCCGAGCCCGCCGACGTACGTCGGCCGCGAGACGGCCGGCCAGGCGGTCGACTCCTCCGCCGCCGAGATCACGCCGGGCTCGCGGGCGTGGACGAGCTCGTTCAGATTCTTGAGAAACGCGACCGCCTCGAGGTCCTCTCGCCCGCCGAACCGATTCGGCACCCACCCGCCTTCCGGTCGCGAGTAGTCCAGGTAGAGCATCGACGCGACGGCGTCGACACGCAGCCCGTCGACGTGGTACTCGCGCAGCCAGAAGAGCGCGTTCGCGAGCAGGAAGTTCTGCACCTCGGTCCGCCCGAGGTTGAACACGAGCGTCCCCCAGTCCGGGTGCGCGCCACGCCGCGGGTCGGCGTGCTCGTACAGCGCGGTGCCGTCGAACCGCACCAGTGCCCACTCGTCGCGTGGAAAGTGCGCAGGCACCCAGTCGAGGATCACGCCGATCCCGTCTGCGTGGAGGCGGTCGACGAAGTAGCGGAAGTCGTCGGGAGAGCCCATCGACGACAACGGCGCGTAGTAGCCCGTGACCTGGTAGCCCCACGAGCCGGAGAACGGGTGGTGCATGACGGGCATCAGCTCGACGTGCGTGAAGCCGAGATCACGCACGTACGGGGCGAGCTGGTCGGCGAGCCCGCGCCACCCGAGCCCGTGTCGCCAGGACGGCGCGTGCAGCTCGTAGATCGACAGGGGCCTGTCGAGCGGCTCGCGGGCGCGTCGTGTCTCGATCCACACCGCATCGCCCCACTCGTACGCCGGCTCGAAGACGACCGACGCCGTTCGCGGCGGCTCCTCCGCGCGGAAGGCGACCGGGTCGGCCTTCTCGCGGCCGTCGACGTCGTACTTGTAACGCTGCCCGAGCTCGGCACCGTCGACGACGCCTTCCCAGATCCCGGTCTCCTCGACCGGGACGAGCGGATCGGCCGCGGTGTCCCAGTCGTTGAAGTCCCCGACGACGCTCACCCGGCGGGCGTTCGGCGCCCAGACGGCAAAGCGGACGCCGCCCTCGACGACGTGCGCGCCGAGCTTCTCCCACAGCTGCTCGTGGCGACCCGCCTTCGCCAGCCACACATCCAGCTCGCCGAAGGCGGAGGCCCGTGATTGCGTCATACCGGAACTTCCGCGTCGAGCAGGCGCACGATTCCCGCGACGGGGATCGGCAGCCAGTCGGGGCGGTTGTTGAGCTCGTAGCGCAGCTCGTACACGGCCTTCTCGAGCTCGAAGACCTGCAACAGCTTGTCCATCGCCGTGCCGGAAGGGATGAGCGACGGGTCGACGCTTGCGCGATACGCATCGAGGAACGCCTCACGTGCACGCTCCTCCCAGTCCGGCGGCGGCTCGACGCCTCGCAGCAGCGGGCCGGCCGAGGCGACGTACGCGAACGAGCGGACCATCCCGGCGACGTCGCGCAGCGGGCTGCGCTTGCGCCGGCGCTCGGGAAGCGACCGGGCCGGCTCGCCCTCGAAGTCGATCAACACCCAGCCTCGGGGGGTGTGCAGGGCCTGCCCGAGATGGAAGTCGCCGTGGTGTCGAATCACACGCCCGACACCGCCGAGGTTCGTCAGCAGGCGGAGCCGCTCGCGAACCTCCTCCCCGCGCCCGAGGAGCGGCTCGAGCTCCGGATCGTCGTCGGGGAGGTCGAGGAAGATCGCCTCGATCTCTTCGTCCACCGTCGCCGTCAGCAGCCCCAGCGACTCGGTCGAGGGCTGCTCGGGCGCGAAGCTCGGGTCGGTCGAGTCCGATCCGAGCACGGTGTGAAGCTCACCTGTCACCTCGCCGAGGTGCTCGAGCTCGTAGAGGAACCACTCGGTGCGTTCGGTCAACGAGTCGAGTGCGAGCTCCCAGCCGTCACGGCCGTCGGGGACGAACTGCTGGAGGATGCCCAGCGTCGACTCCATCGGGCGGCCGACGTACTGGTACCAGCCGGCGAGCCGCGCGATGTGGGGGAAGGCGTGCTCGGTGAGGAAGGCGAGCATCTCGAGCTCGGGGTTGACGCCCGGCTCGAGACGGCGAAAGACCTTGAGGATCAGCTGGTCGTCGAGCACGACCGACGAGTTCGACTGCTCGACGTCGATCTGCCGGGTCACCCGCACGTCGTCGGCGACGCCGACGAAGGAACCGCCGACGGGGACCAGCTCGACCGTCCCCTCGCTCGCCGAGACGGTCGTCCCGCGCCGGATCAGCTGCACGAGCTCCGTTGCGGTGTCCGGCTCGGACAGCACATCCAGCCCCGCGCCCCGAAGCAGCTGGTACGTCTCGTGCGTGCCGGTGTCGAACCGGATCTCGACGAGCAGCACCTCCAGCGGAGGCTCGCCGGTGCCCACCGTGGCGCGGTCGACGACCCTCGCCTGGGCGACGTCGCGCGTCTTCGACCCGAACCAGCGCTGGGCGGTCACGAACTCGACGAGTGCACGCTCTTCAGACGTCATGACTCGTCCTTCCTCAACTGGAACCAGAAGAATCCTCGGGGCGCGAACGTGAGCAGATACGGCAGCTCTCCGATCGGCGGGAAGCGCGTTCGTCCGAGCATCTCCTCGGGAATCATCCCTTGCCAGCGCGAGAGATCGAGTTGGACCGCCTGCGCCGACCTCGCCAGGTTGTGCACGCAGATGATCGTGTCGTCCTCGTATTGGCGGACGTGGGCGAAGATCCGTGGGTTGTCGGGACGAAGCGCCTCGTACGTGCCGATCCCGAACACGGGGTGGTCCTTGCGCAGCGCGATCAGGCGATGGATCCAGCGCAGCAGCGAATTCGGTTGTCGAAGCTGCGCCTCGACGTTCACGGCCTGGAAGCCGTACACCGGGTCCATCAACGGCGGCAGGTAGAGCTGCGCGAAGTCGGCACGACTGAATCCTGCATTGCGGTCACCCGTCCACTGCATCGGCGTTCGCACGCCGTCCCGGTCGCCGAGGAAGATGTTGTCGCCCATCCCGATCTCGTCGCCGTAGTAGAGAACAGGCGATCCGGGCAGCGAGAACA
The DNA here is from genome assembly GCA_963851065.1 of uncultured Thermoleophilia bacterium. Taxonomy (GTDB): domain Bacteria; phylum Actinomycetota; class Thermoleophilia; order Gaiellales; family Gaiellaceae; genus PALSA-600. The sequence continues at coordinate 214,771 of CAWKNW010000006.1, forward strand.
GCATCGCGTGCAGGAGCTGGATCTCGTCGCGTCCGTTGTCGAGTAGCGGAGCCAGGCGACGCCGAATGCCGAGGTTCAGCTTCATCCGCGGGTCCTTCGGCATACTCGGCGTACATGTAGTCGCGCTCCTCGTCCGTCACCATCTCGAGCGTCAGCTCGTCGTGGTTGCGAAGGAAGAGGCCCCACTGGGCGTTCCCGGGAATCGACGGCGTGTTCTCGAGCACCTCCACGATAGGCAAAGCGTCCTCGCGCCGAACGGCCATGAACATGCGCGGCATCACCGGAAAGTGGAACGCCATATGGCACTCGTCGCCGTCCCCGTTCCCGAAGTACTCGACGACGTCGTCGGGCCACTGGTTCGCTTCCGCGAGCAGCACCCGGTCGGCGTAGCGCGAGTCGATCTCCGCTCGAACGCGCTTCAGGAACGCGTGCGTCTCGGGCAGGTTCTCCCCGTTCGTCCCGTCGCGCTCGAAGAGGTACGGAACCGCGTCGAGCCGGAAGCCGTCGAGCCCGAGATCGAGCCAGAAGCGCAGCACGTCGAGCATCTGCGTCTGCACCTCGGGGTTCTCGTAGTTCAGATCGGGCTGGTGCGAGAAGAACCGATGCCAGTAGTACTGGCCGCGAGCGGCATCCCACGTCCAGTTCGACGGCTCGGTGTCGACGAAGATCACCCTCGCCTCACTCCACCGCGCATCGTCGTCTGCCCAGACGTACCAGTCGCCGTACGGGCCGGTCGGGTCGGTGCGGCTCGCCTGGAACCAGGGATGGTCGGACGACGTGTGGTTCATGACGAGGTCGGCGATCACCCTCAGGCCGCGCTGGTGCGCCTGGTCGACGAAGGCGTGAAAGTCCTCGATCGTGCCGTAGTCCTGGTGGACGCCGAAGAAGTCGGCGATGTCGTAGCCGCCGTCGCGAAGCGGGCTCGGATAGGCGGGCAGCAGCCAGATGCAGTCGACGCCGAGCCACTGCAGGTAGTCGAGCTTCTCGGCGAGGCCGCGGAAGTCGCCGGAGCCGTCGTCGTTCGCGTCGAAGAACCCGCGCAGATGGATCTCGTAGAAGACGGCGGTCTTGAACCAGAGCGGCTCGCGCTCGAACCAGTGCCCTCCCTCGGTCATGTGAGCACCTCCAGCACGTGGCTCTGGCCGGGGCCGAGGCCGACGTAGTTGCGGCCGGCGCGCCACACGAACCTGGCGTCGGTCAGCAGGTCGCGCACCTCGAAAGCCGGCGGCAGGCCGAGCGACACCGGGATCACGCACACGCCCTCGCGCGCGGTGTACGGATCGAGGTTGACGACGCAGATCACCCGGTCGCTCTTCGCGTAGCCGATCAGCTGGTCGTTCTCGGTCTCGAGCCACCGGAGGTTGGCGACGTGCTGAAGCGCCGGTTGTGCGCGCCGGACCGCGTTCAACTTCGCGATCAGCGGGAGCAGCGGGCCGTCGAGCTTCCGCTTCTTGACCTCGTACTTCTCCGAGTCGAGGTACTCCTCGGAGCCGGGCGCGACCGGCACATTCTCGTAGTTCTCGTACCCGGAGTAGATGCCGTAGGACGGCGAGAGCGTCGCCGCAAGCACGAGGCGCGCCTGGAAGGCCGGCGGCCCGCCCCGCTGCAGGTACTCGTGCAGGATGTCCGGCGTGTTGACGAAGGCGTTCGAGCGATAGAACGGCGCCCAGTCGAGCAGCTCCTGGACGTACTCCTGAAGCTCGTGCTTCGCGTTCTTCCACGTGAAGTAGGTGTAGCTCTGTGCGAACCCGACCTTCGCCAGGGTGGTCATCTTCGCCGGCCTCGTGAATGCCTCGGAGAGGAAGATCACGTCCGGATGCTTGCTGCGTACCTCGGCGATCAACCACTCCCAGAACGCCACCGGCTTCGTGTGCGGGTTGTCGACACGGAACGCGCGGACGCCCTTGCCGACCCAGAAGAGAACGACGTCGCGCAACGCCTCCCACAAGGCGCGCCAGTCCTCTGACTCGAAGTTCACGTTGTAGATGTCCTGGTAGCGCTTGGGCGGGTTCTCGGCGTACTTCAACGTTCCGTCCGGGCGGCGGTTGAACCACTCCGGATGCTCGGTGAGCCAGGGATGATCGGGCGAGCACTGGATCGCGAAGTCGAGCGCGATCTCGATCCCTGCGTCACGGGCCACGGCGATCATGGCGTCGAAGTCCGCCCACGTCCCGAGCGCCGGGTCGATCGCGTCGTGCCCGCCGAGCTTCGACCCGATCGCCCAGGGCGATCCCGGGTCCTTCGGGCCGGCCTTGAGCGTGTTGTTGCGTCCCTTGCGGTTGGTGACGCCGATCGGATGCACCGGCGGCAGGTAGACGACGTCGAAACCGAGCTCCGCGAGCCGGGGCAGCACGGCGGCGACGCCCTTGAAGCCGCCGAACGAGCGCGGGAAGAGCTCGTACCACGCGCCGAAGCGTCCAAGCTCGCGATCGACGTCGACGCCGAGCGCGCCGGAGACGATCTCGCCGTGACGAACCTCGCCGCTCGCCGCGAGCCCTTCCTCCACGGTCAGCGACGAACGGTCGAGGAGCGCCGCCCCCTCGGCGAGCTCGCCGGCGAGATCGAGCTGACCGGCCTCGACCTTGCGGCGCAGCTCGTACTGCCACGTCGCGAGCCGGTCGGCCCACGCCACGATCGTGAACGTCCAGCGGCCGGGGCGATCGACCACGAACGACCCCCCGAAGCGATCGTTGCCGAGGTCCGTGAGCGGCTCCTCGCGCACCTTGCCCTTCGGCGGCCGCGCGCGCACCGCGGCGCCGAGGATGTCGTGCCCGTCGACGAAGATGGTCGCGTAGACGTCGACCCGCTCGCCCGCAGTGCATTTGACGGGGAAGCGCCCGCAGTCGACCTCAGGCTCGATCGCCTGGATCTGGATCCTGGGTGGCGGCTTCGTTGTCTTCGGCAAAGACACCAGGCGTGAGATTCTCGCGCGAATGCGACTCGAACGTGCCTCGGGCATCCTCCTGCATCCGACGTCGCTGCCGAACGGGGTACCGGATCTCCACGCCTACCGCTTCGTCGACTGGCTGCACGCCGCGGGGCAGCGGTGGTGGCAGGTCCTCCCCCTCGGCCCCACGGACCACACCGGCTCGCCGTACATGTCGCCGTCCGTCTTTGCCGGGTCGCCCGAGCTCGTGGCCGACCGCGGAAGTGTCGTGACGGAGGCCGAGCGGCGACGATTCCGCGCCGAGAACGACTACTGGATCGACGACTGGCTCGCCTACGGCGGCGACCTCGACGACCAGGTGCGGTTCGAGCGCGAGTGGCGTTCCTTGCGCACCTATGCCGCCGCGCGCGGCATCCGCGTCGTCGGCGACATCCCGATCTACGCCGGATGGGACGGCGCCGATCAGCGTGCACACCCCGGGTTGTTCCTGCACGGCGTGATCGCGGGTGTGCCCCCGGACGCGTTCGCGGCGACGGGCCAGCTCTGGCGGAACCCGCTCTACGACTGGAGTGCCCTGCGCCGGGAGGGCTACCGGTGGTGGACGGAACGGCTCCGGCGCGCGTTCCGGCTCGTCGATCTCACGCGGATCGACCACTTCCGCGGGTTCGTGTCGTACTGGGCCGTTCCCGCCGGCAGCGCGACGGCGGCCAACGGCCGCTGGCGTCGCGGCCCCGGCGCCGCCGTGTTCCAGGCCGCCCAAGCAGCGCTCGGCCCGCTCGACGTGATCGCCGAGGATCTCGGCGTGATCACCGAGCCCGTTCGACGGCTCCGCGCGGAGCTCGGCTTCCCGGGGATGGTCGTGCTGCAGTTCGCGGTCGGCGGCGATCCCGACAGCCCGCACCTGCCGCGAAACCACGTCGAGCAATCGGTCGTCTACACGGGCACGCACGACAACGACACCGCCGCCGGCTGGTGGGCAGGCCTCTCCGACGCGGACCGGGCGTGGACCGGGCTCGCGGGCGACGATCCGTCGGGGGAGCTGCTCGACGTCGCGTGGACGTCGGTCGCGGCACTGGCAATCGCGCCTGCGCAGGACGTGCTCGGCCTCGGGTCGGAGGCGCGCATGAACACCCCGGGAACGGAGGAGGGCAACTGGCGGTGGCGCCTCGACCCCGACGCGCTGACGCCCGAGCACGCCGCCCGGCTCCGCGCGCTCACCGAGCGCACCGGCCGAACGTAGATGGAGTGCCGGGGGAGGGAGTCGAACCCCCACGTCCCTCGAGGGGACACCCGGTTTTAAGCCGGGCGCGTTTACCCGTTTCGCCACCCCGGCGCGACGGGACGAGTGTAGTTCGCTACTGCGGGCCCATCCCCGGCTTGGCCAGCGAGAGCGGGATGCCTTCCGGGCCGTGGCCGCGGTAGGTCTTGCGGAAGGCCTCGAACGCCTTGAGCGTCGGCGCGTCCAGGCGGGGGCAGATCGCGAGGTGGCCTTGGCCGAAGTAGTTGTTCCTGCCGTACTTCGTGGGGTCCCCGGTCCACGCGCTGATCGCGACCTTGCCGCCGAGCTTCGGGTACGGCGTGCCGAACGTGCCGTCGGTCTGCTCGTTGTAGAAGGCGCGCAGCTGGTCGACCGTCGATGCCGGCACCTTCGTCCCCCACCAGAGGATCACGCCCCCGTGCTCCTCGTTGTGCACGACCATCCTCGGGTTGACCGGCGCGGTGTAGAAGCCCCAGACGGCCCAGAGCGGGTAGTGCTGGCCGTTCGAGGGCGGATCCGTGTTCCACGGGAGCTTCTTCGTCAGGCTGGGAACGTGCACGCCTTGCCCTGGTGGCACGTACGCGGCGACGGTCTTGAAGTTGCAGCCCGCCGCGGCCATCAGCGAGGCGACCTGCTTCTCGCCACTGCTGCTCGCCCGGCCGAACGCGGCGTAGGCGCCGGCGGCGATCACCGCCGCGATCGCAATGCCGGCCACGACGTAGAGCACGGTCCGATTCCGCCCCCCTGCGTCGCGCGACGTGGTGCTCCGCTGCTTCGGCGCCTGGACTTTCCGCGGCGGCGGCGGGGTCTTGGGCTTCTTCTTGGCCATCGGGAGCCGACCATTCAAGCGGATACGGCGACCCGGTCGCCGAAGAATGCCGCTACCGCCCCACGATCGTCGACGACGGGGCACCGTGGGAGCGCCTCGAGGAACGCCCGACCGTAGCCGCGGCTGCGCAGGCGCGGATCGAGAATCGCGACCACGCCCCGGTCGGAATGGCCCCGGATCAGGCGCCCGAAGCCCTGTCGCAGCTGGAGCACGGCCGTCGGCAGCGCATAGCCTCCGAACCAGTCTCCGCCGTCACGCTCGACCGCCTCACAGCGGGCCTCGTGCAGCGGATCGCCCGGAGCCGAGAAAGGGAGCTTGTCGATCACGAGCAGCGAGAGGGACTCGCCGGGGACGTCGACGCCCTGCCAGAACGTCGAGGTCGCGAGCAACACCGACGCGACGTCGTTCCGGAAGCGCTCGAGCAGGCGCTCGCGCGGCGCCTCACCCTGGACGAGCACGTCGTACGGAACTCGTCCGCGGACGTGCGCACGGTAGGCGTCGAGCGCGCGGTAGCTCGAGGTGAGTGCCAGCGCACGACCCTCGGACAGGGACAGCAGGGCCACGATCTCGTCGGCGGCGCGCTCGAGGAACTCCTCGTCACGCGGGTCGGGCATCGAGCGCGGCACGTAGAGGAGCGCCTGCTCGCGGTAGTCGTAGGGCGAGCCGACGATCGCCTCGCGCGCGCCCGCGAGCCCGAGGCGGCGCCGGACGAAGCCCGCGTCCTCGCCGACCGCAAGGGTCGCCGAGACGAGGATCGCCGTGGGGCCGTCGTCCCAGAGGCGGTCGTGGAGCTCCTCGGCGACGTCGACCGGCGCCCACGCGAGCGCGTCCGGCTCGGCCCAGACGACGCGACCCTGGGGCTCCGCCTCGAGGGTCGCCTCGACCTGAGCGGCCTGGGCCAGCGACCGCCGGGCGAGGGCGTCCTGCTCCTCGCCGGCGCCCTGCAGGCACCCGGCGAGCTCGCCGAGCGCGTCGACCAGCACGAGTGCCGGCTCGACCGGCGTTTCGCGGACCCGGCGGCGGCCGCTCGGGGGCGCGACGGCCTCGAGCAACCGCTCGCCGCTGCGCACGACCCGGTCGAGCTGGCGCTCGGGCGGAGGAACCCGCGCGTCGCGCGCCGCCCGTTCGACGTCGAGGACGAGCCGCCGCAGCCCGGCGCGGGAGATGCGGCCGCCGAGCCAGCCCGCCGCCGACTCCTCCAGCCGGTGTGCCTCGTCGAAGACGACGGCGTCGTGCTCCGGCAGCACACCGCCACCCGAGGCGACGTCGGCGAAGTAGAGGGCGTGGTTGACGATCACGAGCTCCGCCTCGGCGGCCCGGCCCCGCGCTGCTTCGGCAAAGCAGGTGGAGACGAACGGGCAGCGGCGACCGGAGCAGCGATCGGCGCCGACCGCCAGCTCGGCCCAGAGCGCGGGCGAGGGCTCGACCTCGAGCTCCGCGCGATCGCCGGTCTCGGTCGACGCGAGCCACCCCTCCATCGCCGCGAAGGCCGCGCCGTCGCGCCCCTCGGCATCGAGCGACGGCTGGAAGCCCTGCAGCTGCCGGCGGCAGAGGTAGTTCTGGCGCCCTTTCAGCACCTCGACGCGCACAGGCCGCCCGCAGACGGCCGCCGCGACCGGCACGTCCGAGCGCAACAGCTGTTCCTGGAGCGCCTTGGTCGCCGTCGCGACGACGACGCGCTGCCCGGATGCGAGCGCGGGGATCAGGTAGGCGAGGCTCTTGCCGACGCCGGTGCCGGCCTCGGCCACGAGGTGCTCCCCGCACCGGAGCGCACGGTCGACGGCGGCCGCCAGCGCGGCCTGCTCCGAGCGCGGCTCGTAGCCCGGCAGCGCGCGGGCGAGGGTGCCGCCGGGGCCGAACACGTCGTCCATCGCCAGACGACAAGCCTACGGGTGCGAACGGACGTTCTCCCCGACCGGCACGGGTCGGTCATGAATTTGTTCGCAAATTGCGACATCGCCGCCGGGGCCCCGTTGACGGCCGCGCCGGGACGCGGCTAGGTTCCCCCCGTCGGATCGGGTAGCTCTTCGGAGTCGCTCGATCCGGCATATCAGCTCCGGTAGGTCTTCGGACTCGCCGGGGCTGATTTTTTTTGCCGTCCGGCGCCCTCCCTATCGTTCGTGGGCTCATGGCCGCCTTGCTCGTCCTCCTCGGCATCCTCGTCGGCGCCGCCGCGGTCTACCTGTGGGCGCGCGCGGCGCTCACCGGGCGAGACGCGCTGCTCGAGCAGGAACGAGCCGCGGCCGGCGAGCAGCTCGAGCTGCTCGAACGCACCCAGGAGCAGTGGGAGGAGCGGTTCAAGGCCACCGCCGGCGATGCGCTGTCGCGGAGCCAGGGCTCCCTCCTGCAGGCTGCCGAGGCGAAGCTTGCGCCGATCCGGGAGACGCTGCAGCGCTTCGAGACCCAGGCCAGGGAGCTCGAGCAGCAGCGCCTCCGCGCGGTCTCGACCGTCAGCGAGCAGCTGCGGGCGGTCTCGGACGGGCAGGAGCGGCTGAGGGCGGAGACCGGGAACCTCGTCACCGCGCTGCGGGCGCCGCACGTCCGCGGCAGCTGGGGGGAGGTGCAGCTCAAACGCGTCGTCGAGCTCGCCGGCATGGTCGACTACTGCGACTTCCGCACCCAGCAGAGCGAGCGCGACGACGAGGGCAAGCTCCTTCGCCCCGATCTCGTCGTGAAGCTCCCCGGCGGGAAGAGCATCGTGGTCGACTCGAAGGTGCCGATCGACGCGTATCTCGACGCAGTCAACTGCGATGACGTCGAGCTGAGACGGCTGCACCTCGCCCGACACGCTGCCCAGCTCCGCGAGCACATCGGCAAGCTCGGACAGAAGCGCTACTGGCGGCAGTTCGACCCGACGCCCGAGTTCGTCGTGATGTTCGTCGACGAGGGGCTCTATCGCGCCGCGCTCGACCAGGACGGCTCGCTCTTCGAGGCGGGAGCCGAATCGGGGGTCATCGTCGCCTCTCCGGCGACGCTGATCGGCCTGCTCCGAACCGTTGCCTACGGCTGGCAGCAGGAGACGGTCGCCGCGAGCGCCCGGGCCGTGTCGAGCCTCGGTCGCGAGCTCTACGAGCGGATCGGCGTCTTCGCGGCGCACCTCTCGAAGGTCGGACGCAGCCTCGACACGGCGGTCGGGGCCTACAACCAGGCCGTGAGCTCCTTCGAGTCGAGGCTGCTCGTCACGGCGCGGAAGTTCCCCGAGCACGGGATCGCCGGAGACGCCCCACCCGAGCCGGCGCAGCTGGAGCGGATGCCCGTCGCCGCGGCCGCACCGGAGCTCGCTGCGGTCGACGAGGTCGCGACACTGCCGCAGGCGAGCGCCGACGCCGCCTGATCGGGGAACGTCCGGGGCCCTCGTAGCGTTGAAATACTGCGTAGGGAAGAAACCGGGAGGAGTTCCTTGAGCGACACCAGCGTGCGTGACCTGATCATCATCGGCGGCGGCCCGGCCGGCTACACGGCCGCCCTCTACGCCGCGCGGGCCGATCTCGAGCCGCTCGTGATCGAGGGGTTCTCCTGGGGCGGTCAGCTGATGATCACGAGCGACGTCGAGAACTATCCCGGCTACGCGGACGGGATCATGGGCCCGGAGATGATGGCCGACTTCCGGCGTCAGGCCGAGCGGTTCGGGGCGGAGTTCCTGACCGACGACGTCACCAGCGTCGACTTCTCGCAACGGCCGTTTCGGGTCCGTGTCGGGAACGACGAGTACGCGGCGCGTGCCGTGATCGTCTCGACGGGGGCAAGTGCGCGCTGGCTCGACATCGAGTCGGAGGAGAAGCACAAGGGTCGCGGCGTCTCGGCCTGCGCCACGTGCGACGCGGCGTTCTTCCGCCAGAAGGACGTCTACGTGGTCGGGGGCGGAGACTCGGCGTTCGAGGAGGCGCTCTTCCTGACGAAGTTCGCGACGCGGGTGCACCTGGTGCACCGGCGCGATCAGTTCCGCGCGTCACGCATCATGGTCGACCGTGCCCTGGCGAACGAGAAGCTCGACTTCGTCCTGAACGCCGTCGTCGACGAGGTGCTCGGCGATCAGAACGTCGAGGGCCTCCGCCTGCGCAGCACCGTGACCGGCGAAACGTGGGAGGTGCCCGCAGACGGGTTGTTCGTCGCGATCGGGCACGATCCCAACACGGCGCTCTTCGTCGACCAGCTCGACCACGACGAGGCGGGCTACCTCGTGACGCAGCCGGGCTCCACAGCGACGAACATCCCAGGGGTGTTCGCCGCGGGTGACGTGCAGGACCACGTCTACCGGCAGGCCGTCACCGCCGCGGGCTCCGGCTGCATGGCAGCACTCGATGCCGAGCGTTACCTCTCGTCACTCGTGCCGACGGCAGAGCCGAGCCGGGCCGCGACAGTACCAACCCGCTGAACCGGCTCGGATAGCCTCAGGGAATGCGCGGAGGGGTCTGACGAGCGAGCCGGCTTCTCGCGAGGAGCGCACGCCGCCCAATACCTGCACGGTGATTCACGACCGCGGCAGCGAGCAGATGCATCTCGATCGCGAGAACGTCGAGAAGCTCCTCGGCAGCGACTCGTTCTTCTGGCTCGACATCGACCGACCCGACGCTCAGGACTACTCGATCCTGCGCGACGTCTTCAAGTTCCACCCGCTCGCGGTCGAGGACTCCGAGAAGTTCGGGCAGCGGGCCAAGATCGACGACTACGACGACTACGTCTTTCTCGTCGTCTACGGCGCAGTCCCGGACGACGACCGTCTCGTCGAAGTGCACTGTTTCTACTCCGAGAAGTTCCTCGTCACCGTTCATCGCGACGAGGCGCCCGCGTTCACGGAGGTGCGCCAGCGCTACCTGAAGAGGCAGAAGACGATCGACGACCCCGGGCAGCTCCTGTACCGGATCATCGACGGTCTCGTCGACAGCTTCTTCCCGATCCTTGCCGACTTCGACGACCGGATCGACGATCTCGAGAACCAGACCTTCCTCCACGCCGGCGATGCAGAGCTCCAGGAGATCTTCCGCATGAAGAGGCTCCTCGTCGGGATGCGCAAAGCGATCACTCCCCAGCGCGACATGTTCGCGAGCCTGATGGGCGGCGTCGCCGAGCTTCCCGGAATGACCCAGGAGGACGAGCGCTACTTCCGCGACATCTACGACCACCTGATCCGAATCAGCGACCTGATCGACACCTACCGCGACCTGCTCACGAGCTCGATGGACGTCTACCTCTCCACCGTCTCCAACCGCCTCAACTCGGTGATGAAGCAGCTCACGATCATGGCGACCGTCTTCCTGCCGCTCAGCTTCATCACCGGCTTCTTCGGCCAGAACTTCGGCTGGATGGTCGGACACATCAGGAGCCCGGCCATCTTCTTCGTCCTCGGGATCGGGCTCGAGCTCGCCACCGTCGCAGCGCTCTTCGCGCTGTTCAAGAAACGTGGGTGGCTCTGAGCTCCTGCTGGCGCGGGCTCCGCAGGGCGATCCCGGGTTGGTAACATCTGCCACCAGGATCTGCGGCAACAAGGAAGGCGGGCGCCATCGGGAGGGGACGAAGTGGCGCCCGCTTCCTGTCTGAAGAGAGAGTCGCCCGGCGGGGCGAGCCGACCCTCCTCACGTGCCCGCAGCTTCAGGGCGCCACCCTGATGCCTCGTCGGTCGAACCGTCAAGCCGGTCCGGCGAAACGGTCCTGCAAATTCCGGCGAACGGATCTCAGGCGATCGGAGCGAGTCGCCCCGTGCGGATCGCGCGCACGCAACGCGACGGGTGGGCGCCGTCGACGAGGATGGCTGCGTGATGGAAGATGCGCTCCGCCCCGAGCGGAACGCTGAGCGCAAGACGACTGACGACGTAACGCCCTGCCGGATCCTGATCGGTGACCCGGCCCATCGTCAGCTCGCCGGTCCTGCGCGGTGCGACGACGAACACCGTGCGGCACACACGACGCATCGGGCGCCCTGCATCGAGCACCGAAGCATGCGGCAGGTACCACTCGAGCGGAGCCCGGAAGACGAACAGGTTGCCGAGCACGGCGACCGGGTCGGGCGGTCGCCAACCTTCCTGAACGAGGACGTGGGCGATCGTCGCGAACGGCGGCGAGCCCGCGCCCTCCTGGCGGAGCAGCGAGACCGTCAACGCCGAGACGAGCGCAAGTCCGACGGCGACGCCTCCGCGCACCGGAATGGAGGCGACGACTGCGGCGACGGCGATCGCGACCGCGGGACCGACCTCGATCAGGTTGCGGAGGGCAAAGATCTCGAAGCCGGCTCCCCAGAGAGCCGCGGCAACGACGAGAGGGCCGAAGGCGAGAGTGGCCACGAGGCGTCCGGAGGGCCCGACACGCGCGAGTCGAACGCAACCCAGGCCGGCGGCTGTGATGAACAGGAGGGAGAGCAAGAGCCCGGCGGTCTGCCCGGAGTATGCGGTCGTGAAGAGACGCAGGGGCACTGCGAGCACCGGTCGCAGCTGGAACGCGCCGATCCACCAGAAGCGGTCGCGGTGGAATTGCGCAAGCATCACCGGCGCCCACGACGCGGCGACGAGCCCGCCCGCGGCGATCGCGGCAGACGCGCGCCGGCGGATGCGGATCGCGCCGGGATCGAGCCACAGCCAGGCGAGCGCGGCGGCGGCGGCGAATGCGAAGAAGTAATGGGTGAGCCCGCCGAGCGCGACGACGATCCCGAGCGCGATCTCGGTTCGACGGCCCGGCTCGGCCAGCTCGCGCAGCAGCAGCAACGCAAACGCTGCAGTCAGCAGCGCGAGCAGCTCGTACGAGCGAAGCTCGTGCCCGTGCGCGACGAACTCACCGCCGACCGCTACCAGAAGGCCCGCGAGCACCGCAGCGGACAGCGGCAGCACCCGGCGGCCGACTGCAACGACACACCCGGCGACCCCGGCCCCGGCGAGCACCGAGAGCAGGCGCACGTCGACGATCGAAACGCCCACACGATGGATCGCCCAGGCGAGCGAGTACCAGAGCGGCGGTGTCGACTCCGTTCGCGCGACTCGCCCGAGCATCGACAACACCCCCGGCTCGCGCAGGATCCTCGCCGACGCGACCTCGTCCTGGGAAAGCGCCTGCGAGAACGTGCCGGGCAGACGAACAGCGGCCGCGACACAAGCGACGCCGGCTACGGCGACCGCGGGCCTGCCGAGGCGCGAACCGGCGGCCATCGGCGAGCCGCAGGCTACGTCGGCGGCAGCCCGATGGCGACACTGCTCCGTCGAACGACAATCGCTCGTTAACAGCAGCTTCGCTTGGACAGACGCTTCGCGGGCTATCTCGGCGTCATTGGGCGCTCCCGGAAAGGATCGGCGCATCGCGCCTGAAACCCCAGATGGTGCAGTAGACGCCGAGGAAGAGCTCCCACAGGGCTTCAGGAATCGACGCGGGGCCCTTGATCGTGGCGGTCGCGGGATTCCCTCCGAACATCACGACCGTCCCGGAGATGATGATCAGCGGCCCGCCGACGAGCCCGAGCCACGTCCACGGCCGCGGCACGAGCTGCGTGCGGTACATCATGTAACCCAGAATCAACCCGTTCCCCCACCCGACCACCCAGCCCGGCCCCAGGAGGAATGTCCAGTCCTTGATCGCCGCGAGCGTGTACGCGACCGTCCCTTCGGACGCGCCCGCAGCCTCTCGCTGCAAAGTGGCGATCCCGAGCATGCAGAGGATGCCGACGAGGATGAACGTGCACTCGACTAGCCTCGCCGTCACGTAACCGATCGACAGCTCCTCGAACTGCCGCCTCATGATCGGGACGATCACGACTGCCGTTCCGATGTTCGCGATGATGAGCAGCAGCTCGAGCAGCGCTCCGAGGTAGATCTTGTTGACGTTCCCCGAGCCCGCGATGAAGCCCACCGGATGACGGAGCGCCGGCTCGTACAGCACCAGCGCCGGGATCGACGTGACGAACGTGATGAGGTAGAGCACGCCGAACCAACGCGCCCTCTTCTGATCCAGAGCCATACCTGCCAGACCCCTTTCCCCGGCCAAGCTGGCGCGGCCTGCCCGCACCACCGGACCGGCTTGCGCGCGAACCTACACCCCGACAAGGGAAGATGGCTAGGGCCGATCTCTTCAAATTCACGGCTACCCTGGCTCGCCGTGCCGCATTTCATCTGCCCACGGTGCAAGGAGCGCTCGATCGACATCGATGCCCAGGAGGGGTTCTCGGACCAGGCACCGGCGTGCCGGCACTGCGGCTTCGGGTTCCTCTTCGAGATCCTCGACGACTACTACCCCGCACCCGACACCGGCCTCGTCGTCACCGACCGCGATCGCCGCGTGCTCGCCACCGGTCGCGGCGTCTTCGAGCTGACCGGTTTCCCCGAACCCGATCTGATGGGCCGAGACGTGGTCGAGGCGCTGCAGTTCTCGAACAGCCAACCCGTGGAGCTCGCGCGCGAATGGGGCGTCCGCCGGCTCGGTGAACAGCTGTCGATCCGCACGCGCGCGGGCGTCGAGAAAGAGGTCGTCGCCGACGTCTTCCCGGCCTACGACGACGACGGCGGGCTGCTCGTGGCGCTCACCCCGGTACGCGGCTAGCAGGGCACAGGTCCGCCGCGAGCGGGCACTCCTCGCACAGCGGACGCCGCGCGTCGCAGATGCGCCGGCCGTGCCAGATCAACAGGTGCGGGAATCGCCCCCAGTCGGCGCGCGGCACGAGGCGCATCAGGTCGCGCTCGATCCTGACCGGATCCTCCTGCCGCGTGAGGCCGAGGCGCTGCGACAGGCGACGTACGTGCGTGTCGACCACGATTCCCTGCGGGCTGCCGCGCTCTGCGGTCACGACGTTGGCGGTCTTGCGAGCGACGCCCGGGAGCCGTAGCAGCTCGTCGAACTCCTCGGGGACGCGGCCGTCGTGCTCTGCGAGCAGGATCGCCATCGTCCCGCGGAGCGCCTTCGCCTTCTGCCGGTAGAAGCCCGTGGCGAAGATGTCGCGCTCGAGCTCCTCCTGCGGCACCGCGAGGTAGTCCTCTGGGCGGCGGTACTTCTTGAACAGCTGCTCGGTCACGCGGTTGACGTTCACGTCGGTCGTCTGCGCGGAGAGGATCACGCTGACCAGCAACTCGAGCGGATCCTGGAAGCGCAAGGCGATACGGGCGTCGGCGTGCAGCTCGGCCAGGCGCTCGATGATCGGACCGATCCGCTGCTTCTTCGGGCCGACGCGCCGCCGCGCTTCCCGGACGTAGCTACGCGGCACCGGCAACGAGCGCCGGCGGCTGGCGCAGCCGCGGGCCGGCACACACGAGGTCGAGCGCGGGACATCCCGCACAGGCGAAGTCGCTCGGCGTGGGCACGAACTCCCCGCGGTTGATCCGTGCGATCGCCTCCGACAGTTCCGCCTCGAGGGCCGGAAGCTCGGCGCGGAGGAACGTCGTCTCCACGACTGCATCCGGACGCTCGACGAAGTGGTAGACGACCTCGACCTCCTCGGCGCCGGCGCGGAAGCACGCGAGCGCATACACGAGGCGCTGCAGCCGGTAATCCTCCTCGACGATCTCCTCCGGCGCGCTCTCTCCGAGCACGTTCGTCTTGTAGTCGAGCACGAACGCCCGCGTGCCCTCGCGCCAGAGCACGTCGATCCGCCCGCGCAGCAGCACGCCGTCGTGCTCGAACGCGAACGGCCGCTCGGCCTTCGCACCAGCGAGCGAAGCAACACGCAGCGCCGTGTCCGACCGGCAGTAGTTGCCGACGAACTCGCCGATCCGCTCGAGCTCGTCCTCGGTGACCGTCGGATACCACGCCCGGACCTGGCCGACGTCCGGGACGACCGGCGTGCGCAGGTCGACGAGCTCGAGCAAGCGGTGTGCCGCATCGCCGATCTCGGTCGCCGCGAGGCCGCCGCCGCCCCCGTCCAGTCCCACCGGGCGCACCTCGCGCAGCCCTGCCACACGCTCGGCGTAGTAGCGATACGAGCAGCGCTCGAACAGCGACAGCGCCGAGTACGACAGCCTGCGCACCCGGTGCAGCGGCGGGGCAGGTGGGACGACGAGCTCGGGCAGGCGGTATCCGGGCGCGGGCGAACCGGAGGGCACCTCGGCGAACAGCGCTAGCTGGCCGTCGACGTCAGCCGCCGGCTCGGGCGCCGGCTCGTGGCTGTACGTGTTCACGCGGAGCACGAAACGCGCGTCCCCCCGCTCGAGCTCGACCGCCTCGCCGGCCGCTCGGGCAGCCTCCAGCTCCTCGGTCCCGAGGCGGGTGAGCACCCAGCCGATCGGTGTGTCTCGATCGCGTTGCGTGTCGGGGTCGATCGCGCCCGAGACGATCAGGCGGTCGATCGCCCGCGTCATCGCCACGTAGTAGAGGCGCAGCCGCTCGGCCCGATCTTCGCGCTCCTCCGCTGCGCGCACCTCGTCGTAGCCGAAGACGCCGGTTCGCTGTCCCGACGTCGGATCGACGACGCGAAAACCGAAGCGACCATCGGCGCCGACGAGGATCTCGTCGGCCGACGGAGCTCCCCCCGTGTCACGCCCCGCGTCTGCCACGACGACGACCTTGAACTCGAGCCCCTTCGCCGAATGGATCGTGAGCAGACGAACGGCGCCCGCTCCCTCCTCCTCCGACACCGCCTCGAGCTGCGTGGCGCCCACGGCCTCCTGATCGCGGATGAACGAGATGAAGCCCTCGATGTCGCGGCCGCGCAGCTCCTCGTAGCTCCGCGCCAGCCGCATCAGCTTGCGGAGGTTCGCGTACCGCCGCTTGCCGTCCCACCGCGTGAGGACTGCGAGGTCGTAGTCGTGCGCCGCCACGACCTCCTCACACAGGCGCTCGAGCCCGAGCCGTGCGGAGGCTGCGACCAGCCGCTCGTAGCGCTGCTTGAAGGCACGCAGGAGCCGCTCGTCCTCCTCTGCGAGGCCCTCGGGCAGCGAGCGCTCGACGCCGGTGTAGAGCGGCCGCCGGCCGGCGTGGCGGCGAATCGCCACCAGCGCGTCGTTCGAGATGCCGACGAAAGGCGAGCGCAGAACCGTCGCCAGCGCCCTGTCGTCGTACCGGTTCCACAGCAGGCGCAGGTACGCGAGCAGGTCGACGACCTGCTGCTGGCCGAAGTACCCGCGACCCGTCGCCCGGTACGTCGGCAGCCCCTCCGCGCGCAGCGCGCGTTCGTAGACCTCGGCGTCGGTGCCGGCTGCGAAGAGCAGAACGATCTCGCCGGGCTCGGCCGCGCCGAGGTCGACGAGCTCGGCGACGCGCCGTGCGATCGCGGCGGCCTCGGCCTCGCGCCAGATCACACCCGCTTCGCGGTAGCTCCGCTTGTCGGTGACGAGGAGCTCGACCGGGATGGCCGAAGACGGGATCGTCGAAGTCCCCGCCGCACGCAAGCGGCTGGTACCCGTCGAACTCGTCCGCGAACAGGTGGTTGATCGCGCCGAGAACCTCGGGTCGCGAGCGGTAGTTCCGCGCAAGCGGGAGGCGCTGCGCAGCCGCTTCCCGGCGTTGACGGAACACGGCGACATCGGCGTGGCGGAAGCCGTAGATCGACTGGAACTCGTCACCGACATAGAACACGTCGGTGTCCTCACGGTCGCCGCGCAGCAGGTCGACGATGTCGCACTGGAGGCTGTTCGTGTCCTGGAACTCGTCGACCATGATCTGCCGGAAGCGAAGCTGCTCGAGCTCCCTGATCGAAGCGTCGTGGCGCAGGAGGTCACGCACGAGCAGTTGGAGGTCCTCGAAGTCGAGGACCGATTCACTTCGCTTCGCCTCCTCGTACGCAGCTGCGAACAGGTCGAGCAGCTCCTGCAGGTGCTCACTGTCGCGCGCAGCGAGCTCGTCGAGCGCAGCCTGGCGGAGGCGGTCGCGCGCAGCCCGGAACGCACCGGTGCGCTCGCCGACCGTCGCGAGGTGCGCGAGATCGAGCAGTTGCTCGGGGTTCGGCCCGAGGGCGAGCGCAGCGGCCGCGGCGGCCTGCTGCTTCTCCGTGGCGCCAGGATCCGAGGCGAGCTCGCGGGCGGCGTCCTGGAGCTCCGCGAGCCGCTCGTCGACGCTTGCCCAGGTGCCGAGCTCGAGGCACAGCTCGCGCCCGGCCGAGCGAAGCGTCTCGTAGACGCCGGTCAGCTTGCGGCGAAGACCGGCGGCGCCGTACGTGGCGAGCAGTCGAAGCCGTTCGGGGTCTCCATCGGCGCAGAAGGCGGTCAGTGCGCGGTCGAACGCCTCTGCCACCAGGGCCGGCGCCTGGTCGTCGGCGAGCTCGCGGAAACGCGGATCGATGCCGACCGCGAACGGATGCGCACGCAGCAGGCGCGCGCAGAAACCGTGGATGGTCGAGACCCATGCGCCGTCGAGGCGGCGCGCAAGATCGGGACGACCGCGCTCGCGGAGGGCGGCCCGGATGCGAGCGCGGAGCTCGCCGGCTGCCTTCCGCGTGTACGTGATCACGAGGATCGACTCGACGTCGATGCCCTGCTCGCACACCGCGCGAACGAACCGCTCGACGAGCACGGTCGTCTTTCCGGTCCCGGCTCCGGCCGAGACGAAGACCTCGCCTCTGGCCGCAACGACCTCGCGTTGCTCAGGGTTCATGTGTGTCTACGCTCGCTCGACGCGACAGATCGGCCACACGTCGCACCACGTGGGGCAGTCGCCGCCCTTCGGGTCGTGACGCACGTCGCCCTTGCGGATCCGGTCGGCGAACCCGGCGGCGCGTTCACGCGCGGTTTCGACGAGCGCCCAGAACTCGTCGTCGGGCAGGTAGTCGTTCCGCCTGTAACCGGGCAGATCGTCGGCGGCATCCTGGCGCAGGAGGCCGCGCGACACGCGCGCCCCGCTGAGCGACCGGTAGAGGCCACCAAGTGGCTCGATGCCGACCAGGTCGCGCAGCACGAGCAGGTAGAGCGGGATCTGCAGCTTCAGCTCCTCGTCGATCTGCTTCGCGGAGTGGGCGCGGCCCGACTTGTAGTCGTGCACGATCCCGCGCGCGCTGAAGGGGTCGACGTCGATCCGGTCGATCTTGCCGCTCAACTGCGTGCCTTCCGCAAGACGGAGGCCCCGTTGCAGCTCCGGCGCGGAGCGATCGGACCCGAACCCGACCTCGAACCGCCGCGGAACGAGCGGCTGCGGCGCCGCGGCCTCGTCACGGACGAACGCCTCGAGGTCGCGCCACAGCGTCCCCATCAGCTCGGCTTCCTGGAGGTCGGTCAACTCGAGCCGCACGCCACCTCGCCGTGCGTCGTCCAGGCACCGGCGCAGGAAGCCGAGCGCCTGCTCGAGGTTCTCCGGCGTGACGGAATCGGCGCCGAGCTCCTTCGGGAGCCCGGCATAGAACTTGAACAGGGTCTGGTGGGCCAGCGAGCCGCGAAGGAGTGCGTCCACCTCGGCGTCGATCTTCCGCGGATCGACGACCCGCTCGTGCAGCCACGCGGACGAGCAGTCCGCGAAGCGCTCGAGCTCCGTGACGCCGAACGTCGTCTTGGCCGCGAGCTCCGCCAGCACCGGTGCGCTCGTCAGCCGCGTCGGGCGCTGCCATGCACTCCGGGCTCGGGCAAGCCGCCGCTCCCAGCCGTTGACGGCAGCGACGGCTTCCGCTTCGTCACCGTCGTCGGCGGCGAGCAGCGCGAGCGCGCGCAACCGCTCGCGCTCGGTCGGTGCAGCGTCGAGCGGCCAGGTGAGGGCCGCGAGCGATCGTCTCGTGGTCGCCCGCGCAACCTCCGCGGGATCGAAGACCGACGCCACCTCCTCCCAGAAGGGGCTCGCCTCGCGCGCCGCCCCGTCGTCGGTCACCGCCTCGCGGACGAGGTACAGACGCCGGGTGGCCCGCGTGCAGGCCGTGTAGAAGAGATAGCGGTCTCGGCTCACCTGGTCGGGCCGCTCGAGCCTGGAGCCGAGCTCGCGGCGCGCGTCCTCACCGAGGAACGGCGAGGTCCGAGAGCGCCTCGGCAGCGTCCCCTCCTCCAGGCCGAGCACGAAGACGACGTCGAACCGCGGCGTTCGCGCCCGCATCAGGTCGAGGACCGTGACGCGACCCGGCTCGCCCACCGGATCGAGCCGAACCTCGGTCCCCTCGAGCGCGGCGAGCACCGCGTCGCTCGTGAGCGGCTCGCCGAGCGTCGCAAACGCGTCGAGCTCGTCGAGGGTTCTGACGACGGCGGCTTCGGCGCGCAGGTCGAGCCGAGACGTCTCGCCTGCGGGCGGCGCCTCGAGCCCGTAGGCCGACCGGATCATGCTGCGGGCGAGCGCACGAACGCCTGCGATCGGATCGCCCTGGGCCTCGCGCAGCTCGGCGAGCGCGGGGACCGGGGCCTCTCGCAGCCGTTCCGTCTCCTCCTCGACACGTTCGGGGAGGTGCACGGCGCGTCCGCGCAGGCGACCCTCGACGAAGTCGACCGACGCCCGCCCGATGCCCGAGTAGGGTGACCGCAGATAGGAGAAGAGCTCCAGACGACCTCCGCGCTGCCACGCAAAGCGCAGGAGCTGGAGGAGCGCGTGGCCGAACGGCGTGGCGTCCAGCCGAACGCGCGCGTCGAACGCGTACGGGACGTCGAGGCTCCCGAGCACCGTCTCGAGCGGTCGCCGCCACCGATCGGAGGACGGCACGACGATTGCGATGCGCTCCGCCGGCGTCCCGGCCCGGAGGAGCGCAACCACCTCGTCGGCCACGAGCTCGAGGGTGCCGCGCGAGCCGGCGCCTTCGAGGAACCGGACAGCGGCGTCGAGCTCGGGCGCCGGCGGCGGTGATTCCTCGAAGAGGGCGCGCTCCAGGTGCGCAAGCGCGGGGTGCGCGTACTCGGCGGAGCGCGGGCCAAGCTCCTCGACCCGGCCGTCGGCGAGCCCTGCGAGATCCTCGGCGGTCCGCTTCAGCGAGGCGAACACCACCCGGCCGGGCTCGTACGGCAGCGAGACCTCGACGTCGGCCCGCCCGGCGATCGCCTCGAGCAGCGCCCACTCGGCTCCGGTCAGATCCTCGAACCCATAGGCGAAGACCGGCTCCCCCGACCAGGCGTCGAGGTCGGAGGCAAGCCGTTCGGCCGCATGCCGCCGGAGCAGGTCACGGTCCCACAACCCGAGTCGATCGAGCTCGCCGCGGTACGCGGCGTAGAGGCCGGCGAGGTCGCCTTCGACGTCGTCCGGGTCGAGCAGGCCCGACTCGAGCTCGCCGAGCGTGGCGAGCAGGGTGTCGGCGAAGCCCCGGGTCCGGGCCGAGCGCTCGAGGCCGTTCAGCGAGGCACTCGCGAGTACCTGCCGGATCACGAGCGCCCGCTGGGCGTCGGTCACGACCGCTCTGCGCGCATCGCCGGCGATGCGGACGAAGAGGTCGTCGAAGGTGCCGATCGCGCCCGCGAAGAGGCACCCGCACCGGTCGAGCAGATCGCGCTCGACGCGGTCGACGTCCGACCGGTTCGGCACGATCAGCGTCGGTTCGTCGTCGAGGCGCGCCAGATAGCGATCGAGCAGCAGCGCGACCTTGCCCGCGTTCGCAGGCCCTGCGACGAGGGTCAGCCCCACCTTCCGATGGTAGATACGACTGCGGACGTGATCCGATGACGGAGCGGGCCGCAAACCCCGCAAACAACGGCAATCGCTCTACGCGGCGGCGGACTTCGGGCGCCGCCCGCGGCGTGCGGCGGCGCGGCCGGGCAGCTTCCCCGCGCACGTGTCGCACAGGTCGGCGACCTTCGAGCCGCGACGCGCGTCGGCATACGTGATGCGCATCGCCGCGCCGCGGGTCTCGTCGACCTCGGCTCCGCAGCTGTCACAGACCAGGACGGTTTTCCGTGCCATTTATCGGGCTCCTTCGTGGGTTGAACCGACCACGATACTCGAATAAACGACGTGGTGCTAGCTCCCGTGAATTGCCCGCGATATTCGGAGCGATTACCCCCGGATAGCCCGCACGCCGAGCACGCCGGCAAAGCACGCGAGCCCGACACCGGCGACGATGTCGACGGCGCGGAGCGCCCGGGATGAGGCGCGCCGTCCCGCCGCGGCCGAGGCGCCGGCGAGGATCGCGAACCACGTCGCCGAGCCCGAAGCGACGCCGACGAGCAGCGGCGCCGCGGCCAGGCCGGCGACGGAAGCAGCCGAGAAGATCGCGGCCCAGGAGGCGATCGTCAGCGGATTCGAGGCGGTGGCGACGAACGCCGTCGCGTACGCGCGACCGGGAGTTGCGACCTCCTCCACCGCCTCGCCACCCTCGCGGACGCGAAACGCGCTCCAGAGAGTCCGGGCGGCGATGAGGCCGAGTACGAGCGCGCCGAGCAGGCCCAGCGAGAGACGCAATGCGTCGATCTGAAGTAGCGCAGCCGCCCCCGCGATGCCGAGCGCGGCGTAGATCGTGTCGACGGTCGCCGCCGCGGCGCCGACGGCGACTCCGGGGCGGAACCCGAAGCGAACGCTCGTCCGGACGCACAGGAGCCAGATCGGCCCGACCTCGGCGGCCACGAGGAACCCGAGCCCGAACCCGGATGCGAGCGCCACGCCCATCCCGGGAACCTACAATCGTCCGCCGATGGAGCTGAACGCGATCGCGGTCCTCGAAGGCGACGAGACCGGGCAGGAGCTGCTCGAAGAGGCCCTGCGGGTGCTCCATCCGGACGTGATCGGGCTCGAGCTCGAGCTGCCGCGCTTCGACCTGTCGCTGGAGAGCCGGCGGGACTCCGGAAACGGGGTCGTCTACGACGCGGCGCGCGCGATCCGCGGCGCAGGCCTCGGCCTCAAGGCGGCGACGGTCACGCCGGAGGAGCGCGGCGACGTCGGCTCGCCGAACCGGATCCTCCGCGAGGAGATCGGCGGCAAGGTGATCGTTCGCACCGGTCGTCGCATCCCCGGGGTCGTGCCGCTGGGGGGCGTTCACGCCCCGATCTCGGTCGTCCGGATGGCCGTCGGCGACGCGTACGGCGCCAAGGAATGGCGCGAGGGCACGGGAGACGCGGAGGTCGCGTTCCGCACGGAGCGAATCGAGCGATCCGTGTGCCGTGCGGTGGCCGAGTTCGCGTTCCGCGAAGCGTCCCGGGCAGGAGCGAAGGTGTTCGGCGGTCCGAAGTTCACCGTCTCCCCCACCTACGAGGGGTTGCTCAAGGAGGAGATGGACGCCGCCGCGGCACGGTATCCCGACGTGCCGTATGAGCCGCAGCTGATCGACGCGACGTTCGCGCTCCTGATCGCGTCGACGGGCGAGCCGCTCGTGATCCCGGCACTGAACCGCGACGGTGACATCCTCTCCGACCTCGTCCTGCCCCTGTTCGGATCGATCGCCGGCTCAGAGTCGATGCTCGTCGCCTTCGAAGGGAACGATCTCGAGCCGACGGCGCTGATGGCAGAGGCCGCGCACGGCACCGCGCCGTCGCTTGCGGGGAAGAACGTCGCGAACCCGATGGCGATGATCCTGGCCGCCGGCGCGCTCCTCGCGCAGACGCAGGCGGGTGCGTCGGCGGGGCGGGCGATCCGCGAGTCGGCGCTCGAGGCGGTCGCACAGGGCGTGCGGACGTCCGATCTCGGCGGCGATGCCTCGACCACCGAGTTCACCGACGAGGTGATCGCGCGGACGCGCACCAAGCTCGAGGTCTGGACGGCGCTCTAGCCTCTACTCGCGGTCGTGCGGCCGCTAGGTCGCCGTCTCGGCTTCGCGGCGGCGGCGCCACCAGCGGTGTCCGAGGAAACCCGCGACCACCAGCACGGCGAGAACGACGACCGCGTAGAGGCCGTACTTGCTGATCGCGTCCGCCGCGGCCCTTCCGACGTAGTACGCGAGCAGCCCGATGCTCGTCGCCCAGACGATTCCGCCGGCAGCGTTGTACGCGAAGAAGCGCCACCACTGCATGCGCGTGATCCCGGCGAGCCAGGCAACTGTGACGCGGAGAACGGCGATGAAACGGCCGAAGAAGACCGACTTGCCCCCGTGGCGGGCGAAGTACCGTTCGGCGGGTGGCAGAGAGCGTTGCGCGTAGCGGGCGATGGGGCCCCAGCGATCCAGCAGCTCGCGACCGCCGTACCGTCCGGCCGCGTAGCCGACGTTGTCACCGACGATCGCGGCGACCGCGGCAACCGCGATCACCGCGACGATCGAGAAGTGGTGGGCCTGGCTGGGCTGCGCCAGCAGCGCCGCGGTGATCAAAGCCGTCTCTCCCGGCAGCGGCACGCCGGCGGATTCGACCGCGACCAGCAGGAACAGCAGTGCGAGCCCGTAGTGGACGAGCTCTTGGGTCACGCCGCCACCGTGCGCGGAGTCTAGGTGCGCTGCTCGCACTCGCCGTCGGTACTGGTAGCGTCGGCGCCGCATGCGTCTCGGCGTTCCGAAGGAGACGGCGCCGGAGGAGCGCCGCGTCGCGCTCGTTCCCGAGACGGTCGGACGGCTTCCCGACGGCGTCGAGGTCGTGGTCGAGACCGGCGCCGGCGACGCGGCGGCGTTCGGTGACGAGGCCTACCGCGCGGTCGGGGCGACCGTCGGGGACCCGTGGGCCGCCGAGATCGTCGCGAAGGTCGCGTGGCCCGCAGCGGACGAGGTGCCGCGACTCGGGTCGGGCCAGGCGGTGATCGGCTTCCTGGGGGCGTCCGGCGCAGAGACCCTGTCGGCGCTCGCGGCCGCGGGTGTGCAGGCGTTCGCGCTCGAGTCCGTCCCGCGCATCACACGTGCGCAGCCGATCGATGCGCTCTCGTCGCAGGCAACGGTTGCCGGGTACAAGGCGGTGCTGCTCGCGGCCGACCGTCTACCGCGGTTCTTCCCGATGCTGACGACGGCCGCCGGCACGGTCGCTCCGGCGAAGGTGCTCGTGATCGGCGCCGGCGTGGCGGGTCTGCAGGCGATCGCGACCGCCCGACGGCTGGGCGCGGTCGTCTCGGCGTTCGACGTCAGGCCGGTGGTGGCCGAGCAGGTTCGCTCGCTCGGCGCAACCTTCCTGGACCTCGGCGTCGAAGGGGAGGAGACCGAGGGCGGTTACGCGAGGGAGCTCACCCCCGAGCAGCAGGCGGCGCAGCAGGCAGCGCTCCAGGAGCGGATCCCGCAGTTCGACGTCCTCGTCACGACGGCGGCGATCCCGGGGAGACCCGCTCCGACACTCGTCACCGCCGACGCCGTGCGTGCGATGCACGCCGGCTCCGTGATCGTCGACCTGGCCGCCGAGACCGGTGGGAACTGCGAACTGACCGAGCGCGGACGCGAGGTCGTCGAAAACGGCGTGACGATCGTCGGGCTCACGAACGTGCCGTCGCTGATGCCGACGCACGCGAGCCAGCTGCTGTCACGCAACGTGGCCGCGCTCGTGGCGCTGCTCGTCCGCGACGGCCAGCTCGCGCCCGACTGGGACGACGAGATCGTCTCCGGCTCCTGCGTGACACGCGAGGCGGTGGTTGTATGAGCCACGGCGCGCTGCTGACGTTCGAGCTCACGATCCTCGTGCTGGCGATCTTCCTCGGCTTCGAGGTGATCTCGAAGGTGCCGACGCTGCTGCACACGCCGCTGATGTCCGGCACGAACGCGATTCACGGCATCGTGATCGTCGGCGCGATCCTCGTCGCCGGCGCGGGGCACAAGGACACGCTGACAACCGTGATCGGCCTGCTCGCGGTGATCCTGGCGTCGGCGAACGTCGTCGGCGGCTTCGTCGTCACCGACCGGATGCTCGAGATGTTCAAGAAGCGGGAGCCGCCGAAGGACGATGGGCGAGAACGCAACTAGGCTCGCCTATCTGGTCACGATCGTGACCTTCATCGTCGCGTTGCGGTTCCTCTCCGATCCGGCGCGCGCCCGCCGCGGGAACCAGATCGGCGCGGTCGGGATGCTGCTCGCGATCGTCGTCACGCTCGCGCAGCCGGGTGTCGTCACCTACTGGGAGATCGCGGTCGGGATGGTCATCGGCGGCGGCTTCGGGCTGGTCGCAGCGCGACGCGTGAAGATGACCGCGATGCCGCAGATGGTGGCGCTGTTCAACGGCGTCGGCGGCGGAGCAGCTGCGCTCATCTCGTTGGCCGAGTTCCACCGCCTGGCGCCTGCGCCCGGCGGCCTGCAGCGGGACATCAGCACGGCGATCGTCCTCTCGACGCTGATCGGGTCGATCTCGTTCGCCGGTTCGCTGGTCGCGTTCGCCAAGCTCCAGGAGCTCATCCGCGGACGTCCGATCACGTACCCCGGGCAGCGGATCGGGAACGCGCTGTTGCTCGGCGCGTGCGTCGTCGCGGGCGCCGTGATCGTGGCCGGCGCCGAGGAGCAATGGTTGCTGTGGGCGATCGCCGCCGGTGCGGCGCTGTTCGGCGTGTTGTTCGTCCTGCCGATCGGCGGTGCCGACATGCCCGTCGTGATCTCGCTCCTGAACGCGTTCACGGGGCTCGCCGCGGCGGCGACGGGGTTCGAGCTCGAGAACAACGTCCTGATCGTTGCGGGAATGCTCGTCGGGGCCTCGGGAACGTTGCTGACGCTGATGATGAGTCGCGCGATGAATCGCTCGATCGGAAACGTGCTCTTCGGCGCGTTCGGGCAGGTCAGCGAGAGCGCCGCGGCGGTCGCCTCCGCCGGCACCGGCGCCGTTCGCTCGACGACCGTCGATGACGTGGCCGTGATGCTCGCCTACGCACACAAGGTCGTGATCGTGCCCGGATACGGCATGGCGGTCGCCCAGGCGCAACACGACGTTCGCGCGCTCGCCGACCTGCTCGAGGCGCGCGGCGTCGAGGTGACGTACGCCATCCACCCCGTCGCCGGTCGCATGCCGGGGCACATGAACGTGCTGCTCGCCGAGGCGAACGTCCCGTACCCGGCGCTCAAGGAGATGGACGAGGCGAACGCGGAGTTCCCGCGCACCGACGTCTCGCTCGTGATCGGCGCGAACGACGTCGTGAACCCGGACGCGCGCAACAACACGAGCAGCCCGATCTACGGGATGCCGATCCTGGACGTCGACGCGTCGAACGCAACGGTGGTGCTCAAGCGGTCGATGAACCCCGGGTTCGCAGGAATCGAGAACCCGCTCTTTCTCGACCCGAAGACGCTCATGCTCTTCGGCGACGCCAAGGACTCCGTCGCGCGCCTCGCCGCGGCGGTCAAGGCTCTGTGAAGCCGGTACCGGTCTTCACACGCCGCCACGTGGAGCAGGCGGTGCCACCGGCGCGCGCGCTCGAGGCCGTCCGAGCGGCGTTCGTCGCGCACGCGCGCGGAGAGTGGACGATGCCGCCCAAGGTCTACGTCACGAACTACCCGGCAGGCGACTTCCGCGCCATGCCTGCGCTCGGCGGCGGGCATGCACTCTTGAAATGGGTGACGTCGTTCCCGGGGAATCCGTCGAAGAACCTCCCCACCGTGACCGGCGTGGTGCTCCTCTCGAACGCGGAGACGGGCGAGCTCGAGGCGGTCCTCGACGCAGCCTCCGTGACGGCGCTCCGTACCGGCGCCGCCGCTGTGCTGGCCGCGGAGACGCTCGGGCGAACCGATGCGCGAACCGCTGCGGTCGTCGGGGCGGGTGTCAACGGCAGCGCAGCTGCGGCGAGCTTCGTCGCGCAGGGACGGGCGGTCTCGCTCTGGGACGTCGACGGCGAGCGCGCACGCCGGGCTGCTGATGCGCTCGGCGCGTCGGTCGCCGAATCGCTCGAGGCGGCGCTCTCCGCGGATCTGCTGGTGACGGTGACACCCGGTCACGTCATGCTGCTCGCCGAAGGTGCGCTGCGGCCCGGGCAGCACGTCTCGCTGATGGGCGCCGATGGTCCTGGGAAGGCCGAGATCGAACCGGCGGAGCTCGCACGCGCGCACGTCTTCTGCGACGACTGGGAACAGGCGAGCCACGGCGGCGAACTGGCCGCGGTCGTGGAGGCGGGGTTGCTCGCCGAGCAGGACGTGACGCGCCTTGGTGACGTGCTCGCCGGAACGAGCGCAGGCCGCTCGAGCGACGACGACGTCACCGCATTCGACTCGACAGGGCTCGCCATCCAGGATCTCGCGATCGCGATCGCCGCGCTCGAGCGCGCGGCCGATCTCGACCTGCCGACGCTCGAGCTCTGACGGTTTTCTTACCGTCCGCTAACCCAGCGACCGAGACATCTGCTATCTCGTGTCAGTGAGGCACCGTCTTCTTCTCGCTGTCGGCGTAGCCGCCGCCCTGATGGTCTCGGGCGCGAATGCAGCCGCGCCGACGATGCTGCTGACGCTTTCGGTCGCCGGCTCGGGATCGGTGAAGGTCACGAACGAGGCGCCTGTCCGGTGTACGGGCACGTGTCACATGACCTTCCGCATCAAGGCCGGGAGCAAGGTCGTGGTGCTCCCGAAGGCGAGCGCGCTGTGGAAGCTCGCACCATGGACGGGTGCGTGCAAAGGCACGCTCGCGAAGTGCTCGATCACCATGACGAAGGCGCAGCGGGTCTCCGTGAAGTTCGTCCCGCCGGGCGCGCAGACGAACCCGCTCCCGCTCGGATCGATGTGGTTCGTCTCCGGAAACTGGCTGTTCCAGGTGATCGGCGTCACCCCGAACGCGAACGGGCAGCTGCTCAACGCAGACGGCACCACCCAGCAGGCGCCGTCGGGCACGCAGTTCTTCATGCTCGACGTCGCGGTCACCTACAAGGGCAGCGGCTCCGCGAGCTTCGGCGACTTCGCACAGGAACTGGCGGTCGTCGGTGGCCACGGCACGAAGTACGCGTACACCTCCGGCAACGGCTGCGGCCCCGGCAAGACGATGCTGCCGTCGCACGACATTCAGCCGAAGGCCGTGGCCAATTCGCCCGTCGAGTCCAACCAGACGGTCAGCGGCAACATCTGCTTCCAGGTTGCGGCCGGCGACGCCTCGTCGTTGGCCCTCGTCGTGAGCGGGCACTCGAAGCCCGTGCAACAGGTCTGGTTCGCGCTGCGGTAAGCGCTGCCTACCGCAGCGAGCCGAGCCGCGACGGGTCGAAGAGCTCCAGCTCGGGCGCACGCTCGCCGAGGATCGCGCGAGCAACGAGGTCACCGCACGCGAGCCCGAGCACGTTGCCGTGACCCGAGTAGCCGCCGGCAATCCAGACGCCGTCACGGCCCGGCACCGGGCCGACGAGCGGTGACCCGTCAGGCGTCGTTCCCCAGATCCCCGCCCAGCGGCGCTCGACGCGCGGAGGCTCGCCCATCACCTGACCTGCGAGGGTCTCGATCCGCTCCTGGACGACCGGCGTCGTCGCCTCGACGGCGGTCTGCTCCTCGGTGAGGGCCGCATCGCGGCTCCCGCCGATCACGAGCCGGCCGTCGGGGCGCTGGTGCCAGTAGTCGTATCCGTCACGCGCGTAGTGCGGGCGTGGATAGCGCAGCTCGGCCAGCGGCTCGGTGACCAGCACCTGGCCGCGCGTCGGCCTGACGAGCCCGGCGAGCTCGGGGAGCACCGAGCCCGTGAACCCGTCGGTGGCAACGACGACGACCGGCGCATCGAGGCGGTCCACGTCGACGCGCTCGCCGACGCGGATCTCGGCTCCGGCCTCGGCCGCACGCGCGGCGAGGCGCCGCACCCAGCGGGCCGGATGGATGACACCGTCCGGCGGGTGCAGCAGCGCGCCCCGGTAGAGCCGGTCGAGCGGCGCCGGCAGCTCGTCGAGCCACTCGACCGCGAAGCCGTCCTCCCGCAACGCGTCGTGCTCCCGGCGGAGCGCCGTGCACTCGTCGGCGTCGAACGCGAGCCGGAGGCTTCCGACGCGGCGAAACGCGTCGCCCGCGAGCTTCGCCAGGCGATCGAGCGATCGCTCGGTCAGCGCCATCAGCAGCCGTGCCCGCTCCCGCCCGAGCCGGTCACGCGCGACGTCGTAGGGCGTCGCGGCGCCACGAAGCGCGAAGCCCCCGTTCCGGCCACTGGCGCCGCCTGCGATCTCGCGCCCGTCGTGCAGGCGAACGGCGACGCCATGTGCGGCGAGTGTGAGCGCGCACGAGCAGCCCGTCACTCCGCCCCCGATCACGATCACTTCGGGCGGACCGGCGAGACGACTCGACGGCAGCGGCGGCGCCTCGTCCTCGAGCCAATATGAAGTTGACGAGGTTTCGGTCAGGTCAGTTCCGAATCGGCT
Source organism: uncultured Thermoleophilia bacterium (assembly GCA_963851065.1). GTDB lineage: Bacteria > Actinomycetota > Thermoleophilia > Gaiellales > Gaiellaceae > PALSA-600. The sequence continues at coordinate 243,649 of CAWKNW010000006.1, forward strand.
TCGCAGCTGGGTTCTCGGTCGTCTCAGAGTCTGTGAGATCGGCTGAGAGCGGTACGAAGTTGTACCGCTCCGCGAGCGCCTGAGCCACGTCCGGCCGGGACGCGCTGGAAGGCAGCTGGAATGGGCACAACAGCTGGTGCCGGCAGCGGATCGCACGCCCGGCTTTAGGGCGAGAGACAGATCGCGTAGGTATCGATCTCTGCCTGGATGAGGGAGTTCGCTCTGCCTCCTCCGAACCAACCCTGACTGCCGCTGCTCACTGCGATCGGCTCGGAAGCCCAGAGCGCGAGTCCGGTCGTGGAAGCCCCACCAGAGATGATCGCGCTGCCGGCCGGACACGTCGCGGTGGCGTTGCCAATCGTCCCGGCGCCGAGAGTAGTTACGGCATGTTCAACGGTGAGCTTCTTGAGGATCGAGGCGTTCGTCCCCGCCGGACCTGTTGCACCCACCGGCCCTTGTCGGCCGTGCAGCTTCGCGACAGCCGCGGGCGAGAGGTCGACGAGCCCGATGCTGTGATCCTTGATCTGTGCGCCGGTGATTAGACCCTTGTTCGCCATCGCGGTGCCGCCGAGTGCGACGAACAGCGCGAGAAGAGCCACCAGCATCGCCGGGGAAGGACGCCTCATGACCGCCTGCCTTTCGATAGGAAGGGTTCGACGGCGTCACGCTACGCCGTAGGGATGCGATTGCCCAACCGTCCGCCCGCGAAGAAGTAGACGGGAGCTGGGGTCGCTGCTGGAGCAGTTCGGCGTCGAGGTTGGGTGAGCCGGACGGGATTGGCGCGATCCGGGCGCGGGTGATTCTCAAGAGGGCCGGCTATCAGGTCGATGATTACGACGGGGATGGGCCTGGGACGGCCGTGCGGGGCGCTGGTGAGAGGACGCTCGTGCAGACCGGCCACCCTTCGCCCGGTGGGTCAGAGCGGCCCGAGGAAAACACCCGGTGCGCATCCGGCGTATCCGTGCGTCTTGCTGTTCACGAGCGTTCAAACGCGGGACTCTTTGAAGTTCCGCACCCTCATGTTTTGACCAGAAGGCGCTGGGCAAGACACAGACCGAGGAGACGATTCCCATGAAAGCAATCGTGGTGACGGACGAAGCTGCGGGAACGGCCGGGATGACGCTGGTGGAGCGGCCCGAGCCGCCGGCAGCGATAAACGACGTCATCGTTCAGGTTCATGCGTCGGGATTCGTCCCGACTGAGATGGAGTGGCCGTCGACCTGGACCGATCGCCGCGACCGAGACCGGACACCGTCGATTCCTGGGCACGAGCTGGCCGGAGTGGTCACCGCCCTCGGGTACGGCACGACGGGGCTATCGGTGGGACAGCGGGTGTTCGGCCTCGCGGACTGGTATCGCGACGGCACCCTGGCGGAGTACGTGGCGATGGAGGCACGCAACCTCGCGCCGCTGCCGGGCGACGTCGACTTCACGGTGGGCGCGAGCCTGCCAATTTCGGGTCTGACCGCGTGGCAGGGACTGTTCGACCACGGCCGCCTTCAGGCGGGGCAGAGCGTCCTCACGCACGGCGCGGCCGGCGCAGTCGGGACGATGGTGACGCAGCTCGCACGTGAGGCCGGCGGATACGTAATCGGCACCGGACGCGCCGCCGACCGCGAGAAGGCGCTCGACTTCGGTGCGCAGGAGTTCGTCGACCTTGAGAGCGACGCGCTGGAAGACGTCGGCGGCGTCGACCTGGTATTCGACGTGATCGGCGGAGACATCCAGAAGCGGTCCGCAAGCCTGATCCGGGCCGGAGGAACCCTGGTGACCGTCGTAGGGCCGCCCGAGGCGCGGCCCGCCGACGGCCTGGCAGTCGACTTCGTTGTCGAATCCGATCGTTCCCAACTGCGTGAGATCGTCCAGCGCGTGCGGGACGGACGACTGCGGACCAACATCGGCAACGTTGCGACCCTCGACGACGCCGTCGCCGCCCTCAACCCGACCGCACGACGGAGCGGGAAGACGATCATCCGCGTTCGCCCGTAAGGACTCGGGGACAGCGATCGGTCCTTCCGTCCTCGTAGATCAGGGTCAGTCGCGTAGCGATGTCGGGCGACCTGCTCGACGCAGCCGGCGGTCACGAATCCCGTACGAACCTCTCGCTCACATCATCAGCTAGTCCCGCCTCGGGCGTCCTAGCCGAACACTGGCGCAGAACAGCGTTGTTCACGCCGAGGTCACTCCCGAGTTGGCGCCGGCGCGGGTTGCCGTCCGGGATGGGCCCGGCGGTAGAGCCGCAACAACGGGAGGCGCCGGTTATGGCTGAGGGTACGTGGGTCGGTCTGGATGTGCATGCGCGCAAGGTCGTCGCGGGCGTGCTCGATGCAGGGAGCGGCGAGCTGCGCAGCTTGCTCGCTCGCCCCCGCGGGGCGATCTGTTGTGCGGTTCGGCACGAAAAGAGGCGCACGGGTCAACTTTCCCTGACTGGGGAAGCCTTGCCGTCCCGCATCGCGGTGGCGTCCGAGGGTCGAGGCGTTCCCGCGCCTGTCTGTCGATCCCTGCTATCGGCTCAGGCTCGTGCTACTGGACCGCGTCGGCGACGTGGTAGAGGCGGATCGCAGGTTCCTCTGCGACGAGGCCGCTCAGCCCACCCAGGATGTCATCGCGGGCCGAGCCGGTGAGCCACCGCTCGTAGTGCTCGCGACTGGCCCACGCGGTCGAGAGGAGCACGTCGTCCTCGTCGTCGAACGGCACCTGCAACTCGGCGCCGAGAAATCCGGGTTGATCCCTGATCGCCGTGAGAATCTCCAACCGCCCGAGGGCATCGAGAAGATCCTGCCGTCTTCCCGCTTTCGCGCGTAGATACAGATAGCTTCGTGTCACCGTCTTCCCGCGACGACCCTACCGGTAGAACCTGAGCACAACCGGATTGTCGATCCTGCAAAACAACGGCGTCACCTTGCCGTCTGGCGAGTGGGTGGGATGCGGGCACGCTGGCACGAACGGCGAGGCGGCCGCGCCACCGGTAACTGCACTCGCATCTGTCGACTGCCCGAGCGACGTAGCCGCAGCGCCGAGGATGGTCCCGACGGCGAGCGCAGTCACGCTTGCCGATCCTATGCGGGCCGCATCACCCCCCGGTACACGCCGTCAGCCTCGGTCGTGAGGCCGAGCAGCTCCAGCTCGACGAGTGCGGCCGACACGACCGACACCTCGAGTCTCGTGCGACGCACGATCTCGTCGAACGGGACTGCGGCGTCGACGACGAGAGCACGGACGGCCTCGCTGGCCGCCGAGAGCCCTGCCGGGGAATCCGGCGGCGTGCACGGCGCCGAGGCGATGCCGAGCACCTCGAGCACGTCGGAAGCCGCGGTCGCAGGTGTCGCACCGACGCGGAGCAGGGCGTTCGATCCTGCCGAGAGGTGATTCGTGATCTCGCCCGGGACGGCCAGCACCTCGCGACCCTCCTCGAGCGCGAAGTCGGCGGTGATCAGCGCACCGCTGCGCGCCCGGGCCTCGACCACCACCGTCGCATCGGCGAGGCCGGCGACAATTCTGTTCCGGGCCGGGAAGCGCCACGGCGCCGGCTCGACGCCGGGTGCGTACTCGGACACGATCAGCCCCGACTGGGCGATCTCGACGGCCAACGAGGCGTGCGCGCGCGGATAGTCGCGGTCGATGCCGCAGCCGAGCACCGCCACCGTGAGCCCGGCACCGAGAGCGCCTCGGTGGGCCGCACCGTCGATGCCGCGCGCGAGCCCCGAGACGACGACGACGCCCGCGCGAGCGAGCTGACTCCCGAGCATCGTCGCAACTTCGGCGCCGTACTTCGAGCACGCCCGCGCCCCGACGATCGCCACGCACGGCGCATCGAGAACGTCGAGCGAGCCACCGCCGCGAACGAACAACCCGATCGGGGGGTCGTGAATCGAGCGCAGCCGGGCGGGATAGCGATGGTCGCCGCGGCCGACCCACTGGACGCCCAGCTCCGACAGCCGGCGGAAGCACCCCGCTTCGTCGAACCTCTGCCGGAAGGCGTCGAAGCGACTGTTCCGCGGCGCCGAGAGGAGATGGGCGCCGGTCTCCGCCGCGAACATCGCAACGGCCAGGTCGCTCATCGAGAGCCCGCCCGCGTCACGCCGTGAGCTCCTGTGGTGGCCGGTAGGAGAGCGCCTCGGCGAGATGCTCGACCCCGACGGCCTCGGCGGCCGCAAGGGCGGCGATCGTCCCCGCGACGGTGGCGACGCGCGCGCGCCCCCGCCCGGACAGCGGCAGCCGTTCGACCGCGCGGGTGAGCAGCTCGGCGGCCGGGTCCGACAGCGGCGGCGCTGCGACCGCGAGCTGCCGGCGAGCCGCGGCGACCCGGTCGCGCACCGGCGCCGAGGCCTCACCCGGAGGCGCGGCGAGCTCCTCTCCGCGCGCACGCGGCACGGTGAGGGCGAGGTCGAAGCGATCGAGCAACGCTCTCGACAGGCGTTCGCGGTGATGCTGCAGCCGCTGCGCCGTACACGCGCAGGCGGCGCCGGGGACCCCGCGTGCGCCGCAGGGGCAGAGATTCATCGTCGCCACGAGTTGGAACCGCGCCGGAAAGGTCGCTCGGCCGGCGACACGGACAACTGCGACCACGCCGTCCTCGAGCGGCTGTCGCAGCGACTCGAGTGCAGCCCGGGCGAACTCCGGGAGCTCGTCCAGGAAGAGCACACCGCGGTGCGCGAGCGTGGCCTCGCCGACGCGAGGGCCTGCGCTGCCACCTCCCCCACCCACGATCGCCGCAGTCGACGCCGAGTGATGAGGCGCCCGGAACGGCGGCAGCCGGACGAGCCCGGCACCGGGTTGCAGGACGCCGGCGACCGAATGGATGCGGGTGACCTCGAGCGCGCCGTCGTCGTCGAGCAGCGGGAGGATCCCCGGCAAGCGGCGGGCGAGCATCGTCTTGCCGGTGCCAGGCGGCCCGGCGAGCAGCAGGTTGTGGCCTCCGGCGGCGGCGATCTCGAGGGCGCGCCGAGCGCGCTCCTGCCCGCGAACATCGCGCAGGTCGGGGGCGGCGGCTGCCGACGCCGAGCCGGGCTCGGGAGGGGCGTGCGCCGGCGGAGGATCGCGTCGCCCGCACAGGTAAGCGACCGCCTCGGCGAGGTGCGGGACCGGGACCGGCTCGACCCCGGCGAGCGCGACCTCGGCCCCCGACTCCGCCGGACAGACGACGCGCTCGAGACCCGCCCGACGCGCACCTTCGGCGGCGACGAGAGCACCCGGCACCGGCCGCAGGCGACCATCGAGTGCGAGCTCGCCGATCGCGGCGTGCCCGGCGAGCGCCTCGGACGGCAGCTGGCCCGAGGCGGCCAGAACCGCCAGGGCGATCGGGACGTCGAAGCCGGAGCCCTCCTTCCGGAGCCCGGCCGGCGCGAGGTTGACGGTCAGGCGGCTACGCGGCCATTCGAGCTCGGCCGAGGTGATCCCGCTACGGACGCGATGCTTGGCTTCCTGGCACGCACGATCCGCCAGGCCGACGATCGTGAACGCGGGTGCCCCGCGCTGCAGGTGCGCTTCGACCTCGACCCGGCGCGGATAGAGACCGACGAGGGCGTGGGTGACGGTGCGGGCGAGCACGTTGCCACATTAGGCGACAACGTGTGACGCGTCTGTGCCAACTGTGTGAACGTTGTGTCAGACGTCCCTCGGGACGTTGCCCGTGAGGGTGAACACGATCCGCATCGCCTTGTGGCCGAGATCGGCGGTCGGGTCGAACATGCACGGGCAGCCCCCGTCGATCACGCTGATGCCGCGTTCCCGGCCGTACTCGGCGGCGGTCTCCGAAACGCTGCCTGCGCCGGGGCCGCGGTGCATCCACACGTGCTTGATCCCGGCCTCGGCGCACTCACGCATCGTCTCGTCGGCGCGGTCGGCCTTCGTGCCGATCACGACCGCATCGACGCCGCCCGGAATCGAACGAAGATCGTGGTACGCGAGATCGCCCTCGACCTCGTCCGCGTTCGGGTTCACCGCGAACACCTGGTAGCCGCGCTCACGTAGCCGCTTGTAGACCGCGTTGCTCCCGTGGCCCCCGGGCGTCCTCGAGACGCCGGTGACGGCCACGCGCTTCTGGCTCAGAAACTCAGACGCGGCCTCCTTGATCGTTGCCATCGAAGCACCTCCGGTTCATCAGGTCTCTCGCTCACGGCGGGCAAAGCCGTACTTCGCGACCGCCCACGAGCCGATGCAGGCGAACAGCGCCACGGCAATCCCCGATGGAATGGTCGTGCTGCTTCCGCCCGGAGTGCTGGACACGAAATCCGGGCCCCACACCGACGTGACCGCCACCGCGATCCACATCGCCGTGATCGCCAGCGACGCCCACATCTCGGCTGCGAGGAACTGCACGGCCCTGTGTCGCCTCTCCGGGACCACACTTGTCGGCGGGTGTGAAATGGACGACATCTCGCACCTCCTTTCCCGACGTCACGGTTCCACACGGCAGGCCGAGAGGCATCCGCAACGGCCCCGATGGCACTGCGTCGAAGTACGCAGGCCGAGCGCCTACGACCGGTGGCTAGCGGCGCCGCGCGACCAGGATCTCTTCGAAGTACTCGCCCGCGCGCCGGCCGGTGCGGCGGTTCACGTGGCGGCGGTGCCGGGCCTCGAGCAGGAGACCGGAGCGGTCGAGGACATCGGCGTACAGAGAGCGACTGTCGTTGACGACGATCACCACCTTCCCGTCTCTCTCGAGCGTTGCGGACGCGGCGGCCAGCACGGCGCCGACTCCCTCGACGTAGTCCCTGATCGACGTGCGGGTCGTCCCACGCGCGGCGGCGCCGAGCTCGCGGTCTCGGCGATCGTCGAGCCCGAGCAGCTCGTAGGCGTAGCGATGCTGCTCGTGGTAGTCGATCAGCCCCGGATAGGGCGGCGACGTGACGACGGCGGCGAACGCTCCGGGCAGCGACACGTCGCGCGCGTCGCCGTGGATCACCTCCGCCCTGCGCCGGCCACGGACGTGAGCGAACTCCTTGAGCCGCGCGAGCGTGTCCATGACGTAGCGCCGCAGGAAGTGGTCGGCGTGCTCGACGGGGCGGCATTCCCGACGGTGTTTGTGGCACCAGTACGGCTCGAGCTGGGGCGACCTGGGGAAGTCGAGATCGAAGTGCGTCGTCAGTCGTGCCGATCGCGCCGCACGCGCGAGCACGACACGAAGGACATCCGCGCTCTCGTAACCGTCGATCAGCGAACGAAAGCGGAGCAACTCGGCGCGCGAACGCGGTGCGAGCCAACGACGCGCGTACGGGCTCGCGCGTCCCGGCTTCCCCTCGCCGGCCTCGAACCGCGCGAGCGCGTCGCGGAGGTCGCGCTCGAGCACGAAGGGGTTGTGCAGTTGCGTCTTCACGCGCATCAGGAGGCAGTTGAAGGCTGCGATGTCGACGCCGACCGAGTCGTGCCCGCTCTCGAGCGCCTGGACGAGAGTCGTCCCGGAGCCGGCGAACGGATCGAGCACCCGTCCGCCCGGCGGGACGTAGCGTCGAAGAAGCTCTTCGACGAGCTGCGGGACGTACTTTCCGAGGTAGGGGTGCAGGCCGTGAACGTGCTTCGTGCGCAGCCGCTGGGGCAGCTCGTGCTCGGACCACGACAGTCCGGCGTCGTACTCGAGGCCCTCGTAGAGTGACTCCTGGGTCGCGCGCATCCAGGGTGGGATTCGACGCCCCCACGCGCACTCCTCAGAACGCGTCCGGCACGTGCTCGATTCGTCCTGCCCGCTCCGCGATCACGTCGTAGCGAACGTGGAGGCGCGCGAGCCGGGGGTTGGCCGCGAGCCACTGCTCCGCCGCCCGCCGGATCCGGCGGGCCTTCTCGGCGGTCACCATCTCGAGCGGATCGCCGAGCTCGTCGCCCTGCTTCGACTTCACCTCGCAGAAGACCAGCGTGCGACCGCGCCGAACCACGAGGTCGAGCTCGTAGCCGGCGAGCCAGCGGTTCGTGTCCAGGACCCGGTAGCCGCGCAGTCGGTACCAGCGGGCCGCACGACGCTCGGCCGGGTGCCTAACCGGCCGCTTGGAGCGCGAGCTCTTCCTCGCTGAGATAGGCACGGGCCCGCCATGACCGGCGGTGGATCTCACAGGGCCCTCGCTCGCGCACGAGCCGGGTGTGCGTCGGTGTGATGTACCCGACGTGCGACCCGAAGCCGTATCCCGGGTACAGCGCGTCGGCGGCGTGCATGTAGCGGTCGCGCGTCACCTTCGCGACGATCGAGGCGGCGGCGATCGCGGCGCTCTTCGTGTCTCCGTCGACGACCGCGCGGTGTGGCGGCGCCGACGGGCCGAGCCTGAACCCGTCGACGAGCGAGACCTCGGCGGGGCCACAGGCCCAGAGCGCAGCGCGAAGGCCGGCGAGGTTCGAGCGGTGGAGCCCGTCTCGGTCGATCACGTGCGGCGGGAACACGTGCACCGAGACGCACTCGGCACAGGCGAGCACCGCCCGGTACAGCTCGACACGTGTCGCCGGGTCGACCTGTTTCGAGTCGTTGAGCTGCGCGAGCGGCCGCACCCGGTGATCGCGGAGATGGTCGTAGTCGAGGAGGACACCGGCGACGACGAGCGGCCCCGCGAGTGGGCCCCGTCCGGCCTCGTCGGCTCCCGCCACGAGCCGCGCGCCGAGGCGCCGATCGAACGCGAGCAGCCTCGAGCCGGGTCGTCTCCTGGGCACCCGGCGAGCATAGCCCGGGCTCCGGCGCCTTCCGGCGCGGCGCCGCAAAGTGGCAGAAAATCGTTACGAAGAGCGGAGCTCGCGGACGCGAGCCTTCTTCCCGACCTTGCCGCGCAGGTAGTACAGCTTCGCGCGGTTGACGTCGCCGATCGCCCCGACCTCGATCTTGTCGATCTTCGGCGAGTGCAGCGGGAACGTCCGCTCGACCCCGACGCCGAACGAGTTCTTGCGCACCGTGAACGTCTCGCGCGCTCCGGCCCCCTGGCGCTTGATGACAAGGCCTTCGAAGACCTGGATGCGCTGGCGGGTGCCCTCGATGACGCGGAAGTGGACGCGCACGGTATCGCCCGCCTTGAACTGCGGAACCTCGCGCAGCTGACGGCGCTCGATGTCCTGGATCGTCGTGCTCATGGGAAGGACGGCCCGAAGGCCGCGCGCAATCGTAGCACCCGGCGCATCTCCTACCGGATCGAGATCCGGTTCGGCGGCCAGTACGTGGCGAAGACGACGCCGATCAGATCCTTGCGCGGCACGGTGCCCCACGACCGCGAGTCGCAGGACGAGGCGCGGTTGTCCCCCATCATGAAGTAGTGCCCTTTCGGGATCTTCTCGGGCGCGATCGTCCGGGTGTCCCGTCGCGACGACTGGATGTACGGCTCGTTCAGCTTCTTCCCGTTGATGTAGACGTAGCCGCTGTTCTCGGAGATCGTCTCGCCGGGCAGCCCGATCAGGCGCTTCACGAAGGTGCCGCCCTCTCCGCAGCGGATGGCCGCGAGCGGCGGGGTCTTGAACACGACGATGTCGCCCCGCTTCGGCGACCAGAAGTGGTAACAGAAGCGACATGCGAGCACGCGGTCGGAGAACCGCGCCTCGCACCCGGAGCCGGGCCGCGCGCAGTGGAGGGTGGGCTCCATCGAGCTCGAGGGGATCCGGTACGGGTTGACGACCCAGGCCTTGATCGCGAGCACGATCGCGATCGCCCCGACGATCGTCACCAGCCAGTCGATCGTCACGCGCCAGCCGCGCGGCAGGCCCTCGGTGAGCCGGTCGACCGGGTTCCTCAACGGACGCGCTCCCTGCGCCAGCGCTCGATCCGGCCGTGGTCGCCGGACAGCAGCACGTCGGGCACCGCCCAGCCCCGGAACTCCGCCGGCCGCGTGTAGTGCGGGTACTCGAGACCGCCGCCGAGCTCCTCCGAGAACGACTCGAGCTCGCCCGAGCCCTCGGCGAGCGCTCCGGGCAGCCGTCGCGCGATCGCGTCGACGAGCACCATCGCCGGCAGATCGCCGTTCGAGAGCACGTACGGGCCGATCGAGATCGCGTCGGTCGCAAGGTGCTCGACCACGCGCTCGTCGAAGCCCTCGAAGCGCGCCGAGAGCAGCGCCAGCTGGGACTCCGCAGCGAGCTCCTCGACGACGCGCTGGTCGAGCGGACGGCCCTTCGGCGTCAGCGCGACCACCCTGCGCCCGGGGTCGCCGCCGTACGCCGCATCGAGGGCCGCGGCGACGACGTCGACGCGGAGGACCATTCCGGCCCCGCCGCCGTACGGCTCGTCGTCGACCTGGCCGTTTCGGAGCGGAGTCGAGTCACGGTACGAAAACAGGCGCAGGTCGAGCTCTTCGCCGAGAACGGTGGCGACTGGGCGTTGCTCGGTGAGCCAGGCGAATGCATGCGGAACGAGCGTGAAGACATCGAGCTGCAAAGGCTGATCAGAGGGGATCGGAGAACCCGGGAGCGACCAGGATACGTCGCGCAGCCAGATCGACGTCGCGGACACAGTCTTCGACGAGCGGGAGCATCGCCCCACCCTCGAGCTCGAGCGCGTCGTTGGCGACACCCGGTGCCACGCTGACGACCTTTCCGAGCGAACGGCCGGTCTCCTCCACCACCTCGAGCCCGATCAGCTCGAAGACGTAGAACTCGCCGTCCTCCGTGACCGGCAGCGACGCGCGCTCCACCTCGATCGCGGTCTTGCGGGGAGCGCCGCGGTCGAGCCGGATCACCCGTCGGCCGCCCGCGATCTTCGCGGCGACGACGACCGCCGGCTCACCGCCGACGATGAGCGTGGATCCGACGGCGAACCACCGAGCGTCGTCGCTCGCGTGCTCGACCACGAACGAGCCGTCGAGCCCGTGCGGCTTGCCGACCCTGCCGATCACGACACGATCGCTCATCCCCCGAAGGCCGCGATCGCCTCGTCACGCGGAACTCCTCGCCGCAGGTTCTCGTCGGCGAACTCGCGGGCGTCCGGCCAGTCGCTGTGAAGGAGGACGTCAATTGCGGCGTCGACGTCGAACGGCGTCCGGCGGAACGACGGCTCGCCGTCGTCGACGAGCAGCCAGAACGCCGCCACGTCGCCCTCGTACGGCATCCCGACCGAGCCGGCGTTGACGTAGCGGCCGCGGCGCTGCTGCATGTGCGTGTGGCCGCCGACGACGAGTCGCTCGTCGACGCCGTCGAGGAGTGCGGCGATCTTCTCGTCGCTGCTCGCGTCGGTGATCATCTCCATGTCGCTCGCGGGCGCCGCGTGGCAGAAGAGGACGTCGTCGAGCACGACGTTCGCAGGCCACCGGCGCTGCTCCTCCACTTCGTCGACGCCGAGAATCGCGGCGACCCGCTCGTCGGGGTCACGCTCGGCGTTGCCGCGGACGAAACGGGCACCGGGCACGCCGCGGGCAAGTGCGAGCGTCTCTGCCGGGAACGGCCCGGCCACGAGATCGCCACCGAAGACGACCGCGTCGACCCGCTCGCCGCTCAGCTCGGCCAGGACCGCCTCGAGCGCCCACGGCATCCCGTGCACGTCGTACAGCGCTGCGATTCTCAATCGGCGATCTCGACGAGCACGCGCCGTCCTTCGCGGACGGCACTCGCTCGCACCAGCGCGCGAAGTGCGCGCACGATCCTGCCCTGCCTGCCGATCACCTTGCCGACGTCGTCGGGCGCCACGTGGAGCACGAGGACGAGCGCGCCGTCCCGGTCCTCCGTCTCGACGCGAACCTGATCCGGCTCGTCGACGAGCTCGCGCGCGAGATACGCGAGCAGCTCTGCCATCTACTTCTCGATGCCTTGCGCCTTGATCAGCTTGGCGACCGCGTCGGTCGGCTGCGCGCCCTTGCCGAGCCAGTCCTTCACCTTCGCCTCGTCGAGATCGATCGTCGACGGGTCGGTCTGCGGGTTGTAGCGGCCGACGATCTCGAGGAACTTGCCGTCACGCGGCGAGCGCGAGTCGGCGGCCACCACCCGGTAGATCGGGTTCTTCTTCGAGCCCACGCGCGTGAGCCTCAGCTTGACTGCCATCTCGTCTCCTTTATCTCCGTCCGGACTTCCGTTTCTTGCGTTTCGACGACGGCTTCCGCGTCGCAGAGCGTACGGTGCCCGTCCCTCCCTGCGGCGCGAGGGCGGCCGGCATCTTGCCGCGCCCCATCTGCTTCATCATGCGCTCCATCTGCTTGCGCGCCTCGAGCAGCTGGTTCACCTGCTCGACCTGTGCACCCGAGCCGCGGGCGATGCGCAGGCGGCGCTTGCCGTCGATCACGTGCGGTGTCGACCGCTCGTGCGGCGTCATCGAGAGGACGATCGCCTCCACGCGCTTGAGCTGGTGCTCGTCGACGTCGACGTCGCCCATCTGCTCCTTCATGCCCGGGATCAACTTCAGGATGCCGCCGAGCGGGCCCATGCGTCGCAGCATCTTGTAGGCGCGCAGGAAGTCGTCGAACGTGAACTGACCCTGTCGCAGGCGCTTCTCCATCTCCGCCTGCTCGTCCTCGGCGACCGCGGCCTCGGCGCGCTCGATCAGCGTGAGCACGTCGCCCATCCCGAGGATGCGCGACGCCATCCGGTCGGGGTGGAAGACCTCGAGCGCGTCGGGCTTCTCGCCCGTGGCCGCGAACTTGATCGGCTTGCCCGTCACCGCCTTCACGCTCAGCGCAGCCCCGCCGCGCGCGTCGCCGTCGAGCTTCGTGAGGATCACGCCGTCGAACGCGACGCGCGCATCGAATGCCTGCGCGACCGCGACCGCTTCCTGGCCGGTCATCGCGTCGAGCACGAGGAGCACGTTGTGCGGCTTCGCCTCGTCACGGACCCGCGCCAGCTCGTCCATCAGCTCCTCGTCGATCTGGAGGCGTCCGGCGGTGTCGACGATCACCGCGTCGAGCCCTTCGGCACGCGCGCGTTCGAGCCCGCTGCGCGTCGCCTCGACGGCGTCCTTCGTGTCGGTGCGGAACACGGGGATTCCGAGCTCGGCCCCGAGCTGCTCGAGCTGGTCGATCGCGGCCGGACGCTGCAGGTCGGCGGCGATCAGTCCCGGCTTGTGCCCTTCCTTGCGCAGGTAGAGCGCGAGCTTGGCGGCGGTCGTCGTCTTGCCGGATCCCTGCAGGCCCGCGAGCAGGATCACCGTGAACTTGCCGAACGCGAGGTCCGAGGCGCCCGAGCCCATCAGCTCGGTCAGCTCGTCGTGCACCGCCTTCACGACCTGCTGGCCGGGCGTGAGGCTCTTCAAGACCTCCTCGCCGAGCGCCCGCTCGCGCACGCGGGCGACGAAGTCGCGGACGATCGTGAGGTTGACGTCGGCTTCGAGCAGCGCGAGGCGGATCTCGCGCATCGCGCGGGAGATCGACTCTTCGTCCAGCCGGCCCTTCTTGCGAAGGTCGCCGAGCGCGCCCTGGAGGCGGTCCGAGAGGCTGTCGAACACGAGCGCGCATGGTAGCCGCAGGCTCTGTCTACGATCTCTGGATGCCCTACACGGCCGCCGAGGACCGTTACGACCGGATGCGCTACCGGCGCTGCGGCCGCTCCGGCCTGCAGCTCCCCGTGATCTCCCTCGGGCTCTGGCACAACTTCGGCGGCGACCGTCCGCTCGAAGGCAGCCGGGCGATCGTGCGGCGCGCCTTCGACCTCGGCGTCACCCACTTCGACCTCGCGAACAACTACGGGCCGCCGTACGGCTCGGCCGAGGAGACGTTCGGGCGCATCCTGCGCGACGACCTGCGCCCGTACCGCGACGAGCTCGTGATCTCGACCAAGGCCGGCTACGACATGTGGCCGGGACCGTACGGCGAGTGGGGCTCGCGGAAGTACCTGCTCGCGTCGCTCGACCAGTCACTCGCGCGCATGGGCCTCGACTACGTCGACATCTTCTACTCGCACCGGTTCGACCCGGAGACGCCGCTCGAGGAGACGCTCGGCGCGCTCGACAGCGCCGTCCGCCAGGGCAAGGCACTCTACGCCGGCATCTCGTCGTACTCCGCCGGGAAGACGCGCGAGGCGGCGGGGATCCTGCGCGAGCTCGGCACGCCGCTGCTCATCCACCAGCCGTCGTACTCGTTGCTCAACCGCTGGATCGAGCCGGAACTGCTCGATGCGCTCGGTGAGCTCGGCGTCGGCTGCATCGGCTTCTCGCCGCTCGCGCAGGGGATGCTGACCGACAAGTACCTCGACGGCATCCCACCCGGCTCGCGTGCTGCCGCCAACACCTCGCTCTCGCCGCAGCTGCTGAACGACGAGACGCTCGCGCGGATCCGCGGCCTGCACGAGATCGCCAAGCGCCGCGGCCAGAGCCTCGCGCAGCTTGCCGTCGCCTGGACGCTGCGCGACCCGCGGATGACGTCGACGCTCGTCGGCGCTTCGAGCGTGGCGCAGCTCGAGGACACGCTGTCGGCGCTCTCCAATCTCGACTTCTCGCCCGACGAGCTGGCGGAGATCGACCGTTATGCGGAGGAGAGCGGGATCAACATCTGGTCGCGCTCGAGCTCCAGCTCGAGCTGACGCTCGAACAGGTGCCTGGCACCGAGGTGCCAGGCACCCATCCCTCACGCAGCCACGAGCGCGCGCGCGAAGTCGTGCGCGTCGAACGGCCGCAGGTCGTCGAGCCCTTCACCGACCCCGATCAGCTTGACGGGCAATCCGAGCTCGTACACGATCGCGACCGCGACGCCGCCCTTCGCGGAGCCGTCGAGCTTCGTCAACGCGACGCCGGTCACGTCCACCGCCTCGGCGAACAGACGCGCCTGCTGGACGCCGTTCTGCCCTGTGGTCGCGTCGACGACGAGCAACGTCTCGTGCGGGGCGCCCTCGAGCCGGCCGGCAATCACACGGCGCACCTTCCGCAGCTCGTCCATCAGGTTCGACTGCGTGTGCAGGCGGCCGGCGGTGTCGACGATGACCACGTCGCCACCTGCGCCGATCGCGTCGTAGGCCACGGCCGCCGGATCGGCGCCGCGCTCGCCGCCGACGAAGCGCGCCTGAGCGCGTTCCGCCCAGATCTCGAGCTGCTCCTCGGCCGCGGCGCGGAAGGTGTCGGCCGCGCCGAGCGTGACGGTTCGCCCGTGTTCGTGGAGCTTGCTCGCGAGCTTTCCGATCGTCGTCGTCTTGCCCGTGCCGTTGACACCGACGACGAGGATCACGGCCGGGTGGTGGTCGACCGCCAGCGTCGGCGGCTCGCCGAAGAGGGCGCCGATCTCCTCCGCCAGCGCGGCGTTCAGCTCGGTCAGGTCCTGGCGCGCTTCGAGGCGGCGGACGAGCTCGGCGGTCGCGTTCACGCCGACGTCGGCGAAGAGCAGCGCCTCCTCGAGGCGCTCCCAGGAGGCGTCGTCGCCGGGATCGAACGCCGCAACCTGGAGCTGCTCGGTCAGTGCGCGCCGAGACTTGCCGAGCGAGTCGCGCAGACGACCGAAGAACCCGCGTGTCTCTTCTGCCGACTCCGCTGCCGTCGACTCGTCGCCGAGGAGCTCGCTCCAGCTTCGCGCCATGGAGCGGGACGTTAGCCGGAGTTCTTCAGGCCGCTCTCGGGTAGGTGGCGCGGAAGCCGGCGAGCGCGGCCGTGCTCGCCACTCCGACGCGTCCGTTCGTCGTGAAGACGTCGTCGGGCCAGTCGTGCCGGCGGCGTTCGAGACGCGTGAACCACCCGCGCCGGTCGCGTTCCACGAGGAACAGCTCGACCATCGTCCCCTCGAGGACGAAAGCGCGCATCCACGCGCGCTTCTTGCCGTCCATCCAGTCGAGCCGCAGCGCGTCCACCCTGCTCCAGTCGCGCGCGGGGTACAAGAGGTCGAGGTCACCGTGCCGGCCGGGGGTCCGGAGCCCACGCAGGTCTTCCGCCCAGCTGCCGCAGAGCCAGGTCCGCACTCCGTGCGACTTCAGCAGGTCGACCGCCCGCAGCACGAAGGCGAGGTCATTCACGCCGTCGCCGCGACCTCCTCGTCGCGCGGAAGGCGGCGCGAGACGATCTGCGAGACGCCGTCCGAGCCCATCGTCACGCCGTAGAGCACGTCGGCCGCCTCCATCGTGCGCTTCTGGTGGGTGATGACGATGAACTGCGCCCGGTCGGCATAGCGGCGGAGCAACTCGGTGAACCGGCCGATGTTCGTGTCGTCGAGCGCCGCCTCGACCTCGTCCAGCAGGTAGAACGGGCTCGGCCGCGACAGGAACAGCGAGAAGAGGAAGGCGATCGCTCCGAGCGCCTTCTCGCCGCCGGAGAGCAGGCTCAGCCGTTGCACCTTCTTGCCCGCGGGCCGCAGCTCGACCTCGATGCCCGGCTCCTCGCCCTCGTCCTCGGGCTCCGTCAGCCGCAGCCGGCCGGCACCGCCGGGGAAGAGCGTGCCTGCGACCTCGTCGAAGTGCCGCTGTACGGCGTCGAACGTCTCGGCGAAGCGCGTATCGACGGTGCGCGTCAGGTCGTCGCGCAACCGCTCGAGCTCCTCGAGGCTCCGCTCGAGATCGGCACGCTGCTCGGACAGTTCCTTCAGGCGCTCCTTCTCGGCCTCGTACTCCTCCTGGGCGAGCGGGTTGACCTGCCCTAGCGACTCGCGGCGCCGCTCGTCGCGCGCCAGCTTCTCGGCGAGCTCGTCGCGGTCGGTGCCCTCGGCGGGCTCGGCTCCCGCGGCAGTGAGTCGGCGCTCGGCCTCGTCGTGCTCGGCGTCGATACGCGCCAGCTCGACGTCGACCGCCGACAGCCGCTCGCCCGCCTGGGCGGCGCCCTGCCTGAGCTCGACCTCCTCCGCACCGAGGCGGCGCAGATCGGCGCCGAGCTCACCGGTGCGGGCCGCCTGCGCCTCGACGCGCGCGCGGAGCGGGCTGTCGAAGCGCTCGACCTCGACGGTGAGCGCGGCCTCGAGCCGGCCCGTGCCCGCGAGCAGGCGCTCGAGCACCAGTGCGCTCGGGCGGAGCGAGCGGATGCCGTCGGACTCGGCCAGCGCGCGCGCAGCGAGGCGTGCCCGCTCGGCCGACTCTTCCGCCGCGCGGGCGGCTGCCTCGACGCGCAGCTGCAGCTCCTGCGCGCGATCGGTCGCCCCGACGCCGACATCGCCGCCGTGAGCGACACGCCCGTTGGCGTGGCGCTCGGCGGCGAGCCCACGCTCCTCGTGCGCGGCGGCCGCGTGACGAAGCTCGGCCTCGCGCGCAGAGATCCCGCCCAGGTCGTCGGCCAGCCGGGCGGCCCGTTCGGCGAGCGGCGCCTCGAGGCGGGTCGCAGCAGCGGCCGCGATCCGCAGTGTCTCGTCGAGCCGTTCGGCGCCGGCGAGCAGGTGCTCGAGCAGTGCCGGCGACGCGCGCCGGACGCCACGCAGGTGCGCGACCGGCGCGAACGCACGCCCGGCGGCAGCCGCCCGCTCGTCCGCTGCAGCCGCGAGCTGTGCCGCCTGCTCGGCGCGGGCCTCGAGCTCGTCGGCCTCGGCCGCGAGCTCGCGGCGGCGCGTGTCGAGCTCGAGCAGCACCGCCTCGGCGGCCTCGCCGGCGAACCAGAGCTCGCCCCGCTGCGGATCCCAGCCCAGCCCGTCCTCGGTGACGGCCGGGCCGCTGGAGGAGAGCAATGCGTCGCGCGACGACCACCGGCACGCCCGCGAGCGTCCCCGGGTCGCGGCCGACGAGGACACGGACGGAACCGAGACCGGCCGCGCGTGCGCGCTCGACCAGCTCGAGCCCGCGCTCCGGGTCGGAGGCCAGCACGGCCGACGCGAGGTGGCCCAGCGCCGCCGCGACAGCGCGCTCGCGGCCGGCCACGATCTCGACCCGCTGGAGCGCCAGCTCCTCTCCCTGCTCCGCGAGTGCGCGCGCCGCGGGCGGCAATCCCTCCCGCTCCGACAGCGCCAGCTCCACCGCCGCCACGCGCTCGCGCGCGAGCACGGCGCGGGCTTCGAGATCGTCCTGCTCGCGGTGGGCGGCACGCGCCGCCGCATCGGCCTCGTCGGCGGCGCGCTCGAGCTCGAAGGCCGACGGGCCCCCGCCGCGCCGACGGGTCTCCGTGAGCTCAGCTTCGACCTCGACGCGCAGGCGCTGGGCCGACTCGTGACGCATCGCCAGACGCTCCGTCGCCCCGCGCAGGGCGAGCAGGGCATCCCGGCCGCCGCCGGTGAGCAGTCTCTCCGCCTCGCCGCGCCTGGCCAAGACCGCATCGAGCTCCGCGGCCAGCTCGGCCTGGGCGCGGCGCTCGGCCGCGGCGACCCGGGCCCACTGCTCCTCGGCCTCGAGCTGCGCGCGGGCGAGCTCGGCCGCGGCCTGCTGGGCGGCCGCAGCGGCGGCACGGGCTCCCTCTTCGAGCCCCGCCGACGCGCGCGGATCGTGGTTGCGTGCCGCATCGAGCTCGGCCGCCAGGCTCGTCGCCAGCAGCGACGCCGCCTCGCGGCGGAGCGCGATCCGCTCGCTACTCGACGCGAGCCGGTAGAGGGCGGCGGTGGTCCCCTCGCGGGCTCCTGCGGCATCGGTGAGCTCGACCTCGGCGCGCTCGCGCGCTGCCACCAGGTCGGCGATCTGGGCGTCGAGCGCGCGACGCTCCTCGGCGGCCTCGGCACGGCGGGTCTCGGCTCCCGAGCGTCGCTCGGCGAGCCGTGCCAGGTCGAGCGTTGCGATCGCGGCCTGGAGCCGGGCGATCTCGTGGCCGAGCTTCTCGGCCCGCTCGGCCGCGGTCGCCTGCAGGGCGAGCGGGCGAAGATGCTTCCGAACCTCGTCCTCGAGGTCGCGCGCGCGGTCGACCTGGACCGCCACCCGGGCGAGCTTCAGCTCCGCCCGATGCCGGCGGCGCTTGAACCGGCCGAGGCCGGCGGCCTCCTCCACGAGCTCGCGGCGCTCGACGGGCTTCGAGTTGAGCACGGTCTCGACCCGGCCCTGCGAGATGACGGAACGCAGCCCACCGCCGAGGCCGACGTCCGAGAGCAGCTCGACGAGGTCGAGGCGGCGAACGGGCGCACGGTTGACGAGGTAGTGACCCTCGCCGCCACGGTGCAGCCGCCGCGCGACCGAGACCTCGGCGAAGGGCAGCTCGGGCCATGCGCCGTCGGCGTTGTCGAAGAGCAGGTCGACCTCGCAGGTGTCGACGGCCTCGCGCCCGCCCGAGCCGGCGAAGAGCACGTCGTCCGGCTTCTCGGCGCGCAGCTCGCCGGGGCTCATCGAGCCGGTCGCCCAGAGGATCGAGTCCGAGACGTTCGACTTGCCCGAGCCGTTCGGCCCGACCACCACCGCGACCCCGGGCTCCAGCCGAATCTCGACAGGGTCGACGAACGACTTGAAGCCGCGCAGGGTGATCGCCTTCAGGTGCACGCCGACGAGAGGCTATCGCCCGCCCCGGATGGGAGACCCTTGGTGCCAGGCACCGGTCGCGTCGGCTTTACGCCGTGCCGCCTCCCACGAGCAGCTCGCACGGGCCGACGAAGCCGTCCGGGCCCTCGAACTCGCGCAGCGCCTGGCCGATCTCGGCCCACACGTCGCTCTGCTCGTCCGCCGACAGGCTCGCGAGCATCTGGTGCAGGGCGCCGAAGGACTCCCGTTCGAGCTTCGCGCAGTCGGCCGCGCTCGCGAGACGAAGGGGCGCCTCGATTCGCCGGACCTCGACGTCCTCGAAGCCGGCCGCCGTGAGCAGGTCACCCAGGCCGACCGCCGAGAACGGCCCCGGCAGGCCCGGCGCGGGCGGCGGCAACCCGGCCCGCTCGCGGATGATCGCGATCGGCACCGAGAAGAAGCGGTTGCGGTCGGGCTCGGCGAAGACCAGCGCCGCGTAGCGGCCACCCGGCCTGAGCGCGGCCCGCGCCTCCTCGAGCGCGCGCTGCTTGTCCGGCAGGTACATCAGTCCGAGCCGGGAGACCGCAGCGTCGAACGAGCCCTGCTCGACCTCGAGCCGCTCACCGTCCATCACGCGCGTGGCCACGTTCGCGAGGCCCGCGGCGCGGGCCGTGGCCTCTGCCTCGCGGAGGATGTTCGAGGAGATGTCGGTCGCGAGCACGGCGCCGGCCGCTCCGACCCGCCGCGCCGCGCCGATCGTCTGGCCGCCCGAGCCGGCCGCGATGTCGAGCACGCGGCTTCCGGGCCCGACGCCGGCGAGGTCGAGCATCGCCTCGGTCGCCTCGCCGAGCCAGCGGTCGAACACGGGGTCGTAGCGGCGCCAGGCCTCGGCCGCGTCCTGCCACTGGACGCGGGTCGTCTCCTTGTAGGTGACGGAATCGAAGGCGGCGCTCATCTCAGATCTCCTCGATCCAGCCGGCGAGGTCGGCATCGGTGACCTTGTCGAGGAGATCGGGATGGTCGGCACGCATGTGGTCGCGCGCTCCCTGGACGACCTCCCGCTCGCTCTCGCCGCGGATCACGTACCCGCACTCACAGGTGATCTGCTTGCTCATCTCGCTCCCTTCGTCGTGATCGTGCGCGTTGTACGCCTCCGGCGTTGGGCTTATGTTGGCGGCTGATTGGCGGGAAAGGTGCAGCTGTGCGGCCGCTTCGTGGTCGAGCTCGAGGGCCGCCGCGTGGAGCACGAGCTCCCCGGGCGGCAGGGTCGCATCCTGCTCGCCTATCTCGTCTCGAACCGGCTGCGGACGATCACGCGCGACGAGCTGCCCGGCGCGGTCTGGGCCGACGGGCACGACGGCGGGCTCGCGCCCCTGCTCTCGAAGCTCCGGCGGGTCGTGCCCCTGGACGGCCTCCGCATCGACGTCGAACCGCTCCGGGTGGACGTCGAGGAGGCGGTCGAGGCGGTGCACCGCGCCGAGAGCGCGCTGTCGCAAGACCGGCCGCACGAGGCGTGGGGGCCGTCGCAGGTGGCGATGTTCGTCTGCGGGCGGCCGTTCCTCGCCGGCGAGTCGGGCGACTGGATCGACGTGGAGCGAGGGCGGCTCGCCGAGCTCCACGTGCGCGCGCTCGAGGCGTACGGGCGCTCCACGCTCGGCATCGGCGGCACCGAGCTCGCGGCGGCCGTGCGCGCGGGACGCACGCTCGTTGCGCTCGAGCCCTACCGCGAGTCCGGGCACCGGCTGCTGATGGAGGCACTCGAGCAGGAAGGAAACTGCGCCCAGGCTCTGCTCGTCTACGAGGCGCTCCGGACGCGGCTGCGCGACGACCTCGGGATCAGCCCGTCTGCCGAGACGCAGAGCCTGCATCGCCGCCTTCTGCGCTGAGCGCCTCGAGCGCCTGCGCAGCCGCTGCCTGCTCGGCGTCCTTCTTCGACGATCCGCTTCCGGTGCCGAACGTCCGGTCGTCGATGACTGCGGCCGCGGTGAAGCTCCGGTCGTGCGGCGGGCCCTCGACGTTCACCACGGCGTACGACACCGCGCGGCCGGTGCGCGCGAGGCGCTCCTGCAGCTCGGTCTTGTGGTCGACGTGCGAGTTGACGGCGTACTCGATGCGCGGCTCGAACGCTGCCACGATCGCGGCCTCGATCTGCTCGAACCCGTGCTCGAGGAAGAGCCCGGCGAGCGCTGCCTCGAGGACGGCGGCGAGCACGTTGCGGTTCTGCACCAGCCGTTCGGCCTCCTCGGCGGTGAGCCCGACGGCCGCGCCGCGCAGCCGCTCACCCAGCTCGAGCTCGCGCGAGACGACGGCACAGCTCGCACGCGAGACGACGTGCGACCGCACCTTCGCCATCCGCCCCTCGGCGAAGCCGGGAAAGCGCTCGTACAGGGCACGCGCGACGGCGAGCTCCAGCACCGAGTCGCCGAGGAACTCGAGCCTCTCGTACGAGGCGCTGCGGTCGGCCGCCCAGGAGGCGTGAGTGAAGACCGCCGCCGCCCGGTCGGGTGGGAGCGCGTCGATCAGCTCCCTGAGTGAGTTGGAGCTACTGGTGCGAGGTGACGTAGTCGACTGCCTGGCCGACGGTCGTGATCTTCTGCGCATCCTCGTCGGAGATCTTGATCCCGAACTGGTCCTCGAGCTCCATGATCAGCTCGACGAGGTCGAGCGAGTCGGCGTCGAGGTCGTTCTGGAACGACGCCTCCTCCGTGATCTGATCGTCCTCGACTCCGAGCTGCTCCTTCAGAACTTCCTTGACTCGCTCGAAGACCTCTTCACGCGACGCTGCCATGTCACCTCGATGCAGATTGGGGGCCGAAAATCCGGGCGATCATACACGGACGCGCT
Source organism: uncultured Thermoleophilia bacterium (assembly GCA_963851065.1). Lineage (GTDB taxonomy): Bacteria > Actinomycetota > Thermoleophilia > Gaiellales > Gaiellaceae > PALSA-600. The sequence continues at coordinate 265,609 of CAWKNW010000006.1, forward strand.
CGGGCAACCGCTCCGCAAGCCGGTCGACGACACGGTGGTCGACGCCCCGGGCCGCGAGCCTGATCGCGTTCGCGATCGCGCGGCGGTGCGAGTTGCCGTGCGCGATCACCGCGAGGCCGCGCAGGCCGAGCAGGTACGCACCGCCGTAGGTGTCCGGATCGAACCGGTGCCGGAGGCGGCGGGCGGACGGCTGGATCAGGAGGCCGCCCAGCTTGCCGATCACCGTGGCGGTGATCTCGGCCCGCATCACGTCGAGGAGATCCTTGATCGTCCCCTCGAGCAGCTTCAGCACCACGTTGCCCGTGAACCCGTCGGCGACGATCACGTCGGCGACGCCGAGGAGCAGGTCGCGGCTCTCGGCGTTGCCGCCGAAGTTCAGGCGGTCGCCCTCCTCGCGCAGGAGCCGATTGGCCTCGAGCGTCAGCTGATTGCCCTTCTCGTCCTCCTCGCCGATCGAGAGCAGGCGCACCTCGGGCCGATGCACGTCGAGCAGTTCCTCGCAGAAGACCGCGCCCATGTGCGCGAACTGCACGAGGTGCTCCGGGCGCGCGTCGGCGTTCGCCCCGGCGTCGAGCAGAACGGTGACGCCTTCCCGCGCCGGGATCGGCACCGCGATCGCCGGGCGGAGCACGCCGGGCAGCCGGCGCAGGTGGAGCAGCCCCGCGGCGAGCATCGCGCCGGTGTTCCCCGCCGAGACGACGGCGTCTGCCTCGCCGGCGCCGGCGGCGCGCACGGCCGCCACGAGGCTCGAGTCGGGCTTGGCCCGGACCGCCTCGGCCGGCTTGTCCGCCATGTCGATCCGCTCGGTCGTCGCCACGAGCGGAAGCCCCTGCGTGTCGAGGGAAGCGGGGCCGTACAGGGTCACCTCGATCCCGTCGGCGGCCGCATCGAGGGCGCCGAGAATCACCTCCCGCGGCGCGTTGTCGCCCCCGAGTGCGTCGACGGCGATCCGCGCCACAGCGGCGAAGTCTACGGGTGGTCGAGGCGGAGCGGCTCGACTTCGCGGCCCCTGTAGGTGCCGCAGGTCGGGCAGATGCGGTGCGGCCGCTTCGGCGAGCCGCACTGCGGGCAGGTGTTGACGCGCGGCGCCTCGATCGCGTGCTGCGCGCGACGCTGGTCGCGGCGGGCCTTCGACGTCTTTCTCTTCGGGACTGCCATCGGCGGCGCAGTGTAGCGGTCGCGCCGCGGCGACTCGTACGATCGAGCGGTGACGATCGGCGATCTCCTCCCCGGCCACTGGCCGGACGCGGCCCGTATCTACGCCGAAGGGCTCGATCAGGGCACCTTCGAGGAGCGCGTCCCCGCGTGGGACGAGTGGGATGCGGGTCACCTCGCCGCGCCGCGGCTCGTCGCCCTCTCCGACGGCGAAGTCGTCGGCTGGGCCGCGCTCTCTCCGGTGTCGAGCCGCGAGTGCTACCGCGGCGTCACCGAGGTCTCGGTCTACGTCGCCCGCGCCGCGCGCCGCCGCGGCGTCGGGCGCGCGCTCCTGCAGGAGCTCGTGCGGCGGGCGGACGACGCCGCGATCTGGACGATCCAGGCGGGGATCCTCGCCGGCAATGCTCCGTCGGTCGCGCTCCATTCGAGCTGCGGCTTCCGGATCGTCGGGACGCGCGAGCGGATCGCGCAGAAGCGTGGCAAGTGGCTCGACGTCGTGCTGATGGAACGCCGGTCAGAGATCGTTTCGTAGCGCCTCGAGCGCCGCCCAGCGCGGATCGGCTTCACGCTCCTCGTGGGTGTGCGGCTCGTCGTTCAGGTTCTTGCCGCAGACGAAGCAGAGACCCGCACAGTCCGGCCGGCAGAGGATCTTCTCCGGGAGCGCCAGCGCAACGGCGTCGTGGGCCCACGCCGAGAGGTCGAGGTTCGCTCCGTGAATGTACGGCGTGGTCAGCTGCTCGTCGTCGGGCGACTCGGCCTGGTACTCGCGCCCCGAGATCGGCAGCTCGAGCACGGCGTCGCCCAGGCAGCGGTAGCACGGCCCGTACACACGGGCCGTGAAGGAGAGCGTGAAGACCGTTCCGGTGTTCGCTCGAGAGATCTCGAACAGCGCCGGCACCTTCTCCGGCACCGGCACGTAGCGTTGGCCGCCGAAGTCGAACGCCTGCAGCTCCAACTCGAGCTCGTCGCGGTACGCCTCACCGGGACGGAGCTTCACCTGACGCAGGCTGAAGCTCGTCATCGGAACGAGCGTAGCGAACGCCGCAGGGGGGACTAGCTAGTAGGCCGAGCCGTCGTCGGAGAGGTCGACCGGGCCGATCCCGGCGACGACCGACTCCTGCGAGCGCTCGTGCAACCGCTCCCGGCCGCGGCGGACCGCGGTCAGGAAGCGATCGAGGTTGGTCTCGAGCGTCGCCAGCATCCCGTCGGCCCAATCCTCCATCTCGAGCCGCATCTCGCGGGCCTGCCGCTTGGCCTCGTCGATGATCTCCTGCGCCTGGCGCTCGGCCAGCTTGACGATCTCGGTCTGCGACGCCTCGCGCACCGCCTGCTCCCGCGCCTCGCCGAGCAGGCGATCCTGCTCCCGCTTGGCCTCGCCGAGCATCTCCTGCCGCTCCTTGACGATCCAGCGGGCCTGCTTGATCTCCTCGGGGATCGTGGCGCGCATCTGGTCGAGGATGTCGTAGATCTCCTCGCGGTCGATCCGCACCTGATCGGTGAGCGGGACCGCCTTGGCGTTGTGCACGAGGTCGTCGAGCTTGTCGATGAGTACGAGTACGTCCATCGCCGGAAGAGTATTACTCCTGGTCGGACAGCGGCGCCCCGCCGCGCCCGTCCGGGTACAGCTCCTTCAGGCGGCGGGCGACGATCGGCGGTACGAGCTCGTCGACGTTTCCGCCGAACGACGCGATCTCCTTGACGCCGCTCGAGGAGACGAAGCTGACCTGCGGGCTCGCCATCACGTACACCGTCTCGATGTCCGGGGCGAGATGGCGGTTGAGCTGATTCATCTGGAACTCGTACTCGAAGTCGGAGACGACGCGGAGGCCCTTGACGATCGCATGGGCGTCCCAGCGGCGGGCGAAGTCGACCACGAGCTCGCTGAACACGTCCACCTCGACGTTCGGAAGGTCCTTCAGCGCCTCCTTGAGGAATACGACCCGCTCGTCCACCGGGAACATCGGCTCCTTGTGATGGGGGTTGCCGACGACGCCGACGACGACGCGATCGAAGATCCGCGCTGCGCGCGAGATCACGTCGACGTGCCCGTTCGTGACGGGGTCGTAGGTGCCGGGGTAGATCGCGGTGATCATCGTCGGTAGAGCGTCAGCCGGGCGGAACCGTACTTGCGCGACGTCGTCTCCGTGAGGAGAGGCACCTCCGGGGGCTGCTCGCGGCCGGAGCTCTCGTAGACGAGGAGCCCATCCGGCTGGAGCAGCCGGGCGAGCTGCGGCGCGAGGCGCGTGCGGTCGAAGTCGTACGGCGGGTCGCAGAGCACGAGGTCGTAGGCCCTCCGCTCGGATCCGACGGCGCGCAGCACGTCCTGGCAGAGGACCGTGCCGTGCAGCTTCAGCTTGTCGAGGTTCGCGTTGATCGTGCGGCACGCGTCGCGGTCCGACTCGACGAAGACGACCCGGTCGGCGCCGCGAGAGAGAGCCTCGAGCCCGAGCGCGCCGGAGCCTGCGAACAGGTCGAGCACGTCGGCGCCGTCGACGGGGCCGATCAGGTTGAACGCGTTCTCGCGGACGCGGTCGGACGTGGGCCGGGTCGCGATGCCCCTGGGGGCGGCGATCCGTTGTCCCCGGTGGGTGCCGGCGATGATCCGCATGTCGCTGATGGTGCCCGCTCGAGACGTGTCAGGCCTGGCGCCTGGCACCGGCGGGTCCACGCGCGACCCCTCTTCCGGCAGTGGCATCCCGCCTTCGCCGCGCTCAACCATGCCGATCAGGGGCAGCCGCCGCCAGGGCCTGTGGACGGTTCGTTGCACACTCGTGACGGTGCCTGGCACCTACCGCGGGACGACGAACAGCCCGGCGATGCCGACCGCGAAGACGACGATCGCGAGGATCGAGTCCGGGCCGAGCCTCGCTCGGCACCGCAGCGGCCGGATGATCACCCCCATCGCGTAGATCGCGGTCAGCCCGACGCCGAGCGACGCGAGCCAGGCGTTGAGGCTGCCGGCCTGAGGGAGCACCGGTGCGTCCGGCCACGATGTCGGCAACGAGGAAGAGGCAGAGCTGGAACGCGTTGCCGCCGAAGATGTCGCCGAGCGCGAGCGCGTTGTCGCCGAGGCGGACGGCCGCGATCCCGGAGCTGATCTCCGGCAGCGCCGTCGCGCCGGCGAGCACCGTCGCGCCGAAGATCACGCCGTTGACGCCTGCCCGGTCGGCGAGCGTGTTGCCGCTCATCTCCAGCACGACGCCCATGCGCGAGCGTCACGGCACAGGCGCCGCCGAAGATCGCCGCCACCTGTGCTCGTCGAGCGCGACGCGAACGGGTGCTGCTTGATCCGGCAGCGGATCGCGATGATGCCGACGGCCCCGTTGCGCGCCTTCCATCGTGATCTTCCACCGCGGGCTCTTCCGCACCTTGTTGATCACGTAGACGCCGAACGTCCACACGACGACGATCCCGACCGAGGCAGGGCTGACCACGCCGCCGATCGCCGTCGAAGGGCTCAGCAGCGATCCCATCAACACGCCCGACACGACGAGCACGACCAGCAGCCCTTCGAGCACGGGGCTCAACGCGCCGACGAGAAACGTCAGCGGCCGCTCGCGCCCCACTGCGGCGTCGCACACGACGAGCACCATCGTCTGCACCGCGATCCCACCGATCAGATTGCCGGCGGCGAGGTCGAGGTTGCCCGACAGCGGCGGCGGACACGGTGATCGCGAGCTCGGGCAGGCTGCCCGCGACGGAGAGCAGAAGCAGCCCGCCGAGCTCCTCCCCGAGATTCAGGCGGAAGTCGAGTGCGTCGGTCGTCTTCGAGAGCGCATTGCCCGCGACCCACGTCGCCGCGGCAGCCACGACGAAGACCGCGACGAGCAGCGGCGTGCCGACGCCCGACATGAGCACCAACTATCGCGCCGGCGTCGGCTGGATCCGGCCCGCTGTTAGCGAGCGGTTACCGGCATCGAATACGGCCGGATCCGACGGTCCGACACGGAAGGAGCTCCAGATGACCCGGAAGCCCGAGCTTCGACCCGGCTACCGGGAGCCGCGTCAACAACCCCGTCTCGCTCGCGCGGTGCGCCGGGTAGCTACGACTTGGGCGGCAGTGAGCGGGCAAACGACACACCACGTTCGACCCATTCCGAGAGCGCCTGCTTCGTCTCGAGGTGGGCGACCTCGATGAAGAGCCAACCCGGCATCGGTCGCCCACGCATCTCGATCACGCGTGCCTGCGAGCCGGCGACGAGACCCGCGGAATCCGTCGGATCGACGCGGACCATGAGGCCGCCTCGCCCACTGGCGGAGACCGCCATGTTGCCGTTCACGAGGAATGCGAGCCCGCCGAACATCTTCATCTCGCTGAGCCCGGGCTCGTCACCGACCAGTTCGCGAATGCGGTCCGCAAGCGCCTCGTCGTAGGCCATCGACCCTGAGCGTAACCCCTCCGCTGCGGCTTCCTACGGACTCGACGCCGGAACCTTCCCGCAACACGTCTGCTGCCGACCCCGGAGGGCGCATCGTCCGCGCTCCGCCACGATCAGGCGCAATGAGAGGCCCGCACGCGCGGGCCCGGGACGAAGGAAGAAGGAGTCGCCACCAATGAAAGCCCTCACCATCTCGATTGCGGTCGCCGCCCTCCTCGCGCTCGGCGCGAGCCAGGCGCTCGCCCGCCCGTCGCACGCTCAGGCTGCGAAGACCGTCACGGTCGCCATGAAGGACCCCGGCTGCCACTGGTTCTCGGTCGGCGGCGCATACAAGACGACGCTCTCGGTCAAGGGCCCGATCAAGCTCCGCAACCTCGACGAGGCGGCGTTGAAGGTCGCCGGCCCCGCGGGAACGAAGCTCGACGGAGTCGGCAAGCAGATTGCGCTCGGGCGCGGCGTGTACCACATCACGATGGTCGGGCAGGCACCTGACGACAACCACCTGAAGCTCGTCGTCACGTAGCGATTCGCGCGAAAGCCGTTCCGGCGGCGACTCCGGAGCGCAGGGCCGGCGCAAGCCGGCCCTGCCCGTTCCCGGCAAGCCGGCTCTACGCCTCCGGCGCGCCGTGCAGACGATCGACCTCGTCCTGCCAGGGCCCGTCGACGTCGCGAAGCTCACGAGCCAGGTCTCGCGCCTGCTCGAGCAGGTCGCGATCCTCGCGCAGGCGGGTGAACCGCAGGTCGCTCCAGCCCGACTGTCGGGTTCCGAGCAGCTGCCCCTCGCCGCGCAGCTCGAGATCGGCCTCGGCGAGCGCGAAGCCGTCGGTCGAATCGACGAGCGCCTGCAGACGGGCCTGCGCAGTGTCCGTCAGCTCGATCTTCGCTCGCGAGACGAGCAGGCAATAGCTCTGCTCGCTCCCACGCCCGACGCGACCGCGAAGCTGGTGGAGTTGCGCGAGCCCGAACCGGTCGGCCTCCTGCACGATCATGATCGTCGCGTTCGGGACGTCGACCCCGACCTCGATCACGGTGGTCGCGACGAGCACGTCGAGCTCGCCGTCCTTGAACTGCCGCATCACGTCACGACGTTCGCCGGGCTTCAGTCGCCCGTGCAGCAGCCCGACGCGATAGCCGCGAAGCTCGGCGTTCCGCAGCCGCTCCGCCTCCGCCTCGGCGGCGCGGGCAAGCCGCGTCTCCGACTGCTCGATCAGCGGGCAGACGACGTACGCCTGACGGCCTGCGTCGAGATGGCGACACAACCGCTCGTACGCCTCCGACGAGCGTTCCGCGCCGACCCACGCGGTCACGATCGGCTTGCGATCGGCCGGCGGCTTCGCGATCTCGCTCACCGCCAGGTCGCCGTAGATGGTGAGTGCGAGCGTGCGCGGAATCGGTGTCGCGGTCATGTGCAAAACGTGCGGCGCGCGGCCCTCCGCGAGCGCCTTGCGCTGCTCGACTCCGAATCGGTGCTGCTCGTCGACGACCGCGACCGCGAGATCGGCGAACTCGACCTCGCGTTGGATCAACGCGTGTGTGCCGACCGCGATCTGCGCCTCCCCGGCGGCGATCGCGTCGCGCACGCGCTTCGACCCGGCCGAGCCGGTGAGCAGCACACAGCGCACACCGACCTCGGTGCAGAGCGACTCGACGGTCAGGAAGTGCTGCTCGGCGAGCGTCTCGGTCGGCGCCATCAGCGCACCCTGCCGTCCGGTCTCGACCGCCCGCAGCAGCGCATACAGCGCGACGACCGTCTTCCCCGACCCGACATCGCCCTGTAGCAGGCGTTGCATCGGGGTCGAGCGCGCGAGGTCGCCGTCGATCTGGGCGATCGCGCGCTCCTGATGCTCGGTGAGCACGAACGGCAACGCGGCTCGATAGCGCGCGATCAGCTCGCCCGGCGGCGGCAGCGCGATCGCAACCGCGTCGTCGTCACGGGAGCGGGCGACCGCGAGTTGCAACGTCACGAGCTCGTCGAGCGCGAGACGGCGCCGCGCCTGCTCTGCCTCCACCTCGTCTGCCGGGAAGTGGATCGCTGCGAGAGCGTCGCGGCGGAGCGGTAGCTCGAGCGTCGCAGGCAGCGGATCGCGGATCGCGTGGACGTGACCGTCGAGCGCCGCCCGCGCGAGCTCGCGCAACCGCCACGACGGAACCTGCTCGCTCGCGGGATACACGGGTGCGAAGTCGGCGGTCGCCCGCGCCTCGCCGACGTCGTAGCTCTTGACGTCGAACCCGTGGCGGCCGAGCTTGCCGCGGAGCCGGATGTGCGTGCCGGGCGCGAGCCGGTCGACGAGCCACGGCTGGTTGAACCACGATGCCGAGATCGAGCCGCTCTCGTCCTCGACGCGCGCGGTCACGATCGTGCGGCGTCCGCCGAGGCGCCGCGAGCGCACGTCGCGGACGACTCCCGCGATCGCGACCTCGTCGGGCCCCCAGAGCTGCGCGATCGACACCTCGTCCGCCGCGCGCTCGTAACGGCGCGGCGCATGGAACAGCACGTCACCCACCGTCGCGATGCCGAGCGCCCGCAACCGCTTCGCGACCGTCGGCCCGACTCCCGGCAGCGTGTCGGCGCCGGCGCCGAGACTCGCAGGATCGCGGAACCCGCGCGGTCGCTCGAAGCGGTCCTGGTCCACACCTGCGAAACCCGCGTGCCGGGTCATGGTCAACACCCGCTCACGAGTATCAGGACCCGGACCGGCGGGTACGGTGTCGTGCCGTGAAAGCCGTGCTCCTCACCCGCGAATATCCGCCGGACGTGTACGGCGGCGCGGGCGTGCACGTCGAGTACCTGGCACGCGAGCTCGCGAAGCTGATCGAGCTCGAGGTTCGCTGCTTCGGCGCGCCGCGCGCGGGCGCGCTCGCATTCGCACCGTGGGACGAGCTCGCCGGCGCAAGCCCGGCTCTGCAGACGATCTCCGTCGACCTCGCGATGGCGGCGGACCTCGGCGACGCCGACGTCGTGCACTCGCACACGTGGTACGCGAACCTCGGCGGTCACCTGGCGAAGCTCCTGCACGGCATCCCGCACGTGGTGACGACGCACAGCCTCGAGCCGATGCGTCCCTGGAAAGCCGAACAGCTCGGCGCCGGCGGCTACGCGCTCTCGTCGTTCTGCGAGCGCACCGCCGTCGAGGCCGCCGACGCGATCGTCGCCGTGTCGAGCGCGATGCGCGCGGACATTCGAAGCGCGTATCCACAGGTCGACCCGAATCGAATCGACGTCGTCTACAACGGCATCGACACCGACGAGTATGCGTTCGACGGGCGCACCGACGCCCTCGAGCGACACGGCGTCCTGCCGGACGTGCCGATCGTGCTGTTCGTCGGGCGCATCACCCGCCAGAAAGGGATCGTCCACCTCCTCGATGCCGGTCTCGAGATCGACGCGGGCGCGCAACTCGTCTTCTGCGCCGGCGCCCCCGACGAGCCCGAGGTCGAGCGCGCGACACGAGAACGCGTCGAGCGGCTCCGCGCGCAACGGGACCGCGTCGTCTGGATCGAAGAGATGCTGCCGAAGCCCGACGTGATTCAGCTGCTCTCCCACGCGAGCGTGTTCTGCGTGCCGTCGATCTACGAGCCGCTCGGGATCGTCAACCTGGAGGCGATGGCGTGCGGCGCCCCGGTCGTCGCGTCGGCGGTCGGCGGCATCCCGGAGGTCGTCGTCGACGGCGAGACGGGGCTGCTCGTTCCGGTCGAGCTCGGTGCGGACGGCAATCCGATCGATCCGGCAAGCTTCGCCGCCCACTTTGCGGAACGTGTGAACGAGCTCCTCGCAGACCCCGAGCGGGCCCGGCGGATGGGCGAGGCCGGCCGGAGGCGCGCCGTCGACGAGTTCAGCTGGCGCGCGGTCGCCGAGCGGACGGTCACTCTCTACGACCGTACGGTCGGAGCGCGTAGCCGCGAGCGCGCGGCGCGCAGCGCCGGGTAGCGGACGACGGCGTCGACCCCGCCGGAGGCCGCCTCGCCGAGGGCGATCTCGCCGGCGTCGAGCTCGACGAGCCGCTTCGCGATCGCCAGCCCGAGCCCCGATCCCGGGCCGCTCCGGCCGCGCCAGAAGCGGTCGAACGCATGGGCACGCTCCTCGGCCGACAGACCGGGCCCTTCGTCGACGACGTGCAACTCCGCGCCTGCGAGCCGGACGAACACCGACGATCCACGAGGTGCGGCCTCGAGCGCATTCGAGAGCAGGTTGTCGAGCACCTGCTCAATCCGTCCGGGGCCCGCTCGGACGATGGACGTCCGCGGGCTCGGGCCCCACGAGCCGGACACCGCGCTCGGTCGCGAGCGGCTCCCACACGTCGACCCGGGCGGCGGCGAGGCGTGCGAGGTCGACCTCGCTCGCCGGCTCCTGCCCGGCGTCGGCGCGTGCGAGTGCGAGGAGCTCGCTTACGAGACGCGCGAGCCGGTCGACCTCGGCGATCGCAGCATCGTGGTCACCCGTCTCGAGCCGAAGCCGCAACGCCGTCAGGGGTGTTCGCAGCTCGTGCGAGGCGTCTGCGACGAACTGCTCCTGTGACGTCAGCAGCGCCTCGAGCTTCGCCGTCGAGCGGTTCAGTTCGGCTGCGAGCATGCGCACCTCCGGCGGGCCGTCGTCCTCCTTCGCCCGGGCGGTGAGGTCGCCGGCGCCGACGCGGCCGGCGACCTGTTCGAGCCGGCGGAGAGGGCGGGAGATCGACCGGGCGAGCACGAGCCCCGTCGCCGCAGCGGCTGCGATCACCAGCAGGCCGACTGCGAGCAGCGCGAGCCGGTAGCGCGTCACTCGAGCGTCGAGCGTGGACGTCGGGTAGGTGATGCGTACCGCACCGAGCAGCGCCCCGCCGGAGGCGACGGGCACGGCGACGTAGAGCAGCCGTCTGTGCAGCGTCGACGAGTAGCGGATGCCGGTGGCCACGCGACCGTGCAGTGCCGTCAGGATCTCGGGACGTGCTTTCGTCGCGAACTCTGTCTCGTTCGGGCTCGTCGGATGCGAGTCGGCAACGCGACGCCCGCTTCGATCGACGATCACGACACGCCCACCCGTCGCAGCCTGGTAGCGGACGACGACCCGCTGCAGCGCCGGCGAGGGCCCGCCCCCGCGCTGCAGCGTGTCCTCTGCCAGCGACGCGACCGCGAACGCGTCACGCTCGACCTTCGCCGTGAGGTCCTGGCGTTCGTTCCGCGCGTTGACGATCGCGAGCGGGACCTCGAGCGCGATCAGCACCGCGACGGTCAGCGCGAGATAGCTCGCGAGGAGGCGGCGGCTCATTCCGGACGGAGACGAAGCCCGATCCCGCGCACCGTCTCGATCCACGCGGGATCGCCGAGCTTGCGGCGGAGCGCAGCCACATGGACGTCGATCGTCTTCGACGACCCGTACCACGTCGTGTTCCAGACCTCCCGCAGGATCCGTTCCCGGTCGACGACCGCACCGGGCTCGCGGGCGAGCAGCGCCAGCAGCGCGAACTCCTTCGCGGTGAGCGACACCTCGGAGCCGTCGACCCTCACCCGATGGGCGCGGAGATCGATCCGAAGGGCCCCGGCGACGAGCTCCTCGTCGTGATCCGAGCCGCGGTGCTCGCCGGTGCGGCGCGTGACCGCGTGGATCCGCGCGATCAGCTCCCGTAGCCCGAACGGCTTGACGACGTAGTCGTCGGCGCCCAGCTCGAGGCCGACGACGCGGTCGACCTCCTCGCCGCGCGCCGACACGACGATGATCGGAACGTCGGAGCGCGCACGCAGCTCACGGCAGACCGAGAAGCCGTCGACGTCCGGGAGCCGAAGGTCGAGCAGCACCAGGTCTGCACCCTCGGCAGCCAGCGCCTCGGCCCCTGTCGCCGCGCGCGTGACCTCGAAGCCTTCCCGGCGCAGGCCGACAGCCAGCGGCTCGGCGATCGCATCGTCGTCCTCGACCAGCAAGACGTTCACGGATCCCATCGTTCCACGGTTGTCCGCCTCCGCATCGGCGAATTCACGGATTCCTGGCGAAAGCTTTGCCTTCCCCTGGCCCGGGCCTGGCGGAGGCACTCGTAGCGTGGCCCTCATGAAACGCACACATGCACTCATCGTTGCGGTCGTGGTCGCGTTCGCCGCGATTGCAGGCACCTTCGCCGCGCTGCGCACGACGCAGCTCGGCGCGAACGCGACCGCGACCTCGCACGTGAGCGCGGTGCAGATCGCGAAACAGACTCGTGCGCTCGATCGGGCCGAGCGCACGCTCCTGGCGGAGCTGCGCAAGAAGCCGCCGGCGATTCCGCCGCTTCCCGTCGCCTCGCATCCGGCGGCCGCACCCGCCGCAGTTGCCCCGCAGGCCGTCGTCTACCACCGTGCGCCGCCGATCGTCCACGTGATCCACCGGCACGGCGGTGAGCACGAAGGACAGGGCGACGGTTCCGACGGAGGAGGCGGACACGATGACTGACCATGTCGGACGTCTGTACGCGCTGGTCGCCGGGCTCGTGGTCTTCCTCGTCGCCTGGGCCGTCGTGGCCGCCCATCCGTGGGCGCCGCGGCCGGCCCAGGACCCGCGGCTCGCCGCGCTCGCCGCGCGGCAGCAGCGGCTGCAGCACGAGTCGCTGCTCGTGAAGCGGATCGTCGACCAGCGGTGGGCGGCCTACCGGCACGCTCTCGCAACGCGGAACGCAGCCGCCGCGAAGATCGTCGCCCGTAACAGCTCGGTGGCGTCGCTCTCGACCGTCTCGTCGGCACAACCGGCCGTCCGCGTCGTCAACCTGCCTCCGCTCGTCGTGACGAGGACGTCGTGATGGAGCGGCGCAGCTTCCGGGCGATGGGCACCTCGATCGAGCTGCTCGTCGAGGCCGAGAACGCGGGCTCGGAGCTCGACGCGTGCGAGGCCGAGTTCGAGCGCCTCGAGCAGGTGATGTCCCGCTTCCGTCCCGACTCCGAGCTGTCACGCCTCAACCGCACCGGCCGGATCGAAGCCTCACGCGATCTCGCCGAGGTCGTCGAGCTGGCGATCGCGGCACGAGAGCGGACGGGCGGCGTCTTCGACCCGACCGTCCATCGCGCGCTCGTGGCGGCCGGGTATGACAGGACGTTCGACGAGGTCGCTCCCGACGCAGCCGGCGGCGACGCGCCCGCCCCGTGCGGGGGCGGCGTCGTCGTCGCCGGCCGGCGGATCGAGGTGGAGGACGGATACGAGCTCGATCTCGGCGGCATCGGCAAGGGCTTCGCGGCCGAGCGCGTGGCCGAGCGTCTCGCGCTCACCGGAGCGTGCCTCGTCGACGCGGGCGGCGACATCGCCGTGCGCGGCGCACCCGAGAGCGGCGTGTGGAGCATCGCGGTCGACGACGAGCTCACTCTCGGTCTCGCGACCGGCGGCCTCGCGACCTCCGGGCGCGACCGGCGTCGCTGGCGCCGCGGCGGCGAGGAGCGTCACCATCTCATCGACCCCAGCACCGGCCGCCCTGCCGCCACCGACATCGTGCGCGTGACGGCGGTCGGTTCCGACGCGATCGACGCCGAGATCCTCGCGAAGTCGCTCTTCTTCGCAGGCTCGACTGCGGCGCTCGACGCCGACGTTCCGGCGGTGCTCGTGCTCGAGGACGGGCGCAGGCTGACCACCGGGGGGCTCGGCTCGTGAGCCACGATCCGACGTTCTGGTTGCTGGCGCGGGCAAGCGGCCTCGGCGCCTACGCGCTGCTGACGCTCGCCGTGCTCGCGGGGCTCGTCCTCAAGTCACGCCCGTTTCCCCGCCTCAAGGCGTTCCGCACGACCGAGATCCACAAGACGCTGGCGCTGAGCGGGCTCGGCCTGCTCGCATTGCACGGCACGTCACTCGTCCTCGATTCCACCGTGAAGGTGACGCCGGCAGGGCTGTTCGTGCCGGGGCTCGTCCACTACCGGCCGACGGCCGTCGCGGCGGGCGTCCTCGGCGGCTGGCTGTTCGCCGTCGTCACCGGCTCGTTCTGGCTGCGGAAGCGCATCGGGCACCGCGTCTGGCGCCGGCTGCACTGGCTCACCTTCGCGCTCTTCGGCCTCGCCACGTTCCACGGCTTGACGGCCGGGACCGACACGACACAGCCGTGGGCGCATGCCCTGTACGTCGGGGCCGTCGGCTCGGTGGCAGCTGCCACCGCCTGGCGCGCCCTCGTCCCTCCCGCCCGCAGGGCGGCAATCAAAGGAGAAGCAACATGAGCACGTATCGCATCACGATCGACCGCAGTCTCTGCAGCGGGTTCGGCTCGTGCGTCGAGCTGGCCCCGGGCATCTTCAAGCTCGATCCCGGCGGCACGGCAGCGGCGGTCGTCGTCGAGACGGACGATCCCGCCGTCCTCGACGCGGCCGACAGTTGTCCGATGGGCGCGATTCAGGTGGAGGAGGTGAAGGCGGCATGAACGGGACCGTCCTCATCGCGGGCGCCGGCCTGGCCGGCGCCCGGTGCGCCGAGAACCTCCGCTCGCTCGGCTTCGGAGGTCGCATCGTCCTCGCCGGCGGCGAGCCTCATCCGCCCTACGAGCGCCCGGCTCTGTCGAAGGAGTTCCTCTCCGGCGGGCGCTCGGATCTCGCGCTGCGCGCCGGGTCGTTCTGGGAGGAACAGGGCATCGAGCTCTCGACCGGCAGCCAGGTCGAGGCCGTCGACACCGAACGGCGGTCGGCGCGCATCGGCCAGGAGCACGTCGACTGGGACGCGCTCGTGATCGCGACCGGCGCCGCGGCGCGAAGACTGCCGGGGCCGCCGGGCGTGCATCATCTGAGGACGCTCGACGACGCGCTGGCGCTCGCGGCCGAGCTGTCTGCCCACGACACGGCTGGTCGTCGTCGGAGCCGGCTTCATCGGCGGCGAGGTGGCGTCGACGGCGCTCCCGCTCGTCTCGTCCGTGACCGTCGTCGAGCCCGCGCCGCTGCCGCTGTACCGGGTCCTCGGGGACGAGGTCGGCACGGTGCTCGCCGACCGCTTCCGCAACTGGGGCGTCGATCTTCGGCTCGGCGTGGGCGTGGACGGCTTCGTCGGGTCCGAGCGCGTCCGGGGCGTCCGGCTGAGCGACGGGACGATCGTCCCAGCCGACACCGTCGTCGTCGGCATCGGCACCGTCGTCGAGCCGTGCCGGGTCGATGCATGCGGTCGCACCAGCACTCCGGGCGTCTACGCCTGCGGCGATGTCGCATCCTGGTGGAGGCCGTCACTGGGACGTCACGTCCGGGTCGAGCACTGGACGAGCGCCGCCGGCCAGGCGCGCGCCGTTGCGAGTGCGATCGTGGGCGAACCGGAGCCGTTCGACGAGCCGTCCTTCTTCTGGTCGGACCAGTTCGGGCTACGGTTGCAACATGTCGGTCATGCCGAGAGCTGGCACGCCGTCGAGCTGGACGGCACCGACGACGCGTTCACGGCGCGGTACCGCGACGACAGCGGCCACCTGCTGGCGGGGCTCGCCGTGAACCGGGCACGCGACCTGGCGGCGCTGCGACGCGAGCTGGCGGCCTGATGCGAGCCGCCCTCGCGTTGCTCGCTCTCGCCGCAGTCGCCGGCGTGGTTGCCCTGAACGTCTACCTGCTCGGCCGGGGCGTCGAGAGGCACGACCCCGTCGGGAGTCTCAGCCCGATCGCATCCGGCCTCGGACCGAGCACGACCCCGGCGCCGACGCATCGGCCTCTGCCCCGCAGGGAGCCGGACGACTAACCCGCTAGCCCGCGTCCTCGTACCAGAAGAAGCCGACCGTCCCCGGGCCGGCATGCGTGCCGACCACGGCACCGAGCGTCGTCGCGATCTCGATCTGCGCGTGCGGACGGACGTGCTCGACGAGCTCCCGCAGGGCCTCCATCCGCTCGGGCGCAGCCGCATGCGCGATCCCGATCTGAAGACGCGGCGAGTCGGTCGACGTCGACTCGAACAGGTCGCGGAACTCGGCGTACGCCTTCGCATTGCCGCGGACGCGCTTGAGCGGGACGACCTCGCCGTCCCGGATGGTCAGGATCGGCTTCACGTTCAGCAGGTTGCCGGCGAACGCGGCCGCCCGGCCGATGCGGCCGCCCTTCGCGAGGTACTCCAGCGTGTTCACCGTGAAGAGCAGCTTGTGCCCCGCCTGGTAGCGCGCGACGAACGCGTCGACCTCGTCGTCGGTGGTTCCGCGCTCGAGCAGATGCTGAATGCCGATCGCGACCAGCGCCAGCGACGCCGACACCGTGCGCGAGTCGATCACGCGCACCGCATCTCCGCCGAGCAGATCGGCAGCCGCCTCGGCGCTGGCGAACGTCCCGGACAGCGTCGAGGAGATCTGCACCGACAGGATCCGCTCGTAGCGCGGCGCGAGCTCCTCGTAGACCGAGAGAAAGTCACCGGGCGTCGGCTGCGAGGTGGTCGGCAGCTCCGTCGTCGTCGCGAGCCGTTCGTAGAACTCGTCCGGAGTGATCTCGACGTAGTCGCGGTAGCTCTCGTCGCCGAAGCGGACGTACAGCGGCACGACGCGGAAGTTCGGAAAGTGCTGCTGTGCGTCGGGAAAGTCGGCCGTCGAGTCGAGGACGATCGCGGTGTTGTCGGCGGTCAACTTCACGTCGTCGCAGCCTCGCACACTGCGCTCACGATCCGGTCGAGCCCCTCGTCCTTGGTGATGCATGCGACCGCGCCGGCGGCGCGCAGCTCCTCGACCTCGTCCGCCGCAACGGACGCGGTCAGGCAGATCACCCTCGTGTCCGGCGCGGCGCGCAGCAGGGCCTGCGTCGTCTCGGCTCCGTTCATCCCCGGCATCCGGTAGTCGACGAGCACGACGTCCGGCGCCAGCCGGGCGCACAGGGCGAGCGCCTCGTCGCCACTCGCGGCGCTGCCGACGACCTTCACCTCCGCCCTGGGCTCGAGCACCAGCTCGAGCATCTCGCGGAAGAGGTCGTTGTCCTCGACGAGGACGACGCGGGCCGGACGGGCCGTCACTCGGCGGAAAGCAGCAGCGGGTAGTGGGGCTGCCCGCCCTCGTGCACCTCGACCTCGAGGCCGGGATGCGCAGCGTGCACCTCGTCGAGCAGGCCGTTGAGCGCCGGCAACTCCTCACCGGTCAGCAGCGTCAGGACATCGCGTGGCTCGTCGAGCAGCCGGGAGAGCACCGTCCTCGCGACCTCGTCGAACGTGTCGCCGCCGGCGACGGGGCTCTCGTCGGCCAGGCCGAGCCAGTCGCCCTTTCGCACCTCGACGCCGTCGAACACGACGTCCCGCGACGCGATCGTGATCGCGCCGGTGGTGACCGCGTCGACGGCCTCGGTCATCGCCTGGGCGTTGGCCTCGGCCCCGACCGTCGGGTCGAACGCCACCAGCGCCGCCAGGCCCGCCTGCACCGATCTGGTCGGCACGACGCGGACGAGCTTCGACGAGTGGTCCGCGGCCTGCTCGGCGCTCATGATCACGTTGCCGTTGTTCGGGAGCACGACGACTTCGTCGCCGCCCGCGCTCTCGATCGCCGCCAGCAGGTCCGCCGTCGAGGGATTCATCGTCCGGCCACCGTCGACGACCGCCGCGCCGAAGCTCTCCGCCAGGCGCCGGTTCCCTGCTCCGGCCGCGACCGCGACGACCGCACACGTCTGGTGGACGACGGTCGGGACGGCGTGCAACAGACGTTCCTCGCGTTCGAGCGTCTGCTCGTGCATGTTCGCCACCTCGACGCCCCCGACGATTCCGCGCGCGACGCCGAGCGAGAGCGCGCGGCCCGGGTCGTCGGTGTGCACGTGGACCTTGAGGGCGCTCGGGTCGCCGACGACGAGCAGCGAGTCGCCGAGCTGTTCGAGCTCGGCCTCCAGCGCGTCGGCGTCGAGAGCGTCTCCTTCGACGACGAAGACGGTGCAGTACCGGTAGCGCGACAGCTCCTGGTGGAGCGCTCCGATTCCGAGCTCGCGGTCGTGCTCGGGCGCTTCGGGCAGCGGCGTTCCCTCGAGCGCGGCGACGATGCCGCGAACGATCTCGACGAGACCTGCCGCTCCTGCATCGACGACGCCCGCGTCGCGCAGCACCGGCAGCATGTCGCGCGTCCGTTCGACCGTGTCGTCGCCGCGGGCGAGGATCGTGTGCAGATCGCCGCCGTGCTCCGCGGTGTCCGCCATCGCGGCGATCGCGGTCAGCATCGTCCCTTCGACCGGCTTCTTGACCGCGCGGTAGGCCGCATCCGAGGCCGACCGGAACACGCGCGCGAGATCGTCGGTCTCGGCGAGCGCCTCGGTCGCACCGCGCACGATCTGCGACAGGATCACGCCCGAGTTGCCCCGCGCGCCCATCAGCGCGGCGCGCGACACCTCCTTCGCGAGCGCCGAGCGCTGCTCGGGACCGTCTCCTGCCAGCGTCTCGCCGATTGCGCGAACGGTCAGCGTCAGGTTGGTGCCCGTGTCGCCGTCGGGCACGGGATAGACGTTCAGGTCGTCGATCCGCTCCCTGCTCGCCTCGATCGCCGCCCGGGCGCCGGCGACGAGCTCGCGCACCCGCGCTCTCATGCGCTCTGCCTGACCCGCTGGACGACCACCTCGACGGCGGCAACCGTGAGCCCCGTCAGCCGCTCGACCTCGTACGCGACCTGCGAGCGGATCGTCGACGCGACCTCGGCGAGGTTCAGCCCGTGCTCGATCACGACGTGGATCCCGATCCGCAGCCCTTGCGCGTCGCCGTCGATCGTCACGCCGTCGCGCCGCAGCACGCGGCCGATGCGGCTGCCTGCCGACAGGCCGACGACGCCGTAACAGGCGAGGGTCGTCTCGCCGACGATCTCGGCGACGGCGTCGCGCGAGATCGTGAGCCGACCGTGCTCGAGCTCCAGCGTCAGGTCTTCCGCCACAGCGTGCGTTAGACCCTAGTCGAGTGGTCTCGGGTTGCCCCTAGACGGCTTTGGTGACCTTGCCGCCCTTGAGGCAGCGCGTGCAGACGTAGGCGCGCGTCGGTGACCCCTTCAGCAGCACGCGGACGCGCTGGAGGTTCGGGTCGAACCGGCGCTTGGTCGCCACCATCGAATGCGAGCGGTGGTTCCCGAACGCGGGCTTCTTGCCACAGACTGCGCAGACCTTCGACATCGCGGGCGGCAGTGTAGCTACTGGCGCGCGCTTGCACGAAGCCGCGCGAACAGATCGGCCATCTCCAGTGCCGAGCGCACGGCCTCGGCCGCCTTGTGGATGCGCGCCTCCGCCTGGGCGACGGTGTCGACCGTCAGCACCCCGAACGAGACGGGTATTCCGGTCTCGATTGCGGCGAGCTGGAGCCCGGAGGCGCACTCGGACGACACGTACTCGAAGTGCGGCGTCTCCCCGCGCACGATCGCGCCGAGCGCGACGATGCACGCGTAGCGGCGCGTCTTCGCGAGCGCCATCGCCGCGAGAGGGAGCTCGAACGCCCCGGGCACCGGAAGAATGGTGATCGCGTCCTTGGCGACGCCGGCTGCCTCGAGCGCTTCGAGGGCGCCCTCGAGCATCCGTGTCGTCACGCCCCCGTTGAAGCGCGAGACGACGATCCCGACCGAGCGGCGTTTCCCGAGCGGCGCCCCCTCGAGGACGATGAAGCCGTCGGGCACGTCGATCTCGCCGCGCACGTGCTCGACGCTGACCTCGGCGGGCAGCTCCTCGATCACGGCGGACGACTGCGCCGCCGGCCACCCCTCGAAGGCGTCCTCGCCGGGGTCGGCCGTGGGCGGAGCGGCTTCGGGCTCGGGCTCGGGCAGCAGCTCGGGCGGCGCGACCTGCGTCTCCTCGAGCGCCACCGCCGGGTCGGCCGGTGACTCGAAACGCGGCTCGGCCTCGACGCCGGCGGCTTCCTCGGACACGAACTCGTCCTCGGGCTCCCGCTCGAACTCGTGCCGGGGCTCGAGCCCGGTCGGTGCCGCTTCCCGCTGCTCGTCGATCCCGTCGCTCACTCGGGCTCCCTTCCTAGTCGAGGTCTTTCAGGTCCTGGTGGTGCAGGCGGTGTCCGAGCTTAGACCGCTTGGCGGCCAGATACCGGCGGTTCTCGTCGTTCGGGGTGACCTCGATCGGAACCTGCTCGACCACCGTCAGGCCGAAGCCGTCGATGCCGGTCAGCTTCTTGGGGTTGTTCGTGAGGATGCGGATCGTCGTCAGGCCGAGGTCGGCGAGGATCTGGTTGCCGATGCCGTAGTCGCGGGCGTCGGCGGGGAAGCCCAGCTCGAGGTTCGCCTCGACCGTGTCGAGGCCCTGCTCCTGCAGCTCGTAGGCGCGCAGCTTGTTGAGGAGGCCGATGCCGCGTCCCTCCTGCGCCATGTAGAGCAGCACGCCGATCCCCTCGGCGTCGATCTGCGCGAGCGCCTGCTCGAGCTGTTCGCCGCAGTCGCAGCGCAGCGAGTGGAAGACGTCGCCGGTGAGGCACTCCGAGTGGACGCGCACGAGCACGTTCTCGGCTCCGTCCACGTCGCCGCGCACGAGCGCGACGTGCGTCTTGCCGGTCAGCTTCTCGCGGAACGCGACCGCTGTGAACTCGCCGTACTCGGTCGGCAGGCGCACCGACGCGCCGCGCTCGACGAGCTGCTCGTGGCGACGGCGGTACTCGACCAGGTCGGCGACCGTGATCATCTTCAGCCCGTGCCGCTCGCAGTACGGGATGAGATCGGGCACGCGCGCCATCGTCCCGTCGTCGTTCATCACCTCGCAGACGACACCGGCCGGAGTCAAACCGGCGAGGCGCGCCAGGTCGACGGCCGCCTCGGTCTGGCCGATCCGCTCGAGCACGCCGCCGGGCTTGGCACGCAACGGGAAGACGTGACCCGGCTGCACGAGGTCGCGGTGTGTCGAGTCGGGGTGGATCGCGACCTGGATCGTCCGGCTGCGGTCGGCGGCGGAGATCCCGGTGGTGACACCCTCCCGCGCCTCGACCGACACGGTGAAGGCGGTGCCGAGCGGCGCCTCGTTGTGGTCGGTCATCGGGCGCAGGCCGAGGTGATCGGCGCGCTCCTCGGTGAGGCAGAGGCACACGAGGCCGCGCGCGTGCGTCGCCATGAAGTTGATCGTCTCGGGCGTCGCGAACTGCGCGGCGACGACCAGGTCGCCCTCGTTCTCGCGGTCGGGGTCGTCGACGACGACCACGAGGCGGCCTTCGCGGATGTCCTCGATCGCCTCCTCGACGGTCGCGAAGGGAGTGGTCACTGCCATGCCCGAAGGCTAGCGAGCCGACTCGCGCGCGAGCAGCCTCTCGACGTACTTGGCGAGGACGTCCGCCTCCAGGTTCACGCGGTCGCCCGGCTCGAGGTCGCCGAGGGTCGTCTCCCCGAGCGTGTGCGGGATCAGCGCGACGGCGAACCCGTGGTCGTCGAGGGCCGCGATCGTCAGGCTCGTGCCCTCGACGGCGACGGAGCCCTTCTCGACCACGTACCGCATCAGCTCGGGCGGCGCGTCGACCCAGATCCGCCGGCCGTCCCCTTCCGGCTCGACCGACCGGATCTCGCCGACGCCGTCGACGTGGCCCTGGACGTAGTGGCCGCCGAGCGGCTCGCCGGCCCGGAGCGCGGGCTCGACGTTGACCCTCGACCCCGGCTCGAGGGTTTGCAGCGAGGAGCGCGCGAGCGTCTCGGGGACGGCGTCGAAGGCGAGGCGCCCGTCGCCGCATTCGACCACCGTCAGACAGACGCCGCTCAGAGCGACCGAGTCGCCGAGCCGGGCGTTGCGGGCGGTCTCGGGCGCGTCGATCGTGAGCCGCACGCCGTCCGCGTCCCCGTCGACCGCGGCCACCCGCCCCACCTCGCGAATCAGGCCCGTGAACACGGTCGAACGGTACCCCTGGGGGCAGGCACCGTTGTGCAAGTGCGCCAGGAGTGCGACAAAACCAGCTCCGGACACTGGACGTCGACTGCTGGCGCCGACACGATTTCCCTGCAGATCGGCCGGGAGGGTCGACAACGGGGGCGCGGCGGATCGTCCGGCCACTGCACGGCGCCAGGGCGGCAGCCGCCGATACGAAAGCGTCACGACCCCGGTGCCCGGCACCGGGCTGACGCCCGACGAGCCGTTAGTCGCCGTAGACGAGCGTCTCGACGGTCTCGCGCACCACGACCTCGAGCATCCCGCGCTCGCCGGGCGCGGCGTTCCGCAGCTCCGCCAGCAGCTCGTTCACGGCGACGCGCTGCGCCGGGGCGAGCTCGTCGGTCCCGATCGCCTCCACCTTCCGCCGCAGCTCGTCGTTCCCGAGCTGTCTCGTCAGCCAGTGCGAGAGGAGCGTGACGAGCTCGTCGTCGGCACGGCGCAGGGGTTCAGGGTCTGTCGACATACGCTTGGAGGAGCACGTCCTCGCCCACCGGCCGCGCCGTCAGGTTCGAGAGCGTCCGGGCGGAGGGTAGCGGAGCGGCGAGCCGCGGCCCCCGGCCGCCGAGGACGGGCGCGACGAACAGGAGCAGCTTGTCGACGAGATCGGCCTCGAAGAACGCCGCCGCCAGCGTCGGCCCGCTCTCGAGCAGCAGTGACTGGACACCCTCCGCCGCCAGCGAGCGCAGCTCGTCCCCGAGCGCGCCCGTCCGCAACTCGAGGTCGACGCCCTCCGGCAACGGCCCGCGCGAGAAGACGAGCCGCCGCGGCTGACCGCGCGGCGTGTCGACGTCTCGGGCGTCGAGCCGCGGTCGGTCGGCGCGCGCCGTCCCGCCCCCGACGGCCACCGCGTCGACCTGTGCACGCAGCTCGTGCACGAGCCGCCGGCTCTGCTCGCCCGACACCCACCGGCGGCCAGGCACCGCCATGAAGCCGTCGAGCGTGACCGCCGCCTTGAAGACGACGAACGGCCGCCCTCGCGCCACCCACGTGAGCCACGCCTCGTGCACGCCTCGAGAGGCCCAGTCGTCCGCCTCCACGACCTCGACCCCGCCGGCGCGAAGCTTGTCGATGCCTCCCGCAGCCTCGGCGTTCGGATCGCGCGTGCCGACGACGACACGTGCGACGCCCGCGGCGACGATCGCGTCCGCGCACGGCGGCGTCGTGCCGTGGTGCGCGCACGGCTCGAGGGTGACGTACATGGTCGCGCCCCGCGCACCCGCGCCCGCTGCGGAGAGTGCGACGACCTCGGCATGGCGCCCCTCGGCCTCGGTCACGCCCTCGCCGACCGTCTCGCCGTCACGGACGATCACGGCGCCGACCGTCGGCTTCGGGTGCGCCCGCTGCTTCCCCGCGCGCGCGATCTCGACCGCCCGCTCGAGGCTCACTGCACCGCCTGCGCCAGTCTCCGGTACGCAGCGGGCGGGTCGGCGCCGGCGAAGACCGCCGCCCCGGCGACGAACAACGACGCACCCTCGTCGCGCAGCCGGACGACGTTGTCGAGGCCCACGCCTCCGTCGACCTGAATGCGCACATCGGCCGGCAGGAGTGCGTGCAGCTCCTGCACGCGACCGAAGGTCCGCTCCTGGAACGGCTGGCCCGAGTACCCGGGATGAATCGCCATGCAGAGCACGATGTCCGCCTCCGCGGCGACCGCCGCGACATCGCGAGGCTCGGACTCGGGATTGAACGCCACTCCCACCTCGAGCCCCTGCTCGCGCGCCGCCGCGATCGTCGCGCCGACGTCGCTCACCACCTCGTAGTGGAACGTGACGCTGTCGCCGCCCGCCGCCGCGAACGGTGCGAAGTGCTTCGCGGGGTTCTCGACCATCAGGTGCACGTCGACGAAGGCGCCCGCGGCATGAATGCGCTCCGAGATCGCCTGCAGGACGATCGGGCCCATCGTGATCGGCTCGATGAAGTGTCCGTCACCGACGTCGAAGTGAAAGACGCGTACGCCTGCGCCGAGCAGCGCGTCGACCTCCTCGCCGAGTCGCGCGAGATCGCTCGCGTAGAGCGACGGCTCGATCTCGGCCCCGCGCACCCAGTCGGACCATCCCATCGCGTCGATCCTAGAAGGGTCTCCGCAAGCGGGCGATGAAGAAGCCCGACGTGCGGTCACGAGTCGGCAGCGTCAGCAGGAACTCGGGCCGCCGGGGATGCGCGTACTGGGGCCACTCCACGAAGGGAACGATCTCGAGGCCCGACGCGTCGACGACCGCCTCGTTCTCGTCTGCGTTCAAGGTGCAGACGGCGTAGACGACGAGGCCGCCCGGCTTGACTCGCTCCCCGGCGGCCGCGAGCAGCTCGCTCTGCAGCTCCGGCAGCGGCTGCGCGCGCCAGCGCAGGTCGGGCCGTCGTGCGAGCACGCCCAGCCCGGAACACGGCGCATCGACCAGCGCGCGGTCGAAGCCGTCGGCCGCGAGCTCGCGCACGTCGGCGTTGACCACCTCGACGCGGGGGAGCCGCTGCTTGGCGAGCGCCTCCGCGCGCCCTGGATGGATCTCGACCGCGGTCACGTTCGCGCGCTCCGCGAGAATCGACGACTTGCCGCCCGGGGCCGCGCACGCGTCGAGCACACGCTCGCCCTCGCGCGCTCCGACGACGAGCGCCGCGAGCTGCGACGCCCGGCTCATCGGCCTCATGCGGCGGGGGTCGACGCGGTCCACGGTGTACGCGCCGGGCACATCCGTCGGCGTGCCGACCGGCGAGGCCGACCGCACTTCGAGCGCCGGCGGCTCGTTCTGCGCGCGCATCAGCTCGAGGGCGGTTTCCGCACCGAGATCGCGCGTCCACACCTCCGCGATCCAGTCGGGGTACGACTCCTTGACGGGGCCCGCCGGCAGCGACGCGACGAGGCCACGGAGGCCGCTCGCGAGCCGGCGCATCACCGCGTTGGTGAACGGCACAGCGCGCTCACGGCCCGCCGCGCGGACGAGCTCGACCGCGTCGTCCACGACGGCGTGCTGCGGTTGGTCGGTGAACGCGAGCTGATACGCGCCGAGCCGCAGCGAGGCCTTGACCGGCGGGTCGAGCTTCCGCACGGGACGCTTGCCGAGCTGCTCGATGCCGAAGTCGAGCACGCGTACGCGCTGCACGGTTCCGAACGCCAACCGCTGGGCCAGTGCCCGGTCACGCGCATCGAGCGTCGCAACCGCCGACGCGAGCGCGCGGTCGGCGTATGCGTCGTCGTCGAACGTCCTGCGGACGACTTCGAACGCCGCGCGGCGCGCGGGCGCGATCACCGGACGCCGCGCAGGAACTCGTCGTACGTCATCTGCCGGCGCCCCTCCGGCTGGACGACCTCCGGGACGAACGCACCGTCCTCCAGCCGCCCGCGCCAGACGGTCACGCGGCGGCCGTGCATCGTCGTCCACGCGCCGATGTGCGGCGACAACGCCCGCACGCGACGCCAGGCATCGACCGGGTCGTCGAGGTCGAGCTCGCGGTCGGCGGGCGTGATCTTCTCCGCGTACGTCGCCCCGTCCTCGGCCTGCGGCGTGAACACCGGCTCCTCGAGCACCTCGACGAGCTGGCGCGCCGCCACCTCGGCCGCGCGCGCGTACACCGCGCCGGCGTCGAGGTCGCCGACCGCGAACGCCTCCTGCGCCGCGATCGGGCCCGCATCGAGCTCCTCGACCGTCCGGTGGATCGTCACACCCGTCTCGGCATCGCCGGCAAGAATCGCACGCTCCACGGGGGCGGCCCCGCGCCAGCGCGGAAGCAGCGACGGGTGCACGTTCACCCAGAGCGACTGTTCGAGCAGACGCGGCGGGATGTAGAGACCGTAGGCGCACACGACGACCCGGTCGACGGGCTCGAGGAGCTCCGGCCGCTCCGGCTGGTGCACCGCGATCCCGAGCCGTTCCGCCGCCACCTTGGCCGGCGGAGGGCCCGACGCGCGACCACGACCGCGCGGCGCGTCCGGGCGCGTCAGCAGGTACGCGATCGGCTGCGTCCCGGCAAGCCGCTCGAGGACGTCGGCGGCGAGCGGTGCGGTGCCCGCGAAGGCGAGCTTCACCGCAGGACGACGCGCGGCCGCAGGACGCGGAGCGCCTCCTTGCGGTGCTCGTCGTCCGTGCGGTCGATGATCAGCACGCCGTCGAGGTGGTCGAGCTCGTGCTGCACGACGCGCGCGCCGTAGCCCTCGAGCTCGTGCCGAACGGGATTCCCGTTCGCGTCGAGCCCTTCCACGACGACCCGCAGTGGCCGCTCGACGGGAACCTTGACTCCCTGCAGCGACAGGCAGCCCTCGTCGTCGAGCTCGGTCTCGTCGGAGCGCTCGACCACCTGCGGGTTGACGACCGCGCGTGGGCCGTCGTCACCGTCGACGAACACGAAGAGCCGCCGCAGGACTCCGACCTGGGTCGCCGCCAGCCCGACCCCCTGTGCGTCCTCCATCAGCGAGGTCATTCGCTCGACGAGGCGGCGCACGTCGTCGTCGACGTCGACGATCTCCTGTGCCTGCATGCGCAGGACCGGGTCGCCGTACTGGCGGATCTGCGCGAGCGCGAGCTGTCGCCGCGCCTCGATCTCGGCATCGAGCGCTGCGTCCTCGTCGTGCTCGTGCTCGTGGTCGTGCTCGTGGTCGTGATCGTGATCCGACATCGGCCCGGCAGTCTACGGAACGGCTGGAAACTGCTCGAGGATCCAGGCGGCGTCGAGGGGCTCGCGCCGGTAGTCGCGGCCGCCCACCTTCACGAAGTCGCGCGTCCGCGGGTTCATCGCGAGCCGTGCCTCGGCCGGATACCAGCGGTTGTGGCGCTCGATCATTTCGTTGACCTCGCCGAAGTCCCAGCGCTCCGCGATCTGGCGCCAGCGCCCGGGCTGGGCTGCGGCGTACGCCTCGCGCAGGCGCTCGCGATGCTCCTCGACCTCGTCCTCGATCTGCCGCAGCCGCTGCATGTAGGGCAGCGGCCCGCCGACCGAGGTGATGAAGTTGTCGGGCTCGGGTCGGAAGTTGCGCAGACGTCGCCGCAGCGGCTTGCCGCCGAGCGGGTTGAGCTCGCGATCGTCCGCGAGCCGCGCACGCTCGACCTGGGACGGCGGCGTCACGTCGCGCACGCCCCATTCGCCGATGATCTCCTCCGGCCGCCTGCTCTTCACGACCCCCATGGTGCCAGCGGCTAGAGGGATTGCGGATCGACGTCGACGACGGCGGTGAGCCCGGCCTTCCTCATCGCCGGGGCGGCGGCGGCGAGCAGGTGGGCGGCCTGCGTGGCGAGCCGGCGGGGCTGCTTCGTCTTCGCGACGAGCTGTGCGCGGTGGCGGCCGCGCAGGCGAAGCAACGGCGCCGGCCCGAGCAGCTCGCCCCCGTCGATGCCGGAACGGAGCTCCTGCAGGGCGCGCAGCACCGGCTCCGGCGCCGGCCCGGCGACGACGATGCGGACGATGTGCGCGAACGGTGGATAGCCGAGCGCCTCACGCCGGGCGAGCTCCTCGGCCAGGAACCGCGACACGTCATGGCGCGCGGCGTGGACGATCGGCCGCGCGTCGGGCTGGAACGTCTGCACGATCACCCGCCCGGGCGCCTCCCTCCCACTCCGGCCCGCGAGCTGCGTGATCAGCTGGAACGTCCGCTCCTCGGCGCGGAAGTCCGGCAGCGCGAGGCCGGTGTCGGCGTCGACGACCGCGGCGAGCTCGACACCTTCGAAATGGTGCCCCTTGGCGACCATCTGTGTCCCGAGCAGGACGGCTCCCTTCGCGTCGGCGAACCGGCGCAGCGACGCCGCGAGCTCGTCCGGTCGCGAGACCGCGTCGGCGTCGAGCCTGATCAGCTCGAGCTCCGGGAGCTCGCGCGCGAGCTCCCGCTCGAGCCGTTGCGTCCCCGCGCCGAGCCGGGCCAGGTCGGGCGATCCGCACGCCGGACACAGCTCCGGCGAGTCGACGGCGTACCCGCAATGGTGGCAGCGCAGCTGCGAGTCGCCGTGCAGCACGAGCGCGACGTCGCAGTTGGGGCAGCGGAGCGTCGTCCCGCAGGCGCGGCAGTGCAGCGCGGGCGCGATGCCGCGCCGGTTGAGCAGCAGGATCGCCTTCGACCGGCGCTCCGCGACGCCGCGCAACTCGGCGAGGAGTGGTGCGGACAGCGGATACCCCGCCTCGCGGCGAAGGTCGACGATGCGCACCGGCGGGAGCTCGGCGCCGATCCGGCCGCCGAGCGAGAGCCGTTCGAGCGAGGCCCAGCTCTCCGGCCGCGGCGTCGCCGAGCCGAAGACCGTGGCGCAACCTTCGAGCGCAGCCCGCTTCACCGCGACCGTGCGCGCGTCGTAGCGCGGGTCGGCGTCCTGCTTGTACGACTGGTCGTGCTCCTCGTCGACGACGATCAGCCCGAGGCCCCGCAGCGGCGCGAACACCGCCGAACGTGCGCCGACGACGATGCGGGCGTCGCCGCTCATGATCCGCTCGCGCTCGTCGCGGCGCTCGGCCTCGCTGAGCGCGGAATGGAGCACTGCGACGCGGTCGCCGAATCGCGCGCGGAATCGCCCGACCGTCTGCGGGGCGAGCGCGATCTCCGGCACGAGCACGATCGCGCCGAGCCCGCGCTCGAGCGCCGCAGCGCATGCCTGCAGGTACACCTCGGTCTTGCCGGAGCCGGTCACGCCGTGCAGCAGGAAGTTCCCGCCGCCGGCGTCGATCGCCGCCACGATCCGCTCGACGGCCGCGAGCTGCGCCGGCGAAGCAGCGGGAGCGGGTCTGTCGTCGGCCAGTTCCTGCCGTGAACCGGGCGGCGACTGCTCCTTGCGCCGCTTCGGCAGCCGCGGCGCGACCAGAGCGAGCGCACGGGCGGGCGTCGAGCCGTAGTAGTCGGCGACCCAGCGGGCGAGCTCGACGAGCGCGGGCGGGATCGAGCCGACGACGGCCTCCGCCGCGCGCGTGTCGACGCCGGGCGGCGGCGCGTCCTGCAGCTCGACGACGATGCCCCGCGCGCGTGAACGGCCGAACGGGATCATGACGATCGATCCGACCTCGACGTCGTCGCCGACCTCGTAGGTGAACTCGCGGGCGACCGCACGCGCCGCGACGAGCGGGTAGACGGAGGCGTACATCATGTCAGGCAGGCTTGGCGGCCTTGTCGCGGTCGGCCGCCTCGGCGACGCGAAGGCGCTTGTACGACAGCGTGCGTGCCATGAGCGCGATCGCGACCAGCCCGCAGACGAGGTTGGTGACCACGAGCGCGAGGTTCATGCCGACGCTGAACGCGAGCAGCAGGCTGCGCGAGATCGCCTCGCCGCGGAACAGGTAGACGATCAGCCCCTGCTTCGTGCCGGCGCCGCCGGGTGTCGCCGGGAAGAGCGTCGCCAGCGACTCGACGGCCTGCGCCAGCAGCGCGTTATGCAGGGTCGCATGAACGTGGAACGCCCGCAGGAAGAAGAAGACGCAGGCGATGCGAAAGACCCACGAGAGCAGCTGCGGGACGACCACGCCGAGGAACAGCTTTCGCCCGTCGTGCATGATCGCGAAGCCCTGCGCGACGCGCGCACGGAAGCGCTCGTAGTGCCGGCGGGCGAAGACGAAGGCGACGATCGCCGCGATCAGGAGCGCCACGATCAGCAGTTCCGTGAACTTCTCGTGGCGCACGAAGAACTTCCAGTCCACGTTGGGGATCCGCGAGTAGACCTCGTGCGCCGGCAGGACGCCGATCGACAGCACCCAGACGAGGATCGCTCCCGAGACGACGAAGTCCACGAGCGTCTCGACGATCAGCGTCGGGGCGAGCGTCGCGTACGACGAGCCCGGGATGCGCTGCTTCAGCAGGTAGAGCTTGACGACGTCGCCACCGCGCGCCGGGACGACCGAGTTGACCCCGACGCCGGCCGCGTACGCGCCGAGCGCGCTCCGGTAGCGCGGAGGGTTCTCCGGATACGAAGCACTGACGATGTTCTGCCAGGCGCGGCCTCGCAGCAGGAGCTTGACGACGTGGCAGGCGAGCGCGAGGCCGAACGCCGTCCACCCGACATCGGTGAGATGGTCGAAGAACACGGTGACCGCATGCCAGAACGCGCTCAGGGCGCCCAGGGTACGTCAGGGGTCTGTCAGGCTCCGGCGGCGACCAGGATCCAGTCGGTGCCGAAACCGAGCAGCAATCCGACCAGGATCATCCAGCCGACGAGCTTGGGTGTCTCGTACCGCCGACACACCTCGAACAGCTGGATCACGACGTAGAGGATCGACCCGCCGGCGGCCGCGAAGAAGAGCGTCGCGAGCGCCGGGCTCACCCACGCCTGCCCGACGACGGTGCCGACGAACGTCGGGCCGCCCCCGATCAGGCCGAGCAGCGCGAGGAAGCCCCAGCTCGGCCGCTCGTCCTCGCCGGCCATCGGCCCGACGATCCCGAAGCCCTCGGTCGTGTTGTGGAGGCCGAAGCCGATGATCAGGACGAGCGCAAGCGAGATCTCGCCTGCAGCCGCCGACTGGCCGATCGCGAGGCCCTCGCCGAAGTTGTGCAGGCCGATCCCGGTGGCGATCAGCAGCGCGAGCCGCCGCCCCGGCGTGAGCGTCTCGAACCAGGAGCGGTGCTCGAACTCGTCCACGGCGGCCGCGCCCGGCCCGACCTGCGGCGTCGCGCGGCGCCCCCTGAGCCAGTCGTCGTAGTAGACGAGGCTCATGAAGCCGGCGGTGAATCCGACGACCAGCAGCGCCGCATAGCCGGCGAAGGGCGACCACGAGTGCGACTCGAGGTGGGACTCGATCGGCGCGACGGCGTGCGAGACGACGTCCCAGAAGAGGAAGACGAGGATCCCCGTCGAGAGCGCGGTCAGCGAAGCGCGCAGCGTCGGGCTCGTGCTCGGCAGGCGGCCGAGCGGGAGGCCGACGAAGATCGTGAGGCCGGCGATCGCGCCGAGGATGAGAGTTTGCGTCGTGCTCATCGCGGACAGTCGGGGTCTGACCCGGGTCAGACCCGGGTCAGACCCCGTGTAAGGGCCACCTTACATCGCGAAATGCACATTGTCTCTACGATCGAGGCGTGACGAGCCACGGCGTCGACGACTACCTCGAGACGATCTACTTCCTCGCGTTCCCGATCGGCGAGTACAAGCCGGCGACGACCGGCTCGCCCACGCTCGCCTCCCGCGTCGCCGAGATGCTCGGCGTCTCCCGCGCTTCTGCGGGCGAGATGCTGAAGCGGCTCGAGGCCGACGGGCTCGTCGAGCGCGGCGAGCACAAGGAGGCGATCCTCACCGAGGCCGGCCGCGAGCGCGCCGAGCACGTCGTGCGCAAGCACCGGATCATCGAGCGCCTGCTCACCGACTTCATGGGCTACACCGCGGCCGAGGCGCACGTCCACGCGGACGAGCTCGGCGGGACGTTCTCCGACGACATGGTCGATCGCATCTCCGAGAAGCTCGGCAACCCGGATCGCTGCCCGCACGGGTGGCCGGTCGACCCCGACGTCGAGCAGGCCGAGAACCGCGAGCTCCAGCCGCTCGCCGAGCTCGAACCGGGCGGGCGCGCGACGATCGTGCGTCTCGCCGAGCACGACGGCGACCTGCTGCACTGGTTCTACGACAAGGGGCTCGTCCCCGGCGCCGAGCTCGAGGTTCGCGCGGTCGAGTCGGCCGCCGGGCAGTTCCGCGTCTCCGTCGGCGGCGGCGAGCAGGCGATCGGCGAGAAGGCCGCGGCCGGGCTCTTCGTCCGACCTGCGTAAGACGCTAAGCGGGCGCGGGCTCGCGCTCGCTCAGCCCGGAGGCCTCGCGGAGCGCGGCGGCCTTGTCGGTGCGCTCCCACGTGAAGTCGTGCTCGTCGCGGCCGAAGTGCCCGTAGGCGGCGGTCTTCGAGTAGATCGGGCGGCGCAGGTCGAGATCGCGCAGGATCGCGGCCGGGCGGAGGTCGAAGTGCTCCGAGACGAGCTGCTCGATGCGCTGCCGCGTGATCCCCTTCGCCTCGGTGCCGAACGTCTCGACGAGGATGGAGAACGGCTTGGCGACGCCGATCGCGTACGCGACCTGAACCTGGCAGCGGTCGGCGAGCCCGGCTGCGACCACGTTCTTCGCCACGTGCCGCGCCGCGTAGGCGGCGGACCGGTCGACCTTGGTCGGATCCTTGCCCGAGAACGCGCCGCCGCCGTGCGGGGCTGCGCCGCCGTACGTGTCGACGATGATCTTGCGCCCGGTCAGCCCCGTGTCGCCCATCGGGCCGCCGATCACGAACTTCCCCGTCGGGTTGACGTAGACGAAGTCGGGATCGGCGAGCTGCTTCTCGTCGTACAGCTCCTTCGGAAGGATCGGCCGGAGGACATGCTCGATCAAATCCGGCTTGATCATCGAGTCCTCGTCGAGACCCTCGCGGTGCTGCGTCGAGATGAGGACACGCTCGATCGCGACCGGGCGCTGCCGCCCGTCCGCGTCGACGTCGTAGCGCACCGACACCTGCGCCTTGCCGTCCGGACGCAGGTACGGCAGCACGTCGGCCTTCCGGACTTCGGACAGCCGCTTCGCGATGCGGTGCGCGAGCATGATCGGCAGCGGCATCAGCTCGCGCGTCTCGTTCGTCGCGTAGCCGAACATCATCCCCTGGTCGCCGGCGCCGATCTTGTCCAGCGGATCGTCGTCGTCGGGGTCGTGCTGCACCTCGTAGGCGTTGTCGACGCCCTGCGCGATGTCCGGCGACTGCTCGTCGATCGCCACGATGATGCCGCAGGTCTCCGCGTCGAAGCCGTACTTCGCGCGCGTGTAGCCGATGCCCTTGATCGTCTCGCGCACGAGCGAGCGGATGTCGATGTACGTGTCCGTCGTCATCTCGCCCGCGACCACGACGAGGCCCGTCGTGATCAGCGTCTCGCACGCAACGCGGCTGTTCGGATCGTTCGTGAGCGCTGCGTCGAGGACGGCATCCGAGATCTGGTCGGCGATCTTGTCCGGGTGACCTTCGGTCACCGATTCGGACGTGAAGAGGAAGGAGCGCCCTGCCATCCGCGGCAATGTACGGCGCGCGCCGGACATCGTAGTTTCCACCGCCGGATCGTCGACGACCCCGATTGCCGGCTGGGCAAGAAGACGGATCGTTTCTTGGTGACTGGAGGTCGATGACCACTCGGCTCTTTGGCCGGCGGATTCGCGTAGAGCACTCTCGAGCGATCTGGCTGATCGCGGGGTTGCTCGTCGCCGCGATCGGCGTCTTCTTCCTCGTCGATCGACTCGGCGCCTCTGGACGGACGTCAGGCAGACCGCCCCGACCTGCAGCGAATCCTCGACGGCCTGGTCACGGGCCGCGGTCGTGTTGCACCGGGTGTGACGGCTTACGTTTCCGGCCCTCACGGCACGTGGCTCGGGTCGGCCGGACTTGCGAACGTGAAGACCGGCGAACCGATGCAGCCGAACGCCAGGATGCATCTGGACAGCAACAGCAAGGCCTGGACGGCGGCGTTGATCCTTCAGCTCGTCGGCGAAGGGAGGATGCGGCTCGACGACACCGTCGAACACTGGCTTCCCGGCTTGCTGCCGTACGGCGACCGCATCACCGTCCGGGAGTTGCTCAACCACACCAGCGGATTGATCGACGACAA
The DNA here is from genome assembly GCA_963851065.1 of uncultured Thermoleophilia bacterium. Classification (GTDB taxonomy): domain Bacteria; phylum Actinomycetota; class Thermoleophilia; order Gaiellales; family Gaiellaceae; genus PALSA-600. The sequence continues at coordinate 298,342 of CAWKNW010000006.1, forward strand.
CGACATCAGCTCCGATCCGACGCGCTACATCCGCAAGGTGAACGACCCCGTCCTCCGCGCTGAGATCCTGCGTCGGTGGCACCAGGAGCAGGTCGACCCCACGGCCCAGGCTCCGACACTGCTCGTGGTTCGGTTCGCTGCTGCTCTGCCGCTTCGATCGGTGCCAGGCACCACCTACCACTACTCGAACATCGGCTACGACGTCGCCGGGCTGATCGCCGCCAAGGTCGGCGGCGCGCCGCTCGCGACGCTCTTCCGCCGGCGCATCATCGAGCCGCTCGGGCTCGCGAGCGCCGAATACAAGCCGCAAGGCGAGGTCGCTGGACCGCACCCACGCGACTACAGCGTCCGCCTGGACGGGACGCTGGTCGACGCCACCGGTTGGTATCGGTTGACTCACGGTGCAGGCGCCGGGATCGTCTCCGCTGCAGCCGACGAGGGCCGCTTCCTCACCGCGCTCATGCAGGGCAAGCTCCTGCAGCCGACCGAGCTGACGGCGATGAAGACGCCGACTGCAGCGAGCGGCGACTACGGGCTCGGCCTCGAGCGGAGGTCGAGTGGCTGCGGCGGCATCGTCTACCAGCACGGTGGTGCGAGCTACGCGACGACGAGCAGCATCTTCGTCTCCGGCGACGGCAAGACGGTGGCCGTCGTCCTGGTCAACGGCAACACCCTCCTCGTCGGAAGCACCCTCGACCCGCGCGGCGGCAATGCGGTCGTGGCAGCCGCCAACCGGCTCTACTGCGCCGCGTAGGACCTCTACTCGTCCGTCGGGCGACGGCCCATCAGCGAGGCGAGCAGCTCGTCCAGGGGCAGCCCTTCCAGCACGGCGCACACGCCCTCGGTGATCGGCAGCTCGATCCCGAGCCGGTGAGACAGGTCACGCAGGACGGGCGCCGTCGTCAGCCCTTCGACCACCTGCCCGATCTCCGCGCGGGCGTGGTCGGCCGACGCGCCGCGAGCGATCAGCTCCCCGGCGCGCCGGTTGCGGCCCGAGGGGTGCCAGCAGGTGACGATCAGGTCGCCCATCCCCGCGAGACCGGAGAACGTCTCGGGCTCGGCGCCGCACGCCTCGCCGAGGCGGGCCATCTCGACGAGGCCGCGGGTGATCAGCGCCGACTTCGCGTTGTCGCCGAGTCGGAGCCCGTCGACTCCGCCCGCGGCGAGGGCGATCACGTTCTTGGCCGCTGCGCAGAGCTCGACGCCGACCAGGTCGGTGTTGACGTAGACGCGGAACGCCATCGAGTTGATCGCCTCCTGCAGCCGGCGGGCGAGCTCCTCGTCCTCCGACGCGATCACCGTCGCGCCCGGCAGGCCCGCCGCCACCTCCTCGGCCATGTTCGGCCCCGAGAGCACCGCGACGGGGCGGTCCTCGACGAGCGTCGAGAGGCGCGCTCCGGTCTGCGGGTCGAGCCCCTTGACGAGGCTCAGGATCGGCGCGTCGCCGCGCACGTGCCCGAGCGCCTCCCGGAACGAGCTGCTCGGCACCGCGAGCACGACCAGATCGGCTTCCTCGTAGGGCGCCTCGTCGATCGTCGCGCGCGTCGCAAGCGTGACGACGTGCTCCCGCCGCACGAGCAGCGCGCTGAAGGCGGTGCCCCAGGCCCCGCCGCCGACGACGACCACGTTCACGTGCGCTTCCGGAAGTCGATCGCCACCGGCACCCCCTCCAGCTCGTACCGCTCGCGGAGCTGATTCTCCACCCAGTAGCCGTAGTCGCGGGTGACGAGACCCGGGTCGTTGACGGTGAAGCGGAAGCGCGGCGGCCGGCGTCTCGACCTGCGCGCCGTACAGCAGGTTCAGCCGGCGATTGCCCTTCGACGGCGGCTGGCGCGCCTCGCGCAGCTCGCCGAGGAAGCGGTTCAGCTCGGGGGTCGGGATCCGGGCGGCGTACTTGTCGAACAGCTCCGCCACGCGGTCGAGCAAGCGCGACACACCACGGCCGGTGTGCGCCGACACGGTGATGAACGGCGGGCGCTGCCGCAGCCGCCGCTGCAGCTCCGGACGGATCTCCTCGATCGTCACCTGCCCGACGTCCCACTTCGAGAGCACGACCAGCGTCGCGCAGTGCGCCTTGCGCGCCACCTCGACGGCGGTGATGTCGCCTTCGACGATCCCCTGGCTCGCGTCGATCAGGACGAGCGCGACGTCGGCGCGCTCTGCAGCTTCGAGCGCGCGCAGCTCCGAGTAGTAGTCGATCCCCTGCCGCTGGCGGCGCTTGCGGCGCAATCCCGCGGTGTCGACGAGCACGAACGTGCGCCCGTCGCGCTCGATCACCGTGTCGATCGAGTCGCGCGTCGTGCCGGGAACCTCGCTGACGATCGTCCGCTCTTCCCCGACCAGCCGGTTGAAGAGCGACGACTTGCCGACGTTGGGGCGCCCGAGGATCGCAACCCGGATCGCCTCGTCGCCGACCGGCGGCTTCCCGCCCCCCGGCAGCCGCTCGAGGATGTCGTCGAGCAGGTCGCCGACGTTCGTGCCGTGCAGCCCCGAGATCGGAATCGGCTCGCCGAAGCCGAGCCGGTGCAGGTCGAGCGCGAGGTGGTCCTGCGCGGGGTCGTCGATCTTGTTCGCGAGCAGCAGCACCGGTTTCTTCGACCGCCGGAGCAGCTCGGCGAGCTCCTCGTCGCCCGGCGTCACGCCGGCGCGCGCGTCGACGACGAACAGCACGAGGTCGGAGTCGGAGATCGCCGCCCGCGCCTGCACCGCGATCTGCGTCGTGATGTGGTCTCGGTCGGCGAGATCGACACCGCCCGTGTCGATCAGCATGAACTCCTCGCCGTTCCACTCGCACACGAGCTCCTTGCGGTCGCGCGTCGTGCCCTGCGTCGCGTGCACGACCGCCGCGCGCGAGCCGGTGAGCCGGTTGATCAGGGTCGACTTGCCCGACGTTCGGGAAGCCGACGATCGCGACCGTCCCTTTCATCTCAGATCGGCGGCACGAGACCGGGCGTGCGACCGCGGAGATGCACGTCGGCGAGCCAGTCGAAGAGCACGTTGATCCGCCGCTCGATCTCGGTGGTCGCCTCCTTGTAGCCGCGGCCGTTCCGCGGCAGCTCCGGGAAGGTGAGCGGCTCTCCGAAGGCGATCGAGCAGGGCGCGAAGTTGCCGGGCTTCCAGAACTGCGTGCCGTAGATCGCGATCGGCACGACGGGCACGTCCTCCTGGAGCGCGACCATCGCCGCGCCGGGCTGCGCCCGGCCCGGGCGCCCGGTCTTCTGCCGCGTCCCCTCGACGAACAGCCCGATCACGTGGCCGTCGCGCGCCGCCTGCCGCATCATTCGCACCGCGTCGCGGTCGGACTCGCCACGCCGCACCGCGATCGTGCCGAACAGGCGGACGAAGTCGCCGAGGCCCGGATACTTCATCGCCTCGATCTTGGCGACGAAGTCGATGTTGCGCGGCGAGACCACCCCGAGCAGCGGGACGTCGATCCAGTGCAGGTGGTTGACCGCGTAGACCAGGCCGCCGGTCGGCGGAACCCGCTCGCGGCCGTAGGCCATCGGCCGGGCGACCAGCCTGGTCGCCCCGCCGAGCGTGGGCCGGCCGTACCGCCAGGCGACCTCGGAGCTCACTGGCGCGGAAACGAGCCGCGACCTGACGAGCTGCTCGATCTGCTCGACGACGTCCTCCACCTGGAGGTCGGTCGTGTCGATCAGCTCCGCGTCGGGCGCCGGCTGCATCCGTCCCTTGTCCGACTCGTCGCGGCTGCGGAGGTCGGTTGCCAGCGCGTCGGCGCCGATGTCGGGACGCTCCGCCTGCCGCCGGCGCGTGCGGATCGCGGGGTCGGCCTTGAGGTAGATCTTCACCTCGGCCGAGGGCACGACGACGGTGCCGATGTCGCGCCCTTCGATCACGATGTTCCCGTGCCCGGCGAGTGCGCGCTGCCGCTCCCGCATCACCTCGCGCACCGCAGCGTGGCGCGCAACGACGGACACCATCCGGTCGATGCGCGACTGCCGGATGCCGGAGGTGACGTCGACGCCGGCGATGAACACGCGCCCCTCGTCGTCGAACGTGACGGGACTTCGCCGCGCGAGCTCGCCGACCGGCTCCGCGTCGCCGAGCGGAAGCCCCTCGCGCAACGCGAGCCAGGTGAGCGCGCGGTACATCGCTCCCGTGTCGAGGTAGCCGAAGCCGAGCCGCTCTGCGAGACGGCGGGCGACGGTGCTCTTGCCAGCACCCGCCGGTCCATCGATGGCCACGATCATCGCTGCACGAGTTGGTCGACTAGCTCGAAGAAACCGGGGAAGCTTATAGCCACGCACTCGGGGTCCTCGAGGTCGACGCCCTGGCGCGAGACGAGACCTGCGATCGCGCCGAGCATCGCGATCCGGTGATCGCCGCGGGCGTCGATCTTGCCGCCCTTCGGGCGGGCCGGGGTGCCGCGGATCTCGAAGCCGTCCGGCCGCGGCTCGATCCGCACGCCGACCGCCTTGAGCCCTTCGGTCACCGTCTCGATCCGGTCGCTCTCCTTCGCCCGCAACTCCTCGGCGCCGCGCACGACGGTGCGCCCGTGGGCGAGCGCGCCGAGGAGGGCGACGAGCGGGAGCTCGTCGACCAGACGCGGCACCTCCTCCGCCCCGACGGTCGTCGCGACGAGCGGCGTCGAGCGGATCTCGAGGTCGGCGACGGGCTCGCCGGCGACGGTGCGACGGTTGAAGATCGCGATCCGCGCGCCCATGCGGTCGAGGACGTCGAGCAGTCCGGTGCGCAGCGGGTTGACGTTGACGCCGCGCAGGATCAGCTCGGAGCCGTTGAGCAGGACCGCGGCAGTGATCAGCGGTGCCGCCGAGGAGAGCTCGCCTGCGATCTCGAGGTCGAGCGCGGGCAGCCGCTCCACGGGCCACACGGAGACCGACTTCGGGGTGCGGCTGACGCGGACGCCAAGCTCGGCGAACATCCGCTCGGTGTGGTCGCGGGTCGGGTGCGGCTCGATCACGGTCGTCGGGCCGCTGTTCGCATAGAGACCGGCGATCAGGATCGCCGACTTCACCTGCGCGCTCGCGACGGGCAGCTCGTACGTGATCGGCTGCAGCTCGCCGCCGGTGATGCGGACCGGCGCATGGCCGTCGGTGGTCTCGACCTGCGCGCCCATCCGCCGCAGCGGCTCGGCCACGCGCTCGTGCGGCCGCATCGTCAGCGACTCGTCGCCGACGAGCTCGAAGCTGCCGTGCTGGCCCGCGAGCAGGCCGCACGCGAGCCGCAGGACGGTGCCCGCGTTGCCGCAGTCGATCGGCGCCGCCGGCGCGCGCAGGCCGCGCAGCCCGACGCCCTGGACGCGAATGTCGTCGTCGCCGTTGTCGGTCACCTCGACGCCGCAGGCGCGCACGACGTCGATCGCCGACAGCGTGTCGGCGGCGCGGCCGAAGCCGCGGATGCGGCTCTCCCCGTCGGCGATCGCGGCGAGCAGCACTGCGCGCTGCGAGATGCCCTTGACGCCCGGGACGGCCGCGGCACCCACGAGCGCCGAAGCCGGCTCGATCTTCATCGTAGTTCTACTAACCGACCTGCTTGCCCATCAGGGCGACGAACGAGTGCACTTCCTCGGCGAAGGCGCCGAACTCGGCGGTGGGAATCTGCTGCGGTCCGTCGCAGAGCGCCTCCTCGGGACGCGGGTGCGACTCGACGATGATCCCGTCCGCACCGACCGCGACGGCAGCGCGCGCGAGCGGCAGCACGAGGTCGCGGCGGCCGGCCGCGTGCGACGGGTCGACGATCACCGGCAGGTGCGTCTCCTTCTTCAGCACCGCGACCGAGCCGAGGTCGAGCGTGTACCGCGTCGAGCGCTCGAACGTGGTGATCCCGCGCTCGCAGAGGACGATCTGGTGGTTGCCCTCCTTCGCGATGTACTCGGCCGCCATCAGGAGCTCCTCGACCGACGCCGACGGGCCGCGCTTGATCAGCACCGGCTTCTCGGCGCGCCCGACCTCGGCGAGCAGCACGAAGTTCTGCATGTTGCGCGCGCCGATCTGGATCACGTCGGCGGTCTCGAGCACCGCTTCGACGTGGCGCGGGTCCATCAGCTCGGTGACGATCGGCAGGCCGGTCTCCTCCTTGGCCTCGCGCAGGATCTCGAGGGCGTCGAAGCCGATGCCCTGGAAGGCGTACGGCGACGTGCGCGGCTTGAAGGCGCCGCCGCGCAGCCAGGTGGCGCCGGCCGCCGCGACCGCACGCGCCGTTTCCAGCGTCTGCTCGCGGTACTCGACGGTGCACGGGCCGGCGATCAGGCCGAACCAGCCGTCGCCGATGCGGCGGCCCTCGACGTCGATCACGGTCGGATCCGGCGAGATCTCGCGGCCGACCAGCTTGTACGGCTTGAGGATCGGCAGCACCTGCTCGACGCCGGGATAGCCCTCCAGCGGGAGCAGCGCGAGCTGCTCGCGGTCGCCGATCGCGCCGATCACCGTGGCCTCGCGTCCGCGCTGGACGCGCGCTTCGACCCCGTGCTCGGCGAGCCGCGAGAGCACGTGCTCGGTCTGATCGGTGGTCGCCGAGGCGCCCATCACGATCAGCAGCTCGGGAGATCCGGTGACGGCCATCAGCAACAATGATGCCTATGCGCGTCTTCTCCGGGATAAAACCGACCGGCGACACGACCTTCGGGAACTACAGCGGCGGGTTCCGGCAGTACGTCGCGACCCAGGAACAGGGCGACGCGTTCTTCTGCATCGTCGACCTGCACGCGATCACCGTCGAGTACGACCCGGCCGATCTCCACACGCGCACGTTCGACCTCTTCGCGATGCTGATCGCGACCGGCCTCGACCCCGACCGCTCGACGATCTTCGCCCAGAGCCACGTCACGGCCCACGCCGAGGCGGCCTGGCTGCTGTCGGCCGCGACGAGCTACGGGCAGCTCGGCCGCATGACCCAGTTCAAGGAGAAGGGCGGCCAGCAGGGCTTCGTCTCGGCGGCGCTCTTCAACTACCCGGTGCTGATGGCCGGCGACATCCTGCTCTACCGCGCCGACGGGGTGCCGATCGGCGACGACCAGCGGCAGCACCTCGAGCTCGCGCGCGACATCGCGGAGCGCTTCAACGCGCGCTACGGGGAGACGTTCGTCGTGCCCGAGGGGATCTACCCCGAGATCGGCGCGCGGATCATGGACCTGCAGGACCCGCTCGGGAAGATGGGCAAGACCGGCTCGAGCGAGCACGGAACGATCCGGATGATGGACGAGCCCGACGTGATCCGGCGCAAGCTGAAGACGGCCGTCACCGACTCCGGGTCCGAGGTGCGGCGGGCCGAGGACAAGCCCGGCGTCTCGAACCTGATCGACATCCTCTCGGTGGCGACGGGCGAGACACCGGAGCAGATCGAGAGCCGTTTCGACGGCGCCGGCTACGGACAGCTGAAGGCGGACGTCGCCGAGGCGGTGATCGCGGTGCTCGAACCGATCCAGCAGCGCTACCGCGAGCTGCGCGCCGACGAGACGGAGCTGCGACGGCTGCTCGCGCACGGCGCGGAGAAGGCACGTGTCACGGCGGCCCCGCTGCTCGAGCAGATGTACGAGCGCATGGGTTTCGTCCGCCTCTAGCGGGGAGATCACCATTCCGTCACCGGATCGCCCGGACCCGGAGACACCCGCAGCACGCATGAGTCATAGGCTCGCGCGGCCAGCCTGAACTCGGATCGACAAGTAAGGGGGAACAGATGCACAAGCACCGGTCGAGGATGCTCGCAGCGGTCCTCGTCTCCGTCTGCGCGATCTTCGGGATCGTGGCCGCCACCGCGCGGCAGAGCGCGCACGGCGCACCGCTGGTCGTGCCTTCGTGCCAGCTCGCGAACGGCGCAGGGCAGATCAAGCACGTGATCTATCTGCAGTTCGACAACACGCACTACCGGCGCGACCGGCCGGACGTCGCGTCCGACCTCGAGCAGATGCCGCACCTGCTGAACTTCCTGCAGTCGAACGGCACGCTCTTCACGAACGACCACACGATTCTGATCTCGCACACCGCAGGCGGGATCCTCTCCAGCCTCACCGGCCTCTATCCGGACCGGGGCGGTCAGACGGTCTCGAACTCGTACGGCTTCTTCAAGCCGGACGGGACCGTCGGCTTCTCGAGCTCGTTCAAGTACTGGACCGACCAGGTCGACTCGGTGCTCGATCCGCTGCCGAACATGATCACCGACGGCCAGAAGACGACACCGGCGCCGTGGGTGCCGTTCACGCGCGACGGCTGTGACGTGGGCGGCGTCGGCACCGCGAACATCGAGCTCGAGAACACCTCGACGAATGCGACCGGGGACATGACGCGCGTCTTCGGCGCAGGCTCGCCCGAATGGCTCGAGGCGCAGAGCAACCCGCAGCTGGCGCAGACCGACTTCGTCGGGATCGCGGTCCACTGCTCGCAGTCGCCGTCGAGCGTCTGCGCGTCGAACACCAACGCGAAGGCCGACACGCTGCCCGACGAGCCCAGCGGGTACGCGGGGTTCAACGCCCTCTACGGCGCGAAGTACGTCGATCCGGCGATCACGGGCGGGCATCCGTGCGTGAACAACACCGCCGGCATGCCGATCCAGGACCCGAAGGGCAACTGCGGGTTCCCGGGCTTCGACGGGATGGAGGCGACGAACACGCTCGGCTACGTGGCGCAGATGCAGGAGAACGGCGTGCCCGTCACGTACGGCTACATCTCGGACGCGCACGACATCCACGTTCCGAACACGGGCTCGGACTCGTTCGTCTCGACCGCCGCAGGGCCCGGTCAGAACGAGTACCAACAGCAGCTGAAGGCGTACGACGATGCGTTCGCCGCGTTCTTCACGAACCTCTCCGCGCACGGGATCGACAAGTCGAACTCGCTGTTCGTGATCACCGTCGACGAGGGCGACCACTTCGCCGGCGGGATCGGCTCGCCGGATCCTGCGCATCCCGGCTCGCTGGCCTACACCCATGCGAACTGTGCGACCAACGCCCAGGGCGTGCTGGCCTGTCCGTCGAACCAGATCGGCGAGGTCAACGCGAACCTGCAGCCGCTGACCGGCCGCACCGACTTCTCGGTGCACTCGGACGACGCGCCGACCTTCTACCTCAACGGGAACCCCGCGCCGAGCAGCGACCCGGTGCGGAGCCTCGAGCACCAGCTGGCGGGGATGAAGCTCTCCGACCCGTACGTGAACAACGGGCAGCAGGTGCCGGTCGCGGTCAACTTCGCCGACCCGGTCGAGGAGGCGACGCTGCACATGGTGAACACCGATCCGGCGCGGACGCCGTCGTTCACGATGTTCGGGAACGACGACGTGTTCTTCACGGCGGCGTCGTCCGGGCCGTCGTGCGGGAGCAACCCGTGCGTCAGCCTGAGGTTCGCCTGGAACCACGGTGACATCCAGCAGGAGATCGGCAACACGTGGGTCGGGCATGGTCGGGCCCGGTGTGGCTTCGAACGGCGTCGACCCGACGACGTGGACCGACCACACGAACCTGCGGCCGACGATCATGGCCCTGACCGGGCTGAAGGACGACTACACCGAGGACGGTGTCGTCCTCAGCCAGGGGCTCACGTCAAGTGGGACACCGCCGACGCTCGACGCGCAGCGAACGCTCGCGCAGAAGCTCGGACAGCTGTACGAGCAGCTCAACGCGCCGTTCGGGCAGTTCGGGAACGACACGCTCAAGGCGTCGACGAACGGAATCGAGAGCAACGTCAGGTTCGATTCCGCCTACCACAACATCGAAGGGATCATTCAGCTCCTGACCGGGCAGCGAAACGCGCTGGCCGGCAAGATCCACGACGCACTGCAGGGGGCGGAGTTCGGCGGACAGCCGATCAACCCCGGAGCAGCGGCCGTCTGGCAGCTGCAGGGCGCGACCCTGCTCTCACTCGCACACCAGCTCGCGATCACGAGCGGGCTCTAGCGATCAGCGACGGCGTGAAGCGGAGGGCCGCGCAGGCGCGGCCCTCCGCAGCGCCTCGACCTCGACGGTGGTGAGCTCCCGCCAGTCGCCGGGAGCGAGGCCGTCGACGGTCAGCGGGCCGTAGTGACTGCGGTGGAGCTCGAGCACCGGATGGCCGACGGTCTCGAGCATGCGCCGGACTTGCCGGTTTCGCCCTTCGTGGATCGAGAGCTCGACTACGCCGGGCCCGAGGCGGACGACGCGCGCGGGCGCGGTCGGGCCGTCGTCGAGCTCGATCCCGGCGGCGAGCCGGGCGAGCGTCGCGTTGCTCGGGTCGCCGGTGACCTCGGCGACGTAGACCTTCTCGACCTCGTAGCGCGGATGCGCGAGCCGGTGCGCGAGCGCGCCGTCGTTCGTCAGGAGCAGCGCGCCGGTCGTGTCGACGTCGAGCCTGCCCACGGGCACGACCCGCGCGGGGTGGTCGACGAGCTCGACGACGGTGGGCCGTCCGCCCGGGTCGCTCGCGGTCGTGACGACGCCGGTCGGCTTGTGCAGGAGGACGTAGGCGAGCGACTGCTTGGCGAGCGGCTTGCCGTCGAGGCGGACGTCGTCGCCCTCGCTGACGAAGGTGTTGAGCTGCCCGAGCTCGCCGTTGACCGTGACGCGCCCGGCCTTGATCAGGCCGTCGGCGCGCCGGCGCGATGCCACCCCCGCGCGGGCGATCCAGGCGTTCAGCCGCATGGTCGAAGTCTGGTCCGTCCTGCCGCGGTGCGCACGGGTGAACTTGGGCGAACTTCGGTGCCTGGCACCTCGGTGCCAGGCACCGTTCTTCGTCAGTAGAGCGCGGTCGCGAGCTTGCGCCGGTACTCGACCGTGAGCGGATGCTCGTGGCCGAGCTCGCCGAAGAGCTGCACCATCAGCGCCCGCGTCTCGTCCTTCGACTCGGGCCGGCTCTCGATCTCGCCGAGCAGCGTCCGGAACGCGCTCTCGTAGTCGCCGGCGCGCAGCAGCTCCGCCAGCTCCTCGTCGTCGACCGAGTCCGCGACCGGCGGCCTCGTCAGCTCGTCGAGGAACGCTTCCACCCCGGCCCGGGCCCGCGCGCCGACGAACTCGGCGACGACGTGGCCGTTCCGGAACGCCTTCACCGCCGGGATGCCGCGAATCTCGAACTCCTGCGCCAGGCCCTGGTTCGAGTCGACGTCGACCTTGACGAGGCGCACGCCCCGCTCCGCCGTCGTCTCCTCGAGCACCGGCCCGAGCTGCTTGCACGGCCCGCACCACTCGGCCCAGAAGTCGACCACGACCGGCTCGTCGGCCGACCGCGCGATCACCTCGGTCTCGAACGTGTCGTCGGTGACGTCCATCGCCGTTCAGGATGCCACGGCGAACAGGCGCCACTCCCCGGGCGACACCCTTCAGCGTCGCCGCGCCTCGCTCCTCGAACTGGAGCCCGGAGCCGGCGACGAGGTCCTTCACGGTGCTCGAGACGAGCACTTCGCCCGGCCGTGCCTGGGCGGCGACGCGCGCCCCGATGTGCACCGCGATCCCGCCGACCTTGCCTTCGATCGCCTCGCACTCGCCCGTGTGCAGGCCCGCCCGAACGTCGATCCCGAGCTCGTGCACGCCCTCGGTGATCGCGCAGGCGCACCGGATCGCCCGCGCCGGCCCGTCGAACGACGCGAAGAAGCCGTCGCCGGCCGTGTCGAGCTCGCGGCCGCGGAACCGTGCGAGCTGGCCGCGGACGAGCGCGTGGTGCTGCTCGACCAGCTCGCGCCAGCGCCGGTCGCCGAGCTCCACCGCCTTCGCCGTCGAGCCGACGATGTCCGTGAACAGGATCGTGGCGAGCACGCGGTCCGGCTCGGGCGCCTCCCAGCCACCGCCCTCGGTACACGCCGGTGACGAACGTCTCGAGCTCGCGCACCAGCGAGCCTCCGTGTCGCCGTAGAACGGAATGTGCGGCCCGCCGGGCAGCTCGACGAAGCGGGCGCCGGGAATCTGCGACGCCGTCCAGCGGGCCACCTCGATCGGCAGGTGATCCTCCGACTCGGTGGAGGACGAGCGTCGGTACCCGAATCGTCGGCAGCACGTGGCGGACGTCGATCTGCGGCGTTCATCTGCTCGAGCGCCAAGACGGCGCCGGGCTCGCGCTCGAGCCGCTCGCGCGACGCGCGACGGCTGACCTCCTCATCGGTCACGTCGCGGTTCTGGCTCCGGAGGGACGCCACAGCGCCTTCGTCCGTGCCCCACTCCCGCGACCACTCCTCCGCCTCGCGCAGGTACTCCTCCAGCGGCTGGCCGAGCGGGAAGTCGGGCGCCCAGACGAAGCGCGGCATCGAGCCGTAGACGACGAGAGCGGCGGTCCGCTCCGGGTAGGTCGCGGCGAAGAGGATGCTCATCGGGCCGCCCTCCGAGACGCCGACGACGGCCGCGCGCTCGGAGCCGGCCGCGTCCATGACCGCGCGGACGTCGTCCATCCGCGTCTCGAGATCGGCGATGCCCGGCGACCTGGTCCGAGGCGCCGGTGCCGCGCTTGTCGAAGAGGATCAGCCGGCAGAACGACGCGATCCGCGCGAAGAACGGAGCCACGCTCGGGATCGTCGCGAGAGCAGCTCGACGTTCGAGATCGACCCCGGCACCCAGACGAGGTCGAACGGACCGTCGCCGACGACCTGGTAGGCGATGCTGACGTCGCCGCTTCTCGCGTACCGGGTCTCGGGCTCCACGCCCGTAGTCTCGCGCTTTACGCGGGGCGCTTCTCGGCGACGGCCTCGAGCCGCTCGCGCAGCTCGGTGACGTCGGCGCCGAGGTCGTCGACGCGCGGCAGCGCGGCGAGCGACTCGAGCCCGAAGACCCGCTCGAACAGCGGCGTCGTGCGATAGCGGATCGCGCCGAACTCGGCGTCGCGCCCGCCTTCCGAGATCAGCCCGCGCTCGGCGAGCCCGGCGACGACGCCGTCGACGTTCACGCCGCGGATGCGGGCGATCTCCGGCCGCGACACCGGCCCGAGGTACGCGACGATCGCGAGCGTCTCGAGCGCGGCCTGCGAGAGCCCCTTCTCGGCCGGCCGGTCGAACAGCCGCGCGCACGCGTCCGCGGCCGCCGCCGAAGCCCGGAACGCGAAGCCACCGGCCACGTGCTCGAGCACGATCCCGCTCGAGCCCTCCGCGAACCGCTTCCACAGGAGCTCGAGGGCGTCGCCGATCTCCTCGGCGTCCGCCTCGCACGCCGCCTGCAGCTCCTCGAGCGTCAAGGGCTGCGACGCGACCACGAGCAGCGCCTCGATCGTCCGCGCCAGCTCGGCTGTGGCGGTCGTCTCGGTCGGGATCAGGCGGAGCGGACGGTCCAAGAGAGACTCCTTTCTGCGTCGGCGCGGGAAATCCTTATCGGCGCGAACGGCGAGGCCTGCGCGATCGCGATCTCGTCCTGCTTGCGCATCTCGAGCAGCGCGAGGAACGCGACGGCCACCTCGACGCGCGACAGACCCGCGACTTCCTGGTCGAAGTCGAAGCGGCTGCGGCGCCGAAGCAGCGCGCGCCAGCGCTCGAGGAACTGCGCCACCGGCGGGAAGCGGAGCGCCATGTGGGCGAGCGAGGGCGCGGGCGGCTCGACCGCGAGCGCGCGCAGCGCCGCGACGAGCACCTCCGGGTTCTGCGGGGCGAGCTTGCGCTCGATCTTCGGCGCCAGCGGTGCCGGGCCGAGCCTGAAGTAGAGCTCGCGGCGCTGCTCGATCCGCTCGCGCAGGAACTGCGCCGCCTCCTTGGCGCGCCGGTACTCGGCGAGCCGCCGCGCGAGCTCCTCGGCGGCCTCCTCGGGCTCGAGCTCGGACAGCTCGGCGTCCTCCTCGGGGAACATCGCCCGCGCCTTCAGCTCGAGCAGCGCCGAGATCAGGACGAGGAACTCCCCGCAGGCGTCGAGGTCGAGCTCGCCGCGCCGGTCGAGGTGCTCGACGAACGCGATCACCACGTCGGCCAGGTCGATCTCGCGGAGCGGCAGCTCCTCGCGCAGCACGAGCGAGAGCAGGAGGTCGAACGGCCCCTGGAACGCGTCCAGGTCCAGCTCGAGCTCGTGGACGGAAACCGCCATGCGCGAACCGTAACGGCGCTAGCGGACGCGCCCCTTCGGGATCGCCATCGCCGGGCCCTCCCTCGGCTCGGGCCGGCGTTTCGGCTCGCTCGCGGGCCGCTCGGGATCGCGCCGCTGCCACCAGATGAAGAACGCCGTCGAGACGACGAAGCAGACGGCCGACACCCAGGCGTTCAGGCGCAGCCCGGCGATGTGGTGCGCCGGATCGACGCGCAGGAGCTCCTCGAAGAAGCGCCCGAACGTGTAGTAGGCGACGTAGAGCGCGAACAGGCCGGGCGGCCGGATCCGCCATCGCTTCCCGACCCAGATCAGGAGCGCGACGCCCGCGAAGTCCCAGATCAGCTCGTAGAGGAACGTCGGGTGGAAGGTCGCCTTGTTGAAGTACTGGAGCGGCCGGTTCACCGGGTCGATCTTCAGGCCCCAGGGGAGCGTCGTCGGCTTGCCGTAGAGCTCCTGGTTCCACCAGTTGCCGATCCGCCCGATCCCCTGCGCGAGCAGCAGCCCGGGGGCGGCCGCGTCCATGAACCTGGTCACGCTGTAGCCCGAGCGGTGGACGACGACCGCGCCCGCGATCGTGCCGAAGAGGATGCCGCCCCACACCCCGAGCCCGCCCTGCCAGACCTCGAAGATCCCCTTCCACTTGGGCGACGGCACCTCGTTCCACGACGTCAGGTCGTGGTAGAGGCGCGCGCCGACGACCCCGAAGCCGACGCCCCAGACCGAGACACGTGTGACGAGATCCCAGTCGCCTCCCATCGCCACCCAGCGCCTCCCGGTCAGCCAGATGCACGCGAGGATCGCGACGAGCAGCGTCAGCCCGTACATGTGCAGGGTCAGCGGCCCGATGTGCACGACGCCCGTGTGCGGCGAGGGGATGAAGGCGAGAGGGAGGCGCACGGCGACGGTGTGACAGGTTACTCAGGCGGGCCGACCGCGAAGCCGGCGACCGCGCAGAGCGCGGTCGCGCCAGTGCCGATCCGCCTCGTGCCCCGCCGGGAGCATGCAGCTCGAGGGCCGCCGCTTCCATGAGCCGTGGTAAGCGCTGTCGCCTCGCGCGGTGGGCCGCCGACCGCAGGCCGCGATCGTGCCGAGGAGGATGCCGCCCCACGACCCGAGCCCGCCCTGCCAGACCTCGAAGATCGCCTTCCACTTGGGCGACGGCACCTCGTTCCACGACGTCAGGTCGTGGTAGAGGCGCGCGCCGACGACCCCGAAGCCGACGCCCCAGACCGAGACACGTGTGACGAGATCCCAGTCGCCTCCCATCGCCACCCAGCGCCTCGCCGGTCAGCCAGATGCCGCGCGGATCGCGACGAGCAGCTCGGCCCGTACATGTGCAGCGGTCAGCGGCCCGATGTGCACGACGCCCGTGTGCGGCGAGGGGATGAAGGCGAGAGGGAGGCGCACGGCGACGGTGTGACAGGTTACTCAGCCGTGGGCGACGATCGATCCGCTCTCGATCCTGTGGGACGGGTGGCAGCCGGCGGAGGCGGCACGCCTCCTCGCGACCGTCGAGCGCGCCGTGGTACGTGGCGGCGGGCTGGGCGATCGACCTCTTCCTCGGCGCGCAGACCCGCGAGCACAGCGACCTCGAGATCGCCGCGCCGAGCGACCGGTTCGACGCCGTCGCGACCGTTCTCGAGCGAGCAGGCTTCGAGCTCTACGTCGTCGGCGAGGCCGAAGCGATCCCGCTCGCACAGGCGGGCGAGGCGCTCGAGCTGCACCACCAGACGTGGGTGCTCGATCGCGGCGGCGAGCTGCTGGCGCATGGACGTGCTTCCGCGAGCCGTCCGACGGCGACACGTGGATCTGCCGGCGCGACGAGAGCATCCGGCTCCCGTATGCCGAGCTGATCCTGCGCACGCCGGACGGCATCCCCTACGCGCGCCCCGAGGTCGTGCTGCTGTTCAAGGCCAAGCACGCGCACGAGGAGAAGAACGCAGCCGACCTGGCGGCGGTGCTCCCGCGGCTCGATGGGGCAGCACGCGAGTGGCCGGCCGAGGCGCTCGCGATCGCGCACCCCGGCCATGCCTGGTTGGTGGAGGTTTCCTAGAGGAGGATGTGCTTCGCGAGCTCGGGCGAGCAGCCCTTGAGGATCAGCTCGACCGCGTAGTGCAGGTCGATGTCGTGCCGGGCCGCGAGCGCCGCCGCGTCGGCCGGCCCGTAGCCGGCCCGCTCGAGCTCCTCGGCGCGCCAGCGCTCGACGAGCTCTTGTTCGGACGGTGTGGTGAGGTCTGCAGTCGGCATCGTCATCGATTTCGCGTTACGTCCATTCTCTTCGGTTAAACGACGATATGGGTTCTCCCTACGGTGGGGGATTCGCAAGCTTTACGAACCGCTAACCGTTCGGACGCAATTCTTCCCCCGTTCACACGCAACGAGCGGGTTTTCGGTCGCGGACTCTTTACGCGATCGCCGACTCGCCGAGCAGCATTTTCACCTCGGCGTAGAAGTCGGGGGCGGGCCGCACCTTGTGCTGCGGGCCGAAGGCGTAGGTCTTGCGCCCCTGCGAGGTGAGGCAGTCGACGAACACCGGTGACTCGCCGGGGAAGTCCTGGATCAGCTGGGCGAGCTCGCGGATGATCCCGGCGCGGATGGTGGTGGCGTCGACCTTGAGCCGCACCTCGCGCTTCTCGGGGACGGCCTCGAACGCCGCCACCTCCATCGCGACCAGCTTCGTCTCGCCCTCCTTGCGGTCGACGCGGCCCTTGACGATCAGGATGCGGTCGGTGGTGCAGAGCTCGCGCGAGTTGGCGTAGGTGGAGTTGAAGACGACGGTGTCGACGCCGCCGGTGACGTCCTCGACGCGGAGGAAGACCATCGCCTCGCCGCGCTTCGTCGTCATCTGGCGCATCGCGGTGACGATGCCGCCGACGATCACGACCTCGCCGTCGCGGCGGCGGTCGAGCTCGGCGATCGTCGTGTCGGCCTTGCGCCGCAGCTGGTCGCGGATCTCCGACAGCGGATGCTCGGTGACGTAGAGGCCGAGCACCTCCTTCTCCATCGCGAGCAGCTCGTTCTTCTCGAACTCGTCGGTCGCGATCGGCGGATGCTTGCGCGGCTTCTCGTCGGTCGGGTCGAGGTCGAAGATCGAGCCCTGGCCGGCGAGCCGGTCGGCCTGGAACTTCTGCCCGAGCCGCAGCGCGTCGTCGAGCACGGCGAGCATGCCCTTGCGCGAGCCGGGCAGCGCGCCGCACTTGACCAGCGCCTCGACGACGCGCCTGTTCGCGACGGCCGGGTCGACGCGCTCGGTGAAGTCCCAGAGCGACTCGATCGGTCCCTCGTCGCGCGCGGCGATGATCGCGCGGCACGCGGTCTCCCCCACGCCCTTCACCGCGTTCAGGCCGAAGCGGATCTTGCCCTCGACGACGGCGAAGTCGGTCTGCGACTCGTTGACGTCGGGCGGCAGCACCTCGATCCCGAGCTCGTGGCACGCGTTGACGTAGAACGGCACGCGGTCCTTCGTGCTCATCACCGACGAGATCAGCGCCGCCATGTACTCGCACGGGTGGTTCGCGCGCAGCCAGGCGGTCTGGTAGGCGATCAGCGCGTAGCAGGCGGCGTGCGACTTGTTGAACGAGTAGTCCTGCGACTTCTCCATGTCGTCCCACAGCTGCTTGGAGACCTGCTCGGAGGCGCCGTTCGTGATGCAGCCCTCGATGAACTTCGTCTTCAGCGAGGCCATCAGCTTGTGGTCCTTCTTGGAGATCGCGCGGCGCAGGTCTTCGGCCTCGAAGAGCGAGAAGCCGGCGATCTCGCTGGCGATCTGCAGCGACTGCTCCTGGTAGATCGAGATCGCGAAGGTGTTGCCGGTGATCTGCTTCAGGCGCGGGTCGATGTAGCTGACCGCCTCCTTGCCGTTCTTGCGGTTGGCGTAGGTCGGGATGTACTGCATCGGCCCCGGCCGGTAGAGGGCGACGAGCGCGATCAGGTCCTCGAACTCGGTCGGCTTGACCTGGCGGAGCGCCTCGCGCATGCCCGACGACTCGAACTGGAAGACGCCGGTCGCCTCGCCGCGGGCGAGCATCGCGTAGGTCTTCTTGTCGTCCATCGGGATCGCGGAGATGTCGAGGTCGCCGAGCAGCTCGCACGCCTTGTCGATCACGTCGAGGTTGCGCAGCCCGAGGAAGTCCATCTTCAGCAGCCCGAGCGCCTCGATGTCCTTCATCGGGAACTGCGTGACGACTTCCTGGTCGGCGCCCTTCTGCTGCAGCGGCACGATGTTGGTGAGCGGCTCGGCGCCGATCACGACGCCGGCGGCGTGGATCGAGTCGGCGCGCGTGAGCCCTTCGAGCGGTTGCGCGAGCTCGAGGATCTCCTTCGCGACCGGGTCGCCGTCGACGGCCTTGCGCAGCTCGCCGTTCGGCTTCAGGCATTCGGCGAGCGTCTGGCCGGGGCCTTCGGGGATCAGCTTGGCGATCTTGTCGACGACGCCGTAGGGCACCTCGAGCACGCGGCCGGCGTCGCGCACGGCGGCGCGCGCGGCCATCGTCGAGAAGGTGATGATCTGCGCGACGCGGTCGCGGCCGTACTTCTCGGTCACGTAGTTGATGACGCGCTCGCGTCCGGCGACGGCGAAGTCGATGTCCATGTCGGGCATCGACTTGCGGCCGGGGTTCAGGAAGCGCTCGAACATCAGGCCGTAGCGGAGCGGGTCGATGTCGGTGATCTGGAGGCAGTAGGCGACGAGGCTGCCGGCGGCCGAGCCGCGGCCGGGGCCGACGCTGATGTGGTTCTGGCGGGCGAAGTGGATGAAGTCCCAGACGATCAGGAAGTAGTCGGTGAACCCCATCTCCTTGATCGTCTTGAGCTCGTACTGCAGCCGTTCGTTCAGCTCCGGCGTCGCCTTGTCGTAGCGCTTTTGCAGGCCTTTTTCGCAGAGCTCGACGAGGTAGTCGAAGGCGTCGCGGCCCTCGGGCGTCGGGTAGACGGGCAGCAGGATCCGCCCGAGCTCGAGCTCGACGTTGCAGCGCTCGGCGACCTCGAGCGTGCGGCGCATCGCGTCGGCGTGGTCGGGGAAGTCGAGCGCCATCTCCTCGGGCGTCTTGAAGTAGAAGTGGTCGGTCTCGAACTTCCAGTGGTCGGGGTTCTTGAGCGAGTCGCCGGACTGGATGCAGAGGAGCGCCTCGTGTGCGCGCGCGTCGGAGTGGCGGAGGTAGTGGACGTCGCCGGTCGCGACGGTCGGCATCTTCGCCTCGGTCGCGAGCGCGACGAGCTGCGGCAGGATGCGCTCCTGCACGGGCAGGTGCGCGTTCTGCAGCTCGGCGTAGACGTTGTCGGCGCCGAAGACCTGCTGCAGCCGGTCGAGCTCGGCGCGCGCGTCGTTGGGGCGGTTCTCCTCGAGCGCCTTGCAGACTCGTCCGCTGAGGCAGCCCGAGAGCGCGATCACGCCTGAGCTGTGCTGCTCGAGCAGCTCCCAGTCGACGCGCGGCTTGTAGTAGTAGCCCTCGAGGTAGCCGAGCGAGGAGAGCTTGATCAGGTTCGCGTAGCCGGCGTTGTCGGCGGCGAGCAGCGTGAGGTGCGCGTTGCCCTTCTCGTGCGCGCGGCGGTCGTCGGCGACGTAGACCTCGCAGCCGACGACGGGCTTGACGCCGGTGCCGCGCGTCGCCTTCCAGAGCTGCACGGCGCCTGCCATCGAGCCGTGGTCGGTGAGGCTGACCGCCGGCATCTGCAGCTCCGTCGCGCGCGCGACGAGGTCGGAGATCCGGCACGCGCCGTCGAGGATCGAGTACTCCGAGTGGACGTGCAGGTGGACGAACTCGGCAGGACTCGAAGCGGCAGCGGCCATTGAGGTGGGTCAGTCTAGACTCGGGCTCGGCGGGTACCCGATCGGCGGCGAGTACGTCCAGCCCCAGGCCTGAGGGCGCCCTCACGTTCAACGGAGAGTCTGACACCGTGGCGCACGACTTCGCCCAGAAAGCACGCGCCGAGGCAACGCGTCATGATCGGCTCGTGCAGGACGACGACGTTCGCGCTTCGTGCTTCGCAGCACTCGACGTCCATCTGCGCGAAGCACGGCCCAGACGTGCCTTATGCCAGTGGCCTCGACCAGGGCTTTGCGTTCCGCAGGAAGCGAGTACCGTTCCTCAACTACCAAAAGGGCATCAATCGCGCGGCGGCGCAGAAAGGCCCTGCTGCGCTCAGCGTCAACACGTCGTACCGGTCGCCATACGACGACGAAGAGACGGCCAGCGGCTTCCGGTACGCGTATCGCGAGGGCTCGATCGATCAGGCTGACAATCGCGCGCTACGCGCCGCGCACGCGCTCCAGGTGCCGCTCGTCTACTTCGTCGGAACCCGACCTGGTTGGTACCGACCAGAGTGGCCGATGTTCGTCACGGAGGACGATCCGATCGCGCGGCGAGTGACCCTCACTCCCGGGCGCATGACCGGGCCATACGACGAGCGTGAACCGATTCTCCCTGGCGACGAGATCGAGCGGCGCTATGCCGTGAGGGAGACCCGCGTCCGCCTTCACCAGGCCCGCTTTCGCGCCCGCGTTCTTCCTGCGTACGCCAATCGGTGCACGATCTGTCGTCTCAAAGAAACACGGCTGCTCGACGCTGCGCACATCATTCGCGACGCGGATCCTGGTGGCGAGCCGATGATCTCCAACGGCTTGAGTCTGTGCTCGATTCATCATCGCGCCCTCGATGAGGACCTGATCGGCGTCTCACCCGACTACGTCGTGCAAGTACATCCGCGCCTGCGCGACGAGGAGGACGGGCCGATGCTTGCAGTACTTAACGAGGCGCACGGAGCAGACATCGTCCTGCCGCGGCGGCGTGAGTGGCAGCCGGACCGAACCTTGCTCGCGCTCCGCTTCGAGCGGTTTCAGGCTGCGAGCTGACTCAGACTGCGGCCGGTGACGGCGGGCGGAAGTCGATTAGACCAGCACCAAGCCCAAGCAGCAGCCCATCCGAGGAGACCGCGGGGCTCGACGTGATGAAGAGCACCACGCCGTCCTGCGGCGCCACGATCTCCTCGCGCACGTCGCCCCACAGGTCGCGGATCCGCCCGAGCAGCCTGCCCTTCGACGACCTCCTCGCCGGCCTCGACCGCCCAGTCCCACCACCCCGCCTCCTTCGAGCGCAGCCAGATGAAGCTGCCGACCTGGCGCTGGCCCGCCGGCGGCGGATCCGGCTCGCCCGGGAGCATCCCCAGCTGCCGCAGCACGTTCCGCACGCCCGCGACGAGCATCTGCGTCGCACTCTCCTCGAGCAGCCCGCGACCGCCCGCCTCCGCGATCACGCCCGGGATGCCCGACCTGCGCAGCTGCGCTCGTCGTCATCCCGCCCAGGCCGCCCTCCTTCGGCTCCTCGCGCACGACGTACGGCAGGTTGAACGCGACCGCGATCTCGTGCGCGCGCTTCTCGACCACCGACGCCTCGTAGATCGCGAACGGCTCCAGCGCCTCGACCTGGTCGCCGCCGTGCAGGTCGAGCAGCACGTCGGCCGGCTCGATCAGCCGGTCGAAGATCGACCGCGCCAGCACCTCCGTGTACGTGCCCTCGTACGAGCCCGGGAAGCAGCGGTTCAGGTTCTTCCCGTCCACCGGCACGACGAACGGCGAGCGCTGCCGGAACGACTCCATGCTCACCACCGGCACCGCCTCGATCGTGCCCCTGAGCTCGCTCGTGTCGAGCTCGTTCATGAACCGCGTCACCGCCGCGATCGACGAGTACTCGCAGCCGTGGATGCCCCCGATCAGCGACACCCGCGGGCCGTCCTCCGCGCCCTGCGCGATGAACGCCGGATGCTCGAGCCCCTCCAGCAGCTCGTGCTCGAACACGATGGTCGTCCGCTCGATCATGTCGCCTCCTCCAGCACCTCGGGAACATGGACTGCCGGCCGCTCCGTCCACGCGAAGTGACACGCGGCGACGTGGTCCTCGCCCGTCAGCACCGGATCCTCCGTCGAGCACAGCGGCTCCTGCGCGATCGGGCAGCGCGGATGGAACCGGCAGCCGCTCGGCAGGTCGATCGGGCTCGGCGGATCGCCCACCACGCCGCGCGCTCTGCGACTCCCGTCCCGGCACGAGCCTCGGCACCGCCGTCAGCAGCCCCTGCGTGTACGGATGCCGCGGATTCGTGAACAGCTCGTCCGTCGGCGCCTGCTCGACGATCCGCCCCAGGTACATCACCGCCACCCGGTCGGCCACGTGCCGCACGACCGCCATGTTGTGCGCGATCAGCAGCACCGTCAGCCCGAGCTTCTCGCGCAGCTCCTCGAGCAGGTTCAGCACCGTCGCCTGCACCGACACGTCGAGCGCCGACACCGGCTCGTCCGCGATCAGCAGCTCCGGCTCGAGCGCCAGCGCCCGCGCGATCGCCACCCGCTGCCGCTGCCCGCCCGAGAACTGCCGCGGATGCGCGTCGAGCGCGCGCTCGGGGAGCCCGACCAGGTCGAGCAGCTCGACGCAGCGCGCGTCGATCCCGCTGCTTCGGCACCATCTTGTGCGCCTGCAGCAGCTCCGACAGCGTCTGCTTCACCGTCATCCGCGGGTTGAGCGACGAGTACGGGTCCTGGAACACCATCTGGATCCGCCGGCGCTTGGCGCGCTCGCGATCGGCCGTCAGCGCCTCGCCGCGATAGGTGACCGTTCCCTCCGTCGGGTTGCAGAGCCCGACGATCGCGCGGCCGAGCGTCGACTTGCCGCAGCCCGACTCGCCGACCAGCCCGAGCATCTCGCCCTGCGTCAGCTCGAGATCGACGCCGTCGACCGCGCGCAGGATCTCCCGCGGCTGATGGCGGAGGTAGCGCGCACGAGCCGCCGCGCAGCGCGTAGTGCACGTGCAGGTTGTCGCAGCTGCGAGCAGCGTCTCAGCCATTGACGATCACCGGCTCTCGTCGCACGTCGGCCGCGGTCAGGTCGTGGTGCAGGCACGCGGACCGCCCGGCCGCCGCCGAGCTCCTCGAGCGGGACCGGCGCCCTGCAGGCAGTCGTCCTGCACGAACTGGCAGCGCGGATGGAAGCGGCAGCCCGGCGGCGGCGCGGCCAGGTCGGGCGGCGCGCCCGGGATCGACGCGAGCCGCTCGCGCACGATCTCGAAGTCGGGCACCGCGCGCAGCAGCCCGAGCGTGTACGGATGCCGCGGCTCGCGGAACACGTCCGCCACCGTCCCCGCTCTCGACCACCTGGCCGGCGTACATCACCGCGAGCGCGGCGGCACGTCTGCGCGATCACCGCCAGGTCGTGCGACACGAACACGAGGCTGACGTCGAGCTCGCGCTGCAGCTGCTGCAGCAGCTTGAGGATCTGATCCTGGATCGTCACGTCGAGCGCCGTCGTCGGCTCGTCGCAGAGGATCAGCTTCGGATCGCCGGAGAGCGCGATCGCGATCATCACGCGCTGGCGCATCCCGCCCGAGAGCTCGTGCGGATAGGCCTCCGCGCGGCGCTTCGGATCGGGGATGCCGACGAGCCGCATCAGCTCGAGCGCACGCGCCTTCGCGCGCGCCGCGCGACATGCCCGAGCCGCACCAGCGGCTCCTCGGCGATCTGGTCGCCGACGCGCATCACCGGGTTGAGCGCGGTCATCGGCTCCTGGAAGATCATCGACGACGGTCGTCCCGCGCAGCTCGCGCCGGCGATCCTCGCTCGGCCGCGGTCACGTCGACGCCGTCGAACTCCACCGTCCCGCCGGCGATCCGCGCCGCCGCGCGGCAGCAGCCCGACGAGCGCGCGCAGCGCCATCGTCTTCCCCGACCCCGACTCGCCGACGAGCCCGAGCGCCTCGCCGGGCGCGACGTCGAACGACGCGCCGTCGACCGCGCGCAGGACGCCGCGGGCGAGCGGGAACTCGACCTGCAGGTCGCGCACGCGGAGCAGCGGCTCGCCCGTCACTCCGGCCTCAGCAGGTCGGCGAGCCCGTCGCGCGAGCAGGGCGAGCCCGAGCGCGGTGATCACGACGGCGATCCCGGGGAACGTCGACAGCTCCCAGTGCGTGGTCAGGTACGTCTGCCCGTTCGGCGATCATCGTCCCCCAGTCCGGCGTCGGCGGCTGCACGCCGAGGCCGAGGTAGCCGAGCGTGACGATCGCGAGGATGTCGAGCACGATGTCGGAGCATGGCGAAGATCGACCGCCTGCGTGATCACGTTCGGCAGCAGGTGGCGGAAGAGGATGCGGAAGTCGGAGAGCCCGCCGGACTTGGCCGCGAGCACGTAGTCGCGCCGCTTGGCGACCAGCACCTCGCCGCGGATGATCCGCGTGTACGAGACCCAGCCGACGATCGTGATCGCGATGTAGATGTTGCGCGTCCCCGAGCCGAGCGCGAAGACGAGGGCGATGATCAGCACGTAGAACGGGAACGCGACCACGATGTTGACGAGGAAGCTGGCGAACGTGTCGGTCAGGCCGCCGTAGTAGCCGGAGAGCAGGCCGAGCAGCGTCCCGATGATGAACGGCAGCAGCACCGCGAGGAACGCGATGCGCAGGTCGGTGCGCGCGCCGTAGACGAGCCGCGACCAGACGTCGCGGCCGAGGTCGTCGGTGCCGAGCCAGTGCGAGCTCGACGGCCCCTGCAGCGTGTGCAGCAGGTCCTGGCTGGTCGGGTCGTGGTTGGTGATCAGCGGCGCCGCGAGCGCCGCGAGCACGATCAGGCCGAGGATCGTCACGCCGGCGACGAAGCTCGGCGTGCGGTACCAGCGATGCTTGAAGCCGCGCCGGTGCTCGACCACGGACGCGTGGACGAACAGTTCGGCTTCGGTGGTCGCGACCGTGCTCACTCGAACCTCACCCGCGGGTCGAGCAGCGCGTGCGCGACGTCGGTGAACAGGTAGACGAGCACGACCATCACCGCGAACACGAGCGTCACCGCCTGCACGACCGGGAAGTCGCGCTGGAAGATCGAGTTGATCATCAGCTGGCCGATGCCCGGCAGCGCGAAGACCTGCTCGATCACGAGCGTCCCGCCGACGAGGTAGCCGATGTTCACGCCGAGCACCGAGACGGTCGAGATGATCGCGTTGCGCAGCGCGTGCTTGCGCATGATGCGCTGCTCGGACAGGCCCTTCGAGCGCGCCGTCGTCACGTACTCCGACTCGAGCACCTCGAGCAGGCTCGCGCGCAGGCTGCGGATCAGGATCGGCGCCATCCCGAGCGCGACGCACAGCGCGGGCAGGAACATCGAGTGCAGGTGGCCGAGGAAGCCGCTGCCGTAGCCGCCGACCGGGAACTCCCGGCCGAAGTGGAGGCCGAAGATCAGCAGCAGCACGATCCCGATCCAGAACGGCGGGAAGCCGAGCCCGATCAGCGGCACCGCGCGCACGACGTGATCGGGCGCACGGTCGGCCTTGCGTCGCCGCGATCGCGGCCAGCGGGACGGCGATCGCGACCGCCAGGAACGCGCTCATGAAGATCAGCCAGAGCGTCACCGGCAGCCGCTCGAGCACGAGGTGCCCGGCCGAGACGCCGTAGAAGAGCGAGTCGCCGAGGTTGCCGTGCACGATCCGGCCCATGAACTTCCAGTACTGGACGTACAGCGGCCGGTCGAGCCCCCACGCGTGGCGGACGGCAGCCACGCGCGCGGGGGTCGCCTGGTTCCCGAGGATCGTCGGCGCCGGATCCCCGGGAACCAGGTGGATCATGAAGAAGACGAGGACGGTGACGCCGAGCGACGACCGGGATCATCTGCAGGAGGCGGCGCACGACGTATTCGCCGAGCGTCAGCCGTCCTACCTCGCGTTCCGCGCCCGAGCTCAGCATGCCGGACTTCAGCTACCCGAGCCAGGCGTCCTCCAGGTGGTAGTTGCCGAGCGGGTACACGAAGAACCCGTGGACCTTGCTCGAGTACGCATAGCGGAACGGCGAGTAGTACAGGAAGCCCAGGAACGCGTCGTGCGCGGCGAGCTTCTGGAGCTGCGTGTAGAGCGCGCGCCCGCTTGGCCGGAGTTCGTCTCGCGCTGCGCCTCATGCGACAGCTTGACCACCGTCGGGTTGTTGTAGTCGGTGTAGAACGAGCTGTGCGCCGCCCGCCGGGTCGACCGCGAACGTCGACGAGCTCGTCCGGGTCGGCGATGTCCATCGTCCAGTAGCTGAACGCCGAGCTGGTACTTCTGCTGCTCGATCGTCGTTGAACTCGGTCGCTCGTGTCCTCCTGCTTGAAGGTGACGTCGATGCCGAGCTGCTTCAGCGGCTCCTGCAGGATCTGGCCGATCGCGTTCTCGACCTGCGCGCCGGCGCCGACCAGCAGCGTCACCTTGAAGCCCTTCGGGAACTTCGACTTCGCCATCTCGGCCTTCGCCTGCGCCATGTTGTACTGCAGGCCCGGTGAGTTCGGGTCGTAGAACGGCACCTGCGGCGGCAGGAACGAGTTCGCCGGCGTCCCGTAGCCGAAGAGCACCGACTTGACGATCGCCTGCGCGGTCGATCGCGTAGCGAGATCGCGCGCCGGACGTGCACGTCGGCGAGCGGCGCGTACTGCTCGTTCATGATCGAGGTAGTCGGTGCGCGTCGACGGGAACAGCGTCATCGTCACGCCGCTCGTGTGCTGCAGCTTCGAGATCGAGTTGAACGGCGGGAACTCGTCGACCTGGATCTGGCCGCCGCGCAGCTGCAGCTCGCGCGTGTTCTCGTCGGTGACGAACGTCCAGGTGACCGAGTCGAGGTACGGCTTGCCCTTCTGCCAGTAGTACGGGTTGCGCTTGAAGGTGACCGATCTGGCCGACGACGCGCTTGTCCCACATGAACGGCCCGGTGCCGATCGGGTGCGTGTAGAACGCCTTCGCGCGTCTGCCCGCCGAAGTTGTTCGGGATGATCCCGTTCGCGAACAGCGCGATGTCGGCGAGGAACGGCGCCCACTGGTACTTCAGGTGGAAGACGACCGTGCTCGGGGTCGGGGCGGTGATGTTCTTGATCGCGGCGTCGAGGTAGCCCCAGCCCTTGCGTGCTGCGCGCGCGCGTCGTCGATCGAGAACTTGACGTCGGCCGAGCGTCATCGGCTGGCCGTTCGAGAACTTCACGCCCTGGCCGGAGCTTGAACGTGTAGGTCTTGCCGTCCGTTCGAGACCGTGTAGCTCGTCGCGAGCCACGGCTTCAGCGCTCTTGCCGTCGGCGGTGACCGTGTAGAGCGGCTCCATGATCTGCTCGGCGAGCCAGATCGACTCGTTCT
>CAWKNW010000007.1:0-283210 GCA_963851065.1 uncultured Thermoleophilia bacterium
CGCGGGCGCGTCTCGAGCGTCGGCGAACGGCACCCCGACTTCGTGCGCTGCGAGGTCGACGGCACGCCGTGCATCGCCTATCCACCGCTGACCGGGGAAGTCGAGGAAGGCGACGACGTGCTGGTGAACGTCCAGGCGCGCGAGCTCGGGCTCGGGTCGGGCGGCTTCGACATCTTGTACGCGAACCTGACCCGCGGGCTCGAGCTTCCGGTCGACGACGGCGCGCATGTGATGGCGCTTCCGTACGCGCCCGGACAGTGGGCGGTTCGGCATGCGGAAGAGGATGCTTCGCCGGCAGAGGTGCTGGACGGCCTGCCGGTCGTCCTCTGCACCGTGCATTCGCAGGTCGTGCCTGTGTGCGCGGCGCTTGCAGGGGTGCGAGTCGCATATGTGCAGGTGCAGGGCGGTGCGCTCGCGCTCTCCCTCTCGGACGCGTTACGCGCACTGCGTGCCCGCGGGCTGCTGGAGGCGACAGCGGCCGTCGCTCCGTGCTTCGGCGGCGACGTTCGGTGCCTCTCGATCGCCTCGGGGCTCCTCTGGGCTGCCGGCACGGCCGACGTCGCGGTGTGCGCGGTGGGGCCGGGCCTGACGGGCACGGGCACGCGCTTCGGCCACGGAGCGACCGCGCTCGTCGAAGCGGCTCATGTGACCTCTGCGCTCGGGGGGCGCGCGATCCTTGCGCAGCGCGTCTCGGACGCGGACGCCCGGGAGCGGCACCGTGGCGTCTCGCATCACACGCGATCGGTTCTCGAGCTCGCGGCAGACAGCGTCACGCTCGCCGCGACCGACGGCGACGGCTGGCGCGAGGCCTGTGAGGGTCTCCCCCTGGCGCACATGGGCCGCGAGGCGGCCGAGGATCCGGGCCACTTCGCGGCGGCGTTCGCCGCCGGTTCCGAGGCGATGCGCCTGCTCGGCGCAGGATAGGCTTCGCGCCCGTGCGGATCGGCGTTTCCAGGGAGATCAAGCCGGACGAGTACCGCGTCGCGCTGACACCGGCGGGCGCGCTCGAGTTGATCAACCGCGGGCACGAGGTCGCGGTCGAGACCGGAGCAGGAGCGGGGAGCGCTTTCGCCGACGAACAGTACGAGCGCATCGGCGCCCGCATCACGACCGTCGACGACGTGTGGCAGTCGAGCGATCTCCTCCTCAAGGTGAAGGAGCCGATCGAGCAGGAGTACGGACGGCTTCGGGAGGGTCTGATCCTGTTCACGTACCTGCACATCGCGGCGGACGAGCCGCTCACGCAGGCTCTCGTTCGCTCGGGAGTCACCGCGGTCGCCTACGAGACCGTCGAGGTCGGTCGCACGCTGCCGTTGCTCGCGCCGATGTCGGAGGTGGCGGGCCGGCTCGCGCCGCAGGCGGGCGCGCACTTCCTGGAGAAGCCGCTCGGGGGTCGCGGGCTGCTCCTCGGCGCCGTGCCGGGGGTCGCGCCCGGGAAAGTGGTGATCGTCGGCGGCGGGGTCGTCGGCTACAACGCGGCCGTGATCGCACTCGGCCTCGGGGCGCAGGTCACGATCCTGGAACGTTCGATCGACCGCATGCGGCATCTCGAGGAAGTCCTCTCCGGGCGTGTCACCCTCCTGATGAGCTCGAGTCTCGACGTGGGTGAGGCCGTCGCCCAGGCCGACCTCGTCATCGGGGCCGTGCTGATCCCGGGCGCGCTGGCCCCGAAGCTCGTCACGCGCGAGATGATCGCGACGATGCGGCCTGGCGCGGTCGTCGTGGACGTGGCGATCGACCAGGGTGGATGCTTCGAGACATCGCACGCGACAACGCATGCGGATCCCGTCTACCTCGTCGACGACGTCATTCACTACTGCGTCGCGAACATGCCGGGCGCGGTGCCGATCACTTCGACGCACGCGCTCACCAACGCGACTCTGCCGTATGTGGAAGCGATTGCGAATCACGGGCTGCGCGATGCAGTGGCAGCTGATGCGTGCCTCGCCAAGGGCGTCAACGTGATCGACCGCAAGGTGACATACGCGGCGGTCGCCCAGGCGCACGGCCTCGATTACACGCCGCTTTCGGCCGTTCTGCCGTTGTCTGCTGTCTAGCGGGGCGCTAGGTCTTCGCCGGAAAGAGCTTCACGACGACCCAGGTCACGCCTGCGGCGAGCGCGATGATGAACGTAACGAAGATCGCGATCCCGATCAATCCGAGCACGTCGGCCACGGAAGTAGGATAGCTCGGTGCCGCGCGCGTGCGTCATTGTGCTGGACGCCGTCGGAGCGGGCGCGTTGCCGGATGCCGCCGAGTTCGGCGACGAAGGATCGAACACGCTGGCCAACGTCGCCCGGGCCGTCGGCGGCCTCGACCTGCCGACCCTCGAGGCCCTCGGCCTCGGAAACGTGGAATCTCTCGAAGGCTGTGCGCCGCAGCCGGGAGCGCCGGCGATCGCCGGGCGGCTGCTCGAGCGCTCGAAGGGCAAGGACACGACGACCGGGCACTGGGAGTTGATGGGTGTCGTGACGCCGCACGCGATGCCGACATACCCGTTCGGCTTCCCCGACGAGGTGATCGATCCCTTCATGAACCGGACGGGGCGCGGCGTTCTCGGCAACCGGCCCGCGAGTGGCACCGAGATCATCCAGGAGCTCGGCGAAGAGCACCAGAAGACGGGAAAGTGGATCGTCTACACGAGTGCGGACTCCGTCTTCCAGATTGCTGCGCACGAGGACACGATCCCGCTGGAGGAGCTCTACGGCGCATGCCGGGTCGCCCGCGAGATCCTCACCGGCAAGCACGCCGTCGGCCGGGTGATCGCACGGCCGTTCGCCGGCGAGCCGGGCTCGTACGAGCGTACGCCGAACCGGCACGACTTCTCGCTCGAGCCGAGGCGTCCGAACTATCTCTCGCAGGTGCGCGCAGCCGGCCACAAGGTCTACGGCGTCGGCAAGGTCCCAGACATCCTCGCGCACGTCGACGTCGACGAGGAACATCCGACCAGATCGAACGTCGAAGGCATTCAGAAGACGGAGGAGCTGCTCCGGACGATCGACGACGGCTTCGTCTTCACGAACCTCGTCGAGACGGACATGCTCTGGGGCCATCGGAACGACCCGGTCAACTTCCACCGCTGTCTGCAGGACTTCGACCGCCGGTTGCCGGACCTGCTCGACGCGCTCCGCCCGGGCGATCTCCTGATCATCACCTCCGATCACGGTTGCGATCCGACCACGCCGTCCACGGACCACTCGCGCGAGTACGCACTCCTGCTCGCGTACGTCGAGGGACGAAACGCTGCGGGCAAGATTCACGAGGACGGTGAGTTCGCGGACGTCGGCGCGACGGTGAACATCTGGCTCGGCGGAGGATCTGCGCCCCGCGGTGTGCCCGGCCGTCCCATCGTCGAACCGTGATGCGACTCGACGATCCCGAGCTCGTGGCGGCCGAGTACGCCGACGACGCTCGTCTCCGACGGCGGGCAGCGGCCTACACCGGTGTCGGCACCGTCGTCGACGCGCGGGCCGCGATCATCGCCGCCGTTGCGGCGGCGCGCCCGTCGAGGGTCCTCGAGGTCGGCTGCGGCTGGGGCGAGCTCGCGCGGAGGATCGCCGGTGAGGTCGACACGGACGTGATCGCGACCGATCTCTCCCCCCATATGGTGGAGCTCGCGCGCGCGGGCGGGGTCGCCGCAGAAGTGGCGGACGTGCAAGATCTCCCGTTCGCGGACGGAAAGTTCGACGTCGTTGTGGCGGCGTGGATGCTGTACCACGTTCCCGACCGCGACCGGGCGGTCTCCGAGCTCGCACGGGTCCTGCGGCCCGGC
Organism: uncultured Thermoleophilia bacterium; assembly: GCA_963851065.1. Lineage (GTDB taxonomy): Bacteria > Actinomycetota > Thermoleophilia > Gaiellales > Gaiellaceae > PALSA-600. The sequence goes on from CAWKNW010000007.1 coordinate 3,773, forward strand.
GGTCGCCTCGTCGCGACGACGAACTCTCTCCTGCACCTCCACGAACTGCGCGAGCTCGTCGGCAGCGGCCGTTCGACGATTGCGTTCTCACGGGAGAGCGGGGGCGAGCTGCTGGCGCGCCACTTCACCCGTGTCGAGCGCGAGGACATCGACGGCGAGCTCGAGTTCGCCGACCGCGCCGAGGTCGAGGAGTACGTGCGTGCGTCGATCTCGATGTCACCCTTCGTCGCGAATCTGCCGGCGACAGTCGACGAGCCGTTCCGCGCGCGTCGCGCCAACTCGATCTTCGTCGCGGAGAAGGCGCCGTGAAGCTCGACGATCCGGCGGTCGTGGCCGAGCAGTACGCCCGCGAGGAAAACTTGCAGGCACGCCAGGCGATCTACGCTCAGCACGTCGGCCCGAACGCCAGAGACGGCGTGTTCGAGATCGTCACGGCTCTCGAACCACATCGCGTGCTCGAGGTCGGCGGCGGGCAGGGTGAGCTGGCACAGCGGATGGTGAGCGAGCTCAACGTCGAGCTGACGTTCGTCGATCAGTCGGAGCGAATGGTGGAGCTCGCCTGCGCGCGCGGCATCGACGCGGAGGTCGGAGATGTTCAGCGGCTTCGGTTCGCCGACGCCGCGTTCGACACGGCAATCGCCGCGTGGATGCTGTACCACGTTCCGGATCTCGATAGAGGCTTGGCCGAGCTGGCCCGGGTCGTCGAGGCGGGCGGCCACCTCGTCGCCGTGACGAACGCGCAGGATCATCTGCGCGAGCTGCGTGATGTCATCGGTGTCGACTTCCGGTCGGGCTTTGCCCGTGAGACCGGGGAGGAGGCGCTGCTGCGCCACTTTCGTACGGTCGCGCGGACCGACTTCGACGGAGTTGCCACGATCACCGATGCCGACGCCGTGTACGCCTATCGCGACTCGATGATCGTCTCGGACAAGTCGCGTGATCTCGTCTTCGACTTGCCGCTTCGCGTGCGCACGGCCGTGAGCGTGTTCGTCGCGACCAGATGATCCGCGCTGCCGAGCTCATCCAACGCAAGCGGGACGGGGAGGAGCTTCCGGACGACGAGCTGGCGGAGCTGATTCTCGGCTATGCCCGCGGGGAGGTCCCCGACTACCAGATGGCCGCGTTCTGCATGGCGGTGTTCTTCCGCGGGCTCTCTGCCCGCGAGACGTACGTGCTCACCGATGCGATGATTCGCAGCGGCGAGACGATCGACCTCGGCGCCGAGCTCGGACGCAAGGTGGTCGACAAGCACTCGACGGGCGGCGTCGGTGACAAGACATCTCTCGCGGTCGGGCCGATCGTCGCCGCTTGCGGGGTCCCGTTCGGGAAGATGAGCGGCCGCGGCCTCGGGCACACCGGCGGGACGCTCGACAAGCTCGAGTCGATCCCGGGGTACCGGACCGAGCTCGGACTGGACGAGTTCATCGCGCAGGTCCGCGACGTCGGTCTCGCGATCATCGGCCAGACCGGTGACCTCGTACCCGCCGACAAGCTCCTGTACGGGCTCCGCGACGTGACGGCCACGGTCGATCAGCTGTCCCTGATCGCGGCTTCGATCATGTCGAAGAAGCTCGCCTCCGGCGCGCAGGCGATCGTGCTCGACGTCAAGGTCGGTGACGGCGCGTTCATGAAGACGATCGAGGATGCGCGCCTGCTCGCGGACGCGATGCTCTCGCTCGGCCGGGAGGCCGGACGGGAGGTGGTGTGCCTGCTGACCGACATGGACCAGCCGCTCGGGTCCGCGGTCGGAAACGCGGTCGAGGTGCGGGAGGCGCTCGACACGGTGCGAGGTCGCGGCCCGGCCGACCTCGGCGAGCTCGTGCTCGATGCGTGCGCGCGTCTGCTGGCGTTGTCGGATCTCGGCATCGACGTTGCCGAAGGTCGCAGACGGGCCGAGGCCGCCGTCGCGGACGGGACGGCCGAGGCGTCGTGGCGTCGCTGGATCGAGGCGCAGGGAGGCACCGCCGACGAGGGAGCCCTTCCATCGGCTCCGGTCGAGCGTGACGTTCCCGCTCCGATCGCCGGCTTCGTTCGCCGCGTCGGGGCGATCGCCGTCGGCAACGCAGCGGTGCACCTCGGGGCTGGACGGCGGACGAAGGAGGACACGATCGACCACGCCGTCGGCGTCCTCTGCCTCGCCAAGCGGGGAGCCGCCGTCGAGCAGGGCCAGCCGCTCGCCCGCGTGCTGGCGCGTGACGATGCAACGGCAGACGCGGCTGTCACCGAGTTGCTCGCCGCCTACGAGATCGCGCCCCAGCCTCCGCCTGAGCGGTCGGTGCTGCTCGAGGTCGTCGACTAGCCTCGATCGGCTCGAGGTCACGCGCGGCTAGCGTGGCGGCATGCCCGAGTTGCCCGAAGTGGAATCGGTTCGCCGTCGCCTCGCGCCGCTCCTCGAGCGCCGCCGCTTCGACCGGGTGGCGATCTCCGACACCCGGCTGACGCGACCGTTCGATCCCCACGAGGTTGCAGCCGAACTGGAAGGCGAGCGCGTGCAGTCGCTCGAACGCCGCGGCAAGTATCTGATTGTTCGGTTCGAGTCTGGTCGGAGTCTCCTGATCCACCTCCGGATGACGGGTTCGTTGCGGCACGGCGAGGCGGGAACGCTGCCGGACGACCCCTATCGCCGCGCTGTTGTCAGACTAGACGACGGATCGGATGTCGCCTACCGCGACGTGCGCCGGTTCGGCACGTGGCTGCTGCTCGAGCCGGACGAGCTCGACCCCTACCTCGCCGCCCGTGTCGGGCCCGAGCCGCTGGCGGACTCCTACCGTGCGCGGGACCTGGCCGCCAAGCTGGCGCTCCGCAGGGCACCCGTCAAGGCGGCGATTCTCGACCAGCGCACCGTTGCAGGCGTCGGGAACATCTACGCGGACGAGGCTCTCTGGCGCGCCCGCATCCATCCGCTCGCGCCGGCGGCGTCGCTCGGGCCCGACGAGGTCAAGGCGCTGCATCGCGGCATTCGCCGCGCGCTGCAGCAGGGGATCAGCCGCCAGGGATCGACACTCCGCGACTACGCGCTGCCGGACGGCGGGACCGGGTCGATGCAGGACGAGTTCAAGGTCTACGGTCGCGGCGGTGAGCCGTGCGACCGTTGCGGGACTCCCATCGACAAGACGAAGACGGCCGGGCGTGGAACGTGGTACTGCCCGAGTTGTCAGCGCCTGCCGCCGGCGGGTGCCGGCCCAGTCCGGACAGCCCCCTAGACTGGCCCCGAATGGCCGGGCGTGCTTCGAAGACCGACGCGATCGTGCTGCGGTCGCTGCGGTACGGGGAAGCCGACCGCATCCTGCACCTGTACACGGCCGACCGCGGCCGCGTCGGGGCGATCGCAAAGGGAGTTCGGAAGACGAAGTCGCGGTTCGGGGCCCGTCTCGAGCCGCTGTCGCATGTCGAGCTGCTCCTCCATCAGGGAGGAGGCGAGCTCCTGACGATCACCGGTGTCGACCTCAAGCGTTCGCACCATTCGATTCGCGAGGAGCCGTACCGGCTCGGCGTCGGGTTGATCGGGGCCGAGGCCATGCTGCGGCTGCACGGCGAGCCCGAGCCGAACGAGCGTGCCTTCGCGGCACTCGAGCGGTTCCTCGACGTGCTCGAGGAAGTGCCGGCCGCCGGGTCGAAACCCGCACTTGACCCGCTCGCGCTCTCGTTCCAGTTGAAGCTGCTCTGGCTCGCCGGGTATCTCCCACACCTCACGAGCTGTGTGGAGTGCGGCGTCCACGAGGAGCTCGTCGCCTTCTCGGCGCGTGCGGGCGGGGCCGTCTGCCGCACCCACGCCGACGGAGCGCTCACGCTCTCCCCGGAAGGGCTCGCTGCGATCGAGCAGCTGCTCTCGACGCCGCTCGCCGACGCAGTCGGTGCGACGCTCTCCGACCGTGCGCGCCGCGATGCCCTGACCGTGGTCACGTCGTCGTACGAGGAGCACGGCGGGTTCCGGTTGAGGACGCTCTCGGCGTGAGGCGCGACCTCGGCGACGGATTCGAGCTCGACGACGCGAAGGAGCGGATCGACCTCGACGAGGTGCATCGGTTCCTGTCGGAAGTCAGTTACTGGGCGAAGGGTCGCCCGCGCGACGTGCAGGACCGCCTCGTCCGGGAAGCGACACGCGTCGTCGGCCTCTACCACGACGGTCGGCAGGTGGGGTTCTGCCGTGCCGCCTCCGACGGCACGTCGTTCGTCTACCTCGCGGACGTCTACGTGCTCGAAGAGCATCGCGGCCGCGGGCTCGGAGAGGAGCTGGTGCGCGAGATGGTCGAAGAAGGGCCGCTGGCCGGCGTGCGGTGGCTGCTGCACACGACGAACATGCACCGGCTGTATCGCAAGTTCGGCTTCGCCGAGCCGGACTTCAAGGTGATGGAGCGCCCCGCCGGCTACGCGAGCCGCTCGACCAGCCAGGTGAGCGCGAGCGGATAGCGCCAGCCGATCCCGCCGTGCTTCCCTTCGAACAGCTCGAAGTGGATCACGTCGTCGGGGACGCCGATGTCGGCGAGGGCCTGCCTGAACGCGGTGGCGCCGAGATCGAGATAGTGCTCGTCGCTCTTCCCGGAATCGATCCACACGGCGCGGAGCCCGAGAAGCGCCTCGGCATGCGAAGGGTTGTTGCGCGCCATCCGCACCGGGTCCCACGCGAGCCAGCGGGCGAACACGTCCGGCACGAGCTCCCCCGTCGCGACGTCGAACGGGAGATCGATCGTCCCGTCCTCGTTCGCCGAGTAGGCGGCCGCCATCGCGTAGGTGTTGACGAGCACGATGTCGTCCTTGTCGGAGAGAACTGGACGGCCCGAGCGGAAGTCGCTCCAGAACTCGTCGAACGATCCGTTGTACTTCTCGCGCAGCGCGCGGGCCGCCGGGGCGAACTCGGCCTGATAGCAGAGCTCGAACGCGGCGTCGCCGGCGTGGGTGGCGAGCCCTCCGAAGAGATCCGGACGGAGCATCGGGGTGACCATCGCTCCGTAGCCTCCGGAGGACTTCCCCTGGATGCCGCGGTGCCTCGCCTCGGCGAGCGTGGGGAACCTCCCGTCCACGAAGGGGACGATCTCGTCGCAGAGGTAGGTGTGGTAACGACCGATGCCGGGCGAGTCGAGGAACTGCGAGCCGCCGACCGACGTGAACGCGTCGACGAGCACGACGACCGCGTCAGGGGCGAGCCGCTCGATCGCATCCGGGAACGACTCCGTCCAGGGGCTGACGTTGAACCACGCATCGACCATCCCTGCCATCCCCTGGATCAGGTAGATCGACGGGTAGCGGCGCGAGGTGTCGGCAGGCGACCAGACCCAGAGCGGGCGCTCCTCGGGATCGCCGAGCGGATTGCCCGCGAGCGCGTCGGAGCTGAATGACAGCCGCTGCCAGCGGTCCGTACGATGGGCGGTCATGGCCGCGCGAACGTACCAGGACATGATCCTCACGCTCGAGCGCTTCTGGGCCGACGAGGGATGCGTCCTGCTGACCCCGTACCACACGGAGCTCGCGGCGGGGACGATGAACCCGGCGACGTTCCTGCGCAGCCTCGGTCCCGGGCCGTGGAGGACGGCCTACCTGGAGCCCGTGATCCGACCGCTCGACGGGCGGTACGGCGAGAACCCGATGCGGTTCCAGCACTACTTCCAGTACCAGGTGATCCTCAAGCCGAACCCGTCCGACGTGCTCGACGTCTACCTCGCATCGCTCGCGGCGATCGGGCTGGACAGCGCCCGCCACGACATCCGCTTCGTCGAGGACGACTGGGAGCAGCCGACCGTCGGCGCCTGGGGGCTCGGCTGGGAGGTCTGGTGCGACGGCATGGAGATCACCCAGTTCACGTACTTCCAGCAGCTCGGCGGGCTCGACCTCGATCTCGTCCCCGCGGAGATCACGTACGGGCTCGACCGACTCGCGATGCTCGTTCAGGAGAAGCCCACGGTCTTCGACCTGGTGTGGGCCGAGGGCGTGACGTGGGAGGACGTCTATCGCGAGAACGAGCGCCAATGGTCGCGGTACAACTTCGAAGCTGCTCCCGTCGACACGCTGGTTCGCAGGTTCGGCGAGTACGAGGAGGAGGCCCGCGCGCTCGTCGAGCTCGGTCTGCCGCTGCCCGCCTACGACCAGGTCCTGAAGGCGAACCATGCGTTCAACCTCCTCGACGCGCGTGGTGCGATCTCGGTCGCCGAACGTGCCGGGTACATCGCACGCATCCGCGACCTCGTGCGAGACGTCGCGCAGCTCTACCTCGAACAGCAGAAGGCGCATGCCGAAGCTGCTGCTTGAGATCGGTTGCGAGGAGCTGCCGGCCGCCGCGTGCATGGAGGCCGGCCTTCAGCTCCCCGACCTGTCGCTGGAGCATCTCGGTGTCGTTCCGGACGAGTTGTGGATCGGCCCTCGCCGGCTGGCGTTTCCGGCGACGGTGCCCGAACGGACCGAGGATGCGTGGCTCCAGGGCCCTCCCGAGAAGCTTCGCGAGCAGGCTGCAGCGGGGTTTGCGCGCAAGCACGGAGTGACCGTGGACGCGCTCACCGTGCGGGGCGGCTTTCTCGGCCTCGAGGTGCGGGGCGTGTCGATCGAGGATGCGCTCCCCGAGCGCCTCGCGGCGATCGTCACCGGGCTCCAGTTCGGGAAGTCGATGACGTGGGGAGCCGGTTTCCGATTCGCGCGGCCGGTGCGGTGGCTGTGCGCGAAGCTCGACGATCGAACGATCGAGGTCGCGCTCGACGGCGTCGAGAGCGGCGGTTTCTCCTACGGCCATCGGCTCACGAGCCCCGGTCGGGTCGAGGTCGCAAGCGCCCGCGACTACCTGGCGACGCTACGCGCCGCCGGGGTGGAGCCCGACCGCGCCGTTCGCTACGAGCGGATCGTGGCCGGGCTCGACGCGCTCGGGCCCTGGAGCGACCCGGCCGGCAAGCTGGACGAGGTCGTCTACCTCGTGGAGCAGGCGCGCGTGCAGGAAGGCTCGTTCGACGCCCGTTTCCTCGAGCTGCCGGAGCGCGTCGTGACGACGACGATGCAGTCGCATCAACGGTATTTCCCGCTCGGCGGCAACCGTTTCGCGTTCGTCGCCAACGGCGGCGATCCGGAGGTCGTGCGCGTGGGGAACGAGTTCGTGTTGCGTGGGCGGCTCGAGGATGCCGAGTTCACCTACCAGCGAGATCTCGCCGTCGGCATCGACGGGCTCGCCGAGCGCCTGCGGTCGATCACGTTCCTCCGCGGCGCGGGCACCTTCGCGGACAAGACGGACCGTCTGGTGGAGCTCGTCGCGAAGCTCGGCGGAGACGACGCCGCCATCCAGGCGGCGTTGCTTGCGAAGGCTGACCAGGCGTCGGAGCTCGTGCGCGAGTTTCCCGAGCTCGAGGGATACATCGGCGCGACGTACGCCCGTCTGGCCGGGGTTGCGGCCGACGTCGTCCGGGCGATCGACGAGCAGTATCGCCCCGACAGCGCCGGAGGCCAGCTGCCGCAGAGCCGTGCCGGGGCCGTGCTGGCCGCGGCGGACAAGCTCGACACGCTCACCGTCGTCTTCGGGCTCGGGAAGCGGCCGACCGGCTCCCGTGATCCGTACGGCCTGCGCCGAGCGGCGATCGGCCTGTGCCGTCTCGCCGTCGAGGGCGGGGTCGTCGTCCCGCGTGACCTGCTCGCGGGTGACGCCCGGGAGTTCGTCGAGGAGCGGCTCGAGGGCCTCCTCGACGTGCCGGTGCAGTTCGTCCGCGCCGCGCGCGCCTCGGCCGCCTCCGATCTGGCCGGCGTGGCGCGGCAGGCTCGACTGCTTGCCGCCGCCGAGCGCACCGACGAGTTCGAGGCTGTGCACACCGCGTTCGATCGGGCGCACCGCCTGGCGGGACGAGCCGAGGCCGAGGCCGCACCGCAACTCGACGACGTCGCTGCTCGAGGAAGGGGCGGAGCGCGACCTCGCCGCCGCCCTTGCCGGCACGGCGATCGAGGTCGACGACGGCCTCGGGGCCGCCTCGAGTCTGGCGCCGTACGTCAACCGCTATTTCGACGACGTGCTCGTGATGGCCGACGACCCCGCCGTGCGGGCGAATCGGCTGCGGCTGCTGCTCGACGTGCGCGACGCGTTGGGTCGGCTGGGCGACTTCACGCAGATCCAGCGGGCCGGCGACCGGACCGCCTAGGTGAGCACGGACGAACTGCACGCCGTCTCCGGGCCGAGTGGAGAGACCGTGCCGCGTCACCCGGCCGGTCGCAGGACGATGAAGCCGAAGCCGCCGGTGCCGCTCTGGCGCTGGGGCACGTGGTACGCGGCTCTCGGAGCCGCGCTCGTGCTGTTCTACGGGCTCTTCACGCCGTTCTGGTTCGGCCTGCGCGTCCTTGCGTGGGTGGCCGAGTTCAGAGCTCGACGCGCGCGCGGCCGGTAGCGGTCGTGCCCGCCGGCCGACCTTTGTTCCGAACGTTGCAATCTGTCGCCCATTCTGGCACAGTTCCGCGAATACCACTGACGTCTGTGGCAAGCATCGGCCGGCGAGGGGGAGGCGCCCGCAGCGCAATCTCGCCGAAACGATGCGCCCGCGGTGGGTGGGGTGGGGGCCCTGCCCACCGCTGGTTGCCGTCGTGCGCTCAGGAGTAGCCGCGGACCTTCCCGTAGGCGACCACGAAGCTGACCGCGACGACGGCCACGGTGGCGAGGATGCTGAGCTCGGCCGACCGCGCGAAATGGGTCATCGCCCACATCAGCACGAAGCCGGCGATCAGGCCGCCGACGTGCCCGCCGATCGAGATCCCGGGGACCGCGAACGTGAACACGAGGTTGATCACGATCAGCGCGAGGATCTGGCCGTTCGACGAGATGATCCCCCGCCGCTCGAGCGCGAAGAGCGCCCCGAAGACCCCGAAGATCGCACCCGAGGCTCCCACCGTCGGCGAGTTGGGCGTGACGATGAGTGCGCCGGCCGAGCCCGCGATCCCGGAGGCGAAGTAGATCAGGGCGAACCGCCAGTGTCCGATCACCTGCTCGAGCACCGTGCCGCCGAAGTACAGCGCCAGCATGTTGAGGCCGAGGTGGATCGGTCCGTAGTGCAGGAACGCAGCCGTGACGAGTCGCCACCACTCTCCGTGGGCGACGCCCATCAGCGGCTGGCCGAAGGAGAAGGCTCCGGAGGCGAACAGCGCTCCGTGCTCGTAGATCCAGTTGTTCTGGCCGTTGAAGTCGCCGCCGATCGCGAGCTCGGCCAGATACACGCCGACGTTGAGTCCGATCAACGCCCACGTGACGATGGTCGCACCGCGCGCGAGCCCGCCCGCCCGCAGCCCGCGCGCGGGCCGGATCACGCGCTGCTTGCCTGCGTGCTCGGGACAGCGCAGCCCGACCGGTGCCGGCGTCATGCACTCGTAGCAGATCGGTCGTCCGCATTCGGAGCACGACAGCCCCGTTTCACGGTCCGGATGCCGGTAGCAGTAGCGCGGTTCGTCCACGCGGCTAGCGTATCGGCGTGCGTGTTCACGTCGCCTTCACCCCGGATGAGGAGGCGTCGGCGACACTGGGGATCGTCGTCGACGTCATCCGCGCGACCTCCTCGATCACCCAGGCGCTGGCGTCGGGGTACGAGCGCGTGCTCTGCTGCGAGGAGATCGACGACGCGCGCGCGCTGCGTGCCGAGCTGGGCAGCGATGCAGTCGTCGGCGGCGAGCGAGAGGCCGTCCGGATCGACGGCTTCGACGTCGGCGCCTCGCCGCGCGAGTTTGCGGACGGCGCCAAGGCACGGACGTTGATCCTCACGACCACGAACGGCACCCGTGCGATCCTCACGGCGGTCGAGCGCTGCGACGTCGTCCTGCTCGGGTCGCTGCTCAATCTGCGAGCCGTGGCCGACCGTGGCCGCGCCCACGGCGGCGACATCGCGGTCATCTGCTCTGGATTCAAGGGGATGTTCGCGCTCGACGACGCGTACTGCGCCGGTCGCATCGTCGCGGAGCTCCGAGGCGACCCGACCGACGCTGCGATCGCGGCGGAGCTGGTCGCCCGTGCCTGGCCCGAGTCGCTCGACGGATTGAACGCGCGGACGTACGGGCCGCCCGGTCTCGAGGCGGACATCGAGTTCTGTGCCCGGACAGCCGTCCTCGACATCGTTCCGCGCTACGCGCGGATGGTCGGGCCGGCCGCCGAAATCGTGAAAGGAGAGTAGGAGTGACCCAGCCGCAGACCTTCCCGTTCGGGCAGGAGCATGTGCGTGTCTATCGCGAGACCGGCGGTGAGACCGGGCACGTCTGGAAGGAGGGATCGACCGTCCTCCTCCTGACGACCGTCGGCAGGAAGACCGGCAAGCCGGGGACGACGCCGCTGATCTATGCGCGCGACGGCGACCGGTACGTGATCGTCGCGTCGCAGGGCGGCGCGCCGGAGCACCCGGGCTGGTATCGCAACCTCGTGAAGACGCCGGAGGTCGAGCTGCAGGTCGGCCCCGAGGTGTTTCGCGCCCGGGCCTCGACCGCTCAGGGGGCGGAGCGCGAGCGGCTCTGGCGGAAGGCGAACGAGGTCTGGCTCCACTACGACGAGTACGCGACGAGAACCGAACGTGAGATCCCGGTCGTCGTGCTCGAGCGGGAGTAGCCCGTCCAGTCTCAGGACGTGCTCGCGGCCGACCAGCTCCGGTACATCTCGCCGATGTGCCGGTGATCGGTCCCGCAGCAGCCGCCGACGACCGTGACGCGGGGAAGGCTGGGCCGCAGGGCGGCGTAGTGCTCGCCGAGCTCCGCCGGATCGCCGTCGTCCAGCTCGTCGGACTCGTCGAGCTCGGCGTGGCTCTTCGCCGAGGCGTTCGCACGCAGGCCGCCGATCCGCTCGACCCACGGCTCACCAACCTCGATCGCGTCTGCGAAGTGCGTCGGGTGTGCGCAGTTGATCATGAAGTAGGCGGTGGCGCCGTCCGTCTCGGCGTCGACCTGCTCGATCGCTTCGCGTAGCGACTGGCCGCTCGGCAGTCGGCCGTCGGTCTCGACGGTGAAGGAGACGGACACCGGAATCCCGGCGGCAGCGGCCGCATGGACGACGCCCGTCGGCTCTTCCGCATAGGTCATCGTCAGCACGCTCAGCATGTCGGCGCCGCTCGAGGCGAGCGTCTCGACCTGTGGTGTGTGATACCGCCTCGCCTCCGTCGTGGTCATGCGCGCCGAGGCCTGGTATCCGTCACCGCGAGGGCCGATCGCTCCGCTGACGAGGATCGGCGGTGCGCCGTCGCCGCGCAGCTCGTCGACCAGCCTCACTCCGTCGCGGTTGACCTGCTCGAGCGCCTCCTCCGAGTACCCGAGCTTCTCGCCCCAATCACGGTTCGCGCGCCAGGTGGGGGTGTCGAGGAGCAGTCCGACCTCGAGCTCACGCGCCAGCGTGACATACGACGCGTAGTAGTCCCGAAGCAGGCGCCGGCCCTCCTCGTCCTTCAGGAGGTCGAACGAGGCGAAGTGCGGCAGGTCGACGCCGTGGTGGAAGATCAGCGTCGTCTCCATGCCGCCGTCCGTGATGGAGAGCTCGCCCTCGAGCTGAGGGAGCGGGTCGCGGAGCATCGTCCCGTGAGACTACCCCGGAGCTTTGGTCAGGTTCGGGGCGTTCCTTCAGACCCCGAGCGGAGCACGCAGCTTGACAGGGGAACACGTGTTCGTGTAGAACATACGTTCCCGTGATCGCTACCGTCGTCATCCCGGCCTTCGATCTGCGGGCGGCGCTTCGCCATCGGCCGGGAGTGCAGGCACGACCCGCGGCGCTCGCGCCTCTGCCCGGCAAAGAGCCGCTGATCGGCCCGGTGACTGGGGCCGCCGAGGCAGCAGGCGTGCGGCCGGGAATGCGCCTCTCGGAGGCGCTCGCCACCTGTCCGGAGCTCGAGCTGGTCGAGCAGGACCCGGCCTCGGCCGAGCAGGCGTGGGAGGAGATCCTGCGCCGGCTCGAGGATGCCGGTTTCGCCGTCGAGCCGGACAGCCCGGGTGTCGTCTACTTCGATTCACGGGGAGTGGAGCGGCTCTACGGCGGGCTCGAGCCGGCGCTCAGGCGGGCGCTTGCCGCGGTCGGGACGGCGTGGGACCCGCGGGCGGGGGCGGCCGAGCGGCGGTTCGCAGCGCTGGCGGCTGCCAGCGTCGCCCGGGCGGGCCAGGCGCTGATCGTCTCCGACGACCGTGCGCGGTTGTTTCTCGCTCCGCTGCCGCTCCAGCTCTTGCCCCTTGATCCCGCCCGCTACGAGGAGCTGGAGGAGCTCGGGGTACGCACGATCGGACAGCTTGCCGGGCTGCCGGGTGGCGCCGTTGCCGAACGATTGGGGCCGGTCGGCCGGCGCGCCTGGAGCCTGGCAGGGGGTGAGGAGCCGGGAGACCGGAAGGTCACGCCGAGACGGCAGGTCGTGGCCCTTCACGAGACGCTCGAATTCCCCGAGGCGATCGGCAACGAGCTGACGCTGAGACGAGGGCTCGCGGTGCTGCTCGAACGGCTGCTCGCCCGACCGGAACGCGCGGGGCGTCCGCCGAGAAAGCTCGCGCTCTGGGCGCGGCTCGTCGGCGGAGCCTCGTGGCGCCGGACGGTGACGTTGCGCGAGCCGACCACCGATCCGGCGCGGCTGCGGGCGGCGCTCCAGCCGAAGCTGGCCGAGCTTCCGGCTCCGGCACTCAAGCTCCGGCTGGAGGTATCGGCGCTGGCGGAGCACACGGGCGAGCAGCTCGAGTTGGTGGCGGCCGAGGGGGCGGTGCTGCAGGGGCGGCTCCGCGAGGGGCTGCGGCAGGTGCGCGCGGCCGTCGGCGCGGGTGGAGTCTCGACGGTGGTGGAGGTCGCACCGTGGTCGCGCATACCGGAGGCACGCGCGCTGCTCGTTCCGCGCGACGACTGAACGAACCCCGGCCCGCGTTGGTCGAGGGGCATGCCGGAGGGACGCCGCGTCGCGTCAACCGGCAGGACGTCGCGCTCGTCCGCGAGGAATGGCGCGTGGTCGACCGCTGGTGGACCGACGAGCCGGTGCACCGCCGCTACTTCGACGTCGTCCTCGAGACCGGCGAGAACGCCGTCGTGTACCACGACGACGACGCGGGCGCGTGGTTCACGCAGCGAGCCTAGATGGGTTGCGGGCTGCGGATCGACTCGGCGAAACCTGCGTCGGGCGCATGGAAGTTGAGCACGCGTGCGGTTCCACCGGTGCTGCGGAAGCCGTGCCGTGCGCCCGGCGGCGCCGCGAGCAGCGTTCCCGGCCCGGCGCGAACCGTGTCGTGGCCGACCGTGAACTCGATCTCGCCCTCGAGCACGTAGAAGGAGTCGACGTGGTCGGCGTGCGCGTGCGGGTCGACCGAGAAGGTGTCGTCGAACTCGATCTCGAGGATCGACAGGCCGGGCAGGTCGATCCGGATCACGAGCGTGCGGTTGCCGCGCTCGAAACGCTCGCCGTCGCCGGGCCGGCTGACGATCGGGTCCATGGGGGGATCGTATGACGTTCACCTCGCGCGATGCCTTTCCGGCCCGCGGCGGTGTGGGCGACGAGCGGCGTTTCGATCCGGTGCCTGGCACCGAGGTGCCAGGCACCGATCCTGCGCCGTACGTCGAGCTGCACGCACACTCGGCCTACTCGTTCCTCGACGGCGCGTCGCTGCCCGAAGAGCTGGCGGCGCGAGCGGCAGAGCTGGGCTACGACACACTCGCGCTCACCGACCACGACGGGGTGTACGGCTCGCTCGAGTTCGCACACGCGGCGAAACACTTCGGTGTCCGTCCGATCACCGGCGCCGAGCTGACGATCGAAGGAGGCACACATCTGACGCTGCTCTGCGAGACGCAGGGCGGCTACGCGAACCTCTGCCGCATCCTCACGGACGCTCATGCCGGAACGCGTCCCGAGGGAAAGGAGCATCGGGAGCTCCTGCCGGCGACGACGACGATCGAGTACGTCGCCGCGCATGCGGAAGGGCTCGTGTGCCTGTCCGGCTGTGCGCGGCATGGGCTGGCGACGCGCGATGCAGCCGCAACTGCCCGCCTCGCGGCGGCGTTTCGTGACGCGTTCTACGTCGAGTTGCAGCGGCCGTTCGAGCGCGGTGACACGCGTCGCAACGCGCAGCTGCAGGAGCTCGCTGAGCATCTTGGAGTGCCGACTGTCGCGACGGGGGACGTGCACGCGCACCATGAGCGCCGCGCCGAGCTGCAGGATGCGCTCGTCGCGATTCGCCATCGCACGTCGCTGGAGGGCAGCGAGCGCGAACGGCGAGGCAACCACGAGGCGGTGCTGCTCTCCCCGGCCGCAATGCTCGAGCGACTGCCGCACGATGCGGCATTGCGCACACGTGAGGTTGCCGACCGTTGCCGGTTCGATCTCACGCAGGAGCTCGGCTATCGGTACCCCGACTTCTCCGACGGTCCCGATCCCGCCGACGTACAGCTGCGGGAGATCTGCGACCGCGCGTTCGCCGAGCGCTACGCGGATGCGAACGGGCACAAGCGCAGGGCACGTGAGCGGCTCGACAGCGAGCTGCGGCTGATCGCCAGGCTCGGCCTGAGCGGCTTCTTCCTGCTGCACTGGGAGGTGCTCGAGCTCGCGCGGGAGTGCGCATTCGAGGTGCGCGGTCCCGGCAGTCCCCGGCACGCGCTGCCGCCGGGGCGAGGACGAGGCTCGAGCGTCGGTTCGATCGTCTGCTACCTCACGGGTCTCTCGCACGTCGACCCGGTCGCCTCCGGGCTCTCGCTCGGCCGCTTCATCAACGACGAGATGGCCGCCGTGCCCGACATCGACCTCGATTTTCCGCGCGACATCCGCGAGAAGCTGATCGTCCGGGTCACTGAACGCTACGGTCGCCGGCACGCAGCGCTCGTCGCGAGCTTCGCGACGTATCGGAGTCGCGGCGCGATCCGCGACGTCGGCAAGGCGCTCGGGCTGCCGTTCGCCGAGCTCGAACGGCTCGCCCGGGTCACGGACGGGTGGGACGCGACGCGCATCGCCGGTGAGCTCGACGGCGTGCCGGGGACGCACTCGGGCCCGCGCTGGGACGCATTCCGCCGCCTCACAAGCGAGATCTCGGGCTTGCCGCGGCACATCAGCCAGCACCCGGGCGGCATGGTCATCTCCTCGCGGCCGCTGATCGATCTCGTTCCCGTGCAGCCGGCCGCGATGGCCGGTCGCCAGATCTGCCAGTGGGACAAGGACAGCTGCGGCGATGCCGGCTTCCTCAAGATCGACCTGCTCGGGCTGGGGATGCTCTCGGCGGTCGAGGAATGCGTCGACCGGATCGCCCGGCTGCACGGGGAGACGATCGACCTGTCGCGCATTCCCCTTGATGATCCCGGGGTCTACGAGGAGATCCAGGCGGCGGACACGGTCGGGGTGTTCCAGATCGAGAGCCGCGCGCAGATGCAGAGCTTGCTGCAGACGCGGCCCGAGAACCTCGACGACCTGACGGTGCAGGTCGCGCTCGTCCGGCCGGGCCCGATCCAGGGGAAGGCGGTGCACCCGTACATCGAGCATCGCCGTCGTCGCCGGGAGAATCCGGCCTTCGAGCCGCCGGTCGTGCACGAGTCGCTGCGCGAGCCGCTGCGCGACACGCTCGGAGTCGTCGTCTTCCAGGATCAGGTGCTCGACGTCGCGATGGCGGCTGCACGGTTCTCGGTCGGCGAGGCGGAGGGACTGCGTCGGGCGATGAGCAGGAAGCGGAGCGAGGAGGCGATCGAGGCGTACCGGCCGCGCTTCGTCGAAGGCTGCCTCGACAACGACATCGACGAGCACACAGCGCACGCGATCTACGACAAGCTCGTCGGCTTCTCGGGGTTCGGGTTCCCGAAGTCGCATGCGGCGGCGTTCGGGCTGCTCGCCTACCAGTCGGCGTGGCTGCGCCGTTACCACCCGGCCGAGTTCCTGTGCGCGCTGCTGAACGCCCAGCCGATGGGCTTCTACCCACCCTCGTCGCTCGTCCGCGATGCGCAGCGGCGCGGAGTGGAGGTGCGCCCTCCGCACATCAACGAGTCGGAGGCGCGATGCACTGTCGAGGACGGCGCGGTGCGCGTGGGGGTCGGCTACGTGCAGTCGGTCGGCGAGGACGACGCAGAAGCAGTCGAGGCCGGCCGGCCGTATGCCGACCTCGGTGATCTGGCGCGTCGTGCAGAGGTACAGCGTGGTGTGCTCGAGGCGGTCGTCGCCGCCGGCGCCTGCGACGACTGGGGGCCGCGTCGCGAGCTGCTCTGGCGCCTCGGTGTCACCACGAGAGGTGAGAGCGTTCCTGGAGGTAACCGCCAGCTCGCATTGCCGCTGCAGCCGACCACCGAGATCCCTGAGCTACCGGAGCAGACGAGCTGGGAGCGGATGCTCGCCGACTACCGGCACACGTCGCTGTCGGTGGGTGTGCATCCGCTCGAGCTCCTGCGCCCGCATCTGCCCGCAGGCGTCGCGACGAGCGCCGAGCTGCCGGAGCTCCCGAACGGCGCGGTGATCCAGCTCGCCGGCCTCGCGATTGCGCGGCAGAGACCGTCGACGGCGAACGGCATCGTGTTCATGCTGCTCGAGGACGAGCACGGCCAGGCGAACCTGATCGTCCCGCCGCCGGTCTACGAGCGCTACCGGGCGATCGTCCGCGGCGAGCCGTTGCTGCTCGCGCGCGGGAGGCTCGAGCGGCACGATCGCAACATCAACCTGCTCGTCTCGGAGCTTGCCTCACTCGGGCCCCTCGCCCGCCGGGCCGCGAGCGAAGCCGAGGTCACGCGGGCGCTCCCGCGCGCCCACCACTTCGGGCACCGATGACGGCGCCTAACGTGCGTTGCGCCGCAGGACGGTGCGAAACGCCAGGACAGAACCTGCCGCGCAGAGCAGTCCCATGAACAATCGCGGGAGACCTTCCACCCCTTCGACGCCGGCGAGGAGCTCCAGGGCAACGAGCCCCAACCCTCCTGCGAGCAGCCAGAGCAGGACTCGAACCGCGCGCTCGTAATCGACCTGGCGCTTCGCGACCTGAGCGCGTTGTCCGTAACGCCGGAGGGAGAGTCGTGCGAAGAGCGCGAACCAGAACGAGCCGAGCGCAAGCCCGGGGACGGCGACCGCCCCGACGAGACACAGAACGGCGACGGTGAGGAGGCTCGTCGCGACGCGCAGCCTCCGCCCGAGCACGAGCTCGCGGAGATGGCGGCGAAGGTCGGGGGTGAGCCCTTCCCAGAACCGCCAGGCGAACGATCCCGGAACACCCAGAAGCAGGAGCGGAACGAGTCTCGCGGCGGGGTCGACCGATTGCTTGGAGAAGTAGGCCCCGGCGATCAACCCCACGACCAGCACGAACCAGGAGACGCGCTTCAGGAACACGAAGATCACGGTGTCCAGGTTGCGGCGGATGACCGCCGCGTGCGGGTCGAGACGAACTGCGCCCCCGAACGTGGACGCTGCCGTTGCGAGACGGTCCGGACGCACCAGCATGCTTCCACGAAGCTGCAGCCGAGCGAGCTCGTTGTGGGCAGCGCTGTTCTCCGGATCGAGCTCGAGGGCACGGCGTACGGCCGACTCGGACTCGCCGCGCCGTCCTGCTGCTCCGGCGACCATGCCGTACGTCAGATGCGTCTTGGTCTCGTGGGGTGCGAGCTCGACTGCTCGCGCGGCGGCGGCGAGCGCCTCCTCGCCTCCGGCGTTCGATGCGGACAGGACGCCCGCGAGGGTGACGTAGGTCTGCCACTCGTGCGGCCCGAGCCGAACAGCTTCGCCCGCCGCCCGAGCGGCTTCCTCATGTCGCCCCAGCTGTCTGAGTGCAATGCTCGCAAGCCGGTGGCCCCACTCGTCGTCGGGCGCGAGCGACCGGGCGCCCGAGGCTGCAGCCAGCGCTGCACTGTTGTCGCCGCGGCCCAGCTCGGCCTGTGCCAGCAGGCACCACGCGCGCGCATTGGCGCCGTCGAGAGCGACCATGCGTCGAGCCATCGCTGCGGCGTCGTCGTATCGCTTGAGGTCGCAGAGCGCGGCGACGCGCGAGAGGTCTGCGTCGGTCTTGCACTCGCCGGCTGTGTTCATACCATCCGTCGCGCGCGCAGGTAGGCGAGCAGATCGTCGTACGAGCCGCCGTCGTTCGCGAACTGCGCGACGTTCTTCGCGGTCTCGAACCACGGTTGAATCGATGGGTGCACCTCGCGGATCGCACGCTCGAGATCCGGCATCTCGATCATCCGTACGGTTCCGCTGCGCGCCGAGTCGAGGAGTGCCTGCTCGGCCGCGGACTCGCAGACGTGGGCGAGGTCTGCGCCGGAGTATCCGTCGGTCGCCCTGGCGAGCTTCTGCAGGTCGATGTTCGCAATCGGGCGCGAGCGTAGGTGGAACTGGAAGATCGCCCTGCGAGCCGGCTCGTCGGGCGGCAGGACGAGCAGCATCCGATCGAAGCGGCCGGGCCGGCGAAGCGCCACGTCGACGTCCCACGGGTGATTCGTCGCTCCGAGGACGTACACGCCGTCGTTGTCACGCTCGAGACCGTCCATCTCGGAGAGCAGCTGGTTCACGACGCCTCTGCCCGCGCTGTGCCGCAAATGGCTCCGCTTCTGCCCGAGTGCATCGATCTCGTCGAGAAAGAGGACGCACGGCGCGTTGCGCCGTGCCGTGTCGAAGAGCTCCCGCAGGTTGCGCTCGCTCTGGCCGATGTACATGTCCAGCACGTCGGCGAGTGCAACGGAGAGAAACCGTGCGCCCATCTCGCCCGCGACCGCCCGCGCGATGAACGTCTTGCCGCATCCAGGAGGCCCGTAGAGCAGGAGACCGCCTCGCAGCGACTTGCCGTACAGCTTCACGAGCTCCGGGTTACGCAGAGGCGCCAGGAACGCGGCCTCGAGCCGGGCCTTCACGTCGGCCATCCCGCCGACGTCGGCGAGGCGGATCTCCGAGCGCTCAGCGTCGCCGTCGAAGGCGCCGGTTTCGGGAGGAGCCTCGACGAACATCGGTGCAACGAGGTCGCCAAGCTCGCGCTCCATCCTCAGCAAGGTCTCCGCCGTGTCGTCCGGCGTCTCCGGCGCCGGCGTCTCGTCGGTAGGAGTGCCCGCGATCAGCCGCAGTGCGGCCTGGTTGTTCGGATCGCGCTGGAGCACGGCACCCGCGTGGCGTACGGCGTCGGCTCGCTCGCCGCGTTCGGCGAGGAGCTCGGCGAGGTGGACGCGGAGAGGGATGTCGTCGGGCGTCGCATCCACCGCCGCGCGGAGACTCGCCGCAAGTGCATCGGAAGACACAGCGAGCAATATCGGCCGTGATCCAGACGGTCCTGAGGCCCGCCCGGGTGAGCCGGGGCGTCGTCTGGCGTCCTGATCGTGGCAAGCTTGATGCGAAGCGAACAGGAGGAACGGGATGGCTATCGCAGTTGTCCAGGAGTGGATCGTCGGCGACGACCGCTCGACCGAGAACTACGACGCGATCGACGAACGGCTGAAGGCCGTCGGCGCGCCCGAGGGATTGATCGTGCACTGCGCGGGGTTTGTGGGTGACCGCTTCCGCATCTTCGACGTCTGGGAGTCGAGCGCCGACTACAACCGCTTCCTGTCCGAGCACCTCCAGCCCGCGATCGAGGCGGTCGTGCCGGCGGACGCTCCGCCTCCCGACCTGAAGACGTACGAGCTGCACAACGTGATCACGCCGTAGGCCAACCGGCCCGAGGCGCTCGGGCAGGGCTATCGGTTCTCCAGCTCCAACCGGAAGGGTGCGAGGCGCTTTCCGACCGCCTTGTCGAAGTCGCGCAGGTAGCTGTCGACTAGCGATTCGGCGAGCGACTGCGCGTAGTTGTCGCGCAGGTCGGCGAGAATCTCCGTCCCGGTCTCGAGCGCATCGATGTAGTCGCCGTAGAGCTCCTCGGCGTCATCGCGCGATGCGTCGTTGTACGCGGCCAGCTTCGCGCGCGCCTCGTCGATCACGTCGGCATGCTCGCGTTCGAAGCCGTCCAGTTGCCGCCGGATCACGTCGGCGAATCGGCTGCGGCGTCCGATCAAGCGAGCGTCCGGTACAGAGCGAGATGCTGCGCTGCTGCAGCGTCCCAGGTCAGCTCGGCGCGGGCGCGCTCGGCGCCGGCTCGAGCTGCTGCGAGCTCGGCCGGGCTCTCGAGCAGCGCACGCACCGCTTCCGTCAGGGCGTCCACGTCACCGGCCGCGACGACGCGTCCCGCACCGAAGTCCCGGACCGGCTCGGCAAGCCCGCCGACGTCGTAGACGACCGCGGGGACGCCCGCACCGAGTGCCTGGAGCAGTGCACCCGACTGGTCGAGCTCGGCGCGGTAGGGGAAGACGGCGACCGTCGCGTCGCCGAGTGCGCGGTCGAGCTCACCGGGCGGGAGGTAACCGAGCCTCCACTCGACGCGCTCTGCGCTGCGGAGCCCGTCGAGGGACATTGCCGGGTCGCCGGCGACGAGCAGTCGCACGTCCGGAAGGCGACGGGTCGCCTCGATCGCATCCGGAAGGCCCTTGTACGGGCGGAGGACGCCGAGCAAGAGGAGCGTCCGCCCGTCGTCCGACCGCTGCGCAGAGCTCGGGTAGACGGGATGAGGAATGACCGTCGCGTCGACGCCGAGCTCGGCGAGTGCCTCGCGGCCACGCGTGCTGTGAACCACCACGCGGTCGAAACGGCGCAGCAGGCGGCGCCAGAGATCGCGCTTCGCAGCGGTGCGGCGCGGCAGGAGATCGTGCGCCGTGAACACGGACGGCGAACGCAGGCGCATGCGGACGTCCAGCTCGGGAAACGCGAGCCATTGCAAGTGCAGCACGTCGGCCTCGATCCGTCCGAGTGAACGGAGCACGCCGAGATGCTCGACTCCCTTCAACGGCAGTCTCAGCCGTGACCGTTTGAAGAGCCGTGAAGAAGCCGGGTAGAGGTCGCGGCGGCAGGTGTAGCCGTCCGGCTCGGGCGCTGCGCCGAATCGAAACCGCGACGTGATGAGCTGGACGTCGGCGCCTGCGCGCGCGAGCGCGGACGCAAGCTCGTGGTCGTACCAGGGAGTGAACGCAGGCGGATCGGCGACGACGACGCGCATCGAAGTAGCGTAGACAGGTGCTCGTACGCAGCTGGAACCTGTTCCACGGCAACACGGTGCCGCCAGGTCGCCACGCCTACCTCGACGAGATGGTGAGCCTCGCGACCGCGGACGACCCGGATGTCCTCTGCGTGCAGGAGGTTCCGGCGTGGGCGCTTCCGCGCTTCAGCGTGGGGGACCGGGCCGCCGCCCCGAGCTTCGGCCCTCTTCCGATCCCGGCAGACGTCGGTCGCCTGCTCACCGCCCCGAACCACGGGCTCTTCCGCTCGCTCTTCGCCGGTCAGGGAAACGCGATTCACGTGGGGCCGCGCCTGCGGCTCCTGCTCCACGACGTCGAGACGCTGAACCCGCGCGGCTTTCGCAACGACCAGAGTGCCGCCCTGGGCCTGGACGTCGTCATGCGGCTCGCCTGGGCGAAGGAACGCCGCGTCGTCCAGGTTGCGCGACTCGCGCACGACGACGGCCGGACGTTCGCCGTCGCCAACACGCACTGCACGAGCTCGCGCGACTCGCGCATCCCGTCGGCCGAACTGCTCCGAGCAGTCGAGTTCGTCGTCGACCTCGCGGCGCCGAATGACGTCGTCGTGCTCGCAGGCGACTTCAACGCCACAGGCGACGCACCCGTCTACCGCCGGTTGACCGACACCTGGGGCTTCTCGCCGCCCGGCCCGGGCATCGATCATGTTCTCGTGCGCGGCGCCGGCGTTACCGAGCTTCGCGTCTGGGACGCCCGCCGGCGGACACGCGGAGCAATCCTCCTGTCCGATCACGCGCCGGTCGAGCTGGAGATTCGATGAGCTGGCAGGCCGAGCGGGCCCGTTTTCCTGTGCTCGAGCAGTACGCGTATCTCAACGCCGGCACGAACGGGCCGCTCGCCCGGGCGACGATCGACGCGGTGTCGGCCCTGCAGGCGTGGGAGGCGGCGAACGGCCGCGGCGGGAAGGCGTACTTCGACGAGATGCTCGCGCGGCGCGAGCGGGTCCGCGCGCTGCTCGCCGAGCAGATCGGGGTCACGGCGCCCCAGCTCGCGCTCACCGACTCGACGACGCGAGCAGTGCACGCGGTCGTCATCGGGTTGGGGCTGAAACCGGGCGACGAGGTCCTGACCACGGACTCCGAGCACTTCGGCCTGCTCGGGCCGCTCGTCGCGTCCGAGGCGACCGTCGGCATCGTCCCGATCCGGGAGCTGCCGGCGGATGCCGTGCTCGAGGCGATCGCAGCCCGTGTAACACAGCGGACGCGACTGTTGGCCATATCTGCGGTCGTCTGGCTCGACGGTCGCGTCATTCCATGGGCGGCCCTCCGCGAGGCCACGGGCGTGCCCGTGCTCGTGGACGGAGCGCAGTCCGCCGGCGCGATCGAGGTCGATGCGACAGCGGCCGACTACTACACCGTGAGCGCGCAGAAGTGGCTGTGCGGGCCGGACGCCACTGGCGCGCTCTATGTCCGCGATCCGGGCTCGTTGCGGCCCCGTCTTCCGGCGTACCCGTCGACCGAGTCGTACGACCTTCGGACCGGGGAATGGGAGCCCAAGGCCGGAGCCGCGCGCTTCGACACCGGTTTCGCGCCGCCGTCGTCGCTCGCCGGCCTGGAGGCCGCACTCACCGGCCTCCCGGACGGGCGGTTCGAACGGGCGCTGTCGCTCGCCGCACGCTGCCGTGCGCTGCTGCTCGCCGCCGGGCACGACGTCGTCACGGAGCCCGATCAGGCGACGCTCGTGTCGTTCCGCTCACCCGGCGATCCGCTCGAGCTCCGTGCCGCGCTCTACGAGCGCAAGGTCGTCGTCCGCGACCTTCCCGGCACCGACCTGCTTCGCGCCTCGGTCGGCTGGTGGAACGACGAGGACGACCTCGAGCGTCTGCTCGAGGGTCTGCGCTAGGCGGCCTCGGTGCGCAACCCGAGCTCGCCGGCGATCGGTTGCAGCGCTGCGATCACGTTCGCGATGTGCTCGTCGAGGGGCAGCTCGAGCAGCTCTGCACCCTCGTAGACGTCGTCGCGTGACACCCCGGCGGCGAACGACGGCTGCTTCAGCTTCTTCTTGACCGACTTCGGCTCGAGGCCCTCCAGCCCGGTCGGCCGCACGAGCGCGCAGGCATGGACGAACCCGGACAGCTCGTCACAAGCAAAGAGCGATCGCTTCAGCGGTGTGTCGCGTGCAAGGTCCAGATGGTTCGCGTGCGAGAGGACGGCGTCGATCACGACTTCCGGATACCCCTCCTCGCGCAGGATCGCCGCCCCGTCCTGGGGGTGCTTGTCGAGGGTCGGGTGGATCTCGTAGTCGAAGTCGTGCAGGAGAGCCGCCACCCGCCACAGCTCCTCGTCCTCGCCGAATCTCCGGGCGTAGGACGCCGTCGAGGCTTCGACTGCGAGCGCGTGGCGGAGCAGCGCCTCGCTTTTCGTGTAGGCGGTGAGGGTGCTCCAGGCCTGTTCGCGAGAAGGAGTCAGGGCCCAGCTAGCATAGTGCGCTCCCGTGTCCTCGACCGTCGTGAGACCGTTGGCGGAATCGTTCGTGATCGAGGGGGGCTACCCGCTCTCCGGCCATGTGCGCGCTTCCGGGAACAAGAACGGCGCGCTCCCGATCCTGGCGGCGTGCCTTCTCTCCGACGAGGCGGTGACGCTGGCGAACATTCCGCGCATCCGCGACGTCGAGACGATGTGCAGTCTGCTGTCCCACCTCGGCGCAGACGTCGAGTGGCTGGGTGCAAACGAGGTACGCGTCCACGCTGCGGACGTCGGCTTCGAGGTCGACGCAGACCTTGCGAGCCAGGTCCGCGCTTCATTCCTGCTCGCCGGGCCGCTGCTCGCGCGGCTCGGGCGCGCCGTCGTGCCGCCGCCCGGCGGCGACGTGATCGGTCGCCGCCGGCTCGATCCGCACTTCCACGCATTCCAGGAGCTCGGCGCGACGTTCGAGACAAGCGACCGGTACGACCTGTCGGGCGCGCTCAAGGGCTCGCATCTCCATCTCGACGAGCCGTCGGTGATGGCGACCGAGAACACCGTGATGGCCGCGGCGCTGGCTCCGGGCAAGACGATGATCTCGAATGCCGCGAGCGAGCCGCACGTGCAGGACCTCTGCAGGTTCCTCGTGACGCTGGGAGCACGGATCCAGGGGATCGGCTCGAACGTTCTTCACATCACCGGAGTCGAGCGGCTGTCCGGCGGCGCCTATGCGATCGGCCCGGAGCACGTCGAGGTCGGGAGCTTCATCGGGATGGCCGCCGTCACCGGGGGCGAGATCACGATCGACGGCATCGTCGGCGACGATCTGTGGCCGGTGCTGCCGGTGCTGCGGCGACTGGGTATCGAGGTCGACCTCGGCCCGGACTTCGTGCATGTGCCTCCGGGACAGCAGCTCGCGGTCGTCGACGACCTCGGCGGCGCGATCCCGAAGATCGAGGACGGCCCATGGCCGCAGTTCCCTGCCGATCTGACGTCGATCGCGGTCGTCGTCGCGACTCAGGCACGCGGAACCGTTCTCGTGTTCGAAAAGATGTTCGAGAGCCGCCTGTTCTTCGTCGACAAGCTTGTCTCGATGGGAGCGCGCATCATCCTCTGCGACCCGCATCGCGTGGTCGTGACCGGCCCCGCACGCCTGTACGGCCAGCGGATGTCGAGCCCGGACATCCGAGCAGGCATGGCCATGGTCATCGCGGCGCTTTGCGCCGACGGGGTGTCGACGATCGGCGACGCCTATCAGATCGACAAGGGTTACGAACGGATCGACGAGCGCCTCCGTGCGCTCGGCGCGCGCATCGAGCGCGTCGAAAGCTAAGCCTCGCATGGCGGAGACGCAAACCGGCGTCCGGCTGGCGCTCGCTGCTCAGAGTGCTGCGAATATCGCGACCGGCGTGCCGGTGCTCGACCACCTGGTCGGCGAGCTCGCTCACAGCGGACGCTTCGACGTAACCCTGGAGGTTGCGCCCGAGCGCGCCGACCAGGCGGTCCCGGCCGCCGGGCGTGCGCTGGGCGGGGCGATCGCGAAGCTCCTCGCGGAACCGAGCAGCGGACGCGGGTGGGCGTTCGTTCCGGCCGAGGAGGCGCTCGCGGCGGCGGCGCTCGAACGCTCCGAACGCCCGATGCTCGTGTCGAACGTCGACTTCTCCGACCTGCGGGTGGGCGGTCTCACGACCGACGTCGCGTCGCACTTCCTTCGCGAGCTGGTCGACGAAGCGCAGCTGAACCTGCACGTGCGCTTGATCGAGGGCACCGATCCACAGCACGTGCTCGCCGCGATCTTCAAGGCGGTCGGCGCCGCGCTCGGTCAGGCGTGCCGCCGCGAACCGTGAAACGACGCAAGGAGGCCCTGTGAGCAAGCAGATCGTTCACACCGAGTCGGCGCCGGCCCCGTTCCAAGGCGCTCCCTACTCGCAGGCCGTTGCTGCCGGCGGCCTGGTGTTCGTATCGGGACAGCTCGGTCTGAAGCCGGGGGCGAAGGAGATGGTTCCAGGCGGAATCGCGGAACAGACCGAACAGGTGCTCTCGAACCTCCGGGCGGTGCTCGAGGCAGCGGGATCGTCGCTCGACCAACTCGTCAAGACCACGGTGTACCTCCAGGATCTCGACGACTTCGCCGGGATGAACGAGGTCTATGCGAAGTACGCGGGCGATCAGCCGCCCGCCCGCGCCACGGTGGAGGTCGCGAAGCTTCCGTCAGGCGCGCTCGTCGAGATCGAAGCCGTCGCAACGGTGTAGTGCCGGAAGGCGCACCGCTTGTCCAGGGAGATCGAGGAGTACGTCCGCTCGCTCGCGCTCGACGCGTACATGGTCGGGGGCGCGGTCCGTGACGAGCTCGCCGGCCTCGAATCGAAGGACGCGGATTTCCTCGTCCCGGGCGTGGACATCGCCGGCCTGCGCGACGCCCTCGCCTCGCACGGACGGACGGAGGAGCTGAACGTCGCCGGCCGACCCGTCGGCGTGCGCTTCTTTCCCGCCGACCGTGGAGTGCGGCGCAAGGTCCCGGCCGGGATCGAGCTCGCCCCGCCGCGGCGAGAGGTCTCGACGGGGCCTGGTCGCCACGACTTCGACATCGTCGTCGACCCCAACGCGACCGTCGAGGAGGATCTCGCGCGGCGAGACTTCACGATCAACGCGATGGCGCGGCGGCTTGCGGACGGGACGCTCGTCGATCCCTTCGGAGGACGCAAGGATCTCGAACGGCGCGTGCTCCGGACCGTGTCGCAGTCGAGCTTCGCCGAGGATCCGCTACGGCTCGTGCGCGGGTTGCGCTTCGTCTCGCAGCTCGATGTCGATCCGGACGTCGAGACCGTGAGGCAGATGCGCGAAGAAGCAGATGCCGTGCGACTCGTTTCCGGCGAGCGGATCGGCGGCGGTCTCGCCGCCGACGGGCTCGGTGAGCTGTCGAAGCTCCTGCTCGGGTCGCG
Organism: uncultured Thermoleophilia bacterium; assembly: GCA_963851065.1. GTDB lineage: Bacteria > Actinomycetota > Thermoleophilia > Gaiellales > Gaiellaceae > PALSA-600. Next base: position 30,040 of record CAWKNW010000007.1, read on the forward strand.
GCCGCTGAAGGCGTTGCGGCTCGCCCGTGACACGGGAGTGCTGGTGGCGTTGCTGCCCGAGCTCGCCCCGTCGGTCGGATTCGATCAGGAAAGCGCCTATCACGGACTGACCGTCGACGAGCACATGTTCTCCGTCGTGCAGGCGGCTGCCGACGCGGGCACGCCGCTGCGCGTTCGCCTCGCGGCCCTGTTCCACGACGCAGGGAAGCCGCTGGTCGCGTGGCGGGGTCGTGACGGCCGCCTCCACTACGACGCGCGACCCGGCGAGTCGGGCCGTTCACATGCGCAGGTCAGCGCCGAGTTGACACGCGACGCTCTGGCACGGCTCCGCTATCCGACCGACCTACAGCGGCGCGTCGTTCAGATCGTGCGGCATCACATGCTGAGCCCGCGAGGCGACGCGGCGCGCGCGCGGCGTCTTCTTGCCCGCTACGGCGACGAGCTGGCGTTCGACCTCCTCGACCACAAGGCCGCCGACCTTCGCGGCAAGTGGGGGCCGGACGAACCTCCCCCTGCAGACCAGCTGGCCGAGCTCGCCGACTTTCGCCGGGTGGTCGAATCGGAGCTCTCGAGCCCACACCGGCTTCGCGACCTCGCCGTCTCGGGGAGCGATCTGATCGGGCTCGGCTATGCCCCAGGCCCGGCGCTCGGGCAGGCGCTTCGCACGCTGCTCGGCGAGGTCGTCGAGGAGCCGTCGCGCAACACTCGCGAGGCGCTGCTCGAACGTGCACGGGAGCTACGCCCGACATGATCCGCTGGAGCGAGCCCGGCTTCGTGGTCGGATTCACGACCCGCGTCGGCGGGGTGAGCGGCGGCCCGTTCTCGTCGCTCAACCTCGGACGCTCGACCGGCGACGACGTCGCGTGCGTCGACGAGAACCGCCGACGGGCCTGCGCCGTGCTCGACGCGGATTCGTCCCTGCTCGCCGCGAACCGGCAGGTCCACTCGACGACCGTCAACGAGGCAGCTCCCGGCGTCCACGGGAGCGTCGGCGACGGCCTGTGGTCAGACCGTCCCGGTGTCCCGATGCTCGCCCTCGCAGCCGACTGCGTGCCGGTGGCCCTGGCCGCTCCCGGCCGCAGCCGGCTCGCCGTGCTGCACGCCGGGTGGCGCGGGCTCGCGAGCGGCGTCATCGCTGCAGGCGTCGCCGCGGTCTGCGGCGGGGAGGACGGCACGGAGGTCTCTGCTGCGATCGGGCCGTCAGCGGGGCCGTGCTGCTACGAGGTCGGCCCGGAGGTCTCCGGCCTGTTCGACGCAGACCTCACACGCGGGCGGAAGCTCGATCTGTGGAGCGCCACCGAACGACTGCTTCGCGCAGCCGGCGTCGCACGCATCGAGCGCGTCGACCTCTGCACGATCTGCCGGTCGGAGCTGTTCTTCTCTCATCGTCGCGACGGGCGCCTACGGGGCGTGCAGGGGGTGATCGGCTACGTCGCCTGATGAGGTTCGTGCGCGTCTCGCGCGCGTCCAGGAGATTGTCGGGCCGGACGTGACCATCGTCGCGGCGACCAAGTACGTCTCGTTGGCTGACATGGGCGTGCTCGTCGACGCAGGCGTGAAGGTCGTCGGCGAGAACCGGGCGCAGGATCTCGAGGCCAAGCACGCCGAGTACGGCACCGCCTTTCGATGGCACTTCATCGGCCATCTCCAGTCGAACAAGGTGAAGGTCGTCAACCGGTGCTGCGAGCTCGTGCACTCGCTCGACTCGCACTCGGCCGCGGGGCGGCTCGAGATCCCCGCACTCGTCCAGGTCAATCTCGCCGACGAGTCGTCGAAGTCGGGCGTCCGGCCCGGCGAGCTCGACGCCTTTCTGGGCGCCGGCGTGATCGGGCTCTCGACGATGCCGCCCGCAGCCGCAAGCCCCGAAGCGTCACGGCCGTGGTTCAGCGAGCTTCGCCGGCTCGCCGCCGCCACGGGGCTTGCCGAGCTCTCGATGGGGACGTCGCAGGACTTCGCGATCGCCGCAGAAGAGGGCGCAACCTACGTTCGGGTCGGTTCCGTCCTGTTCGGCAACTGAACTAAACTGCCCGCCGTGGCGCTCGGCGACCTGTGGAATCGCACGCTCGTGTACTTCGGGATCGCCGAGGAGGACGACGACTGGGAGGACGAGGACGGCTACGCGGCCGAAGAGAGCCTCGAGCAGACGTATCGCGAGCGTCCGAACGTCCGTCGCCTGACTCCCCGGCGGCGCGGCCACGACTACGACGACTGGACCGAGTCCGAGTCGGATTCGGAGCCGGCCCGCGTTGCAGCCGCTCGTCCGGCCCGCCTGCGCGAGGGGCGCCCTCAGATCGAAGCTGTCCCGAATCCGTCGAACGTCCGGGTTCACCTCGTGCTGCCGCGAAGCTTCAACGACGCCCAGCAGATCGCCGACCGGTTCAAGCAGGGAATGCCGGTGATCCTGAACCTGCAGAGCGCCGACGCCGAGCTCTCGAAACGACTGATCGACTTCACGAGCGGGCTCACCTACGCCCTGAACGGCGGCATGCAGCGTGTCGCGGACAAGGTCTTTCTGCTCACCCCGCGAAATGTGGAGGTCTCCGCCGAGCAGCGGGCGCAGCTCCTCGAGCGCGGCGGCTTCTTCAACCAGGCGTAGGAATAACGCAGGCAGGCGCGAAGGGGGCGCCTATGGTGCTCGACGCTGTCACTGCGGTCGAGCGGTTCATCGTCATCTTCGCGACGGTGTACACGTTCGCGCTGATCCTGTACGTGCTCACGTCGTGGGTGCAGCTGCCGTACTCCCTGCGGGGTGCACAGCGCTTCCTCGCCGACGTCTGCGAACCGTATCTGCGTTTCTGGCGGCGGCTCTTGCCGCTCTCGTTCGGCGCCATGGATTTCTCGCCAATCGTCGCGATCGTGGCACTCGGCGTGATCGCCGAGATCCTCGTCGCAATCCTGAACAGGTTCTAGGAAGGAGGGGCGGTGCGGTACACCCCGGTTGAGCTCAGACACGTACGACTCGGGCGATCGCTGTTCGGTTACAAGCGTCGTGACGTCGACAGCCTGCTCGAGGACGTCGCCGACAGCTACGAGGAGGTCTGGCGCGAGCGGGGCGAGCTGACCGACCGCGTCGAGGACGTCGAGAAGCGGCTCGGCGAGTTCAAGGATCGCGAGCAGCTGCTCGCCTCGACGCTCGTCTCGGCGGAGAAAGCAGCTGCCGACTCCAAGGACGCTGCGAGGCGCGAGGCGGAGCTGATCGTGGCCGAGGCACATGGCGAAGCGCGCTCGATCATGCGCACCGCTCAGAACGAACGGGAGCGCCTCTTCGGCGAGGCGCGGCGTGTCGAGGCGTTGTTGCGTGCGGCGCTGGGCATGGTCGAGGAGTCGAACGCCGAGCCGCTGGAAGACGGCGGCGCGCCCGAGGACGCGGACAAGCCGTGGCCGGTTCACGAGGACACGAGCGAATTCGAGGCGATCCTCTCTCCGGGTGCGGCGGCCTCCGTACGCGAAGAGCAGCCGGAGCCGGTCGAAGAGCCGGCCCAGGTCGAGGAGCCGGAAGAGCCCGAGGATCGCGTCGCCCTTCCGCCGGTCTCGGAGGAGGACGACGAGCCCTGGACCGGCGACTAGGGACGTCCGCGGTCATCTAGGCTGGTGGTGTATGAGCACGCCGACACGCATCCGCCTCCGGGTCGCTCCGGGCGCCGCCCGCAGCGATGTCGTCGGTCGGTACGGCAACGGCTGGAAGGTGCGCGTCGCCGCCGTTCCCGAGCGGGGCAAGGCGAACGACGTGTTGATCGGCCTGCTTGCGAAGGTTCTGCTCGTTCCGCCGGCCGACGTCGCCGTCGTTTCGGGCTTCGCCTCGCGTGACAAGATCGTCGCGGTGAACGGCATCGACCCCAGTCAGGCCGACGAGGCGCTTGCCCGCGCGGCCTCTGAAACGAGAACCCAGTGACGACGATCGACACGAGCGACTTTCAGCGTCTCCTGGAGGACGAGCGCGAACGGCTCGCCAACGCGGCGCGATACCTCCACCGGGACCACCCCGGATCGATGGAGGACGAGCTCGGTGAGATCTCCGGCGGCGGCACCGGCGACAACCATCTCGCCGACATGGCGACGGTCACGTACGACCGCGAGCTCGATCAGGGGCTCGAGGAGGGGGTGCAGCAGACCGTCGAGCAGATCGACGCTGCTCTTCAGCGCATCGAGGACGGCACGTACGGCGTGTGCGAGATCTGCGGCAGGCCGATCGCGCCGGATCGGCTACGGGCAATCCCGTGGGCGACGCGGTGCATCGACGACGCGAAGCGTTGAGCGAGAGCCCGACGCAGCGGCCGGCGGCCGACGTCCGGGTCGGATCGGTAACCGACGGCCTGGCGCCGATCTCGGTCGCGGAACGCTCCCTCGCGGCCGGCCCGTGGCAGTGGGCCGGGCTTGCGGCGGTTGCGGCCGTGGCGATCATCGCCGATCAGGTCACGAAGCACGTCGTGACCTCGACGCTCTCGATCGACGAGTCGGTTCACGTCGTCGGGCCGCTCTCGATCCACCACGTGCAGAACACCGGCATCGCCTTCGGTTTCTTCGCGGGCGCCACGTCGATCGTCACGATTGTCACCGCGATCGCCGTGGTCTGGATGCTGATGTTCTTCGCGCGCTCGGGCTCGCGGCATCCGGTGCTGCCGGCCGCCCTCGGCCTCCTGGCCGGCGGCAGCATCTCGAATCTCGCCGACCGGGTGCGCCTTGGCCACGTCACCGATTTCATCGACTTCTCGTGGTGGCCCGCGTTCAACCTCGCCGACAGCTTCATCGTCGTCGGCGTCGCGATCCTGCTGGCGGCGCTGGTCTCCGCCGACCGCTCGTCACAGCCGCCGCGCCGCACGCTCGACGTCGCGGCGCGATGAAGCTGTCGGTGCCGCCTGCTGCGGCGGGCCAGCGCCTCGATCAGTTCCTCGCCGCGCATCTCGGATCGCGCGGCGCCGCCGAACGTGCTGTCGAGGCGGGCACGCTCGTGGACGGCGGCAAGCGGGCGAAGAGCTACCGGCTGGTCGGCGGGGAGGTGGTCGAGCTGCCCGAGGTCGCTTCGCCGCCGGCGGTCGCTCCGCCGGCGCCGCCGGCGATCGTGTGGGAGGACGAGCACCTGCTCGTCGTCGAGAAGCCGGCCGGCCTCGTGGTGCACCCGGGGGCCGGGCATGCGGGCGATACGCTCGTCGACGCGTTGCGCGGCCGGATCGCCGGCGGCGATCCGGCACGCCCCGGGGTCGTGCACCGGCTCGACCGCGACACGTCCGGCCTGCTCGTCCTCGCTCGCTCGGAGGAGGCGCATCGGCGGCTGGCGGAGCTCGTTCGCGCGCGGGCTCTCGAGCGGACCTACCTCGCGCTGGTGGCCGGCCGCCCCCGCTCGCGGCAGGGCCGCATCGAGGCGCCGATCGGCCGCGACCGCCACGATCCGACCCGCGTCTCGCTCGACACCGAGACGCCGCGGGAGGCGGTCACGAACTTCGAGGTCGAGCGGCTCTGGCCCGAGCGTGCCTTGCTCCGAGTCCGGCTCGACACCGGGCGAATGCACCAGATCCGCGTGCATCTCGCCGCGATCGACCTACCCGTGGCGGGTGACCCCGTCTACGGCGTGCGCACGCCCGGTCTCGAGCGCCAGTTCCTCCATGCCAGCGAGCTCGGCTTTCCACATCCGTTCGACGATCAGCGTGTCGAGACGCGCTCGGAGCTCCCGGCCGACCTGGCCGGATACCTCGCAGCACTCGAGTAGCTACGATTCGCGCGTTCGTTCGTCCCTCCGACCCGGTGGACCCACCGAGGCGGACGGTGGCAGGCGCATGTTCGCCTGCTTTCCGCCGCGGCCGCCGGCCTGACCGTCACCCAAACCGTAGAAAGGGGCTTCCATGCCCGTCGTCTCCATGAAGGAGCTGCTGGAGGCCGGAGTGCATTTCGGCCACCAGACCCGCCGCTGGAATCCGAAGATGAAGCGATTCATCTTCACCGAGCGCGGCGGCATCTACATCATCGACCTGACGCAGACGCAAGAGCTGCTTGACGAGGCGTACAACTTCGCGCGCGCGATCGCAGAGCGCGGCGGCTCGATCCTCTTCGTCGGGACGAAGAAGCAGGCTCAGGACGCCGTTTCTGGTGAGGCGCGTCGCGTCAACATGCCGTATGTCAACCATCGCTGGCTCGGCGGGCTGCTGACGAACTGGCGGACGATCTCCGACCGCATCCAGCGTCTGCACGAGTTGCGCAGCCTGAAACAGGAGTCGCAGCTCGAGCTGCTGCCGGCCAAGGAACGCATCTCCATGGAGGCCGAGCTCGAGAAGCTCGAGGCGAACCTCGGCGGGGTCGCCGACATGCGGCGCCAGCCCGACGCGATCTTCATCGTCGACCTCCGGAAGGAGCAGCTCGCCGTGCGCGAGGCGAAGCGTCTCGGCTTGCCGGTGATCGCGCTCGTCGACACGAATTGCGACCCCGATGAGGCCGACTACGTGATCCCCGGGAACGACGACGCGATCCGCTCGTGCGGCCTCGTCGTGAAGGCGATCGCCGACGGCATCGAGGCCGGGCGCCAGAAGGTGTCGGCTGCCGAGCTGCGTGCACCCCGCAACGGCTCCGGCCAGGCAGCGGAGCAGGCGCCCGCCACCGAGGAGTCGGAGCCGGAGGCGACCGCAGCGTCGGCCGGCGACAGCGGTGAGGAGGCCGGGGAGTGACCGAGATCACCGCCACGATGGTGAAGGAGCTGCGCGACGCAACGAGCGCGGGGATGATGGACTGCAAGCGTGCGCTGCAGGAGACGGAGGGAGACTTCGACGCAGCAGTCAGGCTGCTCCGCGAGCGGGGCATGGCTTCGGCTGCGAAGCGCGCCGATCGGCAGACGAGCGAGGGAAAGGTCGGTGTGATCGTGCAGGGGGGAACGGGGGCGATCGTCGCCGTTGGATGCGAGACGGAGCCCGTCTCCTCGAACGACGACTTCCTGGCCTTCGCGGAGAAGGTTCTGAGGTCCGTCCACGAACGAGGAGAGGCGGCGGTCGAGGATCTCGAAGGGGAGCGCGTGGAGCTTGCCGCGAAGCTGGGAGAGAACATCAAGGTGGTCGGCGCCAAGCGCCTCGAGGCACACGACGGCAGCACCCTCTCGTACTACGTGCACGCGCCGGCGAACAAGGTCGGCGCAATCGTGTCGACCGCCGGCGGTGACCCGCAGACGGCTCGCAGCCTCGCACTGCACCTGACCTTCGCCCGACCGACGTACGAGCGCCGCGACCAGGTGCCGCAGGAGCTCGTCGAGGCGGAACGTGAGATCCTGCGGAGCTCCGACGAGGTGCAGAGCAAGCCGGAGCCCGTGCGCGAGAAGATCGTCGAGGGGATGCTCAACAAGCGCTTCTACGGCGAGTCGGTGCTGAGCGAGCAGACGTGGTACCGCGCGGACGAGTCGACGGCGACCGTCGGCCGGTTCCTGCAGGAGCGGGGGATCGAGCTGCGCGACTACGCCTGGTACGCCGTCGCGTAGGAACGTGGCCGCTTCGGTTCCACAGCTGAATCATCCGCCCGTGTTCAAGCGGATCCTGCTCAAGTTGTCCGGTGAGGCCCTGATGGGCTCGTCGGAGTACGGCCTTGATGCCGGGACCGTCGATCAGTTGGCGCGCGAGCTCGTGGAGGTGCGCGAAACCGGGCTCGAGGTTGCGCTCGTGATCGGGGGCGGAAACATCTACCGCGGGATGGCGGCCGCGGCGGAGGGCATGGACCGCGCGACCGGCGACTACATGGGAATGCTCGCCACCGTCCTCAACTCACTCGCCGTACAGGAGGCGCTCGAGCGCCACGGCGCCGACACCCGCGTGCTCTCGGCCATCACCGTCCAGGAGGTCGCCGAGCCGTATATCCGGCGCCGTGCAGTGCGCCATCTCGAGAAGGGGCGGCTGGTGATCTTCGCGGCGGGAACGGGCAACCCGTTCTTCACGACGGACACCGCCGCGGCCCTGCGGGCTCTGGAGATCGGAGCCGAAGCGATTCTGATGGCGAAGAACGGTGTCGCCGGCGTTCTCGACGGTGATCCGCGGACGTCGCCCGATGCGAAGCTGATCCCGTCGATCACGCACCTCCAGGCGATCGAACGAGGTCTGAAGGTGATGGATACGACCGCGCTCTCGCTGTGCATGGACAATCACCTGCCGATCCACGTCTTCGAGCTCGCTCCCGGCAACGTCGTTCGCGTGAGCCGTGGCGAGCCGATCGGCACAGTTGTGACCACATCTCCCGAAGGAGAACGAGAAAGGTGATCGAGGATTTCGTTTCGGACGCGGGTCAGCGGATGGACAAGTCGGTCGAGGCGACGCACGAGCACTTCAACTCCGTGCGCACGGGCCGTGCGGCGCCGGCGCTGCTCGACAGGATCACGATCGACTACTACGGGACGCCGACGCCGCTCAAGAACCTCGCGACGATCAACGCGCCGGAGCCGCGGATGCTGACGATCCAGCCGTTCGACCCCTCGTCGATCAAGCAGATCGAGAAGACGATCCAGGAGTCCGACCTCGGGCTGACGCCGTCGAACGACGGCAAGTTGATCCGTCTACCGATCCCGCAGCTGACGGAGGAGCGTCGCAAGGAGCTCGTGAAGCTCGTCCGTCACATGGCGGAGGAGGGCCGCGTGGCGGTGCGCAACGTCCGGCGCGACGCGATCAAGCATCTCGAGGAGCTGGTTCGGAACGGGGACGTCGGCGACGACGAGGAGCGGGCCGCCGAGCAGCGCGTGCAGAAGGTCACCGACGACCACGTGACGCGCATCGACGACCTGCTGAAGCGCAAGGAAGCCGAGATCATGGAGGTCTAGGCTCCTCCGTGAAGCTTCTCGCACGCATCCGCACGCTGAGTCGAATTCGACCTGCTCCGGAGCCGGAGCTGCCGGAGGTCGCGCAGTCGGTGGCGATCATCCTCGACGGCAACGGGCGCTGGGCTCGCAAGCGTGGGCTCCCGGTGGCCGCCGGCCATCGCGCAGGCGCACGGACTGTGCGGCGCATCGTCGAGGCTGCGATCGACATCGGCATCCACGATCTCGCCGTCTTCGCCTTCTCCACCGAGAACTGGTCGCGATCCGAGGAAGAAGTCGACGCGCTGATGGACATCTTCGCCGAGACGATCGAGCGGGAGCTTCCCGATCTCGCCGAGCAGGGCGTGCGCGTGCGCTTCATCGGTCGTCGCGATCGCGCACCCGAACAGCTTCGGCTGCGCATGTCGGCGATGGAGGATCGCACCGAGCTGAACACGCGCATCAACCTGTGGGTCGCGTTCGACTACGGCGGCCGGGCAGAGCTGGTCGAGGCGGCACGTCGCCTCGTCGAGAGCGGGGTCGAGCCGGAGGACATCGACGAGAACGTGTTCGCCGCAAACCTCTACGCGCCCGAGCTTCCCGATCCCGACCTCCTGATCCGGACGAGCGGTGAGCTGCGCATCTCGAATTTCCTGCTGTGGCAGCTCGCCTACTCCGAGCTCGTGTTCGTGGACACATACTGGCCCGACTTCGACGAGCGCGACCTGCGGCGCGCGCTCGCGGAGTACGCATCGCGCCGCCGTCGGTTCGGCGGCCGTTGAGCTCGTTCGTCTCGCGAATCCTCGTCGCCGCTGTGCTGCTGCCCGTGGTGCTCGGCGTCGCGTACCTCGGCGGTTGGTGGATGTTCGCCCTCGTCGGGATCGCCGCACTGCTCGCGCTGCACGAGTTCTGGCTCCTGAGCCGGGCGCACGCCCCGCTCTCGCTCGCCGGCTACGTCGGCGTGGCCCTCGCGCTCGTCGGCGCGCAGCTCGGAGGCCTCGAGTGGATGCTCGGCGGTGTCCTCGTGACGCTGCCGCTGGCCTTCAGCCTCAAGGTCGTCTCGCGTGCGCGGCAGGCGCCGACAGCGGCCGTCAGCACCACCGTGATGGGCTCCGTCTGGATCGGGCTCGGGCTGGCGTTCCTGATCCTCCTGCGCGCCATCCCGGACGATGGTCGGCTCGTGCTGTTCACCGTCCTGCTCGCCGTGTGGGCGGGGGACACGCTCGCGTATCTCGGCGGCCGCCTGCTCGGTCGCCACAAGATGGCGCCATCGACGTCGCCGGGGAAGACGTGGGAGGGCTTCGTGTTCGGAACCGCGGCGACGATCTTTGTCGCCTTCGTCGCGCTCTACAAGCAGCATTACCTCACGATCAGCCAGTCGATCGTGCTCGGCGTCGTCCTCGCCGTCGCAGCCCCTCTCGGCGACCTGTTCGAGTCGTTGATGAAGCGCGATGCGGGCGTCAAGGATTCCGGCCGGCTCCTCGGCGGCCACGGAGGGATGCTCGATCGTCTGGACGCCTTCCTGTTCGCAGCCCCGGCCGCCTACTTCGCGATCCTGGCGCTCACGTAGCTCGACGTCACACTCTCGTAACGACGGCAGCCACCCTCCGGATTCGCCTCTGAGCAGGGAAAGCGGAGGTTCTTGTGACGCTTCTGTGAGGGTGGCTGTCACCTTCGGCTCGTCGGGCGCTCGGGCGGGCACACTTCACCCGTGAAGCGGATCGCTCTGCTCGGTGCGACCGGATCGATCGGGCGCCAGGCGCTCGAGGTGATCGGCGCGGACCCGGAGCTCGAGCTGGTCGCGGCGAGCAGCGGGTCCACGCCGATCGACGGGCTCGCCCCGTTCACCCAGGTCGGCGGCGACGCGACCGTGTTGCTCGAACGAGCGCGACCCGACGTCGTCCTCAACGCGACGGTCGGCTTCGCGGGCCTGCCCGCGACGATGTGGGCGCTCGAGCACGGCGTCACACTTGCGCTCGCGAACAAGGAGAGTCTCGTTGCCGCCGGCGACCTCGCCCTCGGCGCGCGGGCGCGGGGAGGCGGCGCGCTGCTCCCGGTCGACAGCGAGCACTCTGCGCTGTTCCAGTGCGCTCGCGGCGGCGAGCCAGAGAGCATCGTGCTGACCGCGAGTGGGGGGCCCTTCCGCGGCTGGGCTCGCGACGAGCTCGCCGACGTGACAGCCGAGGAGGCGCTTGCGCACCCGACGTGGTCGATGGGCGCGAAGATCACCATCGACTCCGCGACGCTCGCGAACAAGGGCCTCGAGGTGATCGAGGCGTACTTCCTCTTCGGCTTGCCGTACGAGCGCATCGAGGTCGTGATCCATCCCACGTCGATCGTCCACGGGCTCGTTCGTTTCCGCGACGGCGCAGCGCTCGCACATCTCGGCTATCCGGACATGCGCGTGCCGATCTCGTACGCGCTCACGTACCCCGACCGCGGCGCAACGCCGATTCCCTCGCTCGACCTCGTCTCGGCAGGCCCGCTCGAGTTCTTCGAGCCCGACCTGGAGACCTTTCCGCTGCTCGGCCTCGCCCGCGAGGCAGGCGAGCGTGGCGGGACGTATCCGTGCGCCTTCAATGCCGCCAACGAAGTGGCCGTTGCCGCGTTCCTCGACGGGCGCATCGGGTTCCTCGAGATCGCCTCATGCGTCGAGGACGTGCTCGAGCGCGTCGACGGCGCCCCGGCCCGGGACCTCGACGAGCTGCGCGAGGCAGACACACGCGCACGTGACCTGGTGACGGTTGCATGAGCATCGCGATCGCGATATTTGGTCTCGCCCTGCTCGTGCTGATTCACGAGGCGGGGCACTTCTTCGCGGCGCGCGCGGTCGGGATGACGCCGCGCAAGTTCTATCTCGGCTTCGGGCCGCCGATCGCGCGCACGAGGCGCGGTGGCGTCGAGTACGGCATCGGCTCGATTCCGCTCGGCGGCTACGTGAAGATCCCCGGCATGAGCCGCCCGTCGCCCGGCGGCCTCGCTGCGATGCTCACCGAAGCGCAACAGGTCGAGCACCGCGCCGAGCTGGCGCGGCTCGACGCAGCGATCGAGGACGGCGACGACCCGGCGGCGCGCGCGGCGCTCGAGGAGCTGCGGCCGGCGTACGGCTCGACCGCCGCCTGGCAGGAGCTCGAGGGCCAGCTTGCTCCTGACGCGTATTGGCGCCAGCGGACCTGGCGTCGCCTCGTAGCGATCGCCGCCGGGCCGGCCGTCAACCTCGTCTTCGCGATCGTCCTGTTCACCTGCCTGTTCATGGTCGCGACGACGCGCGACACGAAGATCATCGGGCGCGTCCTGCCGAACACGCCGGCGGCCGCAGCCGGTGTCGAGAAGGGCGACGAGGTCATGTCGGTCGCCGGCGCCCGGGTCGCGCTCAAGGAGATACCGGCCCACATTCGCGCCACCGCCGGGCGACCGTTCACGCTCGTCGTCGAGCGGGCCGGCCGCCGCGTCGCGATCCCGCTCCGCGCTCGTCTCAGCGACGGTGCGTACCGGATCGGCGTCGAGTTCGAGTCACGAACCGGCGCCGGAGAGTCGCCGCCTGCCGCGGCGCGAGACGCACTCAGCCTGACCTGGGGCGTGACCTCGGACACCGTGACCGGGATCGGTCACCTCTTCGCGGGACGCGACACGAACCAGGTCTCGAGCTCGGTCGGCATCGTGCGCGTATCGGCCGCCGCGTGGCGGGAAGGGCTACGCAACTTCCTGCTCGTGCTCGGCTTCGTGAGCCTCGCTCTCGGCCTCCTCAATCTGCTGCCCGTGCTGCCGCTCGACGGGGGTCACATCGTGATCGCTCTCGTCGAGAAGGTCCGCGGCCACACCTTCAAGCAGTCCGTCTACCTGCGCTACACGGTCGTCGGGCTCGCGCTGTTCGGCGTCTTGATGTACTTCGGCCTTCGCAACGATCTGTTCGGAGGCGGCGGCTAGTGATCCCGGCGGTACGCTAACCCCGTGGCGAGCGAACGCTCCGTCAGCGTCGCGGGCGTCCAGATCGGGGGCGGCGCGCAGGTCGTCGTCCAGTCGATGACGCTGACGAAGACGCACGACGTCGAGGCGACGACGGCGCAGATCGCCGCCCTCGCCAGTGCCGGCTGCGAGGTGGTTCGGGTCGCGGTCCCGAAGACCGAAGATGCCGATGCGCTGCCGAGGATCATCCGGTTCTCGCCGCTGCCGGTGATCGCCGACATCCATTTCAACGCGTCTCTCGCCCTGCGCGCAATCGATGCCGGGGTGGCTGCAGTCCGCATCAACCCGGGCAACATCGGCGGCCCCGAGAAAGTGGCGGAGGTGGTCAAGGCCGCGAAGCGGACGGGTACGCCGATGCGCATCGGTGCGAACTCGGGCTCGCTCCCCAAGCACTTGACGGAGCTCGCCCAGCAGGACCAGGCCGAGGCGCTGGTCGAGGCTGCGCTCGAAGAGGTGAGGCTGCTCGAGCAGCTCGAGTACCGCGACTTCAAGATCTCGGTCAAGTCGAGCCACGTGCCGACGATGATCCGCGCGTACCGGCTGCTCTCGGCCAAGGTTCCGTACCCGCTTCACCTCGGCGTGACGGAGGCGGGGACGCCGTACTCGGGAGCGATCAAGAGCGCGGTCGGGATGGGCGCGCTCCTCGTGGACGGGATCGGCGACACGATCCGCGTCTCCTTGACCGCCGACCCGGTCGAAGAGGTGAAGGCCGCGTACGAGATCCTGAAGGCGCTCGGCCTCCGGGAGCGCGGGCCGATCATGATCGCCTGCCCGAGCTGCGGGCGCGACAACGTCGGCGTGCAGCAGCTTGCCGAGCGGGTCGAGGAGCGGTTGCGCACGTACCCGGAGGCGTTCGAGGTCGCGGTGCTCGGCTGTGCGGTGAACGGGCCCGGAGAGGCCGGCGACGCCGACTTCGGGATCGCCGGCGGGCGCGACGTCGGGTTCATCTACGGCCACGGGCGGGTGCTGAGGAAGGTGCCCGGCGACATCCTCGTCGACGAGCTCTTCCGAGAGATCGACCGGTGGATCGCGGACGGCATGCACCGCCCGAAGCGCCTCAAGATGGCCAAGCCGGCGGCGCTGGCGATGGCCGAAGCCTCGGCGATCCCGCTCTGACGCTGAGGAATCCGGGCCGCTCGCCGGGGCGGTAGCCTGGGAAGGCAACGATGATCGCCCGCGCCTCCCAGCTCTTCCTGCCCACGCTGCGCGAAGCCCCCGGCGACGCGGAGGCCGTCAACCACAAGCTGCTCGTGCGCGGTGGGTTCGTGCGACAGGTGACCGGCGGTGTCTGGACGTTCTTGCCGCTCGGCTGGCGCGTGCATCGCAAAATCGAGCAGATCATTCGTGAGGAGATGGACGGCATCGGCTGCCAGGAGATGTTGATGCCGGTGCTCACGCCGTTCGAGCTCTGGCAGCAGAGCGGTCGCGACTACATCCCGGAGCTCTTTCGCCTGAAGGATCGGAAGGGCGCCGATTACGTCCTTCCGCTGACGCACGAGGAAACGGTGACGTTCCACGCACGCGAGCTGCAGAGCTATCGCCAGCTCCCGCAGATGCTCTACCACTTCTCGATCAAGGAGCGCGACGAGCCGCGGCCGCGCGCCGGGCTGATCAGGCTGCGCGAGTTCATCATGAAGGACGCGTATTCGTTCGACCGCGACGAGGCAGGCCTTGGCAAGAGCTTCGAGCTGCAGCGAGATGCCTACAAGCGGATCTTCGAGCGCGTCGGGCTCAGGGTGTACGACGTCGCAGGCGGAGTCGGGGATGATGGGCGGCAGCGGCTCGTTCGACTTCCTCGCACCTGCCGGGGCCGGAGAGAACACCCTCGTCACGTGCGAGAACGGTGACTTCGCGGCCGACCTCGAGGTGGCGCGCGGCATCCCTCGCGCGTCGGTCTTCCCCGAGACGCTGGTTGCGCCCGAGGAGGTCGACACGCCGGGGGTCAAGACCTGCGAGGCGCTCGCCGACCTGCTCTCGATCGACGTCGCAGCGACCTCGAAGGCGATGCCGGTGACGACCACCGACGGGACGGTCGTGCTGGCGCTCGTGCGCGGCGACGACAAGGTCGAGCCGGCGAAGCTCGACGCAGCACTCGGGCGCCCTTCGCGCCCGTCGACCGACGACGAGATCCGGGCTGCGTTCGGTGCGTCGGGTGGTTCGCTCGGCCCGGTCGGGTTCGGCGGTGAGGTGATCGCCGACGAGGTGTTGCGTCACGGCCAGTTCGTCGCTGGAGCAAACCGGGACGGCCGGCACCTCCGCGGTGTCGAGGCGGGCCGCGACTACCAGCCGCGCTTCGTCGACCTCCGGCAGTCGATCGAGGGCGACACCTGCCCGCACTGCGGCGGGCTGCTTCAGCTTCGAGACGGCGATCGAGGTGGGCCACATCTTCAAGCTCGAGACGCGGTTCTCGAAGCCTCTCGAAGCAACGTTCGTCGACGAGGACGGCCGCGAGCGGCCGCTGCATCATGCGGCAGCTACGGCATCGGCCCGGCGCGCGTGATGGCCGCCGCCGTCGAGCAGAGCCACGACGAGAACGGCATCGTCTGGCCGGCCGCGATCGCGCCCTACGACGTCCACGTGGTCGTCCTCACTGGTGCCGAGGAGATCGGCGAGCAGGCGGCGCAGGCGCTGTCGGACGCGGGGCTCGAGGTGCTGGTGGACGACCGAGACCAGCGTCCGGGAGAGAAGTTCGCCGACGCAGATCTGATCGGCGTCCCGGTGCGTGTGACTGCGGGCCGGAAGAGCCTCGAGGACGGCGCAGTCGACGTCCGGCAGCGCAGCACCGGGGAGGAGCGGCGTGTGGCCGTGGCCGACCTGGGGAAGGAGGTCTAGACGATGCCGAGGCGGCGGCGATACACGACGGAGGCGTTCGGACCGGCGGTCGAGCGCCTGATGAACGAGTCGGGCGTGACCTACCGGGCCCTGGCCGCCAAGACCGGGCTCTCGGCCGGGTACCTGAACCACCTCGTCCACGGCAACCGCCCCGTGCCGTCCAACGACGTCGTCCGGACGCTCGCGGAGGCGCTCGATGTGGAGCCGGAGCACTTCCGGGAGTACCGGGTGCGGGTGATCACCGAAAAGCTCGAAACGATGCCCGATCTGGTGGATCGGCTCTTCAAGCGCCTGAACGGCTAACCCCGGCGGCCCGGCGGCGTCTTACCTTCATGCCCGGTGGGGTCCCGGCAAACGACCACTGGGGGGTTGGGGGCCCCACCGAGCGCCTGCTCGAAAGCGGCGACGCCTGCCGTCGCCCCCGAGTCCCCCACAATACGTCAGAAGCGGCGATCCGGAAAGAGGCGCGTGGCGGTCAGGCCTCCGCGAACTGGTGCAACGCCGTGACGAGCGCGCGCAGGCGCACTCCGCGCTCGGTCAGACGGTACTCGGTGCGCGGCGGCCGGCCTTCGACGGTCACGCGAACCAGGACGCCAGCCTCTTCGAGCTCGGTGAGACGCGCCGCGAGCGTCGCCGGCGGGATCGGCCCGAGCGACTGAGCGAACTCACCGAAGCGCGTTGCCCCCTCCGACGAGGCCCAGATGATCGACACGGTCCAGCGCCGCTCGAGGAGGTCCGCCGCCCGGCGAACCTCCTCGGGGATCGGCTTGCAGCTACGGCAGCGCACGTACGGAGGGCGTAGGCGCCGGTTCGAGTGCCAGTGCGAGCACCTCGTCGAGGGTCATCACCGGGTGGAAGCGGAGCTCCGCCTTCACGTCTTCGGGGACGTCGTCGAGGTCGGCCCGGTTCCGCTCGGGAATGATCACGTCGGTCAGCCCCGCGGCGTGCGCCGCGAGCGCCTTCTGCTTCAGGCCGCCGATCGGAAGCACGCGCCCCTGGAGGGTCACCTCGCCGGTCATCCCGACGGTGTGCTTGACCGGGCGCCCCGAGAGCAGGGAGGCGATCGCCGTCGTCATCGTGATGCCGGCGCTCGGACCGTCCTTCGGGATTGCCCCGGCCGGAACGTGGACGTGGAACGAGCGATCGTCGAATGCCTCGTCGTCGAGCCCGAGCGCATCGGCATGCGAACGGACATACGTCAAGGCGATTCGCGCGGACTCCTTCATCACGTCGCCCAGCTGCCCGGTGAGCACCAGGCCGTCCGATCCCTTCATCGAGGTCGCCTCGACGAAGAGCACATCGCCACCGGTGCCCGTGACCGCGAGCCCTGTCGCGACACCCGGCACCGCCGTGCGATCGGCCGACTCCTGGAAGAACCGCTGACGTCCGAGCGCATCGCGAACCAGCTCGAGGCTGACGTGCACCGGTGCTTCGACGTCGCCCGCAACGATGCGGGTCGCCGTCTTGCGCAGGAGCTTCCCGAGCTCGCGCTCGAGTTGCCGCACGCCGGCCTCACGCGTGTACTCGCTGACGATGCTCTCGAGCAGCTCGCCGCTGATCTCCACCTCGTGCTCGAGCAGGCCGTTCCGCTCGCGTTGCCGTGGCCACAGATAGCCCTGCGCGATCGCAACCTTCTCGTCGACCGTGTAGCCGTCGAACCGGATGACCTCCATCCGGTCGAGGAGCGGGCCGGGGATCGTGTCGGCGATGTTCGCCGTTGCGATGAACACGACCTGTGAAAGGTCGAGCTCGACGTCGAGGTAGTGGTCGCGGAACGAGTGGTTCTGGGCCGGGTCGAGGACCTCGAGCAACGCGGCCGACGGGTCGCCGCGCCAGTCGGCGCCGACCTTGTCGACCTCGTCGAGCAGGATCACCGGGTTCATCGTCCCGGCATCGCGGAGCGCGCGAACGAGCCGGCCGGGCAGGGCGCCGATGTAGGTGCGCCGATGGCCGCGGATCTCTGCCTCGTCCCGGATACCCCCGAGCGACATGCGGACGAACTCGCGGTTGAGCGCCCGTGCGATCGACTCCCCGACCGACGTCTTGCCGGTGCCGGGAGGCCCGATCAGGGTGAGGATCGCGCCCGAGCGCTTGTCTTCCTCGATGCCGCGCTCCTCGCGAAGCTTGCGCACCGCCAGGTACTCGACGATCCGATCCTTCACATCCTCGAGCCCGGCGTGGTCGGCATCCAGCACCTCGCGGGCGTAGGCGGGGTCGAGCCGCTCCTCGGAGCGCTTGCCCCACGGCACTGCGAGCAGCCAGTCGAGGTAGGTGCGGATCATCTGCGACTCGCCGCTCTGATCGCCCATGCGCTCGAGCCGTCCTGCCTCGCGCTCGGCCTGCTCGCGCACCGCGTCGGGCATGTCGGCCTCGGCAATGCGCGACCGGTAATCCTCGGCTGCCGAGCCGTCGTCGTCCCCGAGCTCCTTGCGAATCGACTCGAGCTGGCGGCGCAGGATGTACTCCCGCTGCTGCTTCTGGGCGCCGGACTCGACGTCCTCGCGGATGCGGCGACGCACCTGCAATTCTGCGAGCCGCTCACGCTGCAACCGCAGCGAGAGCTTCAGGCGCTCGACGACGTCGACCGCTTCGAGCAGTTCCACCTTGTCGGCGAAGCTGATGTCGGGCGCGTAGGCAGAGGTGTCGGCCAGTGCGCCGGTGTTGGTGATCGCCCGCACGAACTCGCGGATCCGCGGATCCGCCTCGCGGAGGTCGAGGATCTCCTCCACGACCGCGCGATACTCGCGCTCCAGCTCGACCGTCTGGACGCGCGGCGGGTCCTCGTCGACGTGCTCTTCGACCTCGACGCGCAGGCGGCCGTCGGCGCCCGTGTGGGCGGCTCCGGCGACGCCTCGGTGGAGGCCGTCCAGGGTGACGGCGGCGCCGCCTCCGGGCAGGCGCATCCGTCCCGAGACCTCGGCGACGGTTCCGACCCGCGCGTACTCGCCCTCGTGCACCGGCACGAGGAACACGCGCTCGTCATCCCCGACGTCGACGGTCAGCGTCACCGACATGTTCGGGAAGACGACGCTGTCCTCGAGCGGGATCAGCAGCAGGTTGGGCAAGAGACTCTCCTCGGGTAGTTCAGTAGTTGTACGTACTTCAACGATTGAAGCACACGGCTATTCCGTGGCGTCGGAAGCCGCTCGAGCTTGCCCCGCCGCCGTCCACGGATCAGACTTCCCGCTGGCCTCGCCATCGAGGCGGCGTCGCGATATCAACGCCCAGTGAGGGGAGAAACCATGGGCATTCAGCGTTGGCACAAGCGGGTCCTCGTCGCGGTCCTCGTGCCGCTCGCGGCAGCGGTAGCGCTGCTGGTCGGCGGCGGTGCGTCGCAGGCGGATCCCGGACATCCGTATCTGGCACTCGGCGACAGCGTCTCGTTCGGCTACATCACCCAGGCCGGTTTCCAGTACCGCAACCCGGACAATTTCGTCGGCTTCCCGACCTACGTCGGCCTGGCTCTCGGGAAGACGCCGACGAACGCGGCGTGCCCGGGCGAAACGACTGCTGGTTTCATCTCGGCAACCGGCGCCGACAACGGCTGCCGTCCGTATAAGGCGAACTTCCCGCTCCACACGGCCTATACGGGAACGCAGCTCGCCTTTGCCACCGCGTTCTTGAACTCACACCCGAACACGAAGCTCGTCACGATCCAGCTGGGGGCGAACGACGCATTCATCCTCGAGAACCAATGCGCCGGCAACCCGACCTGCATCGCGGCGGGCCTTCCGGCACTGCTTGCAACGGTCAGTGCCAACATGGACACGATCTTCGAGGCGATCGACGCGGCGCATTTCCACGGACGCCTCATCGTCGTCAACTACTACTCGCTCGACTACAGCGATGCGGCCGGAACCGCGTTGACCACATTGCTGAATCGGGCGATCACGAGCCACGCCAAGGCAGACGGTGCGATCGTCGCCGACGCGTTCACACTGTTCGCACAGGCTGCCGCTGCCGCCGGCGGCAAGACGTGTGCGGCCGGCCTGCTCAACACGACGCCGGGCAACCAGGCTACTTGCGACGTGCATCCGAGCCAGTCTGGCGCGGAGCTCCTCGCGCAGGCAGTCGTCTCTGCCTACCAGGGGAACGGCGGCGACTGACCCTTGCCCGCGTGGTCCCGGCGCGCACCTCGCGCCGGGACCACGCGGCAGTTGCTCGTCGCGAAACGCCTCACCTCTGGTCTCTCCGACGGTGGACCGGCGTGCGTCGAAGACATTCAGCTTCCGTGCCACCGTGCCCGGCGTCGTCACGTATCACTGCGGCACGGCGCCCGCGTGGGCGAGGTCGGCCTTCTGAATGTCGGGGACGTCCCCGGCACGATGAGCCGCTGAGGCCGAGCGCCGCCAGGCGCATGGGGCTCGCGGCCTTCAGGGGCTGCGAGCCCTTTGCGGCTCGCTGACCAGGTTTGGCCGAAGGCCGCTTGATACCGTGCGTCCCGTCGCGGGGCGTGGCGCAGCCTGGTTAGCGCGCTAGTCTGGGGGACTAGAGGTCCCGAGTTCAAATCTCGGCGCCCCGACTCGAAAAGGTCGCATTTGCGGCCTTTTTCGATCCGGCGACGAAGATCAGTAGTTCTCACGGGTACACCACGCGCATCGCTTCGCCGAGTCCCGGCGCGCAGTCGTGCGTTACGCGCCGCTTGGGCCGGTCTCCGCGCCGACCCACACCCCCGTAGCCCGGCACTCTCGGCGGGGCCAATAACTCGCCGCTGCGCCACAAGCACACAGTCGTGTGTCGAGAGCGAGCCTTCGGAAGCGCTCAAGACCTCAACGCCTCCACGAACTCGCTCCAGACGCAAATCACGGAGCCAGTCGTCCAACGCGCTGGATCAGTCACGATCGCTACTCGCAGCCGTCAGCGTCGTCTTAGTGAAGCCACAGAGGCACTCACGCGGCAAAGAGGGGGGTGGGCGGTAAGCGATCGTGCGCGCCTGCTCCGCTCCCGCCGAGTTGCGCGTCTGGGGTTCGGATGACACCGTTCGGTCGATGGCGACGGGCAACGGCGACCGAAGAGCACCTAGTGTCTGGCCGCGATGAGCAGCCCGACGCTGCCACCCTTTCTCCGGCTCTAGTGGATCGTCAGCATGCTCGACGCGCCTTTGTTCGGCGTTGGTGGCCTTGCGGCGCTCGCGGGTCACCGTTGGGGCGCCTATGTTTCTGATTGCGAACCTTATGGTGCAGATCGGTTCTGTTCCGTAATGACGTCCGATGAACAGTCAACGCTGCCGGGCCGTTTGACGCCCGGCGCTAGCTCGCCCAATTCGTCCCACCTCGCGCAGCGGCTTTTCCCTGAGCCGAGTCCGTGAACGGTCCGATGCCGCGCGGGCCGCCACGGCAGATCGTCGAAGCGTCCGAAAAGGGCGGATTCGATGTTGCTCTTCGCGCGAGTCTTCCGGCCGGCAATCATCGTCGCCGCGGCGGCTTCCATCGCCGTCGTCCCGGCGGCCCAAGGCCGCGTCCCCGCACTGACGCTGAAGCCGTGCGTCGTACAGGGGATCAGCGCTCGCTGCGGCACCTTGGTGGTGCCGGAGAACGAGGCGAAGCCGGGCGGACGGAAGCTCGGTCTGCACGTCGTCGTTCTGCCTGCGTTGATGAAGCCGGCCGCCAGGGATGCGGTCGCGTATCTGGAGGGCGGCCCTGGAGTCGCGGCGAGCTCGGTGACTGCCGGTCTGTGGGAGGACTTGTCGGTCCTGAATCAGCATCACGACGTCCTGTTGGTCGACCAGCGCGGTACGGGCAGGTCGAACCCCTACTCCTGCCCGAACCCGAAGACCGCCCACATGTCGACGGCACAGCTCCGCGCGTGGACGCTCGCCTGTCTGAAGGCCTTTGGCGGCGACATGCGGCAGTACGGGACGCGGATGGCCGCCGACGATCTCGATGCGGTGCGGGCGGCGCTCGGCTATCGCCAGCTCGACGTCGCCGGCGGCTCCTACGGCGCTACCGCGGCGCAGGTCTATCTGAAGCTTCATCCGTCGTCGGTGCGGACGTTGACGCTTGTCGGCGCAACCGGGCTGGACGTCCCGCTCTTCGGCCGCTGGGCCGTCAACGCGCAGCGCGCGCTCGACCAGTGGGCAAAGCTCTGCGACTCACAGCCGGCCTGCCACAGGGCGTTCCCTGGCTGGGAGCGCCAGTTCGGCGAGCTCGTCAAGGCCTGGGATGCCCAGCCGGTGCAGATCCGCAAGGGCGTCACCATGACCGGCGCCCAGCTCGCCTCCGTCGTTCACAGCATGCTGGTCGATGCGAGCAAGGCGCCATCGATCCCGCTGCTCGTCAGCCGCGCCGCGAAGGGCGACTACGGGCCGCTCAACCAGGCAGGCAACGGAGACATCGGCTTCAGTCGCCAGATCATGTACTGGTCGATCTGGTGCAACGAGCCGTGGACCGGGCTGGACGCAAACGGCCCCTGGGGCACCGAGTTCGACAGCTACACGACGACCTTCATCAACACGTTCCGAGAAGGCTGCACGTTCATGCCCAAACGCGCCGAGCCGCGCTCGCTGTGGACGTTCCCCTCCTCGACGCGCGTGCCGGTCTTGGTCTTCGAGGGCGGAGCCGATCCCCAAGACCCGATCACCAACCTTCCCGATCTCAAGCGCAACTTCCCCGACAGCCGTGCCGTCATCCTCCCGCACATCGGCCACGCCTTCGGCATCGGCGGCTGCGTCGACGAGATCATGACGAACTTCGTCGCCCACGACACCACCGAAGGCCTACCCACGACGCAGTGCAACAGCCACATCGTCGTGCCGCCGTTCCAGCTCAGCGACTGAGACAGACCAACTCCTGACCCGCGCGGCGGACACCGCTTGCGCCAGATGCTTCTATGTTCGTCAAGTCGGGGTTGGTGGGTGTTCGAGTAGGCGGTAGAGGTTGCGGGCGAGGTAGCGCTTGAGACAGCGGGTGGCTTCGCGCCGGGTCTTGCCTTCCGATTGACCTCCAGCCGAGCGTTGGGGGAAACGACTCCGGTGTCGGTCTGGGGAATGGAACCGCGAACTGCAAGAAGCCTGTCCGCCTTTCGGGGCGTGACCCATCACAGTGTTGCGGTAGCTCGGCGCGTTCGCCGTTCTCGCGGCGGTGGAATTGGTCGAAAGCTTCCGCATTGCTGGTGTCGGGGCCGCGGTGTCTCGAAGCACCGCTGCCGGGCGGATGGAACGCCTGTGACCCAGGCTGCCAAGAACATGGGGACAACGTTCCAACGGCGGCGGCTGTGCCAAGCCAGTCTGACACGGGCGTGATGCGGAGGAACGGCAGACCCCAGCCGTAGACCGGCGGGGCTCACTCGAGGAAGCGCGCACTCATGATGGCATCGGTGCCGGGCGGCGTGGCATCGGTTTGGCATCGACGCGCGGCAGGGTGGGGTCGTCAGAGATGTTCGACCGAAAGGAGTAGTCAATGGCTCAGGAAAACGTGGTGGTCGTTCGGTTCGCGGAGCCGAGCAAGGCCTACCAAGCGCTGAGCGTGCTCAAGGAGTGTGATGCCGAGGGTCGCATCGACCTGGAGTCCGCGGCGGTCGTGGAACGCACCGCAGCGGGCGAGCTGCGCATTTCCGAGAGCGCCGACAACGTCGGCCTCGTCGGGACTGCGAGCGGCTCGCTGATCGGAATGCTCGTCGGCGTTCTCGGCGGGCCGGTCGGTGTCCTTCTCGGCTGGGGTGCCGGCGCCCTGATGGGCGGTGCGTTCGACGTCGATCGCGCCGCGACGTCCGATGAGGCGCTCGACGGTTCTCGGCAGGGCGATTCCGCCGGGATCGACCGCCGTGATCGCGAGCGTTGAGGAGCCGGCGGTCGAGGTGATCGACGCCGAGATGTACACGCTGGGTGGCGAGGTGACCCGCCGGCCGGTCGACGAGGTCATGGGCGAGCTCGAGGCGGCCGAGGAGGCCGCTGACGCCGCCGCGCGCGAAGCGCGGCGGGTAATGCGCGAGAAGCGCAAGGCCGAGCTTCACGCGGGTGTCGACGAGCGCGTGGGAAAGCTGAAGGAGAAGCTCCACGTGTCCTGACGCGCGCGCTGCGTGCTGGCCGAAGCCCGCCGGCCGCGAGGCCGGCGGGCTTCGTTCGTCTCGTGAGCTCGGGGCGAGCCGGACGCGGAGGGCGCCGGGACGGATGGCGAACCCGAGCGGTGGGGTGAGATCGACCGCCTCGCCGTCGATTCCGGCGTGCACGGTGCGGGGGCGGTCACCTCGAGTCGCGTGGCGGTCCACGTGGTCCGGGCGCGCCCGGGCGCGGCGGGTCGAGGACGATGATCCCGAGCTGCCCGCTGTCGAGTGTCGGCCGCGTGCCGGGCATGCGGGGGCTCGAGCGAGTAGGGGTTGTTCGACACGAGCACGACGGCGGGGTCGAGATGTGGGCGGCCCTGGTCGTCCACGAGCTCCAGGTCGACCGCGGCGGCGCTCGGCCCGAGCACGTGCGCGGCCGTCTCCAGCAGCGTGCGCGCCTTGGCGTCGCGGTAGGTCGGCTGCCGAACGGCGTCGCCGTAGATCCCGAGCGAGACGTTGTTGAGGAAGAGGCGGCCGTTCACCTCCGCCACGTCGATCCGGCGCTCGACGCCGTCGGTGAACGCGTCGAGCGAGCCGACGAGATCGTCGCGGTCGACGCCGAGGTCGAGCGCGAAGTGGTTGCGGGTGCCGGCGGGAACGCAGACGAAGGGAAGTCCGTGCGCGAGCGCGGCTGCCGCGACGACGGCGAGCGAGCCGTCGCCGCCGGCGACGCCGAGCGCGTCCGCGCCGCCCGCCACGGCGTCGTCGACAAGCGCTGCGAGGTCGTCGTCCGGGCGCAGGACGATCACGTCGATGCCGACGCTCGCGCGCCCGCTCGGCGAGGCCGGCGCGCGCCGCCTTGCCGCCGCCGGACTTCGGGTTGACGAACAGCACGGGTCGCCGCGGCGGATCCGCGGCCGTGGCAGCTGGAATGCGTCATCCGGAGCGACGGAGCCGGAGCGAGCGGCGAGGTTGTGCGGTGGGTGGCTCGTGACCGAGCACGAGGACGTCGATGAGCGTCGCAACCGCCGAGGTGAACGGCACCGCGAGGATGACCGCGAGTCCGCCGAACAGGACTCCCACGACCGCGACGGAGAGGAGCGTGACGAGCGGCGAGAGCCCGACGGTCTGCCCGATGTGGGGGTTGACGACGTAGTTCTGGAACTCGCGGACGGCGACGAGCCAGAGCAGCGCGAGCGCGGCGATGTGCAGGGACTGCGGGAGGCCGACGGCGAGGACGAGGATCGAGCCGATCAGCGGGCCGATGATCGGGACGATCTCGATCAGGCCGACGAACGCGCCGACGAGCAGCCAGTAGTTGAGGCCGATGACGTAGAAGCCGGCCGAGAGCACCGCTCCGACCGCGAAGACCATCAGGAAGCGAAGCCGCGTGTACGCGCCGAGGCGGCGGTCGATCGCGAGGTAGGTCTCCCGGGCCGTTGTCGCGCTTCGCCTCTGGCGCGAGCGCGGTGAGCAGCTTGATGATCGCGTCGCGCTCGGAGACGCAGTACCAGGTGGCGGCGAGCGTGAAGAAGATCGCGACGACCGCCTCGCCCGCCTTGTGGCCGTACGTCGCGACCGGGTGGAGGAGCTGCGTCCCCGTCGGGAGCTGGCGGAGGTGCTGCTGGAGCCAGGTGAGCACGCGGTCTCGAACTCCTGTGGCCTGGCCGTGCGCGCCGGCGATCGCGTTCTGGTCGAGCGCGTGCCCGATCTGGTGGAGCGCCGGCGGGACCGCGAGCCAGACGAAGAGGCCGATCGCGCCGCCGACGACGACGAAGTGGAGGAGGATCGCGATCGACTCGGGGACGTGGCGCCGGCCGAGCCATTCGACGCCGGGCCGGATCGCGGCGGCGAGCGTGAGCGCGAGCAGCAGAAGGATGAGGACGCTCCGCACCTGCCAGATGCCGAAGGCGAGCGCGCCGACCGCGAGCGCGGCGGCGGTCGCCTTCGCCACGCGGACGGTCAAGTCGCGGTCGCCCGTCGTCGTGGCGGTGGGTTCCGGCGGTGTCTGAGCGGCGCTCATCAGACCGGCACGAGGGCGGCGGCGTCGCGACGTGCTCTGCGGGACGACCCGCCCGGCGTTGAGCAGGGCCAGGGTCACGAGCGGCGCCGAAGAGGAAGCCGCCGACGTGCGCGAAGAACGCGACGCCGCCGCCGTTCGCCGATGCCGAGGTGAAGCCGAAGTTCGCCCTCGACGAGCTGGTAGAGGAACCAGCCGCCGAGGTAGACCCAGGCCGGGATCTTGACGAAGAAGACGAGCACCAGCGTGCGGATCCGTGCCGTCGGGTAGAGGACGAAGAAGGCGCCGAGCACGGCTGCGATCGCGCCGCTGGCGCCGAGATTCGGAACGCGTCCGCCGACTGCCGTGCCGAAGAGCAGCGTCACCGCGTTTGCGTCATCATCGCGACGAAGCCGCCGGCGATGTAGAAGGCGAGGTAGCGGAGGTGGCCGAACGCGTCCTCGACGTTCTTGCCGAAGATGGCGAGGAAGAGCATGTTGCCGAGGATGTGGTCCCAGCTCCCGTGCATGAACATCGCGGTGAACCAGCTGACGCCCCACGGCTCGGGGCCCCTGGCACGCGTTGTCGACGGTGCACGGGTAGAACGACGCGTGGAAGATCGGCCGAGTCGAGGTGCGGCAGCTCGTAGAGGAGCCAGACCGCGAAGTTGGCCGCGATCAGGGCGACGTTGACGATCGGGAACCGTCGCGGGTGGAGTCCGTCGGAGAGCGGCAGCATCGTGATCCTCCTAGTGCGCGACGAGGGTCGCGGGCTCTGCCGGCAGCGTCGCGTCGGGCGCAATCGCGAGCCCTGCCGCGGCGTACGCCTCCGGCCCCTCGAGGGTCTCCGCCTGGAAGAGCGCTTCGGCGAGGGAGTCGAGCCGCTCGCGGTTGTCGGCGAGCAGCTGCACTGCCTCGTCGTGCGCCTCGCCGACGATGCGGCGCATCTCGTCGTCGATCCGCTGCCTGGTCTGCTCGGAGACCTCTGAGACGCCGGGCATCAGGGCGGAGCCGTCTCCGTCCTGCGGCAGGACGGAGAGGAAGCCGATCGCGTCGCTCATGCCGAAGCGGCCGACCATGTTGCGGGCGAGCTGGGTCGCCTGGCGGATGTCGGATTCGGCGCCCGTCGTCTCGTCGCCGTAGACGACCTCCTCGGCCGCGCGGCCGCCGGTCGCGACCTGGATGTGGGCGAGCAGGCTCTGCTTGTCGTAGTTGAAGCGGTCGCTGCCGGGCGCCGAGATGGTGACGCCCAGGCTCATGGTGCGCGGGATGATCGAGATCTTCCGGACCGGGTCGGCGCCGGGCGTGAGCATCCCGACCAGCGCGTGGCCTGCCTCGTGGTAGGCGGTGCGCCGTTTGTCGGCCGGGGTGAGCAGCAGCTTGCGGGCCGTGCCGAGCTCGATCTTCTCGAGCGCGTCGCTGAAGTCGCCCATCGTCACCTGCTCGTGCCCGCGGCGCGCGGCGAGCAGCGCGGCTTCGTTCGCGAGGTTGGCGAGGTCTGCGCCGACCATGCCGGCCGTTGTCGCCGCGAGCGCGTCGAGGTCGACGTCCGGTGCGAGCGGGAGGTCGCGCGTGTGGACGCGCAGGATCTGCTCGCGCCCGTCCTTGTCCGGCGCCTGAACCGGCACGCGGCGGTCGAAGCGTCCCGGCCGGAGCAGCGCCGAGTCGAGCACGTCGGGACGGTTCGTGGCGGCGAGGACGATGACGCCCGTGGAGGCGTCGAAGCCGTCCATCTCGGTCAGGATCTGGTTGAGCGTCTGCTCGCGCTCGTCGTTGGCGCCGCTGTAGGCACCCGAGCTGCGGGAGCGGCCGATCGCGTCGATCTCGTCGATGAAGATGATCGACGGAGCGGCTGCCTTCGCCTGCGCGAACAGGTCGCGGACGCGGGAGGCGCCGACGCCGACGATCATCTCGACGAACTCGGACGCCGACATCGAGAAGAACGGGACGACCGGCCTCGCCGGCGACCGCCTTCGCGAGCAGCGTCTTGCCCGTGCCTGGGGCGCCGGTGAGCAGGACGCCGCGCGGGATGTGGGCGCCGAGCTTGCGGTACTTCTCCGGGTCGCGGAGGAAGTCGACGACCTCGGCCAGCTCCTCCTTGGCCTCGTCGATCCCGGCGACGTCGGCGAAGGTGACCTGCTCGGTCGTCGGCTCGTACTTCTTCGCCTTCGAGCTTGCCGAAGGAGAACATGCTGCCGCTGCCCGACCGCCGCATGATCCAGTACCAGAGCCCGAAGAACAGGAGCGTGGGGCCGAAGCCGGCGAGCAGCGTCTCCCACCACGGCGTTCCCGGCGGCGCCTTCGCCGTGACCACGACGCCCTTCTCCTGCAGCAGCGTGTCGAGCGCCTTCGTGTCGGCGAAGTCCGGCACCCGGGTCGAGAACTCGGTCGTCGGCCTTGCGTTCTTGTCGCGCGCGGGGTAGCGGATCGCGTGCTTGAGCGTCCCCTGGATCGCGGCGTCCTGCGCGGTGACCGTCGAGACGTTGCCGGCCTGCACCTGCGCGAGGAAGGTGGGCGAGTAGGGAATCGTGACGCGCTGCCGCGCGGCTGCGCCGAGTAGAAGAGGAGGACGAACGTCCAGTTGATCGCCAGGAGCAGCAGGAAGGCGCCGATCTCGCGCCGGCCGATCTGGGGCTTCTCGTTCGGGTTGTCGTCGGTCTCGGACGGGTTCATCGAAGTCTTCTCCTTCTTTGTCGGGTCGACAGGAGCGTGCGCCCGGGCGATGCCAACGCAGTGCCAACGCCGGGACGCTGGATGCCAGCGTTCGAGCCTGCGAGACTCGTCCGAGGAGGCAAAGCCGCGTATGCAGGAGCTGCTCGAAATCCGGCTTCTCGGCCCGTTCGAGGTTCTCGTCGGGCGGGACGCCCGCGGACGTGGGCGGCTCGAAGCGCCAGGCCCTGCTGGCGATGCTCGCGCTCCGGCAGGGCCGGGTGGTCGACGTCGACGCGCTCGTCGACGGCCTGTGGGGGGAGGAGCTCCCGGCCGCTCCGCGGAACGCGCTCCATCACCACATCGCCCGCCTCCGCGCGGCGCTCGGAGAGGAGTCGATCGTCGGCTCGGCCGACGGGTACGCCCTCAAGGAGGCGCGCGTCGATGCGGTCCGGTTCGAGGAGCTGCTCGCGGAGACGCGCTCCGCGCTGCGCGACGGCGACGTCCTCTGCCGCGGCGGACGCGGTCGCGTCGGCGCTGGCGCTCTGGCGCGGATCGGCGCTGCAGGGTCTGACCGGCACTGCGTGGTTCAGCGCCGAGGCGCGCCGGCTCGAGACGCTGCGCGTCGACGCGCTCGAGGAGGACTTCGAGGTCAGGCTCGCGCTCGGCGAGCATCGCGAGCTGATCCCGGCGCTCCGCTCGGCGCTCGCGGACAACCCCTTCCGCGAGCGGCTGTGGGGGCAGCTGATGCTGGCGCTCTATCGCAGCGGCCGCCAGGCCGATGCGCTCGAGACGTTCCAGGAGGCGCGGCGCGTGCTCGCCGACGAGCTGGGGCTCGAGCCGGGGCCTGAGCTTCGGCGCCTGCAGGAGGCGATCCTCGCGCACGACCCGGCGATCGCCGCGGTCCCCGTGGAGCGCAGGCGCCGCGGCAACCTCCCGGCGCCCACGACGTCGTTCGTCGGCCGCGAGGACGACCTCGGCGCGGTCGCCGCGCTCCTGCACGAGCATCGTCTCGTGACCCTCACCGGCCCGCCCGGCGTGGGTAAGAGCCGGCTCGCGGTCGAGACGGCACGCTCGCTCGAGGACGAGCTCCCCGACGGCACATGGCTCGTCGACTTCGCGCGCGCGGGCGATGCGGGCGATGCTGTCCGGCTCCTCGCACACGCCGTTGACGTTCGCGGCTCCGATCCGCTCGCACGCGTGACGTCGAGGCTGCGAGCTGCGGAAGCGCTCGTGGTTCTCGACGCGTGCGAGCACGTGCTCGCCGAGGCAGGGCGGATCGCGTCGACGCTCCTCGCGGAGTGCCCCCGAGTGCGGATCGTGGCGACGAGCCGCGAAGCGCTCCACGTCGCGAGCGAGGCGAGGTTCCCGGTGGCGCCGCTCGAGGGCGCGGCGGTCGAGCTCTTCCTCGAGCGCGCGCGGGCGGCGCGACCCGGCTTCGAGCCGGATGCGGAGGCTGTCGCGCTCGCTGCCGAGATTGCCCGGCGCGTCGACGGCTTGCCGCTCGCGATCGAGCTCGCCGCCGCACGCGTGAACGTGCTCGGGCTCGGGGAGCTCGCCTCGATTCTCGAGCGGCGGGCGGCGCTCCTGCGTGACAGCCCGGCCTCCGACCCGGCCCGCAGCGCGTTGCAAGGGCTCGTCGAATGGAGCTACGACCTGCTGCACGGAGACGAGAAGACGCTGCTCCAGCAGCTGGCGGTCCATCGCGGCGGCGCGTCGCTGCCGTCGCTCGTCGCGCTGGCAGCGGGGCACGGCCTCAACGAGGCGACCGTCGCGTATCTCGTCGCGGCGGTGGTCGACAAGTCGATCGTGTCGGCCTCGTTCACAGGTGGCCCGGCCCGGTACGACATGCTCGACACGGTCCGCGAGTACGTGCTCGAGCGTCTCGCCGAGAGCGGCGGGCTCGCCGCCGCCCGCGGCGCGCACGCCGAATACTTCGCGGCACTGGCCGACGAGGCGCGCGACGAGCTGCGCGGGCCGGAATGGCTGAGCTGGCAACGCCGCCTGGAGCTGGAGAACGACAACCTCTGGGCCGCGGCAGCCCACGCACGCGACGCTTCCGATCCTGCCGTCGCGGTTCGGCTCGGCACGTTGGGTTGGTACTTCGCGCTGGCCGACCGCATCTCCGAGGGACGGCGCTTCCTCGAGCTCGTCCTCGCTGCCACGGACGATCACGCTCCCCTGGAGCTGCGCATCGAGCAGCTCGCCGACCTCTGCTACATCGCAACCGAGGAGTTCGACCTCGACGCTGCGCTGGCGGTCGGCGAACACGCCGTTTCGCTTGCCGCTCCTGCGGCACCGTGGCAGCGCGGCTTCGCGCAACTGATGCTCTCGCTCGCCCTCGGGCAATCGGGCGACCTCGAGCGAGCTGCCGCGATGGCAGACGACGCGGCCGCCGCGTTCGAGGAGTCCGGAGACGACTGGGGCATCGCAGCGAGCAGCCTCATTCGCGCAATCGGTGCGGCGCACGCCGGCGACGTCTCCACCGTCACTGCGACAGCCTCCGTCGCCCGCCGGCACTCGGAGGCAGTCGGATACGACGCCTTTCGCGCGCCGGTGCTGCTGCTCGAAGCGTGGGCGGCCGAGACGCGCGGGGAAGACGGGGCCGCGGCGGATGCGTACCGGCGCGCATTCGAGCTTGCCGACCGAATCGGGTTCGGCGACCACGCGGCGTTCGCTCTCGTACGGCTCGGTGCGATAGCTCTCGCGAACGGCGATCTGCGCAAGGCCGAAGAGCTCCAGCTTCAGGCGCTTGCGGCAGCCGAGGTGGCCCAGGCGACGCTGGTCGCGGCCCAGGCACGCGTCCAGCTCGCCCGGATCGCCGCGGCGTCCGGAAACGCCGAGGAAGCCGCTCGCCTGTACCGCGAGGTCATCGCGTGGTCGACGATGGAGCGGCCGCACCAGGCGCGCGAGAGTCTCTTCGTCGCGCTCGCCGGCAACCCGGCGACGGCAGCAGAGAGTGGGCTCGCCGAGATCCCCGAGCCCCGTCCGGAAATCGTCTAGAGCTGGCAGAAGCGCCGCTGCGCCTGGCAGAGCTTTGGCAGCGGCGTCGACGAGCCTTCGTCGCATCACAGAACAGCCAACTGGAGGCTCGAAGATGAGCACAACCACGAACGACGACCAGCTTGCGGAGATCCGCCGCCGGATCGACCGGCTGCAGGCATTCGCGCAGGCTGGTGCCGCTGAGAACGGCCCGCGAATCCGCCGTCACCTCGACGCGCTGCGCCGCGAGGAGGCATCCATCGTGGCCGCGGCCCCCGAGGCACCTGATCACGTCGACGAGAAGGTCGGGCAGCTGAAGACGAGGCTCGCCGTCGCCGAGAACTCGGTCGTCGCAGACGTCTCCGACGACTGGACGACGTTCGCGCGCGCCGTCGAGGACGAGCTCCGCAGCTGGGACACCTACCTCGAGCGGCTGCAGGCAACGGCCGCAACGAAGGACGGGAACGCGCGCGAGCGGGCCGAGGCGGCGATTGCCGACGTCCGCACCAGACGAATCGCGGTCGACGACCGCCTCGCACAGGCGCGCAAGAACGTCAACGGCGCCTGGCACGAGCAGAGGAACCACGTCAGCGCGGCCCGCGACGAGCTCGAACGGAAGGCCGACGAGCTGCCGGCGAAGATCAAGTGAGAAGGAGGAGAACAACGTGCAAACGATCGACCCGGCTCTGGTGACCGCACTCCTCGCGATGTGCGTCGGTGCGCTGATGGTGGACGCCGGCCTTGCGAAGCGGCAGCTCGCCTGGCGACCGCGGCGGACGAAGCGCGGTCGAAGGCGGCGGCGCTGATGCAGCAGACAGCGACCGGCGCGACGCAGGCGCGGCGCGCCGGTCGCTCGCCTGCCGGCGCGTCTCGCACCTCCCGCACGAGCCGAACCCGGCGCTCGTCGAGCACGCCGAGCAGCGGGCAAAGAGCATCGAGAACCGGATGGCCGACCGGATCACCGCGTTCGCGGGCTCGATGCCGTTCGTCTACATCCACATCGCCTGGTTCGGCTGCTGGATCGGATTCGGCGTCGAGAGGTACCCGTTCGGACTGCTTGACGATGATCGTCTCGCTCGAGGCGATCTTTCTCTCGACCTTCGTGATGATCAGCCAGAACAGGGCGGACGCGAAGCGTCAGGCGATCGCCAACCAGCAATGGCGGACCGTCGAGGAAGAGGACAGACAGAACGAAGAGCTGCTCGAGCTCTCACGTCAGATCCTCGACCTCACGAAGGCGATTCACGCAGAGACGCCTTCGCGCCCGGCAGCGTAAAGAGAGGCGACTCTCCGCAGCCGGGCGCCTGCGACGCGCGCGTTTGCCGCCTTGGCAGCACGGAGCGCGGCGGTGGCAGCGCTCTGGCATCGACCCCGTGCAGGTTCCGTGGCGCAAACGTCAACCCGAATGGGAGGTAGAAGATGGACACCTTGTTCGATCGCGCCGCGGAGACCTCGCGGACGCAGCTCAAGAAGATGCGCTGGACGCTCGGCCTGCACGGCCTGGTGTCGGTCGTGTTCGGCGTGATGATTCTCGCGTGGCCCGGCATCAGCGTCTACGCGCTGACGATCGTCTTCGGCGCCTACACGCTCGCCACGGGCATCGTCGAGCTCGGCACCGCGTTCACCTCGCGGGGCAAGGAGGAGCGCGGGTGGCTGGCTCTCCGCGGCCTGCTCGGGATCGCCGTCGGCGTGCTGGTCTTCGCCTGGCCCGGCATCTCGGCGCTCGCGCTGCTGTACGTGATCGGCTTCTACGCCGTCACGCTCGGGATCCTCGCCGTCTTCGGGTCGTTCCGGCTCCCGCTGGCCGGAAGCGACGCGGCGTCGATGGTCCTGACGGGCCTCGTGTCGATCGTCTTCGGGATCGTGATCTTCGCGAAGCCGGGTGCAGGCGCGCTGGCCGTGCTCGCACTGATCGCGGCGTTCGCGCTCGTCACCGGAGTCACCGAGCTCGTCGTCTCGATCGGCGGCGAGAAGCTGCTCGAGCGGAAGGCGAAGAAGGCATTCGCGCCGCCCCGGATGTCGGCGAAGACGACTCCGCAGCTCTCGCATTGACCGTCGATCTGCACAACCGCACCTCCACGGAGCCGGCGCCCAGCGCGCCGGCTCCACTTGCATCTGCCGACCTGAATGACCTCGGCGGCAGCAAGGGGCGACGGCTTGGCATTGGCGTGGCATCGCTCTCCGCCAGCGTTCGTCGCACATCCACGAAAGGAGTTGCGATGACCGCACTAGAGATCGAACAACGCACCGCCACGTCGACCCGCTGGACCGTCGACACGAACGAGACGTTCCGTCGAGTTCGCCGTCAAGACGTTCTGGGGCCTGACCACCGTTCACGGCCGCTTCGACCGGTTCGACGGCTCGTACGAGGTCGGCCCGGACGGCACGACGATCGAGCTCACGATCGACGCCGACAGCCTCGACACCGGGCACGCGACCCGCGACAAGCACCTGCGCTCGACCGACTTCTTCCACGTCGTCGAGCACCCGCAGGTGCGCTTCACGTCGACCCGCGTCCACCACGTGACCGGCGACATCCTGCACGTCGTGGGCCACCTCGAGGCAGCAGGAAAGGTCGTGCCGCTCGAGTTCCCCGCCACCGTGCGGCAGCTCGGCGACGCGCTCGAGGTCGAGGCGACCACGACGATCGACCAGCGGCAGCTCGGCATGAGCAGCGGCCAGCTCGGCATGATCCGTCCGCCGGCGACGCTGCACGTCAAGGCGCGGCTGAGCCGATGACCGCTCGCCATCGAGTCGTGATCGTCGGCGGCGGCTTCGGCGGCCTCGCCGCCGCGAAGGCGCTGCGCCGGGCGCCCGTCGACGTGACCGTGGTCGACCGGCAGGCGCACCACCTCTTCCAGCCGCTGCTCTACCAGGTCGCGACCGGCGTCCTGTCGCAGGGGAACATCGCGCCGCCGCTCCGAGACGTCCTGCGCCACCAGCGCAACGCGGAGGTCGTCCTCGCCGAGGTCGGCGGCGTCGACCTCGAGCGCCGCATCGTCGAGCTGCAGCCTCCTCGACCGGACGTGGGAGCTCGCCTACGACAGCCTGATCGTCGCCGCCGGCTCGGCCCAGTCGTACTTCGGCCACGACGAGTTCGGCCGTCCACGCCCCCGGCATGAAGACGATCGACGACGCGCTCGAGGTGCGCGGCCGGATCTTCGGCGCCTTCGAGCTCGCCGAGCTCGAAGATGATCCGGCCCGGCGCGCCGCGTGGCTGACGTTCGTCGTCGTCGGCGCCGGGCCGACCGGCGTCGAGATGGCCGGGCAGATCGCCGAGCTGTCGCGCTACAGCCTGCCGCTCGAACTTCAGGCGGATCGACACCGCCGCCGCGCGCATCGTCCTGCTCGACGGCGCCCCGAGGATCCTGCCGAGCTTCGACGAGCGGCTCGCGCGGCGGGCCGCGGCGAAGCTCGAGCGGATGGGCGTCGAGATCAGGACGGGGACGCTCGTCACCGGACATGGACGCCGGCGGCGTCGAGCTCCAGACCCGCGACGGCGGCGAGCGCCTCGACGCGATGACGAAGATCTGGTCGGCGGGCGTGCAGGCGTCGCCGCTCGGGAGCATGCTCGCCGCGCAGGCGGGCGTCGAGCCGACGCGCACGGGCCAGGTCCCGGTCGAGCCCGACTGCACGCTGCCCGGCCACCCCGAGGTCTTCGTCGTCGGCGACCTGATGGCGCTCGACGGCCTGCCCGGGCTCGCGGAGGTCGCGATCCAGTCGGGACGGCACGCGGCGGCCGAGATCCGGCGGCGCCTCGACGGCGACGCGCAGCCGCGGCCCTTCCGGTACCGCGACCTCGGCAGCCTCGCCGCGGTCTCGCGCTACTACGCGATCGGCGAGCGCCGCGGCGCCCGCGTGTGGGGATTCGCCGGCTGGCTGTTCTGGCTCGTCGTCCACCTCACCTTCCTGACCGGCTTCAAGAACCGCGTCAGCGCGCTCTTCCACTGGACGATCAGCTTCTTCGGGCGCTCGCGCCCCGAGCGGACGATCACCGCGCAGCAGATCTTCGCCCGCCAGGCGCTCGCTGCGTCCGTCCGAGCAGGTGAGCTCGATGACTGAGTGACTGTCGCGCGCGGCGGCGCCTGATCTTCGGCGCGCTGCTCCTCGTGCTGTTCATCGCGTCGCTCGACCAGACGATCGTGTCGACGGCGCTGCCGACGATCGTCGGCGACCTCGGCGGGCTGCAGCACCTCTCCTGGGTGGTGACCGCCTACCTGCTCGCCTCGACGGTGGTCGGGCCGCTGTACGGCAAGCTCGGCGACCTCTACGGCCGCAAGCGCGTCCTGCAGGTCGCGCTCGTGCTCTTCCTGGTCGGCTCGGCTCTCTGCGGGTTGGCGCAGACCATGCCGCAGCTGATCGCCTTCCGCGCCGTGCAGGGACTCGGCGGCGGCGGCCTGATCGTCGTGGCGATGGCCGTCGTCGGCGACCTCGTCGCGCCGCGCGACCGCGGCCGCTACCAGGGCCTGTTCGGCGGCGTGTTCGGCGTCTCGCCGTCGTCGCCGGGCCGCTGCTCGGCGGCTTCTTCGTCGACAACCTCTCGTGGCGGTGGATCTTCTACATCAACCTGCCGCTCGGCGCGGTTGCGCTGGCGGTGATCGCGACCGCCTTCCAGTCGACAGCAGGTGACGGAGCGGCACCGGATCGACTGGCTCGGGACGGTCGTCCTCGCCGCGGGCCTGTCGGGCGTCATCCTCTACACGAGCCTCGGCGGCACGAGCTACCCGTGGGGCGCTCCGGGGATGCTCGCCGCGATCATCGGCGGCGTCGCGCTGCTCGCGCTGTTCCCGCTCGTCGAGTCGCGCGCCGCCGAGCCGATCCTGCCGCTCGAGCTCTTCCGCAACGCGACGTTCCGGACGACGAGCGCGATCGGCTTCGTCGTCGGGTTCGCGCTCTTCGGCTCGGTCACGTTCGTGCCGCTCTACCTGCAGGTCGTCAAGGGCCACAGCCCGACCGAGTCGGGGCTGCTGATGACGCCGATGATGCTCGGCCTGCTCGTCACCGGAATCGCGAGCGGCCTGCTGATCTCGCGCTACGGGCGCTACCGCCCGTTCCCGATCATGGGCACGGCCGTCGCCACGGTCGGCGCTCTACCTCCTCAGCCGGCTCGAGGTTTCGACGCCGACCTGGGTCGCGGCCGTGTACATGCTGATCCTCGGCCTCGGCCTCGGGATGGTCGATGCAGGTGCTCGTGCTCGCGGCCCAGAACGCCGTCGACTACCGGCTGCTCGGCGTCGCCACGTCCGGCGTCGACGCTCGCCCGCCAGATCGGCGGCTCGATCGGCGTCTCCGATCTTCGGCGCGATCTTCACGAACCGGCTCGGCCACGAGCTCGTCCAGCGCGCTCCCGCACGGCGTGCACGTGCCGACGAATGCGAGCCCGGCCGTCGTCCACCAACTGCCGCCCGTGATCCATGCGCTGTACGTGGCGGCCGTTGCGGCCGCGCTTCACCCGGTCTTCCTCACCGCTGCCGGCGTGATGGTCGGCGGCGTTCGGACTGAGCTGGCTGCTGCGCGACGTGCCGCTGCGAGAGACCGCCGGGGCCGCCGGCATCGGCGAAAGCGTCGCCGCGACGCGCGAGGCGGGCTCCGAGAACGAGTTCGGGCGAGTTCCAGCTCCGTCATCCATCGCGACACCCTTGACCTCCAGCGGAACACGTCGCCGCGCTCGATCGCGAGCCGGAGGCGCAGGGCTTCGCCAGCAAAGCTGAGGGGCCTCGTTCGCCTGCTGCACGCGGTGCTCGTTCAATGCCATGGCTCGATACCTTCCAGTGCGGAGGCAGACGGCGCGGGTTTCGGGCGTCGTGGTTTCACGCCTGCCACTCCACCGTGACCGGGCCGTCGCGGGGCTACACCGGTGGGGATGCGGATCGGATTACTCGCAACTGCTGAGCCCTTTGATTGCGACACTGCGACGATTGACGGCCGCTCCGATCTGAGCGGCCGTCAGTCGTGCGGGAAGCCCGCGCCGAGTGCGCGACCGAGTTGCTGACGCACCCAGTCCGCGGCGAGTGGATTCCGTGTTGCCGCCTCAGCGCGTGGCAAGCTCCTTGGCGTCGTTCCGCGCAACGATCGCGTCGAGCACCGCGGATTCGGCCTCCTCGATTGCGACGTACGCGTAGTCGATCGCGAACAGTGCGTCGTCCTCGGCACCCTCGGCGCGCTTCTCCGCTCGACTCACGTCGATCTCGGCCTTCTTCTCCCCGATGTTCTGGCGCGCCTTGGCGATGTGCGCGTTCAACGTCTCCTGCATGTCGTTCCACGTAGCCGACACGTTCGCCTCGGTCGCGTTCGCTGACTCGCGCAACTTTTCGGCATGTGCCTGTGCGTCTGCTCTCGCCTTATCCGCAGACTTCTCAAGCTCCCCTTGCGCTTGACTCCGCGCCGCTGCGGCCCGGTCCTCCGCCTGCTTGGCGCGCTTCGAGAGCTCCGCCAGCCTGTCTGACGCGCTCATCAGCTTCTCGGAAACGCTCATCGCGTTCCTCCCTTCCTACGCTTCGACCCCGCCTCGTGATGATGACATGTTTCCGCCGAGCAGACCGCCGAAACTTCACCTTGCGTGGAAGCTCTACCGTGACTCACTGAGTACGGGGAGTGGCGGCACAAATCCCTCGCGCGAGGCAGACAGAGGGCTCTGGGCTGAGCCGAGCCGTTAGGCCGGCTGCTGCTGCTCCGCAGCGTCCGCGGCGGCGATGCGCGCTCTTCTGGCGGCGGTGAGCTCCTCCGCAACGATCTGCAGCCCGGCCGCGATCGGCACGCCGATGATCGCCCCTATCAACCCGAACAGCGCCCCGAACGCCAGGACGCTGGCGAGCACGGTGAACCCGGAGACCTGGGCCGCCTTTCCGATGATCGTCGGCTGCAGGATGTAGTTCTCGATCTGCTGGTAGACCACGATCACGATTACGAAGGCGATCAAGGCTCCAAGGCTGACCGACAGCGCGACGATCCCGATGATGATGCCGGCGAGCGTGGCCCCGATGCTGGGGATGAGGTCGAGGATCCCCGCGATCACCGCCAGGGCGAGCGGGTACGGAAGGCCGAGGATCACCGCGGTGACGCCGTAGACCGTCCCGCAGATCACGGAGATGGCCAGGTTGCCGAGCATGTAGCGCGAGGTCGTCTGGATGATCCGATCCGTGACCCGCAGGAAGCGCTCCCTCCTGTCCCGATACAGCAGCCTCCCGATCCAATCCCGCCAGCGCGGTTCGTCCATCAGCCCGAAAAGCGTCAGGAAGATGACCGACAAGACGAGCGTGACCGCTCCCAAGGCCGAGACTCCGAGATGGGCGGCGCCGGCCGACATCCGGCCCACTCCGCCGGTGATGTCGCCCGCGTGCTTCTTCAACGTGTCGAGCGAGTCGCTCCCGCTGTTGATGAAGTCGCCCAGATCGCTGTGCCTGACCTTGTCGACGATCTGCGGCAGGTCGTCGCTGAAACCGCGCACTGCGCCGCTGATCGCCTGCACAACCACCAGCACGACGAGGCCGATGAGGATCACGATCCCTAGCACGAGCACCGTGGAGCACAGCCGCCGGCTCCAGCCCAACCGCCGCTCCATCCAAGTCACCACCGGTAAGAGGACGGCGACGCTGAAGACGGAGACGAAGATCACGAGCAGGACGTTCGCAATCGACGCCAGCGCCCACGCGATGGCGACTGCGCCGGAGACCAGCAGGATCGTCCGGATCGAAATCGAGACGTCGACCCCGCGGCGACCGGTGTCCCTGGCCGCAGAGGAGGACTCTGCCGCGCCCACATGCGCTTCATACCGAACGGGGTGGATGACCTACAGCCCCGGGGCGCGACGCAGCGTGCTTGCGTGCAGAGACGACGCTGGCCCGCGGACCGGAAACCGAGCCTGGGCTCGACCCGCCACAACCAGCGGCGCCGGACGAGACGTGGCACGCTTGCACTGGCACGAGCACCGAAATACATCCGGCTGAGCCTTTCGCGCCTGCGGCTCGTCTGACGGCCGCGGAACGAGCCGCGCGTGGCCGAAAGGCACGCGCGCGCACACCCCGCTCGAGCCACTCGGCATTCGAGCCGAAGGCCGACCGCGACCCGCTCGGGCTCCTCGAGTCACAGAATCGCTCGCGCGTGCCCGAGCTCGTCCCCATTCGGCACACCCGGATGGCCGCGTCGCCGTTGGCGTTCTTCCGTGGGGCGGCGACGATCATGGCCCACGACCTGCATGCGACGCCGACCTCCGGCTTGTCCGTTCAGCTCAGCGGCGACGCGCACCTGTTGAACTTCGGCGGGTTCGCGTCGCCGGAGCGCGCTCGTGTCTTCGACCTGAACGACTTCGACGAGACGCTCCGTGGGCCCTTCGAGTGGGACGTGAAGCGGCTCGCCGCGAGCTTCGCGATCGCTGGACGGCAGAGCGATTTCTCGCGGAACGAACGGCGCAAAGCCGTGCGGACTGTCGTGCGCGCGTATCGGCGGGCGATGCAGCGCTTCGCCCGCATGCACGAGCTCGACGTCTGGTACGCGCGCCTCGACGTGCGGAACCTCTCCCAGCAGCTCGGCCAACGCAACGAGGCTGACCTCGACCGCGAACTTCGGCTCGCGGCGAAGAAGGCTCGAGCACACGATCATCTGGCGGCGCTTGCGCGCCTCACTCACGAGGTCGACGGCGTCCCTAAGATCGTCTCGGACCCGCCTCTGGTCGTGCCTGTCGGCGAGCTCGCAGGCGGAGATGACCTCGAGGCGCGTCTTCGCCTGATCTTCCTGGGCTACGTCTTGACGCTTCCGGACGATCGGCGAGCTCTCATCGATCGCTTCGGCTACGGGGATCTCGCGCGGAAGGCCGTCGGCATCGGCAGCATCGGCACCCGCTGCTGGTTGCTCTTGCTCCTCGGCCTGGACAACGCCGACCCGCTCTTCCTCCAGATCAAGGAGGCGCAAGCATCCGTGCTCGAGCCGTCCTTGGGGCGCAGCCCGTACCCGTCCCACGGCCAGCGGGTGGTGAGCGGCCAGCATCTCATGCAGGCAGCGAGCGACATCTTCCTAGGCTGGACCCATTCCCACCACGAGCCCGACGGCTTTGCGCGCGATTACTACATCCGTCAACTCTGGGACAGGAAGGTGTCGGTCGACGTTGAGAGGCTGCGGCCACGCGCCCTCGTCGGCTACGCGCAGGCCTGTGGCTGGACGCTCGCGCGGGCGCACGCGCGCTCCGGCGACCGTGTCGCCATCGCGGCGTACCTCGGCTCAGGCGACGCGTTCGACCAGGCGGTCGGCGAGTTCGCAGACGTCTACGCGGATCTCAACGAGCGCGATTTCCACTCCTTCACGTCGCGGGGTTAATAGTCGCGGATGACGTCTGGCTGCGAACGCGATTCCGCCAAGCCTCCCGATCCCGCGGCCCGAACGCTGCGGGTCCATGTCCTTCGAACCACTTGTTCATGAGGTCCGTCGGACGGGAGTCCCGGCGGCGTTTGACGATCTGGTGGTCAGCTAGCTTCTCGGCTTAACGTCGTCGACGGCCGAGTTCGAATCTCGGCGCCCCGACTGGCGGAAACCCTGCTCAGGCGGGGTTTTCTCATTCCTGGCCCTCGTTCGCCGGTGCCCGTTCAGTGCCCAAACGGACGAACTCGTCCAGCGCCGTGCGCGTCCGGCCGATTGAGTCGGGCAGCAGGTACGCGTTGGTGCGGTGAGCAGCTGCTGCCGATCCCGCCCCACCGCGTGAGGGTGGAGTGGCGCGCCGGCACTACGGGATCTTCGAAGTCGAAGAGCTTCGCCCGAGCGGACGGCTCGCGGGTCACCCAACCAAGGGGAGGCGACTCACCTTCAGTTGGGGTAGCCGTTGTTCGACCCGCGACCTACCGTCCGAATAGTCACGCCGCGAGGGGGAGCCGGCAACAACCAACGGGGCATAGCAAAGGGGCTAACGATGAACGACTATCGCGAGCATCAACTCCGTGAACTGCTCGACGCGTGGCACCGAGGCGCGAGGTTGAGCGTTCCGCAGATGAAGTCGCTGGTGGACTGGGAAGACACGCCTGACGAGGACACACGTCGGCTCGAGGCGGTGCTCGGTGTCCACGCTGAGAATCAGCTGTCGCTCCGGTAAGCCGAAGCCGATTCCACAGAGGTACGTTGTCGAGCGCGAACGGAAGCCCTTCGCGCCATGGCCGAAGAAGCGACTGGTCGGAGTCTCCAGAACGCAACACCACTCACGACTCGACAGTCATAGGAGCTTCATTCCCGAAGACTGCTCCTGATCTAGCCGACCCAGCTCAGTCGCGCACGCGGGGCGGCGAGGGTGACCGCCCACCCACGAGCGCGACGACGGCCAGGTCGGCTAGTAGCCGCCGCCCTTGCCGCAGGCGGTCAGGAGAAGTCCGGCCGCGAGTAGGACGAGGAGGAGCGGAATGAACCGGGCGACGTACATACCTGTCCTACGCCGGACGATCCTGCGTGGATTTGGATCACGTATCAGGGTTGCCGACAGAGAAGCCGTTTCGTTCCACCGAGCCGTTTCGCCGGTAGGCGTCGCAGCGGACTAGACGTCCAAAGCTCGTCGGAAGCGGATCCGTTCACCCTCTGTTTGGGATCCTAAAGGTGCCGAACTCAGGCAAAGCAGCCCCATACTTGCGTCTAGAAGAAGAATTGCTAGGATCCCAGATGGAAGCTTTTGGATCCAAACACATGACTGGGGTGGGGCTGATGGCGATGCAAGCGATGACTGTTGTCCGGATTCAGGCGATGCCGTCGATCGTGGCCGACCGGATCCTGCAGTCCCTTTCGCAGGAGGGGGTTGTCGGTGAGGCGACGAGTGATGAGGCGTGCTTCGAGTTGCGCGTGGCCGGGCCCGACGGGCGCCGGCTGTCGTCGCGGGTTGCGGCTGCGCTCGATCGGCTGGTCGTGAGCGAGGGGCGGCCGCTGGTGCCGGAGCAGATCGGGCCGGCGAGCTTCGTTCTGCGTCCGGCGGCGGGGTGAGCGGCGTGGTCGCGTACGCCGATCCGGCGGCCTTGCTCCTGAGTGAGGCGCGCCCTGTGGGGCTGGTCGAGGTTCCCGGCGTTGTGCCGCGCGACGCGGTCGTGTCGACTGCCGAGTCGGCCGAGTGTACGTGTCCCGAGTTTTGTGAGCGAGACCACGACGTCGACTGAACGATGATGCGAGACAGGGTCGAGGAGCAGGCGCGCCAGTTGGAGGCGCAGTGGGAGGATGACGAGCGTTGGGTCGGGATTCGTCGTCCGTACACGGCGGAGGAGGTTGTTCGTCTGCGCGGCTCGGTCGTTCCCGAGTGCACGCTGGCGCGGCTCGGGGCGGAGCGCCTGTGGCGGCAGTTGACGGATGGCGGCTACGTCGCGGCGCTCGGTGCGCTGACCGGCGGCCAGGCGGTGCAGATGGTGCGGGCGGGGTTGCAGGCGATCTACCTGTCCGGCTGGCAGGTGGCTGCCGATGCGAACGAGGCCGGGGCGACGTATCCCGACCAGAGCCTGTATCCGGCGGATTCGGCGCCGAAGCTGGTTCGGCGGTTGAACGCTGCGCTGCTGCGCGCGGATCAGATCGACTGGTCGGAGGGCCGGAACGGAACCGAGTGGCTTGCGCCGATCGTTGCCGATGCGGAGGCGGGCTTCGGCGGAGCGCTCAATGCGTTCGAGCTGATGCGCGCGATGATCGAGGCCGGTGCGGCGGGCGTGCACTTCGAGGATCAGCTCGCCGCGGAGAAGAAGTGCGGCCACCTGGGCGGAAAGGTGCTGGTGCCCACGTCGCAGTTCCTGAGGACGCTGACCGCAGCGCGGCTGGCGGCGGACGTGCTGAACGTGCCGACGGTGCTCGTTGCCCGCACGGATGCGCTCAGCGCGACGTTGTTGACGAGCGATGTCGACGAGGTCGATGCGCCGTTCGTGACGGGTGAGCGGACGAGCGAAGGCTTCTACCGTGTGACGGATGGGCTCGACGCGGCGATCGCCCGCGGCCTCTCCTACTCGCCGCACGCCGACGTGGTCTGGTTCGAGACATCGACGCCCGATCTCGAGCAGGCCGAGGTCTTCGCGGCGGCGATCCACGAGCGGCATCCGCGGAAGCTGCTCGCGTACAACTGCTCGCCGTCGTTCAACTGGCGCAAGCACCTGTCGGACGCCGAGATCGCGTCGTTCCAGCAGCAGCTCGCACGATGGGGATACCGGTTCCAGTTCATCACGCTCGCCGGCTTCCACGCCCTGAACGCGGGCATGTTCGAGCTCGCGCGCGGCTACCGCGAGCGGGGGATGAGTGCCTACGTCGAGCTGCAGGAGCGGGAGTTCGCGCTCGAGCAGGACGGGTACACGGCGACGCGGCACCAGCGCGAGGTCGGTGCCGGCTACTTCGACCAGGTGATGCAGGCGATCTCTAGCGGCGAGAGCTCGACGCTCGCCCTCCGCGGGTCGACCGAGGAGACCCAATTCGCGTAGGGCGTACCATCGGTGTCGTGAGTCTCGAGAGCACGAAGGCCGACGACATCGCGGTGCTGATCGAGGAGGCGATCGTCTCCGGCGAGCTCGAGCCCGGCTCGGTGCTTCGCCAGGAGCAACTGTCGGAACGATTCGGGGTTTCACGCACGCCGGTGCGAGAGGCGCTGCGCCGTCTGGCTGCGCTCGGTCTCGTCTCGTTCGTCCCGAACCGCGGCGTCCGTGTGCGCACGCTCTCACATCGCGAGCTCGAAGAGGCGTTCCTCGTTCGCGCCGAGCTCGAAGCCCTGACGACCGAGATCGCGGCGCACAAGATGACGGAGAACACGCTCGCCGAGCTGGGCGACTGCGAGCGGCGCTTCGCTCGCCTGACGAGGGAGCTCCGCTCACGAGAGCCCGGCGGCGACCGTCGTTCGCTGATGACCGACTGGATGCGCGCCAACCACGCATTCCACGACGTGATCTACCGCGTCGCCGACGTGCCCTACATCGAGTCGGTCGCGAAGGCCGCGCGCCGGACCTTCTCCGGGCCGGCAGTCTGGGCACCGGTCGACGAAGAGCTCGACCGCCTCTACGAGCGAAACCAGGCCGAGCACGCCGCCATCCGCCAGGCGCTCGCGGCCGGCTCCGTCGCCGGTGCGAAAGAGCTCGCCCACGAACACGTCATGCACTCGTTCGCCCTGCTCCAGTCGATCCTGAAACACGTCGGCTCCGACTGGGCGTCCGCGTGAGTCGTCCGCTACCTGAGCAGCGATCGTCAAGAGACCAGGACGCATAGTCTCAGGCGACAGGGGCGCTCGCACAGGCGAGCGCTCACTTCTCGGGGTCGGCCTTAGCTTGCCGCGTAGACCATGGTGCTATGGCGTCCACGGCGCTGCTTCGTTCAACGACGATGTCGACTGCGTCGTCGACTGTCCACATCCAGACCATGTCGCTGTCCGGGTAGACGACCGCTCCGGCCGCCGCCCCCATCGAAGAGAACATCGCGACGCGGGCCGGTAGCTCACTGTTGTTCCGCACGAAGTGTGCTCCCTCGGGGCCAGCGGGGAAGAAGACGATGTCCCACGGCTCGAGCTGCTCCTCGCCACCCGGATGGCGGAGGATTGGCGCGCCCGAGACGACCAGGAGCCATTCCTCCTCGGGGTCTTCGTAGTGGTAGGGGCTGAT
The DNA here is from genome assembly GCA_963851065.1 of uncultured Thermoleophilia bacterium. Taxonomy (GTDB): domain Bacteria; phylum Actinomycetota; class Thermoleophilia; order Gaiellales; family Gaiellaceae; genus PALSA-600. Next base: position 74,764 of record CAWKNW010000007.1, read on the forward strand.
CGCCTGTCCGGGAGGCAACTCGTAGACGCTCAGTCCGGTGCGGGCCGCGCCGAGCGCCGCACCGATGCGAGTGCTGGTCCGCCGGAAGCCGTCAGGAAGCTGTGGGCGCGACTCGCACGCGATCGCCGCCAGGTTGGCTCGCCGAACCGTGTCATCACTCATCTTTCGACCTCTCTGTTGGGACGACTCCGGGAAAGAGACTGTGCCCGCTCCCGAAAATCATCGCAGGCTCTACCCACCCCCTCAGGGGTCCCTGAACCCACTGGCGCAGGCGATGCACCTCACGCTCGGGCGCCGCAACGATCCAGCGGGTGGAAGACCAAGATGCTCGGGCGGGTGGAAGACTTAGCGCGTTGTGACCGAGGCAGTGAGAGTGGGGCTGGTTGCGGGGGCGACGCGCGGTGCCGGTCGTGCGATCGCGGTCGAGCTTGCCCGTGCGGGCTTTTACGTCTACGCGACCGGTCGCAGTAGTCGCACGACCGGGCCTTCTGAGATTGGCAGGCCCGAGACGATCGAGGAGACCGGGGATCTGATCGCGGCGGCGGGAGGGGTGGGGTCGGCGCTGGTGGTCGATCACGAGGACCCCGTCTCGGTTGCCGAGCTCGTGTCGGCGATCGAGGGTGACCGTGGGCGGCTCGACGTGCTCGTCAACGACATCTTCGGTGGCGACAGGTACATGGAATGGGACAAGCAGCTCTGGGAGCACGACTGGGCCGGCGGGCTGCGGATGCTTCAGATGGGCGTGCACACGCACCTAATCACCTGTCGTGCTGCCATCCCGCTCATGCTGCGCACCGCCGAAGCCTTCGGCACGCGCGGCCTCGTCGTGGAGATGACGGACGGCACCTCGCAGGCGAACGCCGAGTTCAGGCGCAATGTCGGCTTCTACTACGACCTCGTCAAGGCCAACGTGGAGCGGATCGTCAAGGGCCTCAGCGCCGAGCTCGAGGACAGTCCCGTGACGGCCGTCGGCGTGACTCCCGGCTGGCTGCGCTCGGAGAAGATGCTGGAAAACTTCGGCGTCACCGAGGCCAACTGGCGCGACGCCTGCCGCGAGCGTCCCGGCTTCGGGATCTCCGAGTCGCCTACCTATGTGGCCAGAGGCGTCGCTGCGCTCGCCAGGGCCGCAGACGCCGAGCGATGGGCAGGCACGATCGTCAGCGCTCGCCACCTCGCCGACGCCTACGGCGTCACAGACACCGACGGAAGCCGACCGGACTGCTGGGGCTACCACGCCACCTATGGGTGGGAGCCCGAAGACGGCCTCGGCATCGACGAGTTCCGGTAAATCAGAACAGAACAACGCCCAGCAGCCCGAAGAGACCCGCAAACGGCTCCGCCTCAGGGGGCCGTGAGAACGAACTCGGGCCAAGCGAACGTCGTTATGCGTGAGCACTTGTGGCGAGGCACCCTGACTGGAATCTCGGCAGAGAACACGTCACGCTCGCGCGGCCGCGGCCGTTCTTCAGGCCCGGCGTCGACCGCGAAACATTCGCAAGGAGGTCTCTCAAATGGTCGAAGATCGCACGAAGGATTGGTTTGTTGCAAACGTACGCGAGCTGCGGTGGCAGGAGAATGAGCTCGGCTCTACTTGTGAGTTCGACAAGCACCGCGAGAGGTTCCAGGAGTTCGGCATCAACCTGACGGTCTTGCGACCGCATCAACCGATGACGATGTACCACCGCGAGCGTTACCAGGAGGGGTTCCTCGTCTTGCGTGGCGAGTGCTTGCTGATCGTCGAGGGTCAGGAACTGCCGCTGCGCCAGTGGGACTACTTCCATTGCCCGGCCGACATCGCGCACGCAATCGTCGGCTCGGGCGACCGGTTGTCGCTCGTACTCGCCGTGGGCAGCCGTGTCGGCCCGGACGTGATCCTTTATCCTCGCGACGAGACGGCGCTGACGCACCAGGCTGGTGTTGAGCACCAGACGCCGTACCCGAAAGAGGCCTACGCACGCTTTACGAGACCGGCACCCGACATCCCGTTCCGCAGCGAGTTCCTATTTTGATTAGCCGCGATGTTGAGCCTTCTTGCCGACCCCAAAGCCTCGCACGCTGGCGCAGGCGACGAACGCTGGACTTGTCTTCAGAAACAACTCGATCAGAGGAGGATGCGGCGTGGTGGGGACGGTCATCTTGGTGATTCTGCTGCTGGCGCTGGCGGGCTTGGGAGGGTGGTTCTTCATTCGAGCGGCCGGCGGCCGTCGCCGCTAAGAGCTCGTTTCGAAATGAAGTCTGTGCCGCCTGGACGCGCGTCATTCCGATACGAACTCTGAGCGTCAATCGAGGCGGAAGATCTCCTCGAGGGAGGGCGGACCGGCGTCCGGTACTCGTTCTTCGAGCAGCTCGGCCATGTGGTCTTGCCAGCGGCGGTTCACGTCTTGCGCGTCGAGGTAGCGCCCTGCCGAGGCGAGATCGTCGGCTTCGAAGTAGCCGAAGACCTCGTTGCCGGCCCGGAAGATCGAGTAGTTGCGGATGCCGGCGCGGCGGAGAGCGTCCAGCATTTCCGGCCAGACGCTTCGATGGGCCTCGACGTAGTCGTCGACCCGGCCCGGCCGAATTCGGAGGACGAATGCGCTTCTCTGTGTCATGACGTCTCCTTGGCGACGAGGATGAAGAGCTTGCGCGGGCCGTGGACGCCCTCGACCCGGCTCAGCTCGATGTCCGATGTGGCGGACGGCCCGGAGATCAAGGTGATGGGTCTCCGTTCGAGGTGCTCGCGCCGATGAGCTCGAATGCTTCGGGTACGAGCTCGACGATCTGTGACTCGATGACGACGCAGATGTGGAGATCCGGCACAGTGTGATCGCCCGCCTCCCTTCGCGCGGGCCCGCAGTGAGGACGATCGTCCCGGTCTCGGCAATCGCGACCGTGCTCCCGGTGAGTGCGCCGTCGGCTGCGTCCAGTTGGTCCACGGAAAGACGGTCGTCGAGCTGCTCGGCGTTCGGTGGTCGCCAGGCGTGCGGTAGCCCTGGAGGAAGGACGATCCGGCGCGCGGCCTGCGCTGCGCAGATTGCGCCGCACGCTGCTGCAATGCCCGAATCGTGAACACGAACGACCTCTGCACGGTATTCGCCGGCGCGTTGACAGAACAGTTCGACGCGTTGCTCGAAGTCGAGTGCGCCGCGGCGACGGTAGGAGCGCGGGACACTGAGCCCGGACTTGGCGCGTGCCGACGCCTCGGCGACCCGCGCCAGCACGTCGTCTCGCGCAGCTCGCGTCATCCGTGCTCCCGACGCCACCACGTGCGAAAGGACTGCCTGGCCGGGGGCTTCAAGTCGCGAGTACGGCTCCAGCTGCTCAACGGGCCCGGCAGCGATCGAATGGCCCCGGAGCGGGCGAACGGCCGGGAAAGGAGAGCGGCAAGGTGCTGCGCCAATGAGAAGCGCCGTGGCCGGGCGAAGACCCAACCTGCAGTTCCCATCGCCGCGCGCTCCGGCCGGCGGCGCGACGAGTCGACAGCTCTTGCGCGAAGATGCAGTAGCACGCGTGGGATGTCGATCTTGACCGGGCAGACCTCGTAGCACGCACCGCACAAGCTCGATGCGAACGGGAGGGACGGTGCGTTCTCGATGCCGATCAGCTGCGGAGTGAGAATGGCGCCGATTGGCCCCGGGTAGACAGAGCCGTACGCGTGCCCGCCCGTCCTCGTATAGACCGGGCAGACGTTGAGGCACGCGCTGCAGCGGATGCAATGGAGCGCCTGACGCCCGATGTCGTCGGCGAGAACGCGCGTCCGCCCATTGTCGAGCAGGACGACGTGAAACTCCTGTGGCCCGTCGCCGGGGGTCACGCCGGTCCACAGCGATGTGTACGGATTCATCCGTTCTCCCGTCGACGAGCGCGGCAGCAACTGAAGGAACACGCCGAGATCGGCGAACCGGGGGAGGAGCTTCTCGATGCCGAGGATCGAGACGAGTACGTCAGGAAGGGTCGTGCACATCCGGCCGTTTCCCTCCGATTCGACGATGCACACCGTTCCGGTCTCCGCGATTCCGAAGTTGGCGCCGCTCACGCCGACCTTGGCCCGGAGGAAGTGCTCGCGAAGGTAGAGCCTCGATGCTTCCGCGAGCTCCCGCGGGTCGTCCGAGGCGATCTCGGGAGCGATCGTGCGCGCAAAGAGATCGCGAATCTCGCGACGATTGCGGTGGATCGCCGGGACGAGAATGTGCGACGGCCAGTCGCCGTCGAGCTGGAGGATCAACTCCGCGAAGTCGGTCTCGAGTGCATGAACACCGGCGTCCGTAAGCGCTTCGTTGAGGCGGATCTCGTCGGTCGTCAGCGACTTGACCTTGACCACCTCGGTCACGCCGTGGGAGCGGGCGACGTCCGCGACGACCGCGTTGGCCTCGGCCGCATCGCGCGCCCAATGCACGTGCCCGCCGGCCGTTACGACAGCCTCCTCGAACTGCTCGAGGTAGGCGCCGAGATTGGCCATCACGTCTTCCTTGATCGCTTTGCCGGCTTCCCGCAGGCGATCCCAGTCCGGCAGCTCGGTGACGACCTGCCGGCGCTTGGCCCGGATCGTGTCGGTCGCGTTCCGGAGGTTCGTCCGTAGTTGAGCGTTCGCGAGCTCGCGCCGCGCCGCGTCCGGGAAGCTGGTCACGTCGAGGCGAGAATCTCGGCGAGATGCAAGACTCGGATCGGCGCGCCGCGCCGTGAGAGGCCTCCGCCGATCTGCAGAAGACACGAGCTGTCGAGAGCGGTGCACGTGTCAGCACCTGTGGCGACGATCGCGTCGCACTTGTCCGCGAGCATGGCGCTCGAGGTGTCGGCGTTCTTGAGGGCGAACGTTCCTCCGAAGCCGCAGCACTCATCGGCCCGCGGCAGGTCGAGGAGCTCGAGGTTCGTCACGCCTCGCAGCAGCCGCAGCGGAGCGTCGCCGACGTGCGTCACCCGCAGGGAGTGGCACGTGGGGTGGTAAGCGACGCGCCCCGCGAACGACGCGCCGACATCTTCGACTCCGAGTTCGTTGACGAGAAACTCGGAGAGCTCGAAGACGTTCGTCATCCCGTACGCTTCGCGAACCGTCCCCACGCAGGACGACGACGGAGAGACGACGACCTCGTAGTCACCGAAGATCCTCTCGAACCGACGGCCGAGCTTCTCCGCCTCGTCGCGGTAGCCGCTGTTCATGTGCATTTGCCCGCAGCACGTCTGCTCCGCCGGGAAGACGACCTCGATGACCAAGGCGCTCCAACACCTGCACGGTTGCGCGTCCGACCTCGGGAAAGAGCGTGTCGCCGATACACGTGATGAAGAGCGCGATACGCACTATCGGGCTCGAGCGGCGGCGGTCACAATTGCTCGTAGGCGCTTTCGACCGAAGCGGTCCCGCGCTCGTGGGCGAGCGCGTCAGCGTAGCCCCCGGCGCGAAACGCTTCAAACGGATCCGGGTCGACACCCGCCTCGCGGCGAAGTCGGGCCAGTAACGGTCGCACGTCGGTTTCGAACGCCTCGAACAGAATTCGATGTGCACCGAGCACGTCGCCGTCGGCTTGCAGCAGACTGAGCCGCTCCCGGTCGACGAGCAACGCCTTCGCGTAGGCGGTCTGGATGTTCATGACCGACAGCACCATCGCGCCGATCTTCCCCTCGATGTTGTGCGACTGGTCGATCATGAAGGCGATGTTGTTCGCAACGGGCTCGTGCGCGATCTCCAGCATGATCCGGAAGAGCTCGAACGGGTCGATCGATCCGACGACCAGGTCGTCATCGGCGTACTTGCGGTTGTTGAAGTGGAACCCACCAAGGAGACCTTCTGAGAGCAGCAGGGCGACGATCTGCTCCACGTTCGTTCCCTGTGGGTGATGGCCCGTGTCGACGAGCACCTGTGCCTGCGACCCGAGCCGCCGGCACACGAGGGCAGCAGTTCCCCAGTCGGGTAGGTCGGTGCTGTAGAAGCCGGGCTCGAAGAACTTGTACTCGACGAGCATCCGCATGCCTGACGGAAGCGCGGCATACACCTGGTCGAGTCCGTCGATGAGACGTGCGTGGCGGCTTCGAAGATCGTCCTGGCCCGGATAATTGGTGCCGTCGGCGAGCCAGAGGCTGACAACGTTCGAGCCGACCTCCTCGGCAATGTGAATGCATTCTCGGCAGTGCTCGACCGCCTTTTCGCGGACGGCGCGTTCGGGATGACAGAGACTGCCGAGGCGGTAGTCGTCGTCACCGAAGAGGTTGGGGTTGATCGCGCCGATCGCGATGCCCTGCTCTTCGGCGAGGCGCCGAAGCTCTCCGTAATCCTCGACAGCGTCCCACGGAATGTGTAACGCGACGCGGGGACACGAGCCCGTGAGGCGGTGCACGAGCGCGGCGTCGGCGATCCTTTCCTGCACCGACCGAGCGGCGCCCGGCCAGGGGTAGACGTGGAACCGGGTGCCCGAATTGCCGTAACCCCAGGAGGGTGTCTCGATCTCGAGCCGGCCAAGCTGCTCGAGTGCGGCGGTCTCGTCCATGCGGAAGAGTCTGCACGATCGGCGACGAATTTACGAATCGACTTTCGATGTCATCCATTTCGAAAGCAAGGGGAACGTCGTCTTGACACATCCGTGACGACGGCGTAAGGTCGCGCGCATCGTCGAATCGCGTGAATTCCCTGGTTTCTCGCAAGATGAACGCATGCGGCGGGTGCTCGAGTTGCTCGAGACGCGAGATTCCGTTCCGGTTGCGGAACTTGCGGAAACCTTTTCGGTTTCGGAGGTCACGGTTCGGAGCGATCTTGCAACGTTGGCGAAGCAGGGGCTCGTTGCGCGCGTCCGCGGCGGCGTTCGAGCCCTGAGCCGCGGCCAGTCGGAAGTCGGCTTCGATCTCAGGCTGCGGCTCGAGGTCGGGCGCAAGTGCGCGATCGCGAGAGCCGCGGCTGGGCTCGTAGGCGAGGGCGAGGCAGTGGCGCTCGATGCGAGCACGACGGCCTACTACCTCGCACTCGAGCTACGCGCCAAACGTGAGCTCGTCGTCGTCACCAACGGACTGCTCGTCGCGACCGCCCTCGCGGATGCTCCTGGGATCACCGTCCTCGTGACCGGCGGGGCACTCCGCCTGTCCGCGATGTCGCTGGTCGGCGACCTCGGCACCGACGTCTTGCGCACGACGCGGATCAACAAGGGCTTCCTCGGAGCTCGCGGCCTGAGCCTCGAGCGCGGCTTGATGGACCTGAACCCTGACGAGGTGCGGATCAAGCAGGAGATGGCCGACGCCTGCGAGCAGGTCTTCGGCATCCTCGACGGCACCAAGTGGCACCGCAGCGCACTGCTCTCCTTTGTCGCATCCGAGGACCTCACGGGAATCGTCACCGACTCGAGCGCGCCCGAAGACGAGGTACAGGCCTGGCGCTCGGCCGGCGTCGAGGTGATCGCAGCCGACCCGGGCGCGCGTGAGCCGATACCCGTCCGTCCCCGCGATCTGCGCAGATCCGTTCGCGGGGAAGAGGGACGCAACTAGTGGCGACCATGGCGGCCGTCGATCTCGGCGCGCAGAGCGGGCGTGTCGCCGTCGGACGGTTCGACGGCTCGAGACTCGAGGTCCGCGAGGTCCACAGGTTCCCGAACGATCCGATCGAACGTGGCGGCGCGCTCCAATGGGACGTCGAACGGCTGCACCGTGACGTCATCGACGGCCTGCGAGCAGCCGGACGGGACGCAGCGGTCGATTCGCTCGCAGTTGACTCATGGGCGGTCGACTTCGCCCTCCTCGACGATGAGGGCGAGCTCGTCGAGGGGCCGAGGCACTACCGCGATCCCCGCAGGGCGGCCGCCGTCGAGGGCGTCTTCGAGCACGTGCCGGCGCGCGAGCTCTACGAGCGCACCGGAGTCCAGCTTCTGCCGATCAACACGATCTTCGAGCTGGCAGCAATGGTCGGTGAGCGTGACGAGGCGCTCGAGGTGGCCGAGCACGCTGCTGCTGATCCCTGATCTCTTCCACTTCTGGCTGTGCGGCAGCCGGACGACCGAGTTCACCAACGCGACGACCACGCAATGCTACGACCCGTCGGCCGGAGGTTGGGCGACCGATCTCCTCGACCGGCTCGACATTCCACGACGGCTATTCCCGGAGATCGTGGCGCCGGGGACGCCGCTCGGCTCACTCTCCGTCCGCTGCGACGAAAGCCACCGGTCTCGACGGCGCGCGCGTGATCGCGGCTGCGACTCACGACACCGCCTCGGCTGTCGCGGCGACACCGCTGATCGACGACGGCTCTGTCTTTCTGAGCGTCGGCACGTGGTCGCTCGTCGGCATCGAAGTCGATCACCCGGTGATCAGCGACGACTCGTTCGTGGCGAATCTGACCAACGAGGGCGGTGTCTCCGGGACGTTTCGGCTGCTCCGGAACGTTGCGGGCCTGTGGCTGCTGAACGAGTGTCGGCGTCAGTGGGCCGCGGAGGGCATCGAGCTCGGATTCGATCAGCTCGTCGCCCTCGCGGCCGATGCGCCCCGTTTCTGGCGTTCATCGAACCGAATGCGAGCGCTTTTCTCGAGCCAGGGGACATGCCGTCGCGCCTCCGTGACTTCTGCCGCCGGACTGCGCAACCCGAGCCGGGGAGCCCGGGGGAAGTTGTGCGCTGCATCCTCGAGAGCCTCGCACTCAAGCACGCCGAGACGATCGACATCCTCCACGCGGTCAGCGGGTCGACGCCGAGCACGCTGCACATCGTCGGCGGTGGTTCGCGCAACGCCTTGCTCTGCGCGTGGACGGCAAGCGCGGCAGCCCTTCCTGTGTATGCAGGCCCGGAGGAAGCGACTCTCGTCGGGAATCTGCTGGTGCAGGCGATGACGCTCGGCGAGCTCGGATCGCTCGGCGAGGCGCGCGACGTCGTTCGTTCATCGTTCGAGCCCACTGTCTACGAGCCGGTGCTCGGTGTCGGCTGGCGTGAAGCACGGGCGCGCTTCGCGGAGCTTCCAGCGCGCGCAGGCCTGGCGGTTGGCGCGTGAGCGCTACCGGTACGTTGCGCGGCGTCGCGGCGCCGAAGGATCTCTGGGAGTCGTCAGCAGTTCCAGGCCTCTCGGTTGTCGACGCTCTCGTCTACCGCTCGAACCTGCTCGGTGCAGATCGGGCACTCGCGAACATCGGCGGCGGCAACACCTCTGCAAAGGAGACGACCACCGACCATGTCGGCCGCCGGGTTCGCGTCCTCTGGGTGAAGGGATCGGGCACCGACCTGGCGACAATCGGGGCGGGCGGGTTCGCGGGGCTTCGTCTCGACGAGTTGCTCCGGTTGGAGGACCGCGCCGAGATGGACGACGCTGCGATGGTCGCGTATCTCCTGCGCTGCGGCGTGCGGCCCGATCAGCCGCGGCCCTCGATCGAGACGCTGCTTCACGCGTTCGTGCCCGCGACGCACGTCGACCACACCCATCCGGATGCGGTGATTGCCTTGACCTCGACGCCGAATGGCCGGCAACTCGCGACCGACGCGTTTGGAGACGAGATCGTGTGGCTTGATTACCAGCGTCCGGGGTTCGACATGTCACGACGCATCGCGGGACTCCTTCGGGAGAACCCCGAGGCGCGAGCCGTGCTACTCGAGCGGCACGGGCTCGTGACCTGGGGTGAAAGCGGCGAGGAGAGTTACGAGGCGACGATCGAGTTCGTCTCGCGGGCCGCCCGCGCGATCGACACGACCGCGCGCGGACGGTTCGGGCTGGGGGGCCAGCGAGTCGCGAAGCTCGGGGAGGGGACTGCGCACACCTTGCTGTCGCAGTCGCTCCCCGCGCTCCGCGGCGCTCTCATGGCCGACACCGACGGGCTCGTGCTCGAGGTCGACGAGAGCCCTGAGGCGGTCGCGTTCGCCTCATCCGTGCGCGCCCCCCAGGTGAGCCAGATCGGCGCCCCGTGCCCGGATCACCTCATCAACACCAAGCATCGTCCGCTCGTCGTCGACTTCGATCAGGCAAGCGCGGATGCGTCAGAGCTCGGTGGTGCGTTCCGTCGCGGCGTCGAGGAGTACTCGGCCTGGTACCGCGACTACTACGAGCGCAACCTCGACGACGAGACGCGGCAGTTTCCCATCGATCCCGCCGGTCCGCGGGTGATCCTCGTGCCGGGCATCGGCATCGTCACGACAGGATCGGACGCAGGTCGGGCACGGATCTCGCGCGACCTCTATCACCGCGCGATCCGTGTCGAGGACGCAGCCGACGCGCTCGGGGGCTTCCGTTCACTCAGCGAAGCGGAGGCGTTCGCGATCGAGTACTGGCCGCTCGAGCGCTACAAGCTCGCGCAGGCACCGTCGAAAGGCGAGCTCGCGGGCCGGATCGCGTTGATCACCGGTGGGGCGAGCGGGATCGGTCGTGCTGCGGCGCGCCTGCTTGCTTCACGGGGCGCCCACGTCGTCGTCGCAGACTTGAACGTCGACGGCGCCACCGAGGTCGCCGACGAGATCGTCGACGCCCACGGCGTTCGCAGGGCATGTGCGGTTCACGTCGACGTGACCGATGAGCAGGCGGTCGTCGAAATGACCCGCCGAGCGGTGCTCGAGTACGGCGGCCTCGACATCCTCGTCGCCTCCGCCGGGCTCGCAACGAGTGCTCCAGTGACGGAGACGACCGTCGGCGAGTGGGAACGCAACTTCGCCGTTCTGGCTCGCGGGTACTTTCTCGCTGCCCGCGAGACGTTCCGCGTGCTCGTCGAGCAGGGGCGGGGTGGCTCGGTGGTCTTCGTCGGTTCGAAGAACGCGCTCGTCGCCGGGGCAAACGCCTCTGCCTATTCGTCCGCGAAAGCGGCATCGCTTCATCTTGCACGCTGTCTCGCCGAGGAAGGCGGCCCGCACGGGATTCGTGTCAACACGGTCAATCCCGACGCGGTCATCCAGGACTCCGCCATCTGGTCGTCCGAGTGGAAGGCCGAGCGTGCAAGCACCTACGGCGTGACGGAGGACGACCTGCAGAGCTTCTATCGCAAACGCACGAAGCTCCGGGTCGACGTCTATCCCGACGACGTCGCCGAGGCGATCGCGTTCTTCGCGGGGCCTCGTTCCAACAAGTCAACCGGAAATCTCGTCAACGTCGATGGCGGCGTAACTGCCGCGTATCCCCGGTAGTGCGAAGGAGGCGCACCATCCAACCGGGCCGTTCATCAACCCCCCTCACGTCATGAACCCTCACGCGAAAGGAACGATCGATGCGCAAGCGCAATTGGGCGGTTGTCGTCGCGGCGGTCCTCGTAGCAGCTGTCGCCGTGACCGCCGCCCTGGCGGCTTCGAGCCGCACGACGGCCGGTAAGACGTACTACTTCATCCCGAAGGACACCCTCAACCCGTATGAGGTGATCGCAGATCACGGCGGTAAGCTCGCCACCACCGAGCTCGGCGACACACAGGTCGTCTCCTCGGGCACGGAGGACACCGCCGCCGCGCAGCAGCCGGCGATCCAGGCGGCGATTCAGGCGCACGCAGCCGGAATCGTCATCGCCGGCAACGACCCGCAGGCCGTCTGTCCGGCGCTCCAGCAGGCCCAGGCACAGGGCACGAAGATCGTCGCCTTCGACTCGGACGTCAACTGCCGCCAGCTGTTCATCAACCAGGCAGACACCCCGACGATCGGCCGGAGCCAGATCCAGCTGCTCGGCAAGCTGATGAACTACAGCGGTCAGTTCGCGATTCTGTCCGCGGCCTCGACGGCCACGAACCAGAACGCCTGGATCAAATACATGAAGCTCGAGCTGAAGAAGCCGAAGTACAAGAACATGAAGCTCGTGAAGATCTACTACGGCAACGACAATCCTGCACAGTCGCGGCAAGCGACCGTGAGCATGCTGCAGGCGTACCCGAACCTGAAGGGGATCGAGTCGCCCACGACGGTCGGGATCTCCTCGGCCGCGCAGTACCTCTCCCACTCGAAGTACAAGAAGAAGGTCGTGCTCACAGGTCTCGGCCTGCCGAGCCAGATGAAGACGTACGTGCACAACGGCACGGTGACGGCGTTCCAGCTCTGGAACCCCGAGGACCTCGGGTACCTCGCTGGCTACGCGGTCTCCGCGCTGGCCAACGGCACCATCACCGGGAAGGTCGGCGAGACGTTCAAGGCCGGCAAGCTCGGCACCTACCACATCATCAGTGGCCCGGACGGACGGCCGCAGGTGATTCTCGGACCGCCGTACACGTTCACGAAGTCGAACGTCGACAAGTTCAACTTCTAGAAAGGAAGATGGGGGCGCCGCGTTGTGCGGCGTCCCCCATCTGACCCGACGATCGTGACGACAACGCAGCCCGGCCCAGTCCTCTCTCTCGAACACGCTGAGAAGAGCTTCGGCGCCGTTCACGCCCTCGAGGACGGTGACATCCAGCTGTGCGCCGGTGAGGTACACGGCCTCGTGGGGGAGAACGGTGCCGGTAAGTCGACCCTCGTCAAGATTCTCGCGGGCGTCCATCGGCCGGACGCCGGCCGGTTGGTCGTCGACGGCGAAGAAGCGATCTTCGACAACGCCAAGCAGTCACAGGCTGCCGGGATCGCGATCATCTTTCAGGAGCCGACCCTCTTTCCCGACCTGACGGTCGCCGAGAACATGTTCGTCGGCATGCAGCCGCTCAAGCGGTTCCGCCGCATCGACGGCAGGCTGATGGGCCGCGAGGCGACCGCGGTGTTCGAGCAACTCGGCGTCCGCCTCGACCCGGACCGTCTGGCGCGAGGGCTGTCGATCGCCGACCAGCAGCTCGTCGAGATCGCGAAGGCGCTGACGACGAACGCGCGTGTGATCGTGATGGACGAACCGACCGCTGCGCTGACCAGCACGGAGGTCGACCGTCTGTTCGGCATTGTCGAGACGTTGCGGGCGCAGGGCAACGCGGTGCTCTTCGTCTCACACCGGCTCGAAGAGATCTTCGCCATCTGCCAGCGTGTCACCGTGATGCGCGACGGCCGCCACGTCCTGACCAAGCCGGTCGGAGAGCTGACGACGCAGTCGGTGATCCGGGCGATGGTCGGCCGCGACATGGACGCGTTGTTCCCGAAGCTCCCGACCGAGCCGGGGCCGGTCGTGCTGAAGGTCGACCGGCTGACGAGCGAGGGCGTCTTCACCGACATCTCGTTCGAGGTGCGGAGTGGAGAGATCGTCGCACTCGCCGGCCTCGTGGGCGCCGGCAGGACGGAGGTCGCCCGCGCGATCTTCGGGATCGACCGCTGGGACGCCGGCTCGATCGAGATCGCGGGCAAGCAGCTGCGCGCCGGCTCGCCGGCGGCAGCAATGGCCGCCGGCATCGGGCTCGTCCCCGAGGATCGCCGCCAGCAGGGACTGGTGATGGACTTCTCGATCGAGCGCAACATCGCGCTCGCGTCGCTCGACGGCATTCGCCGGGGAGGTTTGATCCCGCGCGGCGCCGAGCGGAAATTCGCAAGGGATTGGGCGATGCGATTGCAGTTGAAGTACGGCAAGCTGACCAACCCAGCCTGGACGCTCTCGGGCGGCAATCAACAGAAGGCCGTGCTGGCGAAATGGCTCGCGCGCAACCCGAGGGTGCTGATCGTCGACGAGCCGACGCGTGGCATCGACGTCGGTACGAAGGCCGAAGTACACCGCCTGCTCTCCGAGCTCGCCGCACGGGGCGTCGCCGTGCTCATGATCTCGTCCGAGCTCCCGGAGGTACTCGGCATGGCCGACCGCATCGTCGTGCTCTTCGAGGGCAGCGTCGCGCGCGAGTTCTCACGAGCCGACGCCGACGAGCACGCGATCATGAGCGCGGCCACCGGGATGGTCGAAGAAGTCGCATGACGACGCTCGCGGAAGGCCAAACAGTCGTCCAGCCGTCGCAGAGCTCGCGCAGGGTCGCGGAGATGCTGCTGCGGTTCCGCGAGCTCGGCATCGTGCTCGCCCTCGTGCTCGTCGTCGCCGCGACCACGATCGACAATCCTCATTTCCTCGCCGTCACGAACGTGCAGCAGATCCTGTCGGGCGCGGCGATCATCGCGCTGCTCGCGATCGGCGAGACGATCGTGATCATCACTCGCAATGTCGACCTCTCGGTCGGCTCGGTGCTCGGCATCTCGGCGTACGCGACCGGGGTGCTCTACGTCCACCATCCGCACGTCTCCCTTCCCGTCGTCTTTCTGTTCGCCCTCGGGATCGGGGTCGTCTGCGGGGTCGTCAACGGCGCGATCGTGACGCTCGCCGGCGTGCCGAGCCTCGTCGTCACGCTCGGGACGCTCTACATCATCCGCGGCATCGACGGAGCATGGGCGGGGGGCAACCAGGTCAACGCCTCCATGTTGCCCGGCAGCTTCAACAAGATCGGCTACGGCACCTTCCTGAGAATTCCGTACCTCGCGATCATCGCCATCGTCGCCGTCGCCATCGCGACCTACGCGATGCGCAGCTTCCGTACGGCGCGGGACTTCTACGCGATCGGCTCGGATCCGCCCGCCGCTCGCCTCGCCGGCATCCCCGTGGGGTCGCGCGTGTTCCTCGCCTTCGTCCTCAGCGGCGGCATCGCCGGGATCGCGGGCGCAGTCTGGTTGTCGCTGTACGGCTCGGTCGACGCGATCGCCGGAGTCGGCTACGAGTTCCAGGTGATCACCGCGGTCGTCGTCGGCGGCGTCGCCATCTTCGGCGGCAGCGGCACCGTTCTCGGGGCTGCGCTCGGCGCGCTCCTCCTTAGCACGATCAACAGCTCGCTCGTGGTCGTGAACGTCTCGTCTTTCTGGAGCTCGGCCATCGCGGGGGCGCTACTGATCGGTGCCATCGCGTTCGACCGGCTGATCGCGGTGCGCGTCGCACCCGCCCTGCGGACCCGGAGGAGAACCCGTGGCTGAGATCGACGACTACAGGCCGGGCGACGAGGCCGGCAGCAGTCCGCCGAGGCTCCACAGTCTCGGATTCGTCGTTCGTTGGGAGACGCTTCTCCTGATCTTGCTGGGATGCACGATCGCGTTCGGGGCGAGCGTGTCTCCGTACTTCCTGCAGTCGACCAACCTCTTCTACATCTGCCTGAACGTCGGCGAGGTGGCGATCATGGCGCTGCCGCTGACCTTGATCGTCATCACGGGGGAGATCGATCTGTCGGTCGCGTCGATGCTCGGGCTGAGCGGAGTCGCGATGGCGGAGCTGTTCAAGCACGGCTGGCCGATCTGGCCGGCGATGATCGCGGCCGTCGCCCTGGGCATGATCCTCGGCGCGTTCAACGGCTTCCTCGTCACCCGCGTCGGACTGCCGTCGCTGGCGGTCACGATCGGAACGCTGACGCTCTACCGCGGCATCGCGCAGGGGATCCTCCCGACCGACACGATCGGCGGCTTTCCGGCCCACCTGACGAACATCGGAGTCATACCGATCCCCGGCACGCACATCCCGTACTCGATTGCGTTCTTCGGGTTGCTGGCCGTCGTCTTCGCCGTGGTTCTCCACGCGACGCCCCTCGGCCGCGCCATCTTCGCGATCGGCGCCGGCCAGGAAGCGGCGTTCTTCGCGGGCATTCGCGTCAAGCGGATCAAGTTCTGGCTGTACGTCCTCTCGGGGATGCTGTGCGGGTTCGCCGGCGTGCTCTGGACGCTCCGGTTTGCATCGGCTCGCTACGACTCCGGCATCGGGCTCGAGCTGTACGTCGTCACGATCGTCCTGCTGGGGGGCGTCTCGATCTTCGGCGGTCGCGGCACGATTCTCGGCGTGGTCCTGGCCGTGGCCGTCCTCGGCACTCTGCAGACGGCTTTGACCGCCGACCGCATGCCCGCGCAGGATCAGAACATCGTCGTCGGCGCGCTCCTCCTCGCCAGCGTGATCGTCCCCAACGCGGCCGAGATCTATCGGCGCGCCCGCGCACGCCTGCGCAGCGCGGAGGCCCGCAGGCACCGCGCCGCAGCGGCGCAGGCGGAGGGACCGTGAGAGTCGGCGTCTTCGGGATCGGCCTCGCTGCGTACTGGCCGCAGTTCGAGGGTCTCAAGGAACGGCTCGAGGGCTACCAGCAGCGTGTGGAGGCCAAGCTGGCGACCCTCGGCGCCGACGTCGTCTCGGCCGGGCTCGTCGACACGCCCGAAGGCGCCCGCGCAGCCGGCGACGTTCTGGCGCAGGCCGACGTCGACCTCGTGATGCTCTACACGGCGACGTATGCCACCTCGTCGCAGGTACTGCCGGCGGTCCAGGCTGCGAACGCGCGCGTCGTGATCCTGAACTTGCAGCCGACTCGGTCGGTCGACTACGAGCAGATGACGACGGGCGAGTGGCTCGCCAACTGCTCCGCCTGCTGCGTCCCGGAGCTTGCGGGTGCGTTCACGCGGGCGCGCATCCCTTACAGCACGGTGACGGGAACCCTGCTGGACGATGATCCGGCATGGGAGTTGCTCGGCGAGTGGGTCGACGCCGCACGAGCCGTCCGAGAGCTGCAGCGTGCGCGTTTCGGCTTCCTCGGGCACACGTATCCGGGGATGCTCGACATGTACTCGGACTTCACGCAGATCCACGCGCAGACCGGGGCTCACGTCGAGGTGCTCGAGATCGACGACCTCGTCGAGCGCGTCGAAGCGGCGACGAGCGAGGACGTCGGGCGAAAGGGCGACGAGATCCGGTCGGTGTTCGAGCTGGCCGACCCGGGAGTCGATCCGATCGCCGACGCGATCGCGCCCGAGGTGTTCGACTGGTCGGCCCGGGTCGCCGTCGGGCTCGACAAGCTCGTCGAGGACTTCTCGCTTCAGGGCCTGACCTACTACTACCGGGGCGCCGTGGACAGCATGAACGAGCGCGTCGGGGCCGGCCTGATCGTCGGCAACTCACTGCTCACCGCGCGCGGCGTCCCGGCGGCCGGCGAAGGCGACCTGAAGACGAACGTCGCCATGTTCGTGATGGACAGGCTCCGTGCAGGCGGGTCGTACACCGAGTTCTACGCGCTCGACTTCGACGAGAGGTTCGTGCTGATGGGCCATGATGGTCCCGGGCATCTGGCGATCGCAGACGGACGACCGGTCGCACGCGCGCTGAAGCTCTTCCACGGGAAAGCCGGCGCCGGGCTCTCGATCGAGATGAAGGTGCGCCGGGGGCCGATCACGATTCTCGGGGTGACGCAGACCGTCGACGGACGACTGAAGCTGATCGTCGCCGAGGGCGAGTCGATTGCCGGGCCGACCTTCCGGATCGGCAACACCAACTCGCGGATCCGCTTCCAGTCAGGACCGGCCGCGTTCTTCGACGCCTGGTGCGCCGAGGGGCCGACGCACCACGTCGCGCTCGGCGTCGGTCACCAGGCGTCTCGCCTGCGCAAGGTCGCCGACCTCCTCGGGCTCGAGCTCGCAATCGTCGAGTAGCGACACTCGCCGGGCTCTGGTGACGCACGCATTCCTTCCGCCGCGCGACGAGATCTGTCAGCTCATGGAGCGGATCTACCGCTATCGCATGACGACGACGTCTGGCGGCAACCTGTCGATCCGCGAGGACAACGGCGACGTCTGGATCACGCCCGCGCGTGTCGACAAGGGAGGGTTGCGCCGTTCGGATGTCGTTCTCGTTCGCGCCGACGGCACCGTTGAGGGTGAGCAGCCGCCGTCATCGGAGCTGCCGCTGCACCAGGCTGTCTATCGGGCGCGCCCGGACGTGCACGGCATCGTCCACGCGCATCCGGTCGCGCTCGTCGCGTTCAGCCTCGTCCACGACGTGCCGAACGCGCGCCTCTTTCATCAGGCGTGGCAGGTCTGCGGCGAGGGCGGCTTCGCACCGTACGCGCTACCAGGTAGTGCGGGCCTTGGAAGCGTCGTCGCCGGGACGTTCGCCGAGGGCTTCGACTGCGTGATCCTCGAGAACCACGGTGTCGTCACGGCGGGCGGCGATCTCCAGGAGGCGTTCCGCCGCTTCGAGACATTCGAGTTCACCGGGAAGACGATCATCAAGGCTCGGTTGCTCGGGAAGGAGATCCGCTACCTGAGCGACGAGGAGCTCGCGCTCGCGCACCAGCACCAGAGCCCACTGCTCGAGTTCGTGCGGGCGGGGCCGGAGCCGTCGAGCGTCGAGAAGGAGCTCCGGCGGACGGTGTGCGACTTCGTGCGCCGTGCCTACCGTCAGCGCCTCTTCATCAGCACGCAGGGCAGCTTCTCGGCGCGGCTGAGTGGCTCGTCGTTCCTCATCACCCCTCGCGGCGTCGACCGAGGCGCGGTCGAGGTGGACGAGCTCGCGCTCGTCGAGGGTGGGCGGGCGGAGGTCGGCTCGGCTCCCAGCCGCGCCGCCGGGATTCACGCGGCGATCTATCGCCGCCACCCGCAGATCGGCGCGATCGTCAACGCCTATCCGGTGAACGCCACTGCGTTCAGTGTCTGCGGCGTCGGTGGTCGATACGAGAACGATCCCGGAGAGCCTTGTGGTCGTGCGCCACCCTGGGATCGTGAGTTTCGCCGCCCAGTTCACCGATCCCGCGTCGCTTGCCGACGCGGTTTCACCGCAGCAGCCGGCCGCGATCCTGGAGAACAACGGCGTGCTGGTCACCGGCGAGGATGTTCTGGACGCGTTCGACCGACTAGAGGTGCTGGAGTCGACGGCCGAGGCGCTGATCAACGCGAGAGCCGTCGGCACGATGGCTCCTCTGTCCGATGAGGTGATCCACGAGCTGGAGGACGCCTTTGGGGTCGCGGCGCCGGTGGCGCGCCCCTCCTGATCGCATCCAGTGTCCACGAGCGAGGGCTACGGCGCACCTCGGCTCGAGCCGATGCATGGGGGCGTGAGGCTGCTCGCCGAGTTTCTCCTGCAGCTTGCCTTGACCGCCTGGGTCTACCTGGACGCACGGAAGCGAGACTGGAAGGGCGACCGCTTCGCCGACACGCCGTTCAAGTGGGCGCTCGGTGCGTTCTTCCTGTGGATCGTGGCCGTGCCCGTCTACCTGCACCGTCGCGGCAAGCGTCCACTCGTGGACGAGGGGCAACCCGCCGCCTGAAACCGATCCGGCGCACGCGCCGTAGTGGACTTGCGAAGCGACCATCTGTCGCGGTCTACTCGCTCCGGAGGCAGCCTGAACGGGCCGCCGAACCGGGACGAGCCTGGGGGTAGAAGGGCCGCCAACGCGGCCCTTCTCGCGAACCGACGCAGGTTGAACTGGCACAATGGTGCGGTCAGGACTAGCTCGGGGGTCCGAAAGACGTGCTCGAGATCGGCAGCAGTCTTCGCGAGGCTCGTCGCCGTCGCGGCGTCGGCCTGCCCGAGGCATCGGCTGCGACGATGATCCGCGCGCGGTATCTCGAAGCGCTCGAGGAGGAGCGCGTCGACGCGCTCCCCGAAGGGCCGTACCAGCGCAGCTTCCTGCGCGAGTACGCCGAGTACCTCGGGCTGGACGGGGACATCCTGGTCGCCGAATGGATGGTGCGCTTCCCGCCTCCGGCGCCCGAGCTCCCGAGCTCACCACCGCGAGCGACCGGAGTGGGACCTGCGCTGGCCGTGCTGGAACATCGCCGCGCCCTCGCGCTCGTCCTGACGCTCGTCGCGGTCGGGATCGCCGTCTGGCAGCTCTCGAGCTCCGGTTCGACGAAGGTTCAGGCGACGCCGACCATTGCGGTGTCGCAACCAAGCCCCTCACCGGCCGCGCCGTCCAAGCCGCCGGCGCCGGCGCCGAAGGCGCGCGTGGTGTCGCTGGCGCTGACTGCGGTGCGTGGGCCGTGTTGGCTGATCGCCAGATTCGGCTCGAGCGCCGGGCCTGTCGTGGCCGAGCGCACGCTCCAGCAGGGCCAGACGGCCAGGTTCGGGCTGAAGAGGCCGCTCTGGATCCGGCTCGGCGCGCCGTGGAACCTCGCCGCCGCGATCGGTGGTCGGTCCGTCACCTCTGCGCTTCCTGCGCTCACCGGCAACGTCCTCGTCTCCACCCGCGGCGTCACCCCCGACTGAGTCAGTCAACTCCCGAAGCGGGGTTGCCGATACAGGAGGGATGACCAGAGCAATCGGAGTGGTAGCCGTCCTGATCGCCGTCGCGGTCGGCGGTTGGCTGTTCGCGATCCAGAGCAAGAACGAAGGGCCGACGGCGTCCGCCGTCACGCAGGCCGAGTCGCAGGCGCTCGTCGCGACCGCATCGGCCAACTTCTCGCAGGTCGTCCCTGTACTGCAGGGCCAGTACGCGCAGACCGGCTCCTACGTCGGCACGCAGCTGCCGCCCGGGTCAGGGGTGACGCTCGTCAGCGCAACCAGCACGTCGTACTGCCTGGAGACGAGCCTCAACGGCTCGGTCGTCCACGAGGACGGCCCCGGCGGCGCGCCCACTGCCGGTCCGTGCTAGAGGCTTATCGAGCTACGAGCTCGCCGCGAGACGCTTGCGCAGGTCGAGGAGACCCGGCGTCAGCTCGCGCCGCTGATAGCCGTCCAGATCCGCGACGACCTGGCGGAGGAGCCTCGTGCGCTCGCGGTCGATCTCGACGGGCGGGTCACCGAGACGGGCTCCAGACGTCGACAGGACGACCGCGAGCTCCTCGTACTCGGCGATCGCGTGCTGTGAGACTTCGATCCTGCTGTCGTTCGCACCGGAGCGCCGAAGGGCTTCGTAGGTCGCTGCGATCAGCTTGTCGATCGATTCCACGAGCGCGTTGACGTCGTCGCCGAGCAGGATCAGCTCGTCGCTTGCGATCAGCAGCGCAAGCGGCCGTGTCCTCGGCTCGCGAGGCACCGCCGAGTCGGAGTCGCCGATCGTGGCCATCGGGTGCCATATCGGCACATGGGGCACATTCCCTGAGAGGTGCCCCCGGCACCGCGTTCCGCCAGGTCGACCGTGAATCAGCCTCGAACGACGGCGACAGGGGCAGCCGACCTTATCTCGCCGCCCGGTCGCGCGTCCTGGCAGGAGCCGGCGGATCGGGCGAGAACCCTGAAGCCCGCTCTTCGACCATCGGCGACCGGAGGTAACACGCATGTCCAAGGAGACTCAGAGGTGGGCCGCCGCGGCACTCGGATTCGCGGCGGCCGTCATGTGGACGACCGTCGGCGCGCAGGCCGCGCTGACGTGCTTGCTGGCGGCCGGCCTCTGCGCGGGCGCGGCGATCGCGCGCGAAGGCGGGCTCGCCGGGCGGCTCACGGGAGCCGTCGCGGGGACGCGCCGCCGCTTGCAGGAGGCCGTGCCGGCGCCCAGGCGGCCGGCCGCCCCGCCGGCGCCGAGCCGTGGCGCTCAGGCAGCACCGCCCCGTCGGAAGCCCGCACGGTCCCCGAAGCCGGCCATCCGGCCCTACGACCACGACGAACCGTCGGGCGAGCACGTGTACGAGGTCGCGAACTACGGCTGGTAGTTAGAGACCGCCCTTGTGGGCCCCCCGGCGCTCCGGGAGAATCAGGGCCCCGCATGCGGCGTCTCCTGGTCCTGTGCGCACTGGCCGCGCTCCTCGCCTCCGGCGCTGCGCACGCGGCGGGCGGCCGCGTGACGGCGTTCTACTACCCGTGGTACGGCACACCCGCGCTCGACGGCTCGTACGAGCACTGGTCGCAAAACGGCCACAACCCACCGGATGACATCGCATCCGCGTTCTACCCTGGCGACGGCCCGTACTCGTCCTCCGACCGGCTCGTGATCGCGCAGCAGATGCAGGAGATCAGGGACGCCCGGATCGACGAGATCGCAGTCTCGTGGTGGGGCCGGGGTTCACCCGAGGACGGTCGCCTCGGCGCCGTCGTGGCGGCGGCGCATGCGGCGGGTATCGCTGTCGCCGTCCATCTCGAGCCGTACGCCGGGCGCACGGTGCCGGGCACGGTCGCCGACGTCGCGTATCTGGAGTCGACGTACGGCGTGCGGACGTTCTACGTCTACCGGCCGTTCGACTTCACGGTTGGCGACTGGGCCGCCGCTACAAAGGCTCTGCACTCCGGGGGCACGACGCTCTTTGCGCAGACCGCGCTCGTCGGCGCCGCCGCGGCGGCGAAGTTCGACGGCGTCTACACCTACGACATCGTCACGTACAGCGGCGACAAGTTCGCCCGGCTCTGCCGCGAGGCTCACCATGTGCATCTCCTCTGTGCTCCCTCGGTCGGCCCGGGGTACGACGCGCGGCGCGCCGACGGCGATCGCAAGGTGAAACGTCGGCGTCAAGGCCTGACGTACGACTCGATGTGGCGCGCCGCGATCGCCGCCGACCCCGATCGAGTGACGATCACGTCGTTCAACGAGTGGCACGAGGGAACCCAGATCGAGCCCGCGGCCCCTGGTGGCCGGCACGGGCGGTACCGATATCTGGGGTACGACGGTGCCTACGGCCTCCACGGTGCCGCAGCGACGACGGCGTACCTCGTGCGGACGCGCTACTGGGCCAGCGTCTTCCGCAGCACGTCGCCCGCGCAGCTGAAGACGAGGGCGGGGTAGACGTCGTCCGCGGCGACGCCGCGGAGCTGGCGATGACCGAGGTCGACCGTTGCGTCGGGCCAGGAGCCGAGGCCGAGCGCCGCGGCGCCGTTCGCCGACCCGATGCGCTGCAGCTCGTCGGTCGTCAGCACGCCCCGACGCCCGGTCTGGCGGCGTGCGATGCCTTCCAGCTCGCGCAGTTCCTCGAGCGGATCGATGCGCACGTTCGAGTCCGACCCGATGCACAGCTCGATCTGTCGGTGCACCACGCGCAGCACCGGCAGGAAGCCGTCCCCGAGGTTCGCTTCGGTCGTCGGGCACACGCAGATGCGCGCACGCGCCTCGGCGATCAGATCGAGCTCGGCCCCGTCGGCGTGCGTGGCGTGCACGATCGTCGTGTGCTCGCCGAGGCAGCCTTCGCGTGCGAGGAGAGCGATCGGCCGAACACCGTGCTCCGCCATGCACTCCTCGATCTCTCGCGGCTGCTCGTCTGCATGCACGTGGAGCGGCAACTTGTGGGCGGCGGCGTATGCGCCGAGCGCCCGCAACGCGTCGGCCGGACACGCGCGAACGGAGTGCGGGGCCACTGCGACGTCGACGCCATGGTCCCGTAGCTCCTCGAGCTGGCGCAGGTAGTCACCGACCGAGCTCTGACGGAAGCGTGGGCTCCCGCCACGGAGGTAGCACGAATAGACGCACACGAACGCGATTCCGGCTTCGCCCGCGGCCGCCGCCGCGGTCTTCGCCTCCTCGAGGCCGAGGTAGTGGAACTCACCGACCGCGGTGAAGCCATTGGCCTTGAGCTCACGGTAGACCTCGACGTACTCGCCCTCTATCTGTGGAAGGGTCAGCGATTCAGCCAGCTCGACCATGCCGTCACGCCACGCCCAGAAGTCCCCGCCGGCATCCCGGCCCCGCAGGGCCCTCTGGAAGGCGTGGCAATGGGCGTCGACGAAGCCGGGGATGGCGAGGGACGGCACGGTCGTATCCTGTCAGCGTGACCCGCCGCCAGTTGCCGAACGCCCTCACGATCGCACGGCTGCTGCTGATACCGGTCTTCGTCGTGCTGATCACCACGAGCGACGACGGCTACTCGTGGCCGGCGGCGATTGTTTTCGGCGTTGCGGGTATCACCGATCAGGTTGACGGGTTCCTGGCACGGCGTTGGCATGTCGAATCCGCCTTCGGCAAGATCGCCGACCCCCTTGCCGACCGGCTGATGATCGATACAGCAGTGATCCTGCTCCTGTACGCGGGCCGGCTGCCCTGGGCCGCGCTGCTCATCCCGCTCCGCGACCTCGTCGTGCTCGTCGGAACGCCGATCGTCCTGGGTCGCGGCTACGAGTTCCAGGTGAACCGGATGGGCAAGGCAGCGACCTGGCTGCTCTTTGCATCCCTCGGGCTCGTCATGGTGACCCACGAGGGGACGCAATGGCCCCTGTGGATCTTCTGGGCCGGGTTGGTCCTGGCATTCGTCTCGCTGGGTGACTATGTCCTCAAGGCCCGCCGAGAGGTGCGGTTCTCGTGAAGGCCGTCGTCATGGCCGGTGGCGAGGGAACCCGGCTGCGGCCGCTCACCTCGATCCAGCCGAAGCCGATGGTGCCGATCGTCGGCAAGCCTTGCATGGAGCACATTCTGGAGCTGCTCCGGGGGCACGACTTCGAAGAGGTGATCGTGACGGTCGCGTTCCTGCCGCAGGCGATCCGCTCCTACTTCGGCGACGGGTCCGGCCTGGGGCTCGCACTCGAGTATTCCGTCGAGCCCAGCCCGCTCGGCACCGCCGGTTCGGTGCGTCACGCGGCGGCGAGGCTCGACGACACGTTCCTCGTGATCTCGGGCGACGCTCTCTCCGACATCGATCTGGGGAAGATCGTCGACTTCCACCGGGAGAAGGGCGCCTCGTGCACGATCGGCCTGAAGGCGGTCGAGAACCCGCTCGAGTTCGGCATCGTCGTCACGCAAGAGGACGGGCGGGTCGAGCGTTTCCTCGAGAAGCCCACATGGGGGCAGGTGTTCTCGGACACGGTCAACACCGGCATCTACGTGCTCGAGCCCGAAGTGCTCGAACACGTGCCGACCGACCGGCCGTTCGACTTCTCGAAGGACCTGTTCCCGCTCCTGCTCGAGCTCGGTCATCCGATCTACGGTTGCGTCTGCGACGGGTACTGGCAGGACATCGGCAACCTCGACCAGTACCGGCAGGCCAACTTCGACGCGCTCGACGAGACGGTGCGTCTCGCGATCGGCGGTCTCAAGCTTCCGGGCGAGATCTGGCTCGGTGACGGCGTCGAGATCGACGACATCGAGGGTGTCGAAGGTCCCGCGTTCATCGGCAACTACTGCACCATCTCGCCCGATGCGAGGGTCGGGGCGTATACCGTGCTCGGCCCTGGATCGACGCTTCGCGAGCGCAGCCGGGTCTCGCACAGCGTGATCGACGCGAACACGTACATCGGGCGGAGCGCCGTCGTCGAGGGTGCGGTGCTCGGCCGCGGTTGCGACGTTCGATCGCACGCTCGAGTGCACGAGGACGTCGCGATCGGCGACCGCGTGACGCTCGGCGACCAGTCGGTGGTGCATGCAGGCGTGCGCATCTATCCCGACAAGGAGGTCGAGTACGGAGCCCAGATCTACGAGAGCCTGATCTGGGAGGCGCGCGGCACGGCTCACCTCTTCGGCAAGAACGGCGTCGTCGGCCTTGTCAACGTCAACCTGACACCGGAGGTCGCCCTCCGTTTCGGGGCCGCGCTCGGCACGGCGCTGAAACGGGGGACGCGCGTCGTCGCAAGCCGGGAGAGCGCCGCCGCCTTCCGGATGATCAAGCGCGCGATCATCTCGGGGCTCAACTCGACCGGTGTCCAGGTTGCCGACCTGCGCACGTTGCCCGCTCCGGTCGGGCTCCATCTGCTGAAGACGCAGGGATACGACGCGGCGTTCCACGTGGGCGCATCCACGCACGATCCCGAGGCGGTTCAGATCAGGCTGTTCGAGCGCCCGGGCGTCGCCCTGTCCGCCGGGTTGCAGCAGGAGATCGAGAAGCATTTCACCCGGCAGGAGCTGAGGCGCGCGTCGTTCTCGGACGTCGGCGCGATCTCCTATCCGGCGCGGGCGCGGGAGGGCTACGCAACCGATCTGGTGTCTCACCTGGATGTGGCGGCGATTCGCGAGCGCGGTTTTCGGATCGTCGTCGACTACGGCTACTCGGCGGCGAGCTACGTGCTCCCGCTTCTCCTCGGCCGGCTGGGGGTCGAGGCGATCACCGCGCACCCCTTCGAGTCCGATGCGGCCTCCGGTCCGGCGAAGCTGAGCGAGTCGATCGGGTATGCCCGCCGTCTCGTCACCGCCGTCGATGCCGACCTCGGCGTTGTCTCGGACCGGTCGGCCGAACGGATCTTCCTGATCGACGAACGCGGGCGAGAGCTCCCGGCGCAGATGGCGCTGCTGCTCTTCTTGCGACTCCTGCGCTCGAACGGGCATCGGGGGAAGGTCGCCATCCCCGTGACCGCCACGAGCCGCGTCGAGGAGCTGGCGGGCACGAGCCTCGAGATCGTGCGCGCGCCTGCGTCGCCGCAGGAGCTCGCGCGAGCCGCGGCCGAGGACGGCGTGATCTTCGCCGGCGCGGTGGGTGGCGGCTTCGTCTTCCCCGACTTCCTGCCCGCCTACGACGCGATCGCGTCGCTCTGCAAGCTGCTCGAGCTCCTCGCCCAGCGGCGGGCGCGACCGTTGTCCGAGCTCACGGCGGGGTTGCCACGCTCGACGCTGATGCACGAGCAGGTGCCCTGCCCGTGGGGCCTCAAGGGCACGGTGATGCGGGTCCTGAACGAGCGTTTCGCCGATCACGACGTCGACCTACTCGACGGGATCAAGGTGTTCTTCGAGGGGCGAGGCTGGGCCCTGGCGCTACCCGATCCCGACGAGCCGATCGTCCACATCTACGCTGAGGGCGATTCGAGCGAGGTCTCCCGTGAGCTCGGAGCCGAGCTCGAAGCGGTCGTCGGCGAGGTGCTCGAGCAGGAGGAGATCGCCGCCCGGAGCTGAACCCTCAAGATGAGGTTGACGGTTCAGCGAACGTCTGCTGGAATCACCGATCTGATCCCCGCAACCGAAAGGCGGCAACGTGGAACCCCTCCCAGAGCTCGGCTCGCTCTCCGATGAAGGGCTGAAGGACCTCATCGACGACCTGGAACAGCAGGAGCGGGAGGTCAGCTACGAGCGCCGCCTGCTGCACGGCAAGATCGACATCCTGCGCGCGGAGCTCGTTGCGCGCCTCCAGCGGACCGGAGGGAAGAGCGTCCTCGACCAGGGAGTCGTCGACCGGCTCACCGACATCCTCGCAGGCAAGGCGACGCCCCCGGCGTGATCGTCTACTGCCAGGAGTGCGGGTTCCAGAACCCCGAGGCCGCCAACTACTGCGCCCGCTGTGGCGCCCTGCTCCAGAAGGGGGAGGGGTCGGCCGAGACGACGCAGTCGCTGTCGCCCGAGGAGGTCGGCGACCTCGAGCACGAGCCGGTCGTCGGCCTCGAAGGGCCGGCGCTCGTCGTGCGGCAGGGCGGCGGCAGGGCGGGGGAGAGCTTCCACCCCACGGGTGAGCGGACGCGGATCGGCCGCTCGCCCGAGTGCGAGATCTTCCTCGACGACGTCACCGTCTCCCGGAATCACGCCGTGCTGATCGCTCGAGCAGACGGCTATGCAGTCGAGGACCAGGGCTCGCTGAACGGCACATTCGTGAACCGGCGCCGCATCGACACCGCCGTGCTCCAGGGCGGTGACGAGCTGCAGATCGGCAAATACCGCATGACCTTCATCGCATGAGACGTAGGCTTGACGGAGTCTCTCAGGGAGCGGAGGTGCCGGCTTGGCCGGCGCCGGAGCGGGCATGACCGCCGCGGCGCCGACACCCGAGCGTCGCGAGCGGCCGCTTCGGATCGGCGAGGTCGTGCGCCGCCTGAGCGGCGAGTTTCCGGACATCTCGATCTCGAAGATCCGCTACCTCGAGGACGAGGGCCTGGTGACGCCCCGCCGCACCCAGGGCGGCTACCGCCTGTTCAGCGAGGACGACCTCGAGCGCCTCGAGACCGTTCTCCGCCTCCAGCGTGACGAGTTCCTGCCGCTGCGCGTGATCCGGGAAGAGCTCGAAGCGCCGGGGCCGAAGGACCGCAAGCGTCGGAAGCCCACCCCGCTGGGCGGTGCCGTGGAGACGATCACGTTCGATCAGCTCTGCGAGCGCGCTCAGATCACCGCCGAGCTCGGCCGGGAGCTCGACGAGTACGGATTGCTCCAGCCGCGAGGATCCGGCGGCGCGAAGCGTTACCCGGAGGACGACGCCGACGTTGCCGCGACGTGCGCGCGCCTGCAGCGCTTCGGTGTCTCGCCGCGCCACCTGCGGCCGTTCAGGACGGCCGCAGGACGTCAGGCGGCGCTCCTCGACCAACTGGTCACGCCCGCGCTGCGGGCGCGCAGCCTCGAGCGCCGGGCGCAGGGGTTGCGCGAGCTGCAGCAGCTCGCCGAGCTCGTAGGCGAGTTGTCCTCGCAGCTGTTCTGGCGCGACCTGCGAGACTTGGCGCAGTGATCGATCTTCGCTCGAAGGTTCGCGAGGTTCCGGACTTCCCGACCCCCGGTGTCGGGTTCAAGGACGTGACGCCGCTGCTCGCCGACCCCGAGACGTTGCGCAGCACCGTTTCACAGCTCGCGGACTGGGTGAAGACGAAGCAGCCCGATCTCGTTCTCGGCGCCGAGGCGCGCGGCTTCTGGCTGGGCGCAGCGGTGGCGGCCGCGGCCGGCGTCGGCTTCGTGCCTGCGCGACGACCCGGGAAGCTTCCCCCGGAGACCGTCAGCGCCCGTTACGTGCTCGAGTACGGCGAGAACTCGCTCGAGCTCCACCCCGATCTCATCCCGCGCGGCTCGAAGGTCGTGATCCACGACGACGTGCTCGCGACCGGCGGGACGATCGAGGCGATCAAGAACCTCGTCGAGCAGATCGGCAGCGAGGTGCTCGGCGCGTGCTTCATCATCGAGCTCTCGTTTCTCGGCGGCCGGCAGCGCCTTGCCGGAACCGATCTCTTTGCGCTGATCGAGTACTGACACTGGCACCATTCGGGGGATGCCTCCATCCGCCGTGGGGAGTAAGAGTTCGCCATGTACGACGCGCTGACGACGGCGTACACGTTCTCGTGCCCCACCCACGGTGAGACGCACGTGCGGCTGTCGCGGTTTCGGCGGCTCGAGGAGCTCCCGGGCGCACGGCATCCGGCCGTCTTCCGCATCGACTTCGCCTGCGGTTGTGGCTGTGACCACCCGGGCCTCGTCACGCACGAGGATCTGGACTGGGCGCCGCTCGGCCTGGCGGCGGAGGCGACGTTCCTGAACCTGATGACGTCGCGCGTCGAGCCGGTCGGCAGCGAGCTGGGCGATCTCGCCGTCGCGCGCATCGGGGCGGGGGAGTGGCCCTGGAGCTTCTACTGCTGGCCGGAGGAGCGCCCGCGCCCGGTCTTCCCGTCGTCCTTCAAGCTGCTCGCACCGGCCGAGCGCGGCGACGCCGTCGGCCTGGCTGTCCGCTGCCCGGCGTGCGGCAAGCTGTCGGTGAACCTCGTCTCGCGCGCCCACGTGGACGTGCCGTTCGTGAACGACCGCGAGGTGGGGGTGGTCGAGCACGTCTTCACGAGCGATGCGGCCGCAGCGGTCGAAGAGTTCCGCGCCGAGCTGTACTCGGCAGCGTTCGACGCGCGCAGATTGTCGCTCTAGCTTCTAACTGCTCTGACCGAGCTCGACCGAGCCGTCGGCGCGCAGCGTCCAGTGCGGGTTGTGGGCGACCTCCCATGCGTGGCCGTCCGGATCGACGAAGACGCCCGAGTAACCGCCCCAGAACGTCGGCGCAGGTTCCCTGGTGACCGTGGCTCCGGCGCCACGCGCCTCGCCGAAGACCGCGTCGACCGCCTCGGGCGAGGCGACGTTGTGGGCGAGGGTGACGCCGCCGAAGCCACCGCGGTCCTCGACACCGCTGTCGCGTGCGAGCTCCGACCGGTCCCACAGCGCGACGATCAGGCCGCCCGCCTGGAAGAACACGATGTCCGCGCCCGGCTCGGCACGGGTCGTCCAGCCGAGGCGCTCGTAGAACGTTCGTGCGCGCGCCAGGTCCGAGACACCGAGGGTGACGAGGCTGATCCGCTGGTCCACGGTCCGTGATTCTTGCAGGGCTGGGCTCCCTCCCGCCAGGGATCGTTTTGGGGCGGAGCGTCGCCGATGCCTGTGAGACCCGTGCCTGCCTTCTATTCCGACTCGCCCAGGGGCTCGAGGCTGCTGCTTGCGCACTGCGGTGCCTTCGCCGGCGAGCGCGAAAGCGCATACGAACGTCTCGAGGACGAGGTGGGGGGTGACCTCGCCCGGCTGCTCGTCTTCGCGCTGTCAGGCGATCACGGACGACGCGGTTCGTCTTCGCCGTAGACGCGAACGAACAGGAAGATCAGAAAGGCCGCGACGCAGCCGACGATGAACGACATCCCGCTGCCGTAGCCGACCGCCGAGCCTCCGATCCAGATGAACAGCCCGAACACGACGGCCCAGATGAACGACGTCACGCCGCGGTCGAAGGCAGGAAGCCCGAAGTGCACGCGCGAGATCCTAGCGGGCGGGCGGAACCAAAAAAAAATTCACCGAGCCGGTGGCGCTTTCGTCCACCTCCCCCGTGAACCTTCGGCTTCCGCCTACGGCCCTCGGGAGCGGCTTCGACCTACTCGCGCTCCGTGCTCGGTGCAAAAGGGAAGGTACAGACCGGCTAGGCGGCAAGCAAGCAGCGCAGGCACGAAAAGCGCGCATTTTGCGGGTCGAAATCTGTCCACATTTCCACAGCTAATTCACCCCACTGGGGATAAGGCTGTGGAGACCGCGCGAGCAGGGTGGGGCGTCCGGCCGCGGCTCGAGTGGAGCACCTAGGGCCGTTCGCGGTCTACTTGACAGAACACCGGTTATCGTGCATTCGCTCGGGACGCGTTTGGCTAGGCGGCGGATAGAGGCGACCGCCCGAGGGAGCCTGCGGGCGGTCGGGTCGCGATGTAGTCGTCGACGTGTTCTCCTCGACCGGGCGCGAAGCCGTAGCTACTACGGACGTGCGCCGACGCTTCTCAGGTCAGTGTGACCTTGGGCCGGACGAGAGGCCCCTTCCCGGAGGTGGTTTGTGTCGTCTCCGCCCCCTCGATCCGACACCCTCGCCCGGCCCGCTTCCCTGATTGCCTGATCCCGCCGGGGCTCTGGGAGTCGGCTGTCGCCGCCGCAGCGGAACCGGTCTATGGGAACACGAACGAGGCGATGGGCTTTCGTCCTGGCCAGCCGACTGAGATGCGTAGCGACGTGCCGTCCCACGTTACGTCGGTCACAACAACAACGATCACTGCGGCGATCGCGATCGTGCGAAGGCGAGACATGCTGGGTCGATCTTCTCAGTTCGAAGCGGACGAGAGCTGCACCGGTGCAGGTCGCTATTGCAGATACAAGTTAGGGATGCCGCCCCAGCGACTGAGGAGTTTCTGATGAGAGCCGTCACCTTGGATGCCTTCGACGCCGCCCCGGCCCTGCGCGATGACCTGCCCGATCCGACAGCCGCACCCGGCAGGCTCGTAGTGCGCGTCCGCGCGTCCTCGGTCAACCCCGTCGACAACGCGATCGCGGTAGGGATGCTCCGCGAGATGGTCGACCACGACTTTCCGGTCGTCCTTGGCCGTGACTTCGCCGGCACCGTCGAAGCAATCGGCGCGGAGGTCGAGGGTTACGCGGTGGGCGACGAGGTCTTCGGCTTCCTCTTGCACGCAAATCCCACCGTCCACGAGGGCAGCTGGGCCGAGCGAATCGCACTCACCCCGGAGATGCAGGTCGCGCCGAAACCCGCCTCGCTCGACGTCGCCGCGGCCGGTGTGGCTCCACTCGCTGGCATCGCCGCACTCGCGGCCGTCGATGCGCTCGCGCTTTCCGAGGGAGAAACGATCCTGATCGTCGGCGCGACCGGCGGCGTCGGCAGCTTCGCCGTCCAACTCGCCGCCCGCGCCGGTGCCACGGTCATCGCTCCGGCGCTCGCGGAGGACGCCGACTACCTGCGCGAACTCGGCGTCACCGAAGTACTCGACCGCGACAGCGACGTCGTCGCCGCCGTCCGCGAGGCGCACCGCGACGGCGTCGATGCACTGCTCGATCTCGTCTCCTACGCGCCGGGAGCGTTCGACGGCGCACTCAGGGACGGTGGCCGCGTCGCCTCGTCGAACGGCGCAGCCGGAGAAGCGCAGGGCCGCACCAACGTGATGGCCGTGCCGAGCCAGGACAATCTCCGCCGCCTCGCGGCACTGCTCGACGACGGAAGGCTGCAGGTACATATCCAAGACACCTTCGAACTCGACCGCACCACCCACGCGCTCCAGGCCCTCGCCACCGAGCACGTCCGCGGCAAGCTCGCGATCAGCGTTCGCTGAGCGAGACCCACACCCGTTCTGATGCGACAAGGCTCACCACATGCCCGACTACACGCTGGTGCTCTACCGCGACGGAAGCGACCCGGAGATCGTCCCGCACTACAAGTCGGAAGTGGCGTTTGGCCCCGGCATGGTGTTGCCGGAGCGCGAGAGTGAGATCTGGCAGGTCGACCAGGTCAGCGTTGACGGGCTCACGTTGCACTGCAAGCTCGTGGTTTCCCCATAGCGCGAGCTTCGAGCGGCGAGGCGGGTTTCGGCAGGCGCGATCGGGGCTATTACCACAGTGGTGACGGCCGAGCCCGACATCCTCCAGCTGAGCGACGAGCTCCGCCGGCTGGTCGACGCTGCGGAGGAACGCGGCACGCTGCTGCAGTCGGAGCTCGGCGAGGCACTCGAGCCGCTCGGTCTCGACCCGCTCGAGGTCTACACCCTGCAGCGCGAGCTCGAGAAGCGGTCGATCGATGTCGTCGACGACGCTGCCGCCGAGGAGGCGCCGGTGGCGGTGGTGGCTCCGCCGGTGGCGGCAGAGACGACAACCGACGCGCTGCAGCTCTTCCTCAGGGAGGCGGGCCGGCATCCGCTGCTGACCGCGGCCCAGGAGGTCGAGCTCGCCAAGCGGATCGAGCGGGGCGACCCGCGCGCCAAGGAGCGCATGATCCAGTCGAACCTTCGTCTCGTCGTCTCGATCGCCAAGCACTACCGCAACCAGGGGCTCCCGTTCCTCGACCTGATCCAGGAAGGCACGCTCGGGCTGATCCGCGCGACGGAGAAGTTCGACTGGCGGCGGGGCTTCAAGTTCTCGACGTACGCGACCTGGTGGATTCGGCAGGCCGTTGCCCGCGCGCTCGCGGACAAGGCGCGCACGATTCGCATGCCGGTCCACATCGTCGAGCGGCTGCAGAAGCTGAACCGGGCCGAGCGCAACCTGTCGGCGGCGCTGGGACGCGAGCCGACGCTCGAGGAGATCGCCGCCGAGGCGAATCTGCCGCTGCAACAGGCGGTCGAGGTTCGTGCGGCGGCACGCGCGTCGGCGTCGCTCGATGCGCCCGTGTCGGACGGTGACGACGCCTTGCTCGGCGACTTCGTCGCCGGCGACGGCCCCACTCCCGACGAGCTGGTCGAAACGTCGCTCCGCTCCCAGGTGCTGGCGGACGCGCTGCGTGCCCTGCCGGACCGGAGCCGGACCGTGGTCGTGCTTCGCTACGGCCTCGGTGACGCCGATCCGAAGACGCTCGAGGAGATCGGCCGGCGGCTCGGCCTCACCCGCGAACGTGTGCGCCAGATCGAGGTCGAGGCTCTGAAGCGACTCGCGACGCTCCACGAGATGGAGGCCGTCGCGAACTAGCGCGAACGGCGGCCAGGTCGTTCAGGTCTGGAGGTAGAGCGCCAGGCCGGGTGCGACTGCCCGGAGCTCCCGGAGCGCGCGGGTCTCGAGCTGCCGCACGCGCTCGCGCGTGATCCCCAGATCGGCCCCGACGTCCTCGAGCGTCTGGGGCGGCTTGCCGTCGAGCCCGAAGCGGCGCGTGACCACGTGACGCATCCGCGGGTTCAGCCGCTCGACGGCCGCGGCAAGCTCGACGGCGCGGGCACGATCGGCACTCGCGCCGTCAGGTGACTCGGCCCGCTCGTCCTCGATCAGGTCGGCGACCATGCTCTCACCGTCGCCGACGGGCGTCTCGAGCGAGACGGGATCCTCGACGAGGTCGAAGAGCTCGTTCACCCGCTCGATCGTGAAGCCGGAGTCCTGGGCGATCTCCTCGATCGAGGGATCCCTGTTCAGCTTTTGCGCGAGCTGGCGGCGGGAGCGCTGTGCCCTGCGGACCTGCTCGGCGACGTGCACCGGCAGGCGGATCGTCCGGCCCTGGTCGGCGAGCGCCCGCGTCACGGCCTGGCGAATCCACCAGGTCGCATACGTCGAGAGCTTGAAGCCGAGCTTGTAGTCGAACTTCTCGACCGCCCGGATCAACCCGAGGTTCCCCTCCTGGATCAGGTCGAGCAACGGCACGCCCGCCTTCGTGTAGTTGCGCGTGATCGACATCACGAGCCGGAGATTCGATTCGATCAGACGGCGCTTCGCAGCTTCGTCGCCGAGGTCCTTCCGGCGCGCGAGCTCGCGCTCCTCGCCGGGAGTGAGCAGGCGCCCGTCGCCGATCTGGCGGACGTACAGCTTGAGCGGATCGTCGGTACGGAGCCGGTCGTCCTCGCTCAGCGCGGCATTGGCGGGCTCGTCGTCCTCGTCGGCCTCCTCCTCCGGCTCGTCGAGCGCCGGCAGCAGCTCGAGCGAGGGTTCTTGGGCGTCGGGCGGCTCTGGAAGCGGGTGTTCCACTCCTTCCCTATCGGCGCGCTCCGAAGCGGGCTTGAGGACTGTAATGAGTTGGAAAGGATTCCTCACTCCAGCGGCCAAGTCCCCTATCGTCTGAGTAGAGGGCACGTCTTAAGGACCAACTGCATGTGCGGCATCGCGGGATACAGCGTCCGGGCTCGATCGAGCGTCGAGCGGACGCTCGCTGCCCAGGCTCTCCTTGCCGGAATCGCCGAGCGTGGCGCGGACGCCGTCGGGTACGCGTACCGGGCGCCGGGCGAGCGCTACCCGACAGTCGTCAAGCAGCGAACGCCGGCCTCTCAGCTCCTCGAGCGCATCGCAGTCCCACGCGCTGCGCATCAGCTGCTCGTGCACGTCCGCGACTACACCAAGGGGCATCCGTCGATCCCGGCCAACAACCACCCCGTCCGGCACGGACCGGTCATCGGGATCCACAACGGGATCATCGTCAACGACGACGAACTGCTCTCCTCGTACGACTGCGCCCGGGCAGAGCCGAGGATGACCGTCGACTCCGAGGCGATCTTCGCCGAGGTCGCCCACTCCCCTAACGATCCGCGCGCGCTCGAGCGTCTTCGCGGTGCGATGGCAACCGCCTGGCTCGACGAGCGCGAGCCCGAGCTGGTGTTCCTCGCCCGCGGCGTCGGCCGGCCGCTCTGGCTCGGCGAAGGACGCAACGAGGTCTTCTTCGCCTCGACGAAGACCGCGCTCGAGGTCGCAGAGCGCTACTGCGGTGTGAAGCTCCGCAAGCACGAGGTGCGGGAAGGGACGCTGCTCGCACTGAAGGACGGGTCGGTCGTCCGTCGAGAGCGGTTCCGCCCCGATCACGAGTACGTCGAGCCCGACCCGCTGCCTGCGGTGCGTGCACCGTCCGAGCGCGAGTTCTGCCTGACCGCGCTCGCGACGCTCGTGGCCCTGGCTTAGAAGCTCTCAGAGCGTCCCGTCTGGCTGCACGGGCACGCCCTCGTCGGCGAGCCGTTCGCGCACGAGGTACTGGAACGTCGCCCACGCCCCGCGTCGCGCCTCGAACAGCCGGTACACCTGCCACTCCGTCAGGAGCGAGTCGTCGGCGAGCCGCGCCTCGCGCCAGTCGCCGAATCTCGGAAGCCGGCCGAGGCTCCGCGCGAGCGTGGCGCCCTCGGAGATCGCGCGTTCGAGCCGTTCCTCGGCGAGCGTGACGTCGAAGCCCGCCTCTCTGAGCGCGGCTGCGAGTGAACCGAAGGTGTGCCAGTAGAGCGATGCCGACGGCATCGCCCCCCGTCGCTGCTTGATCTCGACCACCGTTGGTGTCCGGCCGAGCTCATCACCCAGGGAGCGCAGTGCGGACAGCAGCTCCTCCCTGGTCACGAACCGTCGCGGCAACAGACCGGCAGCGCGCTTCGCCGTGTTCCACGTCCCGAAGTGCTCGATCACCGTCTGTGGATGCACTCCGGCGCCGGGGTCGGCCGCGAACTCCTTCATCGTCGGTGAACGGCCCAGTCGCCGCGCCGAGGCACGGAGCTCGTCGAGCAGCTGCTCGTCGGAGAACCGCCGCCGCAATCCCGCCTGAAACGCCGCCAGCGCGTCGGGGTCGATCTGCGGCACCTCGGGCTTGCGGGGCATTGCAAGAATGGTAGAGCGTCGTGAGCGAAGTGCAACTAGAGGCGAGTCTCGTCGCACGGCGCGTTACGGTGTCGGCCGATGCGCCCCCCGCTCGCACTCGACCTCGAAACCGCCGCGTTTCGCGTCGCTGGAACGCTGTCGCGGCTGGCGCGACGAGGCGGTGGCACGACGCTCCCCGGGAAGCTGCTCTGGAAACTCGACCCCGGTGCGATCGACGCCCTGGGGCGGCGGCTGCCGCGAGGGTCCGCCCTGGTCTCCGCCACGAACGGCAAGACGACGACCACTGCGATGGTCGCCGAGATCCTGCGTCCGACCGTTCGGGTGGTGCACAACGCGTCCGGTGCCAACCTCGTGTCCGGCGTCGCCTCCTCCCTGCTCGCCGGTCGCGATGCCGAGCTCGGCCTGTTCGAAGTCGACGAGGGAGCCCTGCCCGAGGTGGCACGCCGGCTCGAGCCGCGCGCGCTCCTCCTCGCGAACCTCTTCCGTGACCAGCTCGACCGCTACGGCGAGCTCGAGCACGTTGCCGGCCGCTGGCGTACGGCCGTCGCCGATCTACCGGGCGCGTCACTCGTGGTGAACGGCGACGACCCTCAGGTCGCCGATCTCGCACACGGTGTCGAGAACGCTCGTGTGTTCGGCATCGATGACCCGGTACACGCACGTCCGGCTCTGCAGCACGCGGCCGACTCGAAGTACTGCCTGCGCTGCGGCACGCCGTACGGCTACGCAGCTGCCTACGTCGGCCACCTGGGCGACTACCGCTGCCCGAAATGCGGGCACGCCCGGCCGCGGCTCGACGTCGTGGGGAGCGAGATCGAGCTCCACGGCCTCGACGGCGCTGCGTTCACCCTCGCCGCTCCGGAAGGCACGACCCGAGTCGAGCTCGCCTTGCCGGGCCTCTACAACGTGTACAACGCCGTGGGCGCGGCGTCGCTGGCACTCGAGCTCGGGGCGCCGATCGGCGAAGTTGCGGCGGGGCTCGGGCGCTTCTCCCCCGCCTTCGGACGCTTCGAACGTATCCGGGTAGCAGACCGGCGAGTCCTGATGCTGCTGATCAAGAACCCTGCGGGAGCGAACGAGATCGTGCGGACACTCGTCGACGCGGCGCCGCCTCGGGTGGCCGTCGTCGCGCTGAACGACGAGATCGCGGACGGCCGCGACGTTTCGTGGATCTGGGACGTGGACTTCGAACCGCTGCTCGCCGGCCTGGAGACACTCGTGGCGACCGGGGCCCGCGCCGAAGAACTGGCGTTGCGGTTCGCCTACGCCGGCCTGCCGCGAAATCACATCGACGTCGAGAGCTCGCTCGAGGCGGCGCTCGACCGTGGGCTCGCGCTCACGCCGCAGGGAGGCGAGCTCACGGTCCTGCCGACGTACACCGCCATGCTGGCGCTGCGTCGGCTCGTGGCGTCCCGCGGGTACGTGGCGAACTACTGGGAGGCTGCGGCGTGAGGATTCGCGTGGGCCACCTGTACCCGGACTACCTGAACATCTATGCCGACCGCGGAAACATCGCCGTCCTCGCAGACCGCGCGCGGCGGCGCGGGCACGAGCTCGACGTGACGGCGGTCGGCCTCGGAGATCAGATCCGGCCCGGCGAGGTCGACCTGTACTACGTCGGCGGTGGACAAGACCGCGAGCAGGAGCTCGTCGCCCCGGATCTCGCCGCCAAGGCGGACGCGCTCCGCACGGCGGTCGAGCATGGGGCTGCCTTCCTGGCCGTGTGCGGCGGCTACCAGCTGCTCGGGCGCTCCTATCGGGACGTCGCAGGCGTCGAGCTTCCCGGCATCGGCTTGCTTCCGCTCCAGACGGTCGCCGGCGAGAGGCGCATGATCGGCGATGTGCTGCTCGAGTGTGCATGGGCGGGCAGTACGCTCGCCGGGTTCGAGAACCACGCCGGCAGGACAGTGCTCGACGACGACGCCGAGCCGCTGGGCCGTGTGCTCGCGGGATTCGGGAACGACGGCGAGTCGGGGTACGAGG
This sequence comes from uncultured Thermoleophilia bacterium, assembly GCA_963851065.1. Classification (GTDB taxonomy): domain Bacteria; phylum Actinomycetota; class Thermoleophilia; order Gaiellales; family Gaiellaceae; genus PALSA-600. The sequence goes on from CAWKNW010000007.1 coordinate 112,323, forward strand.
GCTGCCGCTACCGCCGGGCGTACGGGACCTACCTGCACGGCCCGTTGCTTCCGCGCAACCCGTGGTTCGCCGACCGGGTTCTCGCGGATGCCCTCGCGCATCGCACGGGTGGCGAGCCACCGGAGCTCGCGCCGCTCGAAGACGGGCTCGAACGCGCAGCACATGAGGTGTCGTCGGCGCGCGCACGGTCTCGCGGCGGAAGATTCTGAGAGCCCGCTAGCGCGCCCAGAGGCTCCCGAGATAGACGGCCGGGTCTCCCGGCTGGCGGCGCGCCAGAAAACGCTTGATCGGCGGGTGCACGACGATGTCGGCGAGCTCATCCGGAGAGAAGAGCCGCGCGCCCTTCACGGCGGCATCCTTCGTCTCGACGTCGTGAAGCGAGCGGTGCGAGAGATCGGCCGCGAAGATGATGTGGACGACGTGCTTGCGCAGTCGCAGCGACTTCGGGGCGATCGAGTCGACGAGCGCCACCGGTCCCTCGAACTGCACGTCCGCCGTCACGCCCAGCTCCTCGCGCAATTCCCGTCGGAGCGCCTCGACCAGCGTCTCGCCCGCGTCGACTCCACCGCCCGGCAACAGCCAGTACTCCTTGCCCGGCTTCTCCTGCCGGCAGAGCAGGATGCGCCCCTGCCACATGAGAATCGCGCTGACACGGATCCGGGGCTCCACGGCCTAGTGCCCGGACGAGCCGAAGCCGTCCGCCCCACGCGTGCTCTCGGGCAGCTCGGCGACCTCGACCGGTTCGACAGCCGGAACCGGCAAGACGACCAGCTGTGCGATCCGCATCCCGGGCTCGACGACGAACGACTCGCGGGCGTCGGTGTTGAGCAGCGCCACCTTCAGCTCACCCCGGTAGCCGGCGTCGACCAGGCCGGGCGTGTTGACGATCGAGATCCCGTGCCGCGCGGCGAGCCCCGAGCGCGGCTGCACGAAGCCTGCATAGCCCTCGGGGATGGCGACCGCGAGCCCGGTCCCGACGAGCGCGCGCTCGCCGGGTCGCAGCTCCACTCGCTCGCACGCGGCGAGGTCGAGCCCGGCGTCGCCCGAGTACGCGCGGGTCGGGATCACCGCCTCGGCGCGTAGCCTGTGAACCGGGAGCTCGATCAGGCGCTCTCCAGCTTCGTCCCGTCGGCGTCGGCGATCAGGAACGGGGCGAATCGAACGAGGTCGCGTCGGGGGAGGCGCGCCACCACGAGCACGCCGTCGGCCGTGTCTTCCCGGTCCTCGACCGGTGTACCGAGTGCGTACAGCTCCGAGAGCCGGGCGCCCTCGTCGTACGGGATGAGAAGCCTGACGCGCTCGAAGCGATCGTCGAAGCGCCGCGCGAGCTCGGCGCGGAGCTCGTCGAGGCCCTCCCCGCCGAGCGCCGAGACCTGAAGCGCACCGGGAAACCGGTTGCGGAGCCGGCGGCGGCCGAGCGGGTCGACGCGGTCGATCTTGTTCAGGACGAGCTCCTTCGGCAGCTCCCCCGCTCCGATCTCGTGCAGGACATCGTCGACTGCTTCGCGCTGGCGATCCTGCTCCTCGTCGGACGTGGAGGCGTCGACGACGTGCAGCACCATGTCCGCGACGAGCGTCTCCTCGAGCGTCGACGCAAACCCCTCGACCAGTTGGTGCGGCAGTCGGCGGATGAAGCCCACCGTGTCGGTGACGAGATACCGGCGACCGTCGTGGACGAAGCCGCGTGTCGTCGGGTCGAGCGTCTCGAACAACCGGTTCTCGACCGACACCTCGGCGCCCGTCAGCGCGTTCAGCAACGTCGACTTCCCGGCGTTCGTGTAGCCCGCGAGGGCGATGGTCGGAACTTCGGTGCGCCGCCGCTCGCGTCGGCGCGTTTCACGCTGCCGTTCGAGATCCTTGAGGCGCTGCTTGAGCAGCGAGATCCGCCGCCGCGCCAGTCGCCGGTCCGTCTCCAGCTGCGACTCGCCCGGGCCTCGCGTTCCGACGCCGCCACCGAGGCGCTCGAGGTGCTGCCACATGCCACGCATGCGCGGCAAGTTGTATTCGAGCTGCGCCAGCTCGACCTGCAGCTTCCCTTCCGCGGTGATTGCGTGCTGGGCAAAGATGTCGAGGATCAGCTGCGTCCGGTCGACGACCCGAACGCCGAGCTCGTTCTCGAGGAAGCGCTGCTGCGCAGGCTCGAGCTCGTCGTCGACGAGCAGGCTCTCGGCCGACGCGGCGCGGAAGCGCTCCTTCAGCTCGTCCAGCTTGCCGCGACCGACGTACGTCACCCGCGCAGGCCGCGCACGTCGCTGGACGACCTCTCCGACCGGCTCGACGCCCGCCGTGCGTGCAAGCTCGCGTACTTCGGCGAGCTCGTCGTCGGCATCAACTCCCTGTGCGAGCACTGCGAGCACGAAGCCGCGCTCGACCTCACCGCCCGCCAAACGTGGAATCATCGGCCGATTATGCCCGCAACCGACGCAACCACCCCCGTCGCCGCACGGGCGCTCGACCTGGTCGACATCCCGTCGGTCTCCGGTTCGGAGGCCGCCGTCACCGAGTACGTACGGCGGGCCGTCCGACTCCCGGCGGTCTTCGACGACGGCGAGTCGCTCGTGTACGCCGTGCGGGGCGGCAGGCCGCTCGTCCTGCTCGCGGGCCACACCGACACCGTCCCCGCCCAGGACAACCTGCCGGGGAGCATCGCCGGAGGCGCCGTCGTCGGGCTCGGTGCGAGCGACATGAAGGGCGGCCTCGCTGTGATGATCGAGCTCGCCAACTGGGCGGCGGTCGCCGACCTCGCCTACGACCTCGCGGTCTTGTTCTTCCCGCGCGAGGAGCTCGGCCCGTCGGTCAACCCACTGCCGGCTGTCTTCGCCGGCGTTCCGCTCATCGACGAGGCTTCGCTCGTCGTCGTCCTCGAGCCGACCGACAACACCCTGCAGCTCGGGTGTCTCGGGAATCTCAACGCGCGCGTCGTGTTCGAAGGGCGCGCCGCCCACTCGGCCCGCCCGTGGCACGGCGTCAATGCCGTCGGCGTCGCGTTCGAGGGCCTGCGCGGCGTGTTGACGCTCGAGCCGCGCGACGTGCAGATCGAGGGCCTCGTGTTTCGCGAGGTCCTCTCGGTTACCGAGATTCACGGTGGCATCGCGTCGAACGTGATTCCCGCGAGCGTCGAGGTGACGCTCAACTTCCGCTATGCGCCGGACCGAACGCCGGACGACGCCGTTGCGCGCGTGGCGGAGCTCGTGGGTCGCGGCGTCGAGATCCTCGCGAACTCGCCGCCCGCCCATGTCCCGTCGCTCGACAGCCCAGCCGTGGCGGGGCTGCGCGCGGCCGGCCCGTTCCGTATCGAACCGAAGCAGGCCTGGACGAACGTCGCCGACTTCGCCGCCCGCGGCCTCGATGCCGTCAACCTCGGGCCCGGTGCGACGCGATACGCCCACACGGCGGACGAGCGGGTCGAGATCGCGGAGCTCGCGCGAACGCTCGAGGCGCTGAAGCGGTTCCTCACCGGCGAGCCGGTACCCTTGTCGGAGTGATCTCGAGGATCACGGGCGTCTCGCTTCGGTCTCGAGGGCTGCTCCTGCTGCCCGCGGGTGCGCTGGTGGTGCACCAGCTGCGCTACCGGATCGCGTACGGGTCACACGCCTCGGCGCAACTCGCCGCCCAGGGGCACTCCTACCTCGACTCCTTCGCGCCCTGGCTCGTGCTGCTTCTCTGTCTCGCGACGGGGGGCTTCGTCGCGCGGGTCGCCCAGGCGTTCGCGACCGGGCGCCCGACGGAGCGGCGCCGGTCGTTCGGAGCCGTCTGGATCGCCTCGTCGTGCCTGCTGACGGCGATCTACGGCGCCCAGGAGTTCCTCGAGGGGCTCGTCGCCGCCGGCCACCCGACCGGCCTGGCGGGCATCGTCGGCCACGGCGGCTGGTGGGCCGGCGTCGTCGCCGTCGGGGTCGGGGCCGTGATCGCGCTGCTGCTGCAGGTCGCGACTGCGGTCGTCGACGCCGTTGCCCGTTCCGGCGGCCGTCGGCGGCACGCAGGCTTCGGCCTCCGGCACCGCGACGCCGGGGCATCGGTCTCCCTCGTCCGTCCGAGGCCTCTCGCCGCTGCGGGCGCCGGTCGTGCACCTCCCCTTCCGGGCTGACCGCGCCGTCGCTGCGTCGTTCGGACGCCGCCGAGAGAAGTGAAGGAGGAGATCGACCCCTGCTGTGGCTCGTCGTCATGGCCGTGCTGGTGCTGCTGCTGCCCGCGAACGCGGCTGCGCACGGCCGGGGACCCGTGGTCGCCCTGGACGACCGGCTCGTGATCGGTCCGCCTGTGGAGGGAGTCACCGTCCGCGTCCTCGACGGCGACCGCTCGTTGCAGGTGACCGTCGAGCCGGGTCGCACCGTGGTCGTGCGCGGGCTCCTCGGCGAGCCGATGGTCCGCTTCGCGGATGGAGCGGTCGAGGCCAACCGTGCATCGCCGACCGCGAACGCCGACCGCATCGTGACCGCCGGGATCGGCTGGAAGCGCGTCGCCGACGGCCGGTCGTTCGCCTGGCACGATCACCGACTGTCTCCGCCGGCGCACGGCGGCACCGGAACGGTCGGTCGGTGGTCGGTACCGCTGACGATCGACGAGCATCCTGCCGCGATCAGCGGAACCTTCGTTCGCGTCCCCGGCCCGGACATCCTCCCGTGGCTGCTCGGCGCAGCCGCCTCGGCAGCCGCGATCGTCGTCGTCGCGATCAGACGGCCCCGCTCGCGGACGGCCCTCGTGCTCGTCCTCTCGGTCGTCGCCGCCGTTGCCGCCCTCGCGGCGATCACGGCCTTCGCCATTCGCGACGCGCCGACGGGTGGCGTGCAATGGTTTCAGCTGGCCGGCGGTGCGACCGTGGCGATCGCGGCCGGCGCCGTTCTCGCGCGGACGAGCGGAACGCGCCGGACGGCGGCCGCAGGAGTGATCGGCGCGCTCGCCGCGTTGGCGATGCTGAGCTCGCTCCCGATCTTCCGCCACGGCGTCGTCATCTCCGCGCTGCCGGCAGAGCTCGCCCGTCTCGTCTGTGCGGCGGCGGTCGTCGCGGGGATCTGCGCCGCCGGGCTGAGCTTCCTCGCCGACCAGCCGCCGAGGATCGTGCGGTGATCGCCCTTGCACTCGCCCTGCTCGCCATCGGCGGCGACCCGTCGGTGCATCCGTGGCCGATCGGGCCCGGCCCTCGGTACCGGCCCCCGGCGCAGCAACTCGACGGACGGCCCGTCGGGGACTTTCGCTGCGCCCCGGCTCGTGCCGTGTTCCCGGTTCACGTCGAGGTCTTCGTCAACCGGCGCGTGGTGATCGTCCCGGCCGGGATCGGACGGGCCGCCGCATTGCGACTACCCGATCCGCACGCGGACGCCGATCGGCGTGCTCGGGGTCGCCCGGGGCTCGCGCCTGACGGTCGGCGACCTCTTCCGCCTCTGGGGACAGCCGCTGGCGCGCCACCGGATCGCCTCGTTCCATTCGACGGCCCGGGTGCGCGCGTACGTCGCCGGGAGGCTCGTCCGCGGCGACGCTGCCGGTGTCCGCTTGACTCCGAATGCGCAGATCGTCATCGAGCTCGGCGCCGTACGTCCCGCCACACCGTTCCTTCCTCTTCCCTCCGGAGCAGCCGTGAGAGCACGCTTCATCATCCTTGCGCTCGTGCCCGCAGCCCTCGCCGGTTGTGGAGGCGGTGCGTCCTCGACCCCGACGATCGCACCGGCGCGCAACTACACGCTCTCGCACTTCCAGCCCGCCGGAGCGGTGAAGCCGAACACGCCGACGACGGTGTCGTTCGTGATCCGCAACCCCGACGGCACTCCGTTGACGGAGTTCAAGCGCGGGCCCGGCCCGCACACCGGCGTCCACTTGATCCTGGTGCGGAGCGACCTCGCCTACATCGTCCACCGCCACCCGCCGATCTCGTCCAACGGCACGATCGCCGAGCGCATCACGTTCCCGGCGCCCGGCACCTACCGCGCCGTCATCGACATCTATCCCAGATTCGGAGAGCAGCCGAACTTCCAGCTGTTCCGCACGGTGCACGTGACCGGAACGTATCGACGAAAGCCGCTGCCTCCACCTGCGCGAAGCGTCACCGTCGACGGCTACCGGTTCACCCTCCAGCAGGCGCCGCGACTCCGCGCGATCCAGGCAGCGTTCCTCAAGCTGAGCGTCACCGACCCCGACGGCCACCCGGCGCACTTCACGCCGTGGTACGGCGCCCTCGCCCACGCGATCTTCTTCCGCAACGGCTCGCTCGACTACTTCCACACGCACGTCTGCGCGAAGGGAGCGAGCGGTTGCACGAGCCTGCTCGGGGGGGCAAAGGTCACAGGGACCTCGACGACGCCCGGGAAGCTGACGGTCGGCGTCCTCGTTCCGGTCGCCGGGACGTGGCGGTTGTTCCTCCAGACGCAGGTGAACGGCAAGATCCTCACGGCGCCGTTCACGCTGAAGGTGACGTGATGACGTCTGGCATCGGCATCCGGCTGGCAGCCGCGCTCGGAGCGCTCGTGGCAGGCGTGGCGGCGGTGATCCTCATCGGCCTGCTGTTGAGGTCGATCCTTGGCTAGAGCCGCACTGGTCTCGGTTGCGGCACTGCTCGCGCTCTGCTTCGGGGCGTCGGCCGCACGCGCCGACGCCGACCCGGCGAGCGACTTCCTGATCCAGCAGGACGCGTTCTACCCCTTCACGGCGAAGGTCTCGACGGCCCAGAAGCAGGCGCTCAACGCCGCTCTGGCCTCAGGGCGAAAGGCGGGTGTGCACATCAAGGTGGCGATCATCGCGGGCCCGAACGACCTGGGGGCGGTCTCGATCCTCTTCAAACGGCCGCCTCAGCAGTACGCGAAGTTCCTGGGCACGGAGCTCAGCTTCGTGAACAAGGCGCGCGTGCTGGTGGTGACGCCGAGCGGTTACGGGCTGTGGTGGCACAAGCCGCTGCCGGCCCGGGAGGTCGCTGCCCTCCACTCCCTGCCACCGCCGGCCGCGGCCGACGGAGACACGCTCACCGCCGCCGCGAACACCGCCGTCCGTCGCTTGCTCGCTCTCCACGGGGTCCACGTCGCCGCGCCTCCACCCGCGCACAACTCGTCGAACGCCGACCGGGTGAAGATCGCGGGCGGGGCGCTCGTGCTTGTCGCGGTCGGTCTCGGCGTCTCGATGCTCCTGCGTCGCCGCCGGAGGCTGACGCGTGCGTAGCTCGCCGGGCGCGTTCGCCGCTCTGGCCGTGCTCGCGCTCTCGGGTTGCGGGAGCTCGGCGCAGCCGAAGATCTCGGCGCCGACGGCGACGACACCGCAGGTCGGCGGCGCGATCATCCAGGCCAAGCCGGTCGCTCCTCCGATCTCGCTCCATGACGATCGCGGGCGCGTCGTCCGCCTCTCGGACTTCCGCGGCACGTGGGTTGCAGTCGCATTCCTGTACACGCATTGCCCGGACGTCTGCCCGCTGATCGCCCAGAATCTGAATACGGCTCTCGCTCGGGCTCCCGACCTGCGCGTGGTTGCGGTCAGCGTCGACCCGAAAGGGGACACGCCGGCGGCGGTGCGCGCATACGCGCACTCCCATCGTCTCTCGAGCGCGTTTCACTATCTGATCGGGGCTCGGTCGCAGCTTCAACCGGTCTGGCGCGCATGGCATGTCGCGACCGTCCCGGGCCCGAGCAAGACCGTCAGCCACTCGGCGTTCGAGGTGCTCGTCGACCCGAAGGGCCGTGAACGCGTCTACTACGACGCCAAGGTCCGAGCGGCCGACGTGCTGCACGATCTCCGCCGTCTGCGCGGTACGGTCTGATCGTGAGCGTCCATCTCTCTCCCGTCCTCGCAGACCTCGCCCAGTATCCGTTCGCGCGTCTCGACGACTGGCGGGCCGAGGTTCGTGCTCGCGGAATCGAGCCGATCGACTTCGGCATGGGCGACCCGCGTGAGGTCACTCCCCCTTTCATCAGGGAGGCGCTGCTCGCATCGGTCGAGGACGTGTCCTCGTATCCACGCGCCTCCGGCCTGCCGGAGCTGCGGACCGCGATCGCCGGCTGGATCGACCGGCGTTTCGGCGTGACGGTCGATCCGGCGGCGGAGATCGTGCCGACGCTCGGCTCGAAGGAGGCGATCTTCTCCTTCGCACAGGTCGCGCTCGGCGAGAAGCGCGCGGTTGCGATTCCCGAGCCCGCGTACCCCGTCTACGAGCGCGGGACGCTCTTCGGCGGCGGGTCGGTGGTGACCGTTCCGCTGCGCGAAGGCTCGGGCTGGCTCCCGGACCTCGACGCCTTCGACGCCTGGGACGACATCGCCCTCTTCTGGGTCTGTTACCCGAACAACCCGACGGGTGCTGTTGCGTCCGCCGCGTTCTACGACGAGCTTGCCGAACGCGCGCGCCGCCACGGCTTCCTGGTCTGCTCCGACGAGGCGTACTCGGAGCTCTGGTTCGAGGAGCCTCCCGTCTCGGCTCTGCAAGTGTCCGACCGGGCGAACGTCGTCGTCTTCAACACCCTCTCGAAGCGCTCGTCGATGACCGGCTACCGATCGGGCTTCGTCTGCGCGCCGCAGGCGATCTGCGATGCGCTGCGCCACTTCCGCCCGACGGTCGGCACCGCGCCGCAGGAGTTCGTCCAGCGCGCGTCGATCGCGGCGTGGGCGGACGACGAGCATGTCGCCGAGGTGCGCGCGCTCTACCGGCGCAAGCGCGAGACGCTCCTCCCGGTGCTCGAGGCCGGAGGGCTCCGTCTCGCAGGGTCGGTCGCGACGTTCTACCTCTGGCTCGACGTCGGAGGGCCGTCGGAGCCCTTCGCTCGCCGGTTGCTCGAGCACGGCATCGTGTGCGCTCCCGGCTCGTTCTTCGGGGCAGCCGGCGAAGGCTACGTGCGCTTCGCCCTCGTACCCACGCAGGAGCAATGCGAGCGGGCCGCTGTGATCCTGCGCGGGGTTTTGTAGTGGTTCCTCCGGTAAATCCGGTGCCTTTTGGCCGCGCGAAAACCAAGCAGGCAAAGGACGCAGGGAGCGCCGATAGCCGTTGCTATCGGCGCGACCGAGGACGCATGCATGCGCCGGTTTGCAGCCGGCCAAAGGGTGCCGCTATTTGCCGGAGGGGCCACTGAATGCTCGACCCGCTCGAGACGGTCGCGGCGCTCGACCGCGGCGAGCTTCGCGTCGCCGAGCCGGACGGCGACGACTGGCGGGTGAATGCCGACGTCCAGGCGGCGATCCTCGACTACTTCCGCGTCCGCGGGCTGGAGCCGCAGGAGGTCGGCCCATTCTCCTACCACGACAAGATTCCGCTGAAGTCCGGCTACGAGTCGCTCGGCGTGCGCGTCGTGCCGCCGGCCGTCGCGCGCTACGGCTCCTTCCTGTCCCGGGGCGTCGTGCTGATGCCTTCGTACGTCAACATCGGCGCCTGGATCGGCCCGGGCACGATGGTCGACACCTGGGCGACGGTGGGCTCGGGGGCGCAGATCGGCGCCGACGTCCATCTCGCGGGCGGTGTCGGCATCGGCGGTGTCCTCGAGCCGGTCGGCACCGTGCCGGTGATCGTCGAGGATGGCGCATTCATCGGCTCGCGCTGCGTGATCGTCGAAGGCGTGCGCATCGGCCGCGAGGCGGTCCTCGCGCCGAACGTCACGCTGACGGCGTCGATTCCGATCATCGACGTCACCGGCGTCGACCCGATCGAGCATCGGGGCTTCGTGCCCCCGCATTCGGTCGTCGTCCCCGGGACACGACCGAAGGAGTTTCGGGCGGGCACCTACCACCTGTCCTGCGCCCTGATCATCGGGCGGCGGAACGAGTCGACCGACCGCAAGACGTCGCTCAACCAGGCGCTGCGGGACTTCGAGATCTAGCCTCTACACCTCCACCGGCTCGGCCGGTCCGGTCAGGTATGCCGTGGCGCCGTCGAAACGGACCTCGAGCGGTCCACCGGGAAACCTGACGGTCGCGGGTGTCGCGCCGAACGCCGCGGCGACCGCGACGGCGCTCGAGCCCGATGAGCCCGTCTCGCCCACCCCCCGCTCCCAGACCCGCGCCTCGATCGTCCTGTCGTCGATCCTCCGCGCAACCTGCACGTTCGTCCGCTGCGGGAAACGTGGATGCCTCTCGAGCAGCGGTCCGACGACCGGCAGGTCAGCCGGATCGCCGGCCACCACGGCATGCGGATTGCCGACGTCGACGGTCACGAGCGTGATGCCTGCGACCTCTTCCTCGGTCCCGACGACGACGGGGCCGAGCTGCTGTTCGACGAACGGCGGCTCCAGCATCCGCGCCCGCACCTCGCGGTCGCCGATGCGGACGACTACTGCTCCGGCGCCGCTGCGTGCGGCGAGCCAGCGGGCAGCGATGCGTGTCCCGTTGCCCGACATCTCCGCCTGGGAGCCGTCGGGATTCCAGATCACGATCTCGAGGCGTTCGCGATCGGCGGACAGCACTTCGACGAACCCGTCGGCGTCGCCCACGAACGCGCGGACGAGGTCCGGTGTGAGCGGGTCCTCAGTGACGAGGTAGACGTTCTGCTGTGCGTGCCAACGCGCTGATCTCATCGGCGATCTCCTCGGGGGCTCGACCGCCGTCGAGCGTAACGACGCCGGGAAGCCGCCGGAGCCACTTGCGCTGGTAGCGAGCGAGTCGCTTCGTCGCGGCGGTCGTCGCGACCACAGCTTCGTCCACGGGGAGCGTCGCGAACGCCTCGAGGCCGAGGACCTTCGTCGCGGTCGCAGACAGCGGCCCCGCCCACGCGCGCCTCGCCTCGTCGGCGGCGCCGCGTGACGCGAGAAGCTCGGTCCGTTCTTCGATACGCCTGTCGAGCTCCTCGAGTGGAACGTCGAGTGCGACCAGGAGCGTCGGTCGTCGAAAGTCGCCGCTCCAGAGGTCGTCACGTTCGGGCGCGAGCGACTCCTGCCTCGCCGACAGCTCGAGGGCTCGGACGACCCGCTTGCGGTCGTTCGCATGAACGCGAGCTGCGGCGGCCGGGTCGCACTCTGCAAGCAGGGCGTGCGCTCGCGCCGGGCCGAGCTCGCTGTACGTTCGCTCCCACCGTTCCCGCTCGCCCGGCAGCGGCGGAGGGGCGAGCTGGAGCTCGGAGAGCGCGGCGCGGAGGTAGAGGCCGGTGCCGCCGACGACGAGGGCACGCTTCCCAGCCGCAACGGCGTGGTCGATCGCCGCATGCGCAAGGCGCTGGTAACCGCCGACCGAGACTCCTTCCGACAACGGCACGACACCGACGAGCTCGGTCGCGTACGGCGGTGCCGCAGTCAAGATCGGCAAGCCGGCGTAGAGTGCGGCCGAGTCGGCGGAGATGGCCCGTGCGTCGAGCAGCGAGACGAGCCGCTCGGCTACGGCGGTCTTGCCCGAGGCGGTCGGGCCGAAGAGCGCGACGACGTCAGGTGCCGGCGCTGGCAGGCTGTTTGAAGCCATGATCGACCTCGTCGCCGGCCTGCGGCCTGACGAACGGCCGATCCTCCTCGGGATGGGCGGCGCGCCACTCCTTGAACCAGGCCACCGCCTTCGGGATCCCGGCGTCGAGCGAGGTCTCCGGCTGCCAGTCGAGCAGATCTCGAGCCTTGCTGATGTCGGCGACGTAATGCGTGACCTCGCCGAGCAGTGACGGAGACAGCGTGACCTGTGGCTCGACACCGAGCTCGGCGGCAATCAGGTTCGCGGCGCGGACGAGTGAGTTCCCTTCTCCGAACGCGAGGTTGATCGTCTCGTTCGCCAGCTTCCTCGACTCGAGCCCGTAGACGCCCAGTGCGATGCCCTCGACGCAGTCGTCGATATACGTGAAGTCGAGCAGCTTCTCCTCCCCGCCGAAGATCGTGATCGGTTCGCCACGCGACAGCGAGTGCATCCACAGCGGAAGCACGCGCTCCATGCGCCAGAGGTCGTTGTCGTAACGGCCGTACACGTTCGAGAAGCGGAAGACCAGATACGGGAGCTCGTAGCAGCGCGCATACGAATAGATGAATGCCTCGCTCGTGATCTTCGAAGCCGAATACGGGCTCTCCGTGTAGGCGAAGTCTGCAGCCTCCTCTGCGTACTCCTCGAACCGGTGGACGTCGCCGTAGACCTCACGCGTCGACGAAAAGATCAACGGCAACCGGAGCGCCCGTGCGAACTCGAGGACGTTGAAGGTCATGATCGCGTTCTCGAGGGCCCGGTGGGGCTGCCGCACGAGTTGATGGACCTTCGCGTGAGCGGCGAGATGGACGACGACGTCGACCTCCGGGTACTCGACACCTCCGATGCCGCCGCGGAAGGCTGGGTAGTGACCTGCGAGATCCTGGAGCAGCGTCGGAAACGCCTCCGGCACCCAGGTGTTCAGGCGCTTGTCGACGCCGAAGACCCGGTGGCCGTCGGCTTGCAACCGCAGGGCCAGATTGGTGCCGATCTGTCCGGACGAGCCGGTGACGAGGACACGCATCGGAGAATCCTGCCTCAGGCCGCGGCCAGAGCGTGCTGTGAGCCGCGCAGCGTGGTCGAGGTGGCCCCGGTCACGAGGACGTCGACGCACTGGCCCGGGGTCGCGTCGCCCTCGAAGTTGACGGTCGTGTTCCGCCGGGTCCGGCCACGGAGCAACGTGCCGTCCGTCCGTGACGGCCCCTCGACGAGCACCTCTTCGACGGTTCCGATGCGGCCCTCGTTGCGTTGCCGCGCAGTCCCTTGCGTGACCTCGACCAGGCGCTCGAGGCGCTCGATCTTCACGTCGTGTGGAACCTGGTCGGGCATCGCCGCAGCCTCGGTGCCGGCGCGGGGCGAGTACACGAACGTGAAGGCGCTGTCGAAGCCCACCTCCGTCGCCACTGCGAGCGTCTCGGCGAAGTCGGCCTCCGTCTCGCCCGGAAAACCGACGATGATGTCGGTGCCGAGCGCGACATCCGGGATCGCGCCCCGCAGCTTCTCGACGAGGGCGAGGTACCGATCGCGCGAATACGTGCGCCGCATCGACTTGAGAATCCGCGTCGAACCGGACTGGAGCGGCAGATGAACGTGCTCGCAGACCGTGTCGCATTCGGCGATCGCGGCGATCACAGGATCGCGAAAGTCCTTCGGGTGCGGGCTCGTGAACCGGATCCGTTCGATGCCGTCGACACGGTCGACTGCACGCAGAAGCTCACCGAACTCCATGCGCGTGTCCGGCAGCAGGTCACGGCCCCACGAGTTGACGTTCTGGCCGAGCAGCGTCACCTCCTTCACGCCCTCGCGCGCTAGGCGCGTCACCTCGGCCACGATCTCGCCGGGCCGGCGCGAAACCTCGCGACCGCGTACTGCAGGGACGATGCAATACGAGCACACGGAGTTGCATCCCATCGACACCTGCACCCATGCCTGGAAGCTGCGCTCACGATGCATCGGCAGCGTTGCGGCGAACGACCGCCGGTCGAGCCCGAAGCTTCCTCGCGCAACCCCTTGCCCGCCCGCGCCGAGCCACTCGCCGAGGTGTGCGATCGACCCCGGACCGAAGGCAACGTCGACGAACGGGTACAGCTCGAAGATGCGTTCGCGCTGCGCCTCGGCATAGCAGCCGCCGACGGCGATCACGCGAGACGGATCGGCACGCTTGCGTGCGGCCTCCGCACCGAGGTACGCGGCGAGCTTCGTATCCGGCTTCTCGCGGATCGTGCAGGTGTTGAACACGACGACGTCGGCCTCGCCGGCGTCGGGTGCTTCTCCGAGCCCGAGCTCCTCGAGGAGCCCCTTGATCCGCTCCGAGTCGTGCGCGTTCATCTGGCAGCCGAACGTGTGCACGTGATATCGTTTGTACATAAGAGCTCAGGAGGCGAGGAGAAATGCCAAGGCGCAAGCAAGATAGCCACCGCTCGCCCGAAGGTCTACGTCTACTGAGCTACGCGCGCGTCAGCGCCGTCCGCGGTCGCGAAGGCCCGAGCTTCATCTCGGAGAGTGACCAGCTCGCGCGCAGTCGCAGCTACGCGGAGACGTACGGGCACAGGATCATCGACGAGGGCAGCGATCTCGATGTCAGTGGCGGCGTGATGAGCCGTCCCACGTTCGATCGCTTCCTCGGGATGGTGAAGCGTCACGAGGCAGACGGGATCATCGTCGCAAAGCTCGACCGCTTCGCGCGCTCGAACGTCGGCGCGCTCACGGCCGTGGAAGAGATCGAAAGCGCGGGCGGCACGCTGATCTCAGTCGCTGAGCAGCTAGACGCATCGACGAGCGCCGGACGCTTCCTGCGCGACATTCTCTTCGCCGCTGCCGCATGGGAGCGCGAGCGTATCGGCGAGAGTTGGCACACGGCACAAGCTGCCGCAGTCCATCGAGGTATTCACGTGTCGCCTTACGTTCCCCCCGGCTACAAGCGAGGACCAAAGGCGAAGCGCGACGCGGACGCCGACCGCCGCCTGATCCCCCACCCTCGGCACGCTGAGACGATCCGGCAGGCGTTCAAGATGGCGAGCGAGGGAGAGAGCAACGCCGAGATCGCCGACTACCTGAACGAGCGCAAGCTGCCAGTGACGCGCGCCGACAGCAACGGGACGTCGCGCGCGACGCACTGGCTCCCCTCGCGCATCGCCCGTCTGCTCGCGAACCGCGTCTACCTCGGCGAGGCGCGCTACGGCGATCTCGTCAACCGTGACGCGCACGAGCCTCTCGTCGATGAGCGCACGTGGCTACTCGCGCAGCGCGAATCATCTCGTCCGACGAGACTGCGCAAGCCGAACCGTGACTCACAGCCGAGTATGTTGTCGGGAATCATTCGCTGCGCCGCTTGTCGCTTCGCCATGAAGGCGCAGTCGGCAGGCAAGACGTCCCCTTCGCTGTATCGCTGCACGACCGAGACGGCACACGATCGCTGCCCTGATCCTTCGACGATCGCGAAGGAACGAATCGAGCAGTACGTGCTCGACGAGTTCATCACAGCCGTCGAAGATCCGCTCTTCCTCGGTGCGCGTGCGAAGAGTTACGGCGCGAACCGAAGCGACCTCGACGCGGACGTGAAGGCAGCTGAGGCGTCTTACCGTGCCGCGCTGACAAACGTCGCCCTGCGCGCCAAGATCGGCGACGACGATCACGACGCGATGGTCGCGGCGCTGTACGACACCTGGCACGCGAAGCTACAAGCAGCGCGCGACGCCGGAAGAGACGCGGATGCGATCGGCCTGCGGCTTCCCGAGGGAGTGTCTCTCCGCGATCTCGTCGAGCGTCTGCGTTCCGATGGCAAGACCGAAGAGCTACGCGGCTTGCTCGCGGAGGGAATCAACGCGGTCTTCGTGCGGCGCGCAAGGAGCCGCGCTCGCAACCTGCCCGTAACCGAGCGCGTTCACATCGTTTGGCACGGAAGCGAGACAGTCGAGCTGCCACAGCGCGGACGTCGATTCGAGTCGCGCCCGTACGCGTGGACTGACTGACCAGGTCGTGCCAGGGAAGACGCGCGCGAGAATCTCGCACGCGTGCCGCTCAACGGCGTGTTGAGTGTCGACTGTCATCGTCGCTCCCTGCGAACTGTCGCCTTTCCTCGTCTCGTTAGAGATCGCCCGTCTGCTTTCTCCCCGCATCGGAGACAGCGCTCGTTGCCGGTCACCATCGTCTCGCCTCACTCGATGCCGCTACCTGCTCTCCCATCCGGCGTCACTCGTAACGTTGTCCCTTATGGACCTCTCGAAGCTACTCGAGCGACGCGTGTCGCGGTTCCTGCGCGAACCCCCATCGGTCCGCAACGCAGCCGGCACGATTGTCATCGCCACGGTGGTCGTCGTGGTCGGGGCCGGCGCACTCATGACAGTCCTCGACCGACACGAGTACCCGAACGTCGGAGTCGGGATGTGGTGGGCGATACAGACCGTGACCACCGTCGGCTACGGCGACGTCACACCCAAGAACGTCGTCGGCCGGATTGTCGCCGCGTTCGTCATGCTTGAGGGGATCGCCTTCGTCGCGATCGTCACAGCCGTGATCACATCGACCTTCGTCGCCCGCGCTACGCGCGACTATGACGCCGCCCAGGCAACCGACGAAGCGACCGATGCCGAGCGGATCGAAGCTCGCCTCGACACCCTCGAGCACAAGCTCGACAGCCTCGCGGCGACGCTGCGCGGCACGAGCGAGACCTGACCCCAGCGGAGGAGATGTTCGTCCCCCGCCGACCTGGGAGTGATCCCGCTCCCGGCTAACCGTCCCGCACGGACACATGTCATCTTCGGCGTCCCGCCGGAGGAGTCGTGCGGACGCTCGAGATGCTCGGCGTCTCACGCCGCCGCGAATATCGCGTGGGACAGCATCCCTCCGGAGACCACTCGGGCGTCGAATCCATTTTGCACGAGGCAGCGCGTCGCGGTGTAGGCGCGTTGGCCGGAGCGGCAAACGACGAGGATCTTGCGGTCCCGTGGGAGCTCGTCGAGATGCGAGCGCAGCTCACCCAGCGGGATATTGATCGCGCCCGGGACCTGCTCAACCGCGAGCTCGATCTTCTCGCGGACGTCGAGGAGGAAGCCGCCGTTCGCGGAGTCCCATTGGCTGAGCGGCATGTCGCCGCGCAGCACATCGGCGGCGACCATTCCGGCGAAGTTGATCGGATCCTTCGCGCTCCCGAACGGCGGCGAGTAGCAGAGCTCGACTTGCTCGAGGTCGTACACGGTCGCGCCCAGCTGAATCGCCACGGCGAGCTCGCTGATCCGCTTGTCAACGCCGTCCTCGCCGACCGCCTGCGCTCCGAGCAGGCGTCCGTCGGATTTCCGGAACAGGACCTTCATCGCGATCGGCCTCGCCCCCGGGTAGTAGCCGGCATGCGAGTTCGGGTAGAGGAAGATCTTCTCGAAGTCTGTATCACCGAGCCGCTCGAGCGTCTTCTCGTTGGCGCCGGTCCAGGCGACTGCTGCCCCGAACAGCTCGACGACCGATGTGCCCTGCGTGCCCCGGAAGTGGGAGTCGCGGCCGGCGATCACGTCGGCCGCGATGCGGGCCTGCCGGTTCGCCGGTCCCGCAAGCGCGATCAGGCTCCACTCACCGGTGACGAAATCCCTCACCTCGATGGCATCACCGACGGCGAAGATGTCGGGGTCGCTCGTGCGCATCTGGTCGTCGACGCGGATGCCGCCGCGCTCGCCGATCTCGATCCCGGCCATGGTCGCAAGCGTGGTATCGGGGCGGACGCCCAGCGCGAGAATCACGATGTCCGCGGGAAAACGCTTCCCGGACTGCGTCGACACGGTGAGTGTCTCGTTCTCGGACTCCTCGAATCCTGCGACCCCATCGTCCAGCACGACGTGAACACCGTGGAACTCGAGGAACTCCGTGACCAGCCGGCCGTACTCGTGGTCGAGCGGCGCGAGAACCTGGTCCGCAAGCTCGATGACGGTCACGTCGAACCCGCGATGAACGAGGTTCTCCGCCATTTCGAGGCCGATGAAGCCGCCGCCGACCACGACCGCATGCCTCGCCGGCCGCACCGTCTGGAAGCCCGAGTACCGCTCCATCCCCGCAAGGAAGGTCGTCCCTCGCTCGATCCACTCACGAATCTGTCTAGCGTCCGGCACCGTCCTCACCGGGAAGATCCCGGGAAGGTCGATCCCCGGCAGCGGCGGCCGAATCGAGGGCGCTCCCGGGGACAGCACAAGCTTGTCGTACGACTCGGTGGTCACCTCACCGCTCGCGACGTCACGTAGCTGCACCGTCCTGTCGGCCGCCGAAATACCGATCGCCTCGCAACCCGTCCGGCAATCGACAGCGAACTGCTCGCGAAACACCCGCTCATTGGCAACCAGCAGATCCGACTCGTGCGCGATCACGCCCCCGACGTAGTAAGGCAGACCGCAGTTCGCGAACGAGACATACGGTCCCCGCTCCACCATCACGATCTCGGCCTCTTCGTCCAGCCGGCGAAGACGCGCCGCACACGACGCACCGCCAGCGACGCCTCCGACAATGATCACCTTCATCGCTGGCCTCCTCACTACTCCGTTGGCTTCCTCACTACTCGGCGGTTGAGGGTCGTCGCTAGACGCCGGTTTCGACTTCGATGCTGCCGTCGTGGGCTGCTTTCGTAAGCGTCTTGTAGTCGCGGTCGTTCTGGTCGGCGTACGTCTCTGCGAACTCGGCGAGGGCACGGTCGAAGGCGTCGTTGGTGCCGAGGTAGCTGGCGATCGCGATCGGGTCTCCGGAGCGGGCGTGCGCGCGGGCGAGCTCGGCGCCGCAGAACCTTGCGTATTCACGCATGATCGTCGGCTCCATCAGCTCGACCTGGGCTGAGCCCTTCTCGTCCCAGAGCTGGCGGATGTAGAAGTCGCGTTCAACGCCGTCGACGCCGGGTGTGCGGATCCAGCCGAGCATGATGTCGCTGGCGGCCTGGGTCAGCCGCTGGCCTTCGACGACGCGCTGGCCGTGGTTTGAGAACTCGCTCTTGCCGACGAACGGTTCGAGCACCGACGCTTCCGCCTCCTTGAACTGCAGGAACAGCGGGTCGTTGTCGTCGCGGCCGAGCAGCAGCATGATGTACGCCCTGGTGCCGACGCTGCCGACCCCGACGACCTTGCGGGCCGCGTGGACGTAGCGGTAGCGCTCGAGCAGCCGGCGGCGGTCGCCGGCCAGCGTCCGCCGGTAGGAGCGGATCACGCCGCGCAGGAAGTCCTCCAACTCGTGCACGCGCTCGTCCCCTAGGAGATCCTCGATCGGTGTCACGACCGGCGGATCACCGACGATCCGCGGTTCGCCGTCGACGATCTCGGTCAGCTTCGAGAACGCCTTGAGGCTGTCCTTGGAGCGCGTCTTGGCCAGGTTCTGCTCCGCCCGTTTGCGCTCCTTCGTGTTCGCGACACGCTGCAGCTCGGTGAGCAGCTGGTCGACATCGACGCGTGCGTACCAAAGCTCGAGGTTGCCCAGGCCCGCGTGGGCCGCCATCGCCTCGCGGTAGGCGCGCCCGACCGCCAGGTTGACCGACTCGCGCTGTTTGTCGTCGAAGCCGCGATCGCGACCGGCGACGGCAAAGCTCGCGACCAGCCGCTTCACATCCCACTCGAACGGCCCGGGATGCGTCTCGTCGAAGTCGTTGACGCTGAACACCAGCCGCCGGTCCGGTGCGGCGAACGCACCGAAGTTCGAGAGATGCGCATCACCGCACAACTGCACCTGAAGACCGGTCCTCGGCAGACCCGAGAGGTCCGAGGCCATCAGGTAGGCGGCACCACGGTAGAACGTGAAGGCCGAGATCAGCATCCGCCCGTGGCGGATCGGCACAAGCTCCGGCACCCGCGACTCGTCCTGCTCCTTCAGCAGCTTGAGCGGGCTCGGCCGACCCGCCGGCGGCTCCCACACGGCATGCGCGGACCGCGGCACTGCACTCCTCGCCGCCTTGCCCTGTGCCACGCGCTCTGCAACCGACAGATGCTCCACCCGTCCCGACGGGCTCGTCTTCTTCAGCTTCTTGTCCGTCAAACTGTTCTGCACTTTGTTGTCCTCCCAACTGGCATCAGATTCATCGAGATCGAGAGTCCGATCGGCGTCAGCCGCCGACCAGGCTCTGGCAGGAAGCGGTGCTCTTGAACGCCGAGCCGAGCGAGCCACTTCTGCTCTGCAGCGAGCTGATCGCCGACTTGGCCGAGGTCAGCAGGGTCTGCACCTGCGGCTTGAGCGGTATCAGCGCGACGGCGATTTGGCCGGCCGAGGCGCCGCTCGGGATCTGAGCAACGGCGGTCTTCGCCGAGCTGATCGTGGTCGTGACGTCGGTCGAGAGCTGATCGAGCTGCTGCTTGGCTGCCTGTCCGTCCGAGGTGTTCGGCGCCGGCACGGCCTTGATCTGCGTCGCCAGCATCTTGGTGGCAGCCTCGACCTGCGTGACCTTCGTCTGGAGCCCCGCCTTCGAAGGGATGCCGCTGAACGAAGTCAGGATGCTCTTGACCTGCGTCTGCCAGCTGCCGATCGCCGTGCAAACGCTGTTGGCGTACGCCTCGTCCGCCTTCTTATCGGAACTGCCGCCGCCGCACGCGGCCGCGACCAGGGCCAAGGCGACGAGCAGCGCGAGCAGCGTCCCGAACGTGAACCCTCGTCCGGACCCACCACCCCGAAGTCCAGCTCGCTCAACAACCATCTTGAAGCCTCCTTGAGTTCGATCGAGTCAAAGGCCGTGTGCCGTGAACGAGCCTTCTCGTTTTGCATGTCAGCTCATGACTCGCAGAGCGGGAGAGCATTGGCTACATGACCTCTACTGCGGTCTCGGACGGGCGTGCGATCAGGTAGAAGACCACGCCGAGAACTGGCAAGAAGACGATCAGGATCGTCCACATCGCCTTCGCGAGTCCGCTGTGGTCTTTGCGGCGGAAGTTGTCGATGAACACGTGGATGACGACGAAGATCCACATCACGAAGAAGAACAAGATGATCATCCACCCGACCACGTCCCAGAAGCTGGGGTAATTCCCAGATGCAAGCATTTGCGCTCCTCCTTTCGATGCCGGAAGACGTCCGGCCCGTGTCCTCGATCTAGGTCGTCGCGGCCGACTTGCTGGTGCTCGCGGCGGCCTTTACCTGCTCGGCGCTCTTACCGTCGACCTTCTCCTTGGTCACGTTGCTCGCGCTCGAAAGTGCCTTCCCGACGTCGCCGGCCCACTGCTCCTCGAACACGGCGACGATGCCGGAGCTGTTGATCGGCAAGGTGTCCTCGACATCGGCCTTGATCACGGCCTTGTCGCCATGGGAGATGAGGGCGCCAGTCCCCGCGCCGATCCCGGCGCCGACGGCCGCTCCCACGAGCAGACTGGGCGGGAAGATCAGGCCTACGACCAGGCCCCCGACCGCGCCCCACCCGGCGCCCTTGGCGGTCGTGTGCAGGTCGTCGTCGACGTGGATCTGGCCGTCGGAACGGCGGCTGACGAGTACGAGCCCGTCGACCTTGATCGAGCCGTCGTCGGCAAGCTGCTTGATCGCGTCCCAGTCGACCTTGGCCGCGTCGGGATCGGCGTACGCCGCGATATAGAGATCGACAGGCGCGTCGCTATCAGCTGACATCGTGCACTCCTTTCTCAGGTGGCCGGCCAGACGCCGGTCAACCGGTGTTTCTTGTCGACTCGGTCGGTCGACTGCACCAACGCTACGACTGAGTCGATCGGCCCGTCATCGGCCACAATGGCCGATATCGCCCACCCTCACCCGCGGCCGCTCATACGGGACCGCGAGCTCAGTCGGAATCCGGAGCCGGAATCGTGAGCCGGGCCTCGATCGCTCCGAGGCCGGACTGCTCGACGATCTCGACGGCTTCGGACCTGCTCTTGACACCGAGCTTCTGGTAGATCGAAGCGACCTGAGTCTTGACGGTCGGGCGTGAGAGGTGAAGACGATCGGCGATCTCCTGGAGCGAGAGATGCGTCGGCAGGAAACCGATCAGCCGGAGCTCGGCCGGAGTGAGCTCGTAGTCCTTCCCCCGCCTGATCCGCTCTTCGAAACGCTGCAGCCGGGCGGGAAGCGTTCCTGCGTCGGGGTAGCCCTGGAGTGCGTCGCTCGCAACCCGCGCGAACTCGAGGGCGCCGGCGAGGTCGCCGAGGTTCAGGCTGATATCGGCACAGCGCAGCGCAACATCGGCTTCGAGCCACGGGACCCCGTGGAGCAACGGGCGGATCCGCCGGACGTTCTCGAGCTGGCGCGCGGCCTCCGTGTGGTCACCGCGCTGCTGCTGCGCCAGCGCTCCTGCCGCGTAGGCGATGGCGCTCTGGGCGATCTCGTCGAGATGCGCTTCTTCGACCAGCTGTATCGCTTCGACCGCCCATCTCTGCGCGTTTCGCCGATCGCCCAACTCTGCTGCCGCGAAGGCCATGTAGCCGAGACAGAAGAACCGAACGTGCGCGAGCTCTGGACGGTGGCTCGACAGAGCGAGTGCCTCACCGAGCACATCGATTGCCTCTTGCGGTCGGCCCAGGAGAACGTTCGCCGTCCCCAAAGCGCGACAGGCGCCGAGAAGCCAGCGCGTGCCCTCACGCTTCTCCGCGGCGTAGGCGAACTCGGCGTCACGCAGCATCCCGTGGATTCCGTCAGGGGCGACGGCAGTTCGGACAAGCGCGAGCGCGGAACGAAGCGACGTCGCCCCGTCGGCGGATGGCACATCGAGCGGCCTCCGCTCGGCCGCAGCGACGAACCGCCTCGCTCGGACCGGATCGCCGAGCAGCACGGACACCCAGGCTGCAGCGATCGACAGCTGGGCGTCCGATTCGATCTCCTCGTCGGTGCAGCGGTCGAGCCAGAGCCGCAACGTCTCGATCCGCCCGCGACCTGTGAGCTCGTCCCAGTGCCCGAGCGCGATCCTGCCGGCCTGCGCGAGATCGCCGCTCTCGTGCGCGTAGGCGAACGCCTCGTCAGGGCTTCCGTGCAGCTCGCACCAATCTGCTGCCCGCTCCAGGTACACGGGCAGCAACTCCGGATGGCGACGGTTGAGCTCCGCCCGGAGGAGATCACTGAACAGGTGGTGGTAGCGGTACCACTCGCCGCGATCGTCGAGCGGGACGACGAACGCATTCGAGCGCGCGAGGGCCTCGAGCGAATCGGCCGCGTCGTCCGTGCCGAGCACCGCATCGCACAAGGATGGCGTCATCCGGTCGAGGATCGACGTGCCGAGCAGGAACGTCTTGAGATTGTCCGGCTGGCGCTCAAGCACCTCTTCCAGGAGGTAGTCGGCGATCTGCTGCTGAGTGCCGGTCAGACCGGCAGCCCTCGTGGCGGCATCGTCGCGGTCTCGCAACGAGAGCGTTGCCAGCGCGACCGCGGCGGCCCATCCCTCCGTCCGCTCGCGCAGAGCCTCGGCCGCCTCCTCCGACAGCTCCAGGCCACCGCGGGCGGCAACGGCTCGCGTCTCCTCCGTGTCCAGAGCGAGGAGCGCGGCCCCGACCTCGACCAGATCGCCACTTGCACGGAGGCGGCCGAGCCGCATGCCCGGATCGCCACGCGTCGACCAGCACCAACTGAGAGCCGGATGGCACCTGTTCGGCGAGGAACCCGAGAATCGAGCGGCTCGTCTTGGCCGTGACGAGGTGAACGTCGTCCAGCACCAACACGAACGGGTCACGCTCGCCGAGATCGGCAGCCAGGAGAGGAAGGGCGACCTCGACGATCCTCGGCGTCCTTCGTGACAGCTCCTCCAGGTCAACGCTGACCGGGCCAGCGCGCTCGAGCGCCGCCGCAACACGGGCGAGCAGCGCCACGGGGTCGTTGTCGCCGCCTGCGAGCTGCACCCAGCCGCTGACCCTCGGATCCAGCTCGCTCCACTGCGCGACAAGAGTCGACTTTCCGTAGCCCGCCGGAGCAGAAACCAGCACCACTCGACTGCGTTGCACGACCTCCTGCAACGGAGCGAGGCGGGCCCGCGGTACCACATCGGACCGAACAGGCGGAACCAGTACCGCCGACGCTGTCAGCAGGCGCCGACGCTCGCGAGGAGGAGAAGAACTAGCGATAGCTCCGACCTATGCTCCGACGGCGCGATCCTGAGACACGCGTGACGCTGCCGGCGAGCACCGCGCCCCGAAGGCCGCGGAGGCTCTGAATGTTCTAGATGTGGGTCATCGATCACGGGCACTGATCAGCGCCGTTCACCGGCGGACGCTCCCCGGCGACGCCCAAGCTTGAAACGGTTTCCGGGCGAGAATATCAGCCTCTTTGGCCGATGAGAGATCAGCCGCCGCAGGCGTAGCGTTCGGCGCATGGCCAGCCAGCCGAGAGCGTCCCGCAAGAGAGCATCTCGCACGGCGGTCCATCTGACGCCGACCGAGGCAGCCGTCCTCACCCTCCTCCCGACGCATCGGACCCTCGCCGCGATCGGCGACCGCCTGGGCATCAGTCGTCCAACGGTGAAGACCCACGTCCAACACATCTACAAGAAGCTCGGAGCCACAAACCGAGCCGAGGCCGTGGAGTTGGCCGAGAGTGCCGGCCTCCTGCCCACCAGTCGGAACGGTCAGGTGGGCAGAAGCAAGGACTGAAAAGGAGGTACATCGATGACCGAGACATTGGCCGAACAGCTCCAGACCGAGGAGTCGATGTTCGTGCAGACCGCGCAGGGCATCGAGAGCGATGGTGCCAAGCTGACGCTGCAAGGGATCACACCCTCGACGCTCTACTTCTCCGACCGGCCCCAGCGGGTCGTCGGGCACATGGCCACGACTGATTTCGTCGACCTGTGGGCCATCGGCGACAACAGCTTCGAGACCGACCCGCCGAACGCGGTGCTCTCGTTCCTCGAGCCCGGCGCCGACGCCCCCGTCGACGCGGTGGTCGTGCTCACGGCGCCGAACCTCACCGGCGACGGCAATCTCTCCTACTCCATCAATGTGCTCGAGGGAACGGTCCCGGCGCACACGGGGCCCGTCACGCTGTTCATCGACCCGTTCGGGCGGCCGCTATCGCCCGTCTCCGTGTGCGGTGTGCGTCGGCGCGAGCGACGACGGGATCGGCGCGGGATCTGAACACCAACATGACCGGGCCACGGCGTCCGCCGTGACCCCGAACCTCCTGAAAGGAGAATCCCATGACGGATACACCAGTGCTCGATCTGCTCGCGAGCATGACCGCTGATTCGATCGAGGCGTCGAGCCTCGATCCGGATACGTTGGTGCTCGTCCGTATCGCCGCGCTCGTGGCGGTCGACGCGGCGCCGGTGTCGTACCTTGCCAACCTCAAGGTTGTCGGCGACCTCGACATCGACCCGGATCAGGTTCGGGGCGTGCTGGCCGCAGTCGCTCCGATCGTAGGGACGGCACGCATCGTCTCGGCGCTCGGCAAGATCGTTGATGCGCTCGACCTCGAGCTCGAGGTTGCGGAGATCGCGGCGAAGGCCGAACAAAGGGCATGAGCGAGAGGAAAGCCGGAGGGACCGGGCTTGCTCCCGTCCCTCCGGTGCGGCGACGAGGACATGAAGCGTAGAAGCCCCGTCGGGCCCTCTCGGCGATACCGCTAATGGGACTCTCGTTGTGACGACCGCGCCGATCGCGTCTTCTGCTGCTGCCAAGGCCTCGGGTGTGGTGCTGCTCACGTTGTGCGCGGGGCAGTTCGTGATGGCCCTGGATATGACGGTGATGAACACAGCGATCGCGACGGTCGCCAAGGACGTCGGGACCGATGTGACCGGGATCCAGACGGCGATCACGCTGTACACGCTGGTGATGGCGTCCTTGATGATCACCGGCGGAAGGGTCGGGGAGATCATCGGCCGGAAGCGGGCGTTCACGATCGGGTGCGTCGTCTACGCGTGCGGGTCGCTGACGACGGCGCTGTCTCACAGCCTGCCGGTGCTGATCATCGGCTGGTCGTTCCTGGAGGGGTTCGGCGCGGTGCTGATCATGCCGGCGATCGTGGCGCTGGTCGCCTCGAACTTCGGACAGTCGGACCGGCCGCGTGCTTACGGGCTGGTGGCGGCTGCCGGCGCGATCGCGGCTGCGGTGGGGCCGGTGATCGGCGGCTTGTTCACGACCTATGCCTCGTGGCGGTGGGTGTTCGTCGGCGAGGTGCTGATCGTGATCGTGATCCTCGCTCTGGCGCGGCGGGTGAACGACACACCCGCCGAGAAGGGCGCCAGGCTCGATCTGGTCGGCACCGGGCTGTCGGCGGCCGGGCTCGGGCTGATCGTGATCGGCATCCTGCGCTCGGGTGTGTGGGGGTTCGTGCGGCCCAAGCCGGGTGCTCCCGAGTGGCTCGGGCTCTCGCCGGTGATCTGGCTCGTGCTCGCGGGCGGTGTGGTGGTGGGCCTGTTCGCGATGTGGGAGAACCGGCGTATCGCCGCCGGCCAGGCTGCGCTGATCGACCCGAAGATGCTGCGGAACATCCAGCTGCGCGACGGCGTCACCTCGTTCTTCTTCCTGTTCCTGGTGCAGGCCGGGATCTTCTTCGTCGTTCCGCTGTTCCTGTCGGTTGCGCTCGGTCTGTCGGCGGTCTCGACGGGCATGCATCTGCTGCCGCTCTCGCTGACCTTGCTGCTCTTCGCCGCCGGAGTCCCCAAGCTGCTGCCGAACGCGAACCCGCGACGGGTGATCCGCCTCGGCTTCATGGCCATGTTCGCCGGGCTCGTGCTCCTGGTCGCTCTGCTCGACTACGGCGCCGGAGCGGAGATCGTCACCTGGCCGTTGCTGCTCGCGGGTGCCGGGATCGGCTCGATCGCCTCCCAGCTCGGGAGCGTGACCGTGTCGGCGGTGCCCGACGAGCAGAGCGGCGAGGTGGGCGGAATCCAGAACACCGGGACACAGCTCGGCGCGTCGATCGGGACCGCGCTGGCGGGCGCCGTGCTCATCTCCGCGCTGACCGCCTCGTTCCTCACCGGTGTCCAGAACAACCCGGCCGTCCCCGATCGCGTCGCCGCCCAGGCACAGACGAAGCTCGGCGGCGGCGTCCCGTTCATATCCGACGCCGACCTCAAGGCCGCACTCGCAGACGCACACGTCCGCCCGAAGACAGCCGACGCGATCGTGAAGACAAACGAGCAGAGCCGGATCGACGGGCTGCGCGTCGCCGTCTCGATCCTGGCGCTCTTCGCGCTCATCGCCCTGCTGTTCACCGGAGGCATCCCGACAATCCAACCCGGCGCCCAAGCCAAGCCCAGCACAGCGCCGACATAGCCACGAGCAGTACCTGAACTCATCGACGCAAACCGAGAACGGAGCCGCAATGCCCGACGAGCTATCTGCAACCGAGGTCGGCAAGGAGATCGGCGAGCACGCCAACCACGCCAATTGCCGAGGCGGTGCTGCCGCGAGCGCGGCTAGCGACTCTAACTTGCAGTTGATTGAGACCTGCGGCGTCAGACGGCGCCAGGTCCGGAAAGGGCACCAATGAAAAACGTAAGGGGCACAGAGGCATTCGTGGGAACCCTGCTGATGCTGGCGGGCGTCCTAAACCTCGCCTTCGGTATCGCGGCCGTCGCCAATTCGCATTTCTATGTCGGCGACACGCACTATCTCTTCTCAAGCCTGCACACCTGGGGATGGATCGTGATCATCCTCGGCATCGTCCAGATAACCGCCTCCCTGTCGCTCTTCGGCGGCGGCACCTACGGGCGCGTCGTCGGACTCATCGCCGCCTTCATCGGCGCGATTGGCGCGCTGACAAACACGGGCGGCACACACCCGTGGTGGTCGCTCGGCGTGTTTGCCATTTGTGTGATCTGTATCTACAAGCTTACGGCTCTCGAACCCGGGAGCGATCGACCAGCAGAGCTCGGAGAAGCTTGACGATCGTCAGTGGGCGCGTTTCAGCCTGGTCGACCACTAGCGCCTGCGTTTTTATCGTTCTCCCGCTTGTGGTGCCCGTTCTCCTCAAGGGCGCGAGCAAGCAAGTCACGCTGCCGTCTCTTTGCCTTCTTGTACAGCTTCTTCTTGTCTGGCTCTCTCACTACGAGAAGGCCCGACTCAGGCTGTCGCCTTGTCGCAAACATCGACTACATGATGTTCGGAAACGGATAGCTGTCGGCAACCAGGCTCATCGTCGGACTCCCTTCCTCTCGAAATGGCTGAGTTTGGCCCGCCCCTGACCAACACGCCCGGAGAAATTGTCCGACAAAATGTCGATCGAAGAGAACGAGCTGATGGCGCTGTAAGGCGGTGAAGGTCAGCTCCTTCTGAGGCTGCGCAGGCCTGACCCGGCCAGCCTTGCTCGACCGTTCGCTCACCTCATCAGCCGCAGGACTGCGATCGGCACTCATCGAGTTGCCTCCCAACGTCGCTGGCTGCGTTCGGTCGATCCCTATGCCTCAGATGGACCGACGCTGCCCCTCCTTGACGTCCGGGCGGGACAGCGCCGGACTAATTGCCTATGCGCTGGTTGCTGCGGCCTTCGCCTTGTCGGCGCTCTGCTTGTCGACCTCGTGCTTTGAGACTTTGTTGGCCTTCGGCAGCGCCTTCTGGATGTCCGTTGCCCAGCGCTCCTCGAACAGCGCGACGATTGCGGAGCTTCCGGGCGGAACGTCGTCCTGAACCTCGTTCTTGATCTCCTTTTTCTCAGCGTGGGAGACGAGCCCGCCGACTCCGGCGCCCGCTGCGGCGCCGACGAGACCCGAGGCGAGCAACGCTGGCGGGAAGATGAGGCCGACGAGCAGGCCGGCGCCCGCACCCCAGGCCGCTCCGTGGCCGGTGGTGTGGAAGTTGTCCTTGACGTCGATCTTTCCGTCCATTCCGCGGCTGACAAGCACGAGCCCGTCAACCGTGATCGTCTTTTGCTTTGCCAGTTCCTTGATGGCGTCCCAGTCGGTCTGGGCGGCGTCCGGGTCGGAGTAGGCCGCGATGTACAGATCGACAGGAGTGTCGTTGTCAGATGCCATGGTGCCTCCTTCTCTCACCGTGACCGGCCCAGCCGCCGGTCACGCAGCTTGTCTCGACCCAATTGGTCGACGGTCCCAACGTTACGACGGAGACGATCGGCCCGTCATCGGCCACAATGGCCGATATCTCTCACCCGCGAACAGGCCGCGCAAGGAACACCGCAACGATTAGACGATTCATTCGTCATACCGGCGACCTCTCGCCCTCGAGCCTTTCAGCTTTCGCCGCAGCGGTCTTCCTCATCGTGCCCTTACAAGCCGTCGCCCAAGCGCTGGCCGTGGGCCCACGAGACAAACACTAAGAGCTTCGTACCCGTCATTTACCAACCGAGTTTGGATGCAGGGTACGAAGGCGAGCATTCGGGCGCCTGACGCCGGATATTCCACGGGCGGAGGCAACCTGATCGACCCCCCAAAGGCTTTTAGGAGTTGCCTCGCGGCACCTCGGGGCGCTTGCTGCGGTCGACCTGCCACCGGCGCCACGGCCAGAGGCCATCAATCTCAACCTCGAGCGAGAAACTGAGAAGGATCCGAATCACGACGATGACGCCAAGGACGGCGACGCTCTCGAGTGTCGGGTCAACAATGATGGTCCGGACGATATCGGCGACGATCAGAACCTCGAGGCCGAGCAGAATGCAGCGGCCCAGGTTCCGACGCAGTGCGTCATAGGACCCTTGCGCCGTCTCGGGGCGTAAGGCATTGAATGCGAACATGAGAAACGCACCGAGTCCCCCAAAAACCATGATCCCGGCCCCGACCGCCTCAACGACCCTGACGACTTCCGAGATCACCTGCTCGTAGCCGCTCACAGGTGCCCACCGGGCCAGTGGCGCCAGCTTCGGCTGGTGTGACGTCGTCGTCCTCTTCTTGAAGTTGCGCTGCCCGGGTGGTTCAGGGACAGCTCAAAGCAGGCGGAGCAGCGCCTGATTGATAAGGCTGTTTGACGTGACCGGCCCTCCTCGTCCGCACGTGAGATCATGACTCGCGGGATTTGATTTCGGCGAGCCGAGAGGCCGCCGCAAGTGCAGAACATTGGCTACATGCCCACTATCGTCGTCTTGGACGGGCGTGCGATCAGGTAGAAGACCACGCCGAGAATCGGCATGAAGACGATCAGGATCGTCCACATCGCCTTTGCGAATCCGCCGTGGTCCCGGCGACGTTTGACATCTTGCACTCCTTCTCTCACCGTGGCCAGCCCAGCGGCCGATCACGCAGCTTGTCTTGATCCGATCGGTCGAAGGGGCCCCAACGCTACGACGGAGACGATCGGCTCGTCATCGGCCACAATGGCCGACGTTCGCGCACCCCCACCTGCGCGGGCGCCTACAGAAGCCGCGAGCTCAGTCGGAGTCCGGATTCGGAGTCGTGAGCCGGCCTTGAATCGCTCCGAGGCCGCACTGCTCGACCCAAGGCGAGCAACGCTGGCGGGAAGATGAGGCCGACGAGCAGCCCGGCGCCCGCACCCCAGGCCGCTCCATGATCAGGCGGCTTGGATCCAGGGCCCGGCGGTGGCGGTGTGGCCGGCGAGGTCTTCTTCGCCGATCTCCTCCCGCACGATGTAATGCAGGTCATCGTTGAGACGCATTCTCACGCCGAGTTCGAAGCCGTCGGCGAAGTCTTCTTCGCAGGTCAACGTGCACCATGCGACTTCTCCGCCGCCGTACTCGCAGATCGTGAAGAGGTAGATCACGCCGCCAGTTCCTCGAGCTGCTGACGACAACCCTCGAAGAACCCTGAGGTCTCGGATGTGCCGCTCATCATTCCTTGTTATCGACTTCGACCGGTGTTCCCCTTAGGACGTCGACACAGCAAGGTGGTTTGGTGATTGCTGTTCCGGCGAGGGTCCTTTCAGTTCATCCTCGTATTGCGGCGACGCTGACGCCGATCACGAGGGCGAGCGCTGCGAGTACTCCGGCGGCTTGAGGGAGATGGACGCCGAGCGGCCCGGTGCCCGCCAGTACGGTGGATGCGATCAACGCGAGCGGGAGCGCGACCGAGAGCACGACGAGCGCGCCGCGAGCGACGGTGACAGCCTTGTTGCCGCCGGCCCGGCGGTCGGCGCGGGCGATGGCGCGAGTGATGTCGGCCCCGTCGTCCGCGTACAGAGTCATGACGCGTTGGCCGAACCGGCGTGCGTCGCTCTCGCACGTCCAGGACATGACGATCATGAAGGTGACCGGGACGACCCACGTCAGTACCCAGATGCCCGCAGCCACGACGAAGCGCACCGCACGCAGCATCTTCTGGCCGACGGTCAAGTGGGTTGGTGCGTTCTCCTCGGGAGCGGTCATGAAGCCGGCGAGGATCAGGACGCTGACGACGGCCTGATACCAGGACTTCAGTGGCGTGTGTTTGCGCTGCGGCGGGAGCGGGTTGGCGCGTACCACCTCGAGCTCGGCGAGCGCCTGCTCGCTTGTTTTGTGGACGCCGCGCAGGACGAGGAAGTCGGCAGCGACCTGCGGGTCGGCCGGGTCCTTGCCGTAGAGCGCTGCGACACGCAGGTGAAAGCGCATCTCCTGGCGCAGGAACGCGATGTAGGCCGGCACGAGAGCGATCAGGAACGGCGTTCCGGCGACCGCGCCGTCGACCCGCGCAGTGCTGACCGTGTGCCGGCGTTGGTCATCGGCAAGCACCGCCGCGGAGGTGTCGGGCTCGGCCTCGTGCGCCCGCTGCGCCCACGACCGGGCGCCGTCCGCGTGCTTGTCGACCGTGTAGATCGTCAACCGCTCGGGGAGGTGGACCGGGTCGTACAGGGCAAGCCGCACGAGAGCACCCGGGACGCGCAGGCTGTGAAGTGCGCGTGTCCACCAGTGCTCCGACGCATCGTCGGTCGAATCCTCAACCGGCGGGCCTGTGTCGGGCCCCTGCGGCCCAGACCCGGCGAGTGCGCTAGTCGACTTCACCACCCGTCCTCCCTGTCGCCGGCTCCCGTTGGTCGGTTTGTGTGTTGGCGACCGGTTGGCCGGCGACCAGTTTGGCGCTCATCTTGACGGCCTTGACCGCACCGGTGGCACCAGCCTCGAGCACCAGGCCCACCGACAGGAGAACGATTCCGAGGAAGAACAAGGTGTTGGAGCCGAGCAGCAAGAGGCCGATCCGGCCCAGGAGATACGGCGGGGCGCACACGACGGCTCCCAGGAAACCACCGACGGCGGTCGCCTTCAACTTGTCGCCTCGTGCGGCGGTGGTCTTCATCCCGATCAGGCGAGACGGGACGGCCACGTAACAGACCATCATGATCGCCACGACGATGCCGAGGGTAACCGTGAACCAGCCGAGTCCCCACCTGACGACAACAACCGTCGAGAATGCCAGCAGCAGTCCGATCACGGCACCGGAAACGAACACGATGCGGTGATGCCTACGGGCCTCGGTGAACGCCGGTCGGATCTCGGGATAGCCCGGCTTCGAGATGGCGAAGGCGAAGACGGCGTTGAGGAAGAAGCTCGCCGCGGTGATCACGACGATGGCCAGAACGATCGGGATCAGGATCGGCCCGCGGACGACGTGGAAGGACTTGCCGCTCAAGAGGTGGGCCTTCAGATCGATCATGGCCACCCAGATCCACATCGCCGGGAGGACCTGGACAAGCGTCAACCGCCAGTTGGTGACCAACAGCTTCACGCCGTCGAACAACATCGCAATCGCGCCTACCATGACAGCCAAGGGTGCGAAGATTCGGCGTCGACTGCTCAGCTCGAGCACCCTCTCCTGGACGGCGGCGTCATCACCCCTCCGGATCGCATCGATCACACCTGAGAACTGCCGAGCCAGGCTGGCGCGCCGAGTCTCCACGGGAAAAGCGCCCTCGGCCTGCCGAGACCCGACGTTTCGGGCAGGAGTCGACGCCGAAGGGCTGGCGCGAACCGACGGATTCGAACGGGCATCGTCTTTCTCGATCGGTTGCACGCCAAGCTCCTCGACTCGCCGCACGCGAGCATACGGCTCACGCAGCCAAACCCGAAGCAGGCGATCTACTCGAGCGTCCTGCGTACTTCTCCGCAAAATCAACTCGGCCGCGAAGCGGCCCGGACGGAGCGCGTCACTCCTGGCATCGGCGAGCGTTTGGGACCATCGCGACGCTTGCGGCACTCAGTGAGTATCGATCGTGCCGTGCCCGGTTAGCTGGGCTCGGGTTTCCCGGGTGACGTTGGCTGTTCGCCATGCACGCGCAGTACCCCGATGATCGCGATCACCAGGAAGCCGAATGCGGCCACCTTTGGGGCGAAGACCGCGAGCACTATCACGCCCACGTAGAAGCCGAGGTTCGGCGTCGTTGCGATCAGGATCGAGTTGATCTCCTGCTCGCTCACCTCCGGTCTGAGCAGGTCGCGGTTGCTCGCGATTGCTCCCCACAGCGCGCTGAGCAGGAGGGAGATCACGAGCAGCGTTGCGCCATAGAAGATGACCGCGGCACGCTCGGCATCCGTTTCGTGGATCGCCTCGGCCAGCAGCTTGGTCGGGAAAGGGAGAAACGCGACCGCCATCAGCAACGCCAGATTGAGCCGCATGATCCAGTTGTTGGCGTACTGCAAACGCCGGAAGAGCCCGTGGTGGACCATCCAGAGCCCACCGATGGTGATGAAGCTCGTCGCATACGCCAGGTACGACGGCCACTGATTGCCGATACCGCGCCAGAGATTGCCGAACTCGGACTCAGGCACCGCGACCTCGAGGATCAGCAGCGTGATCGCGATCGCAAACACGCCGTCGCTGAACGCCTCGATCCGGCCGGTGCCCCAGCGATCTCCCACGACGAAGCAGCTTTCCACGGCACCCACAGCCGATCCTGCCCGCCACGTCTGCCGACACACCGCCGCAGCGCGCCCAGCCGCCCAAGTAGGAGCGGCGCCTTGCGTCAGCGGGCACGCCCGAACCCGCTCATCGCAAGCGCGTCAGCCGTGCCCGTGACACTTCCAACGCGTTCAGGGGGAGTACCCGCTCAATCCACAACCGCCTTGCCGCGCTGACAAACGGACGTCCGACAATTGAATGCAGCGCGGTCGCGTTTCACGGATCCAGGTGAGGCAGGGTGCCGTTGTTGTGGCCCGAACACTAGACGCGCAGGGCGTGCTCGAGCTGGCGACGACCGACGACCAGCAGCCGATCGAGGCACTCGCGGCGGACCGTTCACCCAGCGCTCCATGCCTGCTCACCCATTGAAAGCGCTCCGCGCCCGGATTCAGGGCCGAAGAGCTTGCGCTCTCCAAACGATCCATCGGGAACGCCGGATCAGGCGTCCCGAGAACTCGCTGTTGCATACGGCGCGGGTGGCCGTCGCGGGTACGCGAACGTCACGGGTGCCGCCGCCTTGTGCTGGTCGCATGAGCCAAGCGGACGCGATTATGCACCGAGTTATGTACGCGTGAAGATTCGCCTAGACACACGAGCGAGCGCGCCTCGTCGTCTCTTCGCCACCCCCCGTTTCGTAGTGACGCGATCGCTCGACTTGCCGCGTGAGGGGGTCTGTGGCTGCACCAAACGAACGCTGACGCCTTCGAGTAGTCGTCGAAGGTGATTGCTTGCCGTACGCAAGTCAGACGACTTCACGTCGCGAGCGCGCGACATCACGACTACTACCGATGCGCGCATGCATCGAGCGGACTAGGGTCGAGAAGAGATGTTCCACCTGCTCGTGGACCTGGCGCGCGAGGCGCAGACGATCGCCGAGCGATGCGTCGATGCGCTCGAAGAGATGAGCGCGGGCGAGCGCGAGAGATGTCCCGATGTCTTCCCTGCCGAGTGGGTCGAGTGAAGCGACGCGCTGAGATCGCCTCTCTTACGAGCTCACGGCTCCAGGTGCCGTAGACATTCATCGTCAGGTCGAGGCTTGAATGCCCAAGCTTGGAGCTCCACCGCCATCAAGCGGGAAGCTGCCGCCGTCACTTAAGTCGCCGACCCACTGTGGGTGGGCTGATTCGATTGCAATGTTGCATCTGTACCTTGTCAATCACGTGTGGACGTGGTACCGCCGCATGACCGCCACAGGGTACCGCGGTCAGGCGGCGTCGACTCGCTCGCGGCGCTGCTCGAGCTTGTTCGCGGCCACGTCTACGGCTCGGCTCTCGCGGATCACCGTCACGCGGATCTGGCCGGGGTACTCGAGGTGATCCTCGATCTCGCGGGCGATCTCGTGTGAGAGCAGAACGGCGCCGTCGTCGTCGATCTCCTGGGGCTTGACCAGCACGCGGATCTCCCGGCCCGCCTGCAGCGCGTAGACCTTCTCGACGCCGGGATGATTCGCGGCCAGCTGCTCGAGCGACTCGAGCCGCTTCACGTAGTGCTCGAGGCCCTCACCGCGGGCGCCGGGCCGCGATGCCGAGATCGCGTCGGCAGCGATCAGCAGAACCGCCTCGACGGTCTGCGGCTGGACCTCGTAGTGGTGTGCCTCGATCGCGTGGCACACCGCCGCGCTCTCGCCGTAGCGGCGAGCCAGTTGGGTCGAGATCTGCGCGTGGGAGCCCTCGACCTCGTGGGTCATCGCCTTCCCGAGGTCGTGGAGGAGCGCGGCGCGTTTCGCCGTCTTCACCGATGCCTCGAGCTCCGCCGCCATGATCCCGGCGAGCTGGACGACCTCGAGCGTGTGCTTCAGCACGTTCTGCCCGTAGCTCGTCCGGTACCGGAGCCGGCCGAGCACCTTGACGAGCTCCTCGTTCAGCTCGCCGCAGTTCGCCTCGAAGACGGCCTGCTCCCCCGCCAGCCGGACGTGATCGTCCAGCTCCGCTTTCGACAGGTAGTACATCTCCTCGATCCGGGTCGGGTGGATCCGCCCGTCCTCGATGAGCTTCAGCAGCGTCAGGCGCGCGATCTCGCGCCGGATCCCGTCGAACGACGACAGCACGACGGCATTCGGGGTGTCGTCGATGATGAAGTCGACGCCGGTGAGATGCTCGAGAGTCCTGATGTTGCGACCCTCCCGCCCGATGATTCGTCCCTTCATGTCGTCGGACGGAAGTTCGACGAGCGTCACCGTGGCCTCGGCCGCAGCGCTGGCCGCGACACGCTGGAGCGCATCCGCGACCAGGTTGCGCGCCCGGCGCTTCGCCTCGCCGGCGGCTTCCTCTTCGAGCTGGCGAACCCGTCCCGCCAGCTCATGGCGAACCTCGTCCTCGGACTCCTCGAGAATCCGCTGGCGGGCCTCGCTCCGGGTCATCTTCGCCACCCGCTCGAGCTCCCGCCGTTGCCGCTCGTTTGCCTGCTTGAGCGCCTCCTGGAGCTCCTTGAGATGGATCTCACGGTCTGCGACGCCCTGCTCGCGCCGTGTGAGATCGAGGAGCCGCCGATCCGACTCGTCTTCCTTCTGGATCACGCGCTCCTGGATCTTGACGGCCTCGTCGCGCCGCTCACGCAGCTCGGCCTCGAGCTCGGCCCGCACCTTGACCGCCTGCTCGCGCGATTCGATCTGGGCCTCGCGCCGCGTCGCATCGGCGTCGCGCTTCGCCTCGTCGAGGAGGAGTGCGCGTGTCCTTCGCGCCGCCTCGAGCCGGGAGCCGGTCGCGAAGCGCAGCCCGCCGAGGACGCCGGCGGCGCCGAGGACAAGTCCGATCACGACTCCCAACAAAACGTGCATGGGCGCTCCCTGCAGGCTCTCGCCCGCACGGCACTCGTCGCCGATCGGCGTCGTGCTCCGGCGCGCAGGTGCGCACCGCCTCGGTGTCAGCTCAGGTTCGTCGCTCCCGGCGGGCTGGGGCTGCTCGTGAGGTCGAGATGGGTACGGGGTTCAAGACGCGTGTGCGATCGGTTGGAAGAGGCAACGTGCAGGCAAAACGACATGTTTTCTGTGAACGGTCAGCCTACAGATCATGCCGCCCCCGGCGCAACGTCCGGGCCAACCGCTGCCTCGATCGAGTCGGGATCGAACCCGCGCCGGGCGAGCAGCGCGGCGGTCTTTCGGCTCCGTCCGAGCCGAGCGGCAACCGACGCTGCGCGCTCGCGCTCCGGGTCGAGTGCTGCCAGGGCAACCGCGGCCACATCGCCCTCGATCCCCCTCCCGGCGAGGTCGTGCAGGATCGCCTCGTCTCCATGGCCGCGTGCGGCGAGAGACTGCGCTCGTGCGAGGGCGAGCCGGCCGTCGTCCACGTAACCGATGCGCTCGAGCGTCTCGAGCGCCGCTGCCCGTGCATCCTCCGCAACGCCTGCCTGCTCGAGACGGGCATCGAGCTCGCGCCGTGACCGGTCCCGGTGTGCGAGCGCCCTCGTCGCCAGCTCGACCGGATCGCGCCTTGCGCTGGTCGCCGTCTACCTCCGCGCCGCGACCGCGTCTTCCTCGACCGCGCCGTTTTCGGCCGCGTCGTTTGCGACCGCGCCGTCTTCAACCTCGGTCACCGGCGTTGCGTCGGTCGGGTCGACGGTCGGCAGGAGTCGTGCCGACACCACCTGCCCGGGGGCTGACTGTGCCTGGATCGCCTGCAGGATCCCCTGGACGACGTCCGGATGCTCCCGGAGGAACGCTGTCGCATTCTGCCGCCCCTGCCCGAGCCGCTCGTCGCCGAACGAGAAGTAGGAGCCGGACTTCTGCACCGCCTTCCGCTCCAGTCCGGCGTCGAGCACCGTTCCCTCCCAGGAGATTCCCTCGCCGTAGATGATGTCGAACTCGGCCTGCTTGAACGGCGGCGCGACCTTGTTCTTCACGACTTTCACGCGGACGCGGTTGCCGATCGCCTCGACGCCGTCCTTGAGCGTCTCGATGCGGCGGATGTCGAGCCTCACCGACGAGTAGAACTTCAGTGCGCGGCCGCCCGGTGTGGTCTCCGGGTTGCCGAACATGACGCCGATCTTCTCGCGCAGCTGGTTCGTGAACAGGCAGATGGTGTCGGTCCGGCTGAGCGTCCCGGCGAGCTTCCGGAGCGCCTGGCCCATCAGTCGCGCCTGCAGGCCGACATGTGAGTCGCCCATCTCGCCCTCGATCTCGGCCTTCGGCGTCAGCGCCGCAACCGAGTCGATCGCGACTACCGCGAGCGCGCCGGAGCGCACGAGCAGGTCGGTGATCTCGAGGGCCTGCTCGCCGGTGTCGGGCTGTGAGACGAGCAGCTCGTCGATGTTCACGCCGATGCGCTTGGCGTAGCTGGGGTCCATGGCGTGCTCGGCGTCGACGAAGGCGCAGATGCCGCCACGCCGCTGTGCCTCGGCGATCACGTGGTACACGAGCGTCGTCTTGCCCGACGACTCGGGCCCGAAGACCTCGATCACGCGCCCACGGGGCAGCCCGCCGATGCCGAGCGCAAGGTCGAGCGAGAGCGAACCGGTCGAGACGGCCGCGATCGAGGTCTGCGCCGCGTCGTTCATCTTCATCACCGCGCCCTTGCCGAACTGCCGCTCGATCTGCCCGAGTGCGACGTCGAGTGCCTGTTCGCGATCCACCGTCTACCGACCTCCTAGCGCAACCGATTCCAGAACCCGATACTGCGCACCTGAAGGTCGCAGCACTGAAGAGTAGACAGCCGCATCGGACGGACTGACCCGGCCGAGGTCGGGCGGCGGCGGATCGAGCCCGGGTCGCTCGCGGAACCGGGCGACGGTGACGTGGGGCAGCCACGCCCGGCGTTCCGGGTGGTAGACACCGATCCGTTCGAGCTTCCGCGCCAGATCGTCGGCCAGCGCTGTGGCCGCCCCACCTTCGTCGGACAGCACGACCATTCCGACGGTGCGCGTCTCGCGGTAACGAAGCGCCTCGAAGACGATCGCCCCGGCGCCGGCCGCGGCCGCTGCGAGCTCGCGGGCGATCCCCGAGACGTCAGCCTCGGGCCGAGCGCCGAGGAAGACGAGGGTGACGTGGAGGTTTGGCCGGGTGACCGCCCGGGCCCCGGCGATGTGTGCGGACTGCCAGGCGCCCAGGCGTTCGAGGGTGTCGTCGGGGAGCCGAAGGGCGCAGAACAGGCGGACGTGAGCACCAGCGGCCACGCTAGCGGGCTAGGTGGAACGTGTCTGTGCCGGTTCCGCGACGATTCTCCGCACCTGGTGGAGCGCAGCCGCGGTCGCGCGCCCCCGGATCGTGTCGCGGTCGCCCGGGAGCTCGAACTGCGACCCGTGCTCGCCGTCAGGCCCGACCACGTGCAGGCAGACGAGGCCGACCGGCTTTCCGTCGGTCGCGCCGCCGGGCCCGGCGATGCCCGTGACAGCGACGGCGACGTCGGCACCGAGCCGCCTCCGCACGCCGTGTGCCATGGCCTTTGCCGTCTCGGGCGAGACGGCGCCGTGCTCCTCGAGCACGTCGGCCGGGACGTCCAGGAGACTCGCCTTCACCTCGTTCGAGTAGGCGACGATCGATCCCAGGAAGACGTCGCTGGAGCCGGGAATGTCGGTCAAGCGCTTGGCGACCTGACCGCCCGTGCACGACTCGGCCGTTGCGAGCGAGAGGCCCCGCCGGCGCAGCAGGCCGAGAACGAGCTCGGGGGTCGGGACGTCGTCGCGACTGAAGAGGTAGCGGTCGAGCGGCTCGCCCGTGAGCCGATCCTCGAGCTCGTCGGCGCGCGCCTCCGCGCCCGGCTGGGCGAGCAGATCGACATGGATCTCGAACTCGCGCGCGCAGATCGTCACCTCCACCCCGTTTCCGTCGCCTCCCGCCTCGGCGAGCGCCCGGGCAACGTGCGACTCGGAGGCGCCGTAGAAGCGCAGGGATCGCCGGCGCGGCGGACGTGCCCGAGCGAGGACCCGTCGCACCGGCTCGGTCGCGAGCGCCCCGGGCCAGAGCGCCTGGAGCTCCCGCGGTGGGCCCGGAAGCACCACTGCCACGTTGCCCTCGTGCGCGAGCACGAGTGCAGGGGCCGTGCCGGCAAGTCCCACGACCAGCGCACCGGCAGGCAGCGTCGCCTGCTTTCGCACACCGGCTTCGAAGTCCGCATACGGCCGTCCGATGCGAGCAGCGACCCGCCGGGACGTCTCCTCGATCTGTTCGGCGAGCTCTTCGTCGACGGACAACGGGACGGCGGTGGCTCGCGCGAGCAGCTCGACCGTCCGGTCGTCGTGTGTGGGCCCGAGGCCGCCGGAGACGCAGAGCAGGTCGTAGGCCAGGCCTTCGGACAGCGCCGCCTCGAGGTCGGCCGGGTCGTCTCCGACCACGGT
This sequence comes from uncultured Thermoleophilia bacterium, assembly GCA_963851065.1. GTDB lineage: Bacteria > Actinomycetota > Thermoleophilia > Gaiellales > Gaiellaceae > PALSA-600. The sequence continues at coordinate 151,549 of CAWKNW010000007.1, forward strand.
GATCCGCACGGGCGTGATCCCGAGCGCCATCAGCGACGCGGCGAGGAAGGGCCCGTTGCGGTCGTGCCTGTCGCCGCGGACGAGCTCCGAGCCCGACGCGACGATCGCCGCGCGAGGTGACTCTAGGCCGGACGCCAACCGGTCGGGGTGACGATGATCACGCGGGGCTGGCTACCCGGCACGTGCACGAGAACCCCGCGAACGCGGATCTCGAGGTTCTCGGGGGTCGAGATCGACACCCAGAGCCTGCTGCCGCGGATGGCCCGCGGAGCATCACCCTGCTGGACGGTGCCGTCGAACTTGACCGCGCCTTGCGCACTGCCCGTGTGCACTGTCAGCTGCGTCGAGCCGCGCAAGCCCGTGACCTCGAGAAGCGGCGCCGGCGGCTGGTGCGTCTTGGTCTTCGCGACGGTCTTCGCCGGTGTTCCCGGGTTGTCGCTGCCGCCTCCGCTCCACTTCCAGGCCGAGAACACGATCACCGTGAGGACGACGATCGCGCCGATCGCGACCAGGACGAGGTTGGTCTCCGACCGCCGGCTGCGTTGCTGCGGCCGCGCGTTCGACCGGCGGGGCCTTGGATCGTGCTCGTCGCCGGCGACGAACCGGGAGTTGAACTCGTCGACGTAGAGCTGGCCGTCGAGACCGAGGTACTCGGCATACGTCCGCAGGAACCCTTTGACGTAGGTCTGGGCCGGCAGCAGCTCGAACTGCTCGTCCTCGAGGGCGCGCAGGTACTTGCCGCGGATCTTGGTGGCGACTTCGGCCTGGGCGAAGTCGACTCCCCGGCGGAGGCGCGCCTCGCGCAGGCTGTTCCCGATCTCGAACACGGCCTCGCACAGGGTAGTCGGTCGCGTCTGTTCGCGCTCTGGCGCTACTGGGCCCAGCGCAGCGCGCCGTAGACGGCGAGCGCCACGCCGCCGGTGATCCCGATCCACAGGCCGGTCCAGGCGAGAATCTGCGCGAGACGCCCGAGGCCCCTGCGCCCTCTGTACACGCTGCGTGCGGCGTGGCGCCTGGCACCGCGTGCAACGAGCACCGCGATCAGCCCCAACACGATCGCCAGCGGGACGCTGACGTAGAGCGACTCCAGGAGGCCGACGCTCTGGAGGTCCTGCGCGGCGAGGGCACCGCACGGGATCGCGGCGATCGAGAGCAGCCCGAGCAGCGCCGCGACGACGGCGCGACTATTGCTTGTCATACGGGCGGCCGGCGGCCGCCGGGCCGACCGAGCGGCCGATCACACCCGCGACGGCGATGATGGTGAGGACATAGGGAAGCGCCTGGAAGAGCGTGCCCCACTGGTCGCCGTATGCGGTCGGCAGCCGGTCCGCGAGGGCGCTCGAGAACCCGAAGAGGAGGGTGGCGGCGTACGTCGTGAACGGACGCCACTTGCCGAACACGAGCGCCGCCAGCCCGATGAACCCGATGCCGCTCGTCATGTTCTCGTTGAACGAGTGGACGAACCCGATCGAGAGGTACGCGCCGCCAAGTGCTGCGATGCCGCCGGACGCGATCACGGCGACGTAGCGGACCTTGTAGACCGAGATCCCGACCGTGTCGGCCGCTCGTGGGTGCTCGCCGACCGACCGCAACCGCAGGCCGTACGGCGTACGGAAGACGAAGACGTACGTGCCGATCAGCAGGACGAACGACAGCCAGATCATCAGGTTGAGCTGGCCGAAGATCGGCCCGATGAAGTACCAGTTCTTCATGAAGTTGAGGTGCACGTCGGGAATCCCGTAGTCGGTGATGTTCCCCGGCGTGCCCGAGTCCCCATACTTGTCGATGAAGATGTAGCCGGTGATGCCGAGCGCGAGGAAGTTGATCGCGGTGCCGGTGATGATCTGGTCGACCTTCAGGCTGATCGACCACACCGCGAGCACGGTCGCCATCACCATCCCGGCCAGCGCTGCACCGACGAGCGCGACCAACCAGGCGAAGCTCCCCGCCCACGAATGGGCCCAGATGATCGTCCAGATGCCGAAGAACGCCCCGGTCAGCAGCATTCCTTCCAGCCCGACGTTGACGACACCGCTTCGCTCGCAGTAGAGGCCGCCGATCGCGGCGTAGATCAGCGGCGTCGCGTAGCGCAGCGTCGCGGCGATCAGCGCGCTCCAGACGACGACGGCGCTGAGGTTCGTGGTCGACGAATACGTGGCGATCACGCCGAAGAAGATCCCGGCGAGACCGGCGGCGACCGCGCCGAAGCCCACGCGCTTCACGTCCCGGGAGACGGCCCAGATTCCCGCGAAGACGGCCAGGATCCCGACCAGGATCGACAGGACGGGTGACCGCACCGTGAGCGGCGGCAGGGCGAGCCAGAAGGCGAGCGCCCCGAGGCCGATCCCGACGACGCCGACGGCCTTCGGCCCCCGCCAGTCGACGTGGCCGACGCGTGCCGTGATCGCGGTCATGCGGCCCGCCTCCGGCGCCGGGCTCCGGCGACCAGTGTCGTCAGGTTGAGCCCGACGAAGAGGATCACGAGCCCCTGGATGATGATCGTCAGGTTGTTGGCGAGGGAGGGCGAGAAGACGGACGGGTCGAGCTGACGGCCGGACGTCCCGTTGATCAGCGCGCCGAAGAGGAGGGACGCGAACCCGATCCCGACCGCGGTGTTTCGCCCGAGCAGAGCGGCCGCCAGCCCGATGAAGCCGATCGTGCTGGCGGGGATGTCGAGCTGGCCGATGCGGTACTCCCAGCCGGTGATGTCCAGCGCGCCCGCCAGACCGGCGAACAGGCCGGAGACGGCCATCGCGAGGAAGTAGTTGCGTGCGACCGAGATGCCCCCGTACCGGGCGGCGTCGGGATTGAACCCGACCGCACGGACCTCGAAGCCCAGCGTCGTCCGGTTGATCACGAGCCAGTACAGGACCAAGAAGGCGACGGAGACGAAGATGCCGATCGAGAGGCCCTGCAGCAGCTTCGGGCCCCAGAAGATCGGCAGCTTCGCGCCGGCCGCGATGTCGTTCGAGATCGGGATCGCGGGCTGCGTGGAGTTCTGCAGAGGCCCCTGCTGGCCGAAAAGCCACTCGCCGACCCAGACCGCGGTCCAGTTGAGCATGATCGTCGTGATCACCTCGTGCGCGCCGACGGTCGCCTTGAGGATGCCGGCGATGCCGGCGTAGAACGCTCCCGCAAGCGCACCGATCGCGAGGCACAGCGTGACGTGCACGAACGGGTCGAGGTTGACGAACGACGTCCCGATCCAAACGGCGAAGTACGCGCCAACGAGGTACTGGCCCTGGCCGCCGATGTTGAACAACCCGCACCGGAACGCGAACGCCAGCGCGACGGCCGTCAGGATGATCGGCGTCGTGATCAGCAGCGTCTGCTGGAGGTTCGTCGCTGCGATCGACGACGTGTCCCACCAGAACCAGACGTGCTGCGTCGAGAACGGCAGGCGGATCGAGTATGACCCGAAGTGCGCGAAGAAGTTCAGGCCCGTGCCGTCGAAGATCGAGCGGTAGACCTTGAGCGGGTTCTTGCCGACGATCGCAACGGCGACGCCCGCCATCAGGAACGCGAAGAGCGTGGTGACGATCGGCCCGGCTGCTCCGCCGGCCTTGCTCCCGGCCCGCGAGACGAAGTTCTGCTGCGGCGAGCCACCGAGCGGACCCGTCGGCGGCGGCGGCGCCTCCTCGAACTCCTCCTCGAGCAGCTCGTCGCTCATTCCCGCTCCGGCGCCGGCAAAGCCGGTGCCTGCGCTCCCGGGCCGGCTCCGTCGAGCCTACGCCGGCATGCCCACTCCGGCGCCGGCAAAGCCGGCGCCTGCGCTCCCGCGCCGGCTCCGCCGAACCTACGCCGGCGGCATGCCCACTCCGGCGCCGGCAAAGCCGGCGCCTGCGCTCCCGCGCCGGCTCCGCCGAGCCTACGCCGGCGGCATGCCCACTCCGGCGCCGGCAAAGCCGGCGCCTGCGCTCCCGGGCCGGCTCCGTCGAGCCTACGCCGGCTCACGCCACAGCCTCGCGGCGGCCGCCGGTCATCGCGAACCCGAGCTCTTCCTCCGTCGCGGTCGGCGGGAACTCCCCGACGATCCGGCCCTCGTAGATCACGAGGATGCGGTCCGAGAGCGACAGGATCTCCTCGAGCTCGAGCGAGACGAGAAACACGGCTCGCCCCGCGTCTCGCTGCTCGACGAGCCGGCGATGAACGAACTCGATCGCGCCGACGTCGAGGCCGCGGGTCGGCTGGGCCGCGATCAGCACCTTCGGGTCGGCGTCGATCTCGCGCGCCAGGACGACCTTCTGCTGGTTGCCACCCGAGAGCGAGCCGGCCGGAGTCGTCGGCGCGCCGCCGCGAACGTCGAATTCGGTCAGCAGCCGCTTGGACCGGTCGAGCATCTTGCCGAGCTGGAGGAAGCCGAAGCGGGAGTTCGGCGTCTTCCGATAGGCGTGCAAGGCGAGGTTCTCGGTCAGCGAGAACGGCAGCACGAGGCCGCGCCGGTGCCGGTCCTCGGGGATGTGCCCCATCCCGGCATCGAGCACGTCGTGGGCGCTCGCATGCGTGATCTCCTTGCCGTCGAGGACGACCCGACCCGATGCGGCGTGCCGAAGGCCGGCAATCGCGTCGATCAGCTCGGCCTGGCCGTTGGCGTCGACGCCGGCGAGCCCGACGATCTCGCCTCCGCGAACCGTGAAGCTCACGTCGCGAACGGCCTCGAGGCCTCGATCGTCGTACACGCTGAGGCTCTCCACTTCGAGCAGCGGCTTCCCGGGATGTGCGGCTGTCTTGTCGACGCGCAGCAGCACCTCGCGCCCGACCATCATCCGCGCGAGCCCTTCCTCGGTCGCGCCGGCCGCCGCAACCGTGTCGACGAGCTTGCCGCGCCGCAGCGTCGTGATGCGATCGGCGATCTCGAGCACCTCGTTGAGCTTGTGCGAGATGAAGATGATCGACTTGCCCTGCTCCTTGAGTGAACGGATGATCTCGAAGAGCTCCTGTGCCTCTTGCGGCGTGAGGACGGCGGTCGGCTCGTCGAGCACGAGGATCTCCGCCCCTCGATACAGCGCCTTCAGGATCTCGACGCGCTGCTGCTGCCCCACCGTTATCCGGTCGATCCGCGCGTCCGGATCGACGGCGAGCCCGTAGCGTGTCGACAGCTCGGTGACGCGGCGGTCGGCGGCCTGGTAGTCGAGCAGGACGCCGGCATGACGTGGCTCCGATGCGAGGACGATGTTCTCGGCCACCGTCATCACCGGAATGAGCATGAAGTGCTGGTGGACCATGCCGATTCCGTGCTCGATCGCGGCCTTGGTCGAGCCGAGATCGATCGGCGCGCCGTGGAGCAGGATGCGCCCCTCGTCGGGCGTGTAGAGCCCGTAGAGGATGTTCATCAGCGTCGACTTGCCCGCACCGTTTTCCCCGAGGAGAGCGTGCACTTCCCCCGGCTGGAGGTCGAAGTCGATGTGGTCGTTGGCGAGCACTCCGGGGAACCGCTTCGTGATTCCCTCGAGCGCGAGGATCGGTGCCTCAGCCATCCGGGCGGATCCTATTCATCCGCGCTGCGACAGTGCGAATGAGACGAGGCGGGCTTAACCGCCCCGTCTCATTCGTGTGGCTCGTCGCTACTTGACGGTGCTCGGAATGCCCGAGATCTTGCCGGCCTTCAGCAGCGAGTACTGCTTGAGCACTGCCGCGCGGATGGCCGACGGGACCCGCGAGCTCCACTTGCCGTAGCCGACACCGTTGACGTCGGCGCCGAACTGCCTGTTCTGACCCGTCTTGAGCGTGCCCGCCTGAGCGGCCTTGATCGCGCTGTAGACGGCCACGTCCACCTTCTTCAGCGCGCTCGTCATGATCCACGGGCCCAGGTATCCCTGGTCCGCGTCGACGCCGATGCCGAAGATGTTCTTGCTGTGGGCCGCGTCGAGCGCACCGAGGCCGCACGAGCCGGCTACCTGGAACTCGACGTCGGAGCCTGCGGCGATCTGGTTGAGCGCCGCTTCCTTGCACTTCGCCTGAGCGGTGAAGCTGTTCGAGTAGGCGTTCAGGGTCTTGATCCCCGGGTCGGCCTTCTTCGCGCCGTACTGGTAGCCCGCGATGTACCGGTCGACCGGCGGGATCTTGATGCCGCCGACCGAGCCGACTGCGGCCCCGCCGCGCTGCTTCGTCCACAGGCCTGCCGCGTATCCGACGAGGTAGCCGGCCTGCTGCTCGCGGAAGAGCAGTCCCTGGACGTTCTTCGGCTTGTGCTTCAGGGTCGTGACGTCGACGTCGACGATCGCGAATTTGCTCTTCGGGAACGACGTTGCGACGGCGTCCATCGCGTCCGTCATCAGGAACCCGACGCCGATCGTGATCCCGGCGCCGCTCTGGGCGCACGTCTGGAGATTCGGGATGTACTGGTTCGACGACTGCGACTGGATGACGCGACCCTTCACGCCGGTGCTCTCTGCCTTCTGCAGGCCGACGTAGGCGAGATGGTTGAACGACTTGTCGTTCAGGCCGCCGACGTCGGTCACCAGGCAGGCGCTAAAGGCTGCTTTGTGCGCCGCCGACGCCGTCGAGCCGCGAGTTGCGGCGACGACGGACGCCAGGAGCACCGTCACGATCGCCAGGACCGTGATCGTGAGCCAACGCTTCCTCACTTGGATGAACCCTCCTCTTTCGGAGCTATGTGTGGGGGGAGTGCGGGGTTACCCTAACCCCAAGCTCAGACGCGTGGAAGCCCAGGTGGTTAGGCGTTCAGGCGTCCGCGGAGGCCGGCGCAAGGCGCTCCAGCTCGTGCTCCGAGACGAGCACGCGCCGGGGTTTCGACCCCTCGTACGGCGAGATGATCCCGCGCCGCTCGAGCATGTCGATCAGCCGCCCGGCCCGGGTGTAGCCGACCCGCAGGCGCCGCTGCAGCAGGCTGACGCTGGCCGTCTGTGCGGTCACCACGACCTCGATCGCCCGGTCGAGCAGCGGATCCTCGTCGGGGTCGAACTCGCCGTCCGGGTCGTCGACGTCGTCGGCGAAGACCTGCGGCAGCTCGAGGAAGCTCTCGTCGACCTCCTGCTCGCGCTGGGCCCGCGCCTGCTCGACCACCAGCGCAATCTCCTCCTCGGTCACGAACGCGCCCTGGACCCGCTGCACCCGTGAGGTGCCGAGCGGCTTGAAGAGCATGTCACCCTGGCCGAGGAGGCTCTCGGCGCCGTTCGAGTCGAGGATCACGCGCGAGTCGGTCTGCGAGGAGACCGCGAATGCGATCCGTGACGGCACGTTGGCCTTGATCATCCCGGTGATCACGTCGACCGAAGGCCGTTGCGTCGCAAGCACGAGGTGGATGCCGACGGCACGGGACTTCTGCGCGAGGCGGATGATCGAGTCCTCGACCTCCTGCGGGCTGACCATCATCAGGTCGGCCAGCTCGTCGATCACGATCAGGAGATACGGCAGCTCCTCCTCCCCGCGCTTGCGGAGCGCCCGGTTCGCCTCGTTCAGGTTGCGCGCGCGCACCTGCGCGAGCCGCTCGTAGCGGCGCTCCATCTCGGTCACGACGTTGAGCAGGACGGCCGACGCCTCTTTCGGGCTCGACACGACCGGCGTCAGCAGATGCGGGATCGACTCGTAGTAGTTGAGCTCGATGCGCTTCGGATCGATCAGGATCAGCCGCGCCTCGTCGGGGGTCGAGCGCAGCAGGATCGAGGTCAGGATCGTGTTGATGCAGCCCGACTTTCCGGAGCCGGTGGTGCCGGCGATCAGGATGTGCGGCATCCGGGCGAGGTCGGCCCACACCGAAGCCCCGGAGATGTCCTTGCCGAGCCAGACCGAAAGCGGGCTCGCCGCCTGCGGCAGGTCGTCGAAGATGTCGCCGAGCGTGACGAGGTTCGGGCTCAGGTTCGGCACCTCGACACCCACGGCCTGCTTGCCGGGAATCGGCGCGAGGATGCGGATCTCGGTGGTGGCGAGCGCATACGAGAGGTCGTCCTTCAGCTGCGCGACCTTCGCCACCTTCGTCCCCGGCGCGAGCTGGAGCTCGTAGCGCGTCACACGCGGTCCGGAGATCTGGCCGATCACCGTCGCCTCGACACCGAAATGCGCAAGACACGTGACGAGTGCCTCGGCGACGCGCTGTCCGGCTTCCCCGTTCGGACCGGCGCCCGGCTTCGAGATCCGTAGCAGCGACCGGTCCGGAAGCTTGTAGTCGGCGCGAGCAGGGGCCGGCGGGTCGAAGAGTGTCTCCTGGCTGTTCTCCGCGGTCGGTGCATCGAGCTCGTCCGGCTCGTCACGGACGAGCATCGGCGGCGGACCGGAGATCGAATCGGAGACCAGGTCCGGGTAGTCGTGCTTGACGTCGACCGGCGGCGTCGGCGGACGCTCGACCGCCAGACGAGTGCTCGACCGAGGCTCGAGCGTCAGCTTCGCGGCGCGCACACGGGTGTGCGCGAGGTGGACCGCGTGGCCGGTCCGCCGGACGATTGCGCCCAGGCTCGCACCCGTGAGGAGCAGCAGGCCGGCGATCGTCAGCAACACGCCGAGAATCGTCGCGCCGGTCGTCCCCAGTCCGATCGCGACGACAGACTCGAGCGCGCGCCCGACGGCGCCGCCGTGCGCATCGCCGAGCATGAGCAGGAGGCCCGCCAGCGCGACCCCCAGACCGAGCTGGAACGGACGCACGTCGACGAGTTGGCTCCGGGCGACGACGAGCGCTCCGAGTGGCACCACCACCACCGGCGCCAGGTATGCGGCCGCCCCGATCGCACCGGTCACGAGGTCGGAGACAGGGCCGCCGTTAAACCCGAACCACAGGATCGCCGCCAGGAAGACGCCCAGCGCGACCAGGGCGAGGCCGATCAGCTCAGCGTGGTGATGCGACCGCGCTCGACGGCGCCGTGTGCGTTTCTTCACGCGACTCGGCGTCTTCGGGGACGTCTTGTGGACCCGCCGTTTGCGCGCCATGCATGGGCGTTCTCGCTCCCGGCGCTCAGTCCTGCCGGGAGAAGGACGCCGTGAGCATCCCGAAGTACGTCGGTGCCTCGTAGCTCAGCAGCTCGGGGTGCCACGTATCGCCGATCGCGCCGTGCAGCATCAGCAACTGCCAGAAGCTGTCGGCGAGCGCGGCGACGGCGACCTCCGGGTCCCAGTCGACGAGCCGGCCGAGCCCGTTGCCCCGAACGAGGCGGACGATCGCCTCGTCGTAGGGTGCCGAATGCGCCGAGAACCCGTACGGGCCGTCCTCGGAGTGGCCGTGGCCGTGGTCGGCGCTCGCGACGAATGCGACTCGCCTGGAGCCCGTCGCACGCGCCAGTGCGGCTCCCGCGCGGACGTGGAGCTCGTTCGACAGCGCGCGGCAGGGAGTGACGACCACAGCCGGAGCACGCAGGAACGACAGCGGGATTCCGGCCCCCCAGTCGATCGGCATCTCGGAATCGCCGGCCGCCGTCGCGCCGAACGTCACTCCGGCAGCCGGGAGGCCGTCCTCGCGGAGCGCGGAGAGACAAGCATCGGCGAGTTGCGGCTCGCCCGGACCGTCGTACAGCCTCGCGTCTTCCACGAAGCGCGACGCATGCTCCGACAGGCGTGCAGCCCGCACCACGCCGAAGCGGTCGTCGAGCAGCGTGCCGTGCGGCGTGGCGATGACCACCGCCTCAGGGCGCGCGGCCGCGAAGCGCCGCGCCAGCTCGTCCATGCCCCTGCGTGTCTCTCCGTCGGGATGGTCGAACACCAGCCCGCCGTGCGGGGCGATAGCCGCGAAGACGAGCGTCATCCGAGCGTAGCGATCCGCTCGATCAGGAGCTCGGCGAACTTCTCGCCGTCGACATCGAGCGCGACCTTCCCGTTCGGGGGTCCGAAGTGCTCGCGGCCGCGCCAGTCGACGTTCGTTCGGCCCCAGCTCGGTCCGGTGCTGCAATCGACCTCGATGTGGGCATCGCGAACGACGACGAGATCGGGATCGACGAGGTGCGCGATGCACACCGGATCGTGCATCGGCGAGCCGGCGAGCTCGGGGTATCGGGCCCGGTGGAACCGCGAGTAGAAGTCCATCAACTCGGCGACCATCGCCCCCACCCTGCCCGCTGCACGCAGTCGCTCCGTGTGCGCGTCCGTGACCAGCGCGCGATGCGTGACGTCGAGCCCGATCATCGTCGTGTCCACGCCCGCGGCGAAGACCCGCTGCGCCGCCTCGGGGTCGGCCCAGATGTTGAATTCGGCCGCAGGTGTGCGATTGCCCTCGCCGACGGCGCCGCCCATCAGCACGATCCGCTCCGGTACCGCATCGGGGTGGAGCGAGAACAGCAGGGCGATGTTCGTGAGCGGCCCCGTCGGGACCAGGGTCAGCTTGCCGTTGCGAGCGCGAATCTGCGCTGCGAGAAAGTCGACCGCGTGCTGATCGCCGGCGGCGATCGTCGGCTCCGGGAGCGCGGGACCGTCGAGGCCCGACTCCCCGTGCACGTGCGCGGCGACGTCGCGTCGGCGCACGAACGGGCGTTCCGCCCCCGCGTGAACGGGCACCTCGGTACGGCCTGCGAACTCGAGGATGCGGAGGGCGTTCGCCGTTGTCTTGTCGAGGGTCTGGTTCCCGGAGACGGTCGTCACGCCGAGAAGCTCGACCTCGGGTGACGCCAGTGCGAGCAGGAGCGCGATCGCGTCGTCGTGACCGGGATCGCAGTCGAGGATGATGGGCGTCGGTGTCATGACGCGAGTATCGCGTCAAGCTCGGCGCAAGTCGGCAGCGACGGTTGCGCGCCCGGTCGAGCTGCGCTCAGGGCACCTGCCGCGCATGCGCGCTCGAGCGCATCGGCGCGCGACCGGCCCTCGAGCAGCGAGACGACCAGACAGCCGGCAAAGGCGTCCCCGGCCGCGGTCCCGTCGACGGCGTCGACTGCGGGCGGCAGCGCGCGCGCGACCTCACGTCCGTCCTCGTACAACGCCGCACCTGCGGCACCGAAGGTGACCGCGACGAGCACCCCTGCCGAGACCACCTCGTGCTCGAGCCTGTTGACGATCAGGAGGTCCGGGACCACCGCGATCGGGCGGGCCGGCGAGGCGTTGAGCGCGAAGAACGTCGCATCGCGCGCCGCCTCGAGCACGACTGCGTCCGGCACCTCGAGCTGGCACAGCACTGCTCCACCGACGCGCCTCGGTTCGACGTGGGCGTTCGCGCCCGGGACGACGACGATCTGGTTCTCGCCGCCGTCGGCGACGAAGATCATCGCCAGGCCCGTGGCGCCCGTCCGGGTCAGCTCGAGCCCCACTCCCGCCTCGACGAGGCCCGCGAGCGCCTCTGCGGCGAGCGAGTCGTCACCGACGGCGCCGACCAGCCGCACCTGCGCTCCCAGCCGCGCGGCAGCGACGGCCTGGTTCGCCCCTTTGCCGCCCGGGATGCGTTCGAAGCCCGACGCCGACAACGTCTCGCCCGGTCGCGGCAGTCGTTGGACGCGCACGACGAGGTCGAGGTTGATCGAGCCGACGACCGTGAGCTCGACCACGTGTGTCGTGTCAGGCGGCGATCGCGCGGAGATCGTCGAGCGTTCGGCCCAGGAGGTTCTCCCGCAGGTCGAACAGGCCCGCCCAGAGCGACCCGACGCCGACGCTCGACTGCCACCGGACCGTCGAGGCCAGCCCTTCGAGCGCGCGGACGAGGATCGCGAGCTCCAGATACGTGGCGGCCACGCGGTGCGGCGCGACGCTCACACCGGCCCGGTCGAGCACCGGCTTCCAGTCGACGAGCTCGCCGGGGCCTGCCTCGCCGAACCACGACTGCCCCTCGGCCATGCCCGCCTCGAGCTCGAGCAGGTACCGGCCGAGCGGGCGCTCCAGGCCGGTGAGCGCCGTCTCGACACGGTCGGCGGCCCGGCGCAGCGCTGCCTGGCGCCGTCCCGGCGTCGAGGGATCCGCCTCGCCGCGCGACCAGCGCTCGAGCAGCCGGCAGAACGCGAGGGCCGACACCTGGGTGGCCACCAGCTGCTGGATCAGCCGCTGCGCCGTGTCGTGCTCGACCGCGTGCTCGACGATGACCTCGGCCCACTCGGGCTGCGTTCCGAGCGTGCTCACGTTCGCGTCATACCTCGACGACCACGGGGAGGATCATCGGTCGCCGCCGGGTCCGGTCGTAGACGAGCTGCCCGATCCCGTCGTGCAGGTGCTCCTGGAGCAGCTTGATCTCGCTGACGTCCTGCGCGAGCAGGTCGCGGACGATCTCGTGCGCCTCCTCGCGCATCTCCGCCAGGAGCTCGCTCGACTCGGCGAAGCCGCGCGCGATCAGCTCCGGCCGCGCGATCTCGCCGTCGGAGAGGGTGGCGACGACGATCAGGACGCCGTCCTCGGACATGTGCCGACGGTCGCGGAGCGCAACATCGGAGACGTCGCCGACGCCGAGCCCGTCGACGAACGTGACGCCGGCGTCGACCTTCCCCGCGATGCGGACGCCATCCGACGACAGCTCGACCACGTCGCCGTTCTCGGCAATCACGATCGACGACGCAGGGACCCCGGACTCCTGCGCCAGCCGGCCGTGGGCGGCGAGCATGCGGAACTCCCCGTGGATCGGCATGACCGCTTTCGGGCGGACGAGGCCGAGCAGCGTCCGAAGCTCCTCGGCACGAGCGTGGCCCGAGACGTGCACCGGGGCGTTCTCCTCGTGGAGGACCTCCGCCCCGTTGCGCGTCAGGCGGTTGATCGCGTCGTGCACGCGCAGCTCGTTTCCGGGTACCGGCCGCGCCGAGATGATCACCGTGTCGCCGCGCTCGACGTGCACGGACGGGTGGTCGTTGTACGCGATGCGCGTCAGCGCCGACAGCGGCTCGCCCTGTGAGCCGGTACAGAGCACCAGCTGCTCGTGCGGCGGAACGTCGTCGAGGTCGGCCGGCCGGACGAGGAGCTCCTCGGCGACCTCGATGTAGCCCAGGTTGCGGGCGACGTTGAGGTTGCGTCTCATCGATCGGCCGACGACTGCCACCCGGCGACCGCAGTCGACCGCGACGTCGATCGCCTGCTGCATCCGGTGGATGTTCGATGCGAAGCTCGATACGAGCACGCGCCCTTGCCGAACGGGGATGATCTGGCGGAACGCCTCGCCGACGACGCGCTCCGAGCGGGTGAAGCCCGGACGCTCGGCGTTGGTGGAGTCGCCACAGAGGAGGTCGACGCCGCGGTTTCCGAGCTCGGCCAGCTTGCCGACGTCGGTGCGAAGGCCGTCGACCGGCGTGTGGTCGAGTTTCCAGTCACCGGTGTGAAAGACGCGGCCGGCCGTCGTCTCGATTGCGATCCCGACGGTGTCGGGGACCGAGTGCGCCATGCGCACGAACTCGAGCCGGAAGGGCCCGATGTCGAGCGGCGGGCCGTCGGGATCGATCTCGCGCAGCTCGGCCGCACGCAGCAGCCCGTGTTCGTCGAGCTTCGACTTGACGAGGCCGAGCGTGAGGCGCGTCGCCCACACCTCGCGCACGCTGACCTCGCGCATCAGATACGGGAGGGAACCGACGTGATCCTCGTGCGCATGCGTCAACACCACCGCACGAACCTCGCTGTCGCGGAGGTAGCCGAAGTCCGGAAGGATCAGGTCGACGCCGAGGTGCTCGTCGCGCGGGAATGCCATTCCGGCATCGACGACGAGGCGCTCGCCGCCGAGCTCGTACACGGTCATGTTCTTGCCGACCTCGCCGAGGCCGCCGAGCGGGATCACACGTAGGACGTCCATCGCGGACTGAGTCTAGGCGTGCACGAGGAGGCCGAGCCGCTCGAGGCAGCTCCGAACCTGCTCGATCTCGGCCGCGTCGGCGGCGACGAGCGGGAGGCGGTGCCCTCCGACCCGATGGCCGAGCAGGCTCAACGCGGCCTTGATGGGGATCGGGTTCGTCTGGATCCTCAGCAGGTCGTAGACGGGACCAAGCTCCGCGTCGATCTCGCGCGCGCGGACGACGTCGCCGTCTCGCATTGCCTGCACCTGCTCGGCGACGCGCCGTCCGACGAGATGGGTGTGGACGCACACGCCGCCCACTCCTCCGATCTCGAGGAAGCACTGCACGAGGTTGTCGTCACCCGCATAGAGGTCGAGCCCGGCGGCGACGACGTGCCGCGCCTGCTCGAGATCGTCATTTGCCTGCTTCACTGCGCTCACGGTCTCGATCTCCGCGAGGCGTGAGATCGTGTCCGGTTCGATGTTCACGACGACGCGCGACGGGATGTTGTAGACGACGATCGGACGGTCGCTGACCCGCGCGATCGCTTCGAAGTGCGCCACGATCCCTCGCTGCGGCGGCTTGTTGTAGTACGGCGTGACGATCAGGAAGGCGTCGGCGCCCAGCTCGTGGGCCTCTTCCGTCAGGTGGATCGAGTGCGCCGTCGAGTAGGTGCCGGTGCCTGCAACGACGGTGGCGCGGTCGCCGACGGACTCGACCGCCGCGCGGATCAGGTCGAGGCGCTCGTGATCCGAGAGCGTCGGGCTCTCACCTGTCGTGCCCGCGACGACGAGCCCGTCCGAGCCGTTGTCGACGAGGTGACGCGCCAGCTCCTGGAACGCGTCGAAGTCGATCGCACCGTCTTCCTGAAACGGCGTGACGATCGCGGTGAGCACGCGGCCGAGCACCTCCGGCAGGATACGCGTTCGTGGCGCGGTTCCTCCTCGTCCATGGTGCCTGGCACGGGGGCTGGTGCTTCGAGGCGCTGCAGCGCGAGCTCGAGCGGCGGGGTCATGCGGTCGAGGCTCCCGATCTGCCGTGCGACGAGGTCGGCCTCACGCAGCTCGACTACGCCCGCGAGCTTGGACCGCAACCCGACGCCGTCGTTCTCGGGCATTCGCTCGGCGGGCTGACGATCCCGTTCGTCGAGGCGCGCGTGCGGGTCTTCCTCGCCGCGCTCCTGCCGGTCGAGCGGTTGTGGCAGAAGGCCTTCGCCGAGAGGTTCGGCGGCACGGTCCGCGACGAGCTCGGCCGGTCGTACTGGCCGGACCGCGACACCGCTCACGCGAAGCTGTATCCGGACTGCACGCGCGCGCAGTCGGATGCCGCCTTCGTGCGGCTGCGCCCGCAGGCTCCGATCGACCCGCTGATTCGAGCGGGCACGGATCGCGATGTCGTGATCGCGACCCTGCGCGATGCCGCGATCGATCCCGCCTGGCAGCTGCGCGCCGGTCGCGCGCACGCCGGGCGGGTGCTGTCACTCGACGCGGGTCATTCGCCGTTCTTCACGCACCCGGTCGAGCTGGCCGACCTGCTCGAGTCAATCGCCTGACGCGGTCCGCGACGAGCTCCGTGCGGCCCGCTCGACGGAGGAACTCGGCCTCGTACGGCCGCCCGGCCAGTCCGACGAGCGCCTCCGGCGCGGCCTCCCGCAGCCGGGCGAGCACCGGTTCCACGTTCCGGCGTTCGTACAGCACGTCGGCGGCGATCGCCAGGTCAAAGGTCCTTGCCAGTGGCTGCCGCCAGTCATGTACCTCCGAGACGAGTGCGAGGCCGTTGCGCGCGGCGTTCCGCTGCAGGAGCTCGACCGCCTCTTCGGCCCAGTCGACCGCCGTCACCTCTGCTCCGCGTGCGGCGGCGACGAGCGAGGGCAGCCCGAGACCGCAGCCGAGCTCGATCACGCGCACCCCGTCGAGCCGTTCCGGCAGCGCGGCGACGAGCGCCGTCGCCGCCGGCCACAGCTCCGCCCAGTAGGGCAGGAACTCGTCGTGAGCGAACGCGTCCTCGTCGAGGAGCTCCTCGGGCGCCTCCGGGCGAAGGAGCGACAACGACAGCGCTCCGACGCGAACCGTGTGCTCGACGAGGCCGCTCAGAGCAGTGCGTCGAGGCCGACCGTGACGCCGGCCGGCAGCGTTCCGAGCCGGTCGAGCGCGAGCAGGACTCCCGGGACGTATGCCTCGCGCGACATCGCGTCGTGTCGAATCGTCAACAGCTCGCCGGGACCACCGAGCAGGACCTCCTGGTGGGCCACGAGACCGGGAAGCCGCACCGAGTGAATCGGGACGTCTCCGCCCATCGCGGCGGCCGTCGCCTTCGCGGTGCCCGACGGGGCATCGAGCTTCGTCGCGTGATGGAACTCGACGATCTCTGCCCCGTCGAGGATCCCCACGGCCTCCGCGGCGAATCGCATCATCAGCACGGCGCCGATCGCGAAGTTCGGCCCGTAGAAGACCGCGACCCCGGCGGCCCGCGCGGCGCCGTCGACGTCGGCGACGTCCCAGCCCGACGTGCCGACGACGACCGGAACCCCGGCGGCAACCGACCGGAGCACGTTCGAGACGACTGCCTCCGGCGTCGTGAAGTCGATCGTGGCGTCCGCCCCGTCGAGCTCGCCGACCAGCTCGTGGCCCGCCCGTTCCAGCGCCGGCGCGAGGACTGAGCCGACCTTCCCGCTCCGCCCGTTCAGGACGATCTTCATGCGGCGCGCGCGAGCGAGGGAGCGATCCTGTCGAGAGCTGCGAGGAGATGCCCCTCGTCGGGGCCGATGCACGCCGCGGACAGCTTCTCGGGCGCGAGCAGCGTGGCCGCCAGCGCGCAGACCGACTCCGCCTCGACGGCATCGATCTCGGCGACGATCCGGTCGATCGAGAGCAGCTCGGAGTCGGAGATGAGCGACTTGCCGAGCCGATTCATCCTGGTCGAGGTCGACTCCATCGAGATCAGGATGCGCCCCTTGAGGTTCTCCTTCGCCCGGACGAGCTCACGCTCCGGGAGGTTTCCGGAGGCGACGTCGGCGATCTGCTCGGCGGCGATCGCGAGCGCTTCGGCGAGATTGTCCTCCCGCGTCCCCACGTACACGCCGATCTGACCGGTATCCGTGTACTGCGACACGAACGAGTACACGGCGTACGCAAGCCCGCGCTTCTCGCGGATCTCCTGAAACAGCCGCGACGACGCCGAGCCGCCGAGGATCGCGTCGAGCAGTGAGACGGCGAAGCGGCGTCGATCCGACCGGGAGATTCCCGGCGCCCCGAGGCACACGTGGTACTGCTCGGTGTCCTTGCGCTGGAAGCGCAGGCGCGGCGGCGGCGGCTCGACGAGCGGCGCGCGTACCGTCGGCCCGGTCGGCTGCCCGGCAGTGCGACGGCTGAGTGCGGATTCGAGGAGCCCGAGCAGCTCGTCGTGGTCGACGTTGCCTGCCGCGGAGACGACGATGTTCCCCGGAATGTATTTCGCCGCGTGGTAGCGCGCGATCGCGTCCACGCCGATCGACGAGATCACCTCCGCAGTGCCGATCACGGGGCGTCCGAGCGAGTGATCGCCGAAGACCGCTTCGGAGATCAGGTCGTGGACGAGATCCTGCGGCGCGTCCTCGTACATCGCGATCTCCTCGAGCACGACCTCGCGCTCGGCGTCGAGCTCGGCGAACGTCGGTGCGAACACCATGTCGCTCATCACTTCGACAGCGGTCGCGAGATGGTGATCGGGTATCCGCGCGTAGACCAGCGTGTGCTCGCGCGATGTGGCCGCGTTGAGCTCGCCGCCGAGACCGTCGAAGATCTCCGCGATCTCGAGAGCGCTGTGACGCTCGGTGCCCTTGAACAGCAGGTGCTCGATGAAGTGCGTGACGCCGGCCTCGGGCTGCTCCTCGTCCCGTGAGCCGGCCCCGATCCAGTAGCCGACCGCCGCCGAGCGGACGTGGTCGAGCCGCTCCGAGATCACCCGTTCCCCGGAGTCGAGCTCGCTCAGGACCCAGTTCTGCATCGCCCGATCGTAGTGCCCTGCTCGCACCGGTACACGACTCGCGTGCGCGGATCGAGCAGCAGCGCCGGATCCACGCCGGGCCAGGAGATCGCCGCTGCCACTCCGAGCCCCGTCGAAACGCCGCCGAGCAAGGCGGTGAGAGTCGCGGACGGTACGGCGGCAACCGCCGCGAGCACCGACACTCCCACCGTGCTCGGAAACGACGCGCCGAGCGCCTGGCGCCAGTGCGGCGCAAGCGTCGCGCCGGCCGGGGCCGGCAGTGGCTGGCCATCGCCAGCCAGGACGCGGGAGCGCGGGTCGGCGTAGGCCAGAAATGCCGTTGCGAAGGCGCCGACGAAGAAGGCGATGAATGCGGGTGCGGGAGCCGCTCCCGCCAGCCGTGCGACGACGAGCCAGACGACACCGAGCGCGACCCTGATCGGAGCGATCAGCAGGGCCCGCTCCCGCAGCGAGTGAAGCGTCACGCGAGGTCGTCCGGGAGCAACGACCAGAGGATCGCATTCTCCCGCCGCCCGTGAAGCCAGATCGAGCGGCGCTCGACCCCTTCTCGGACGAAGCCCACGCGACCCGCCAGACGCTGCGACGCCTCGTTCTCCGGATGCGTTCGCACCTCGAGCCGCCCGACGCCGTGCGCGAACAGCGCCCTGCAGAGAACGCGGATCGCGCTCGACATCAGGCCGCGGCCGCGACCCGCCTCCCCTGCCAGGTACGCGAGCTCGTAGTTGTCGCGGTGCCTGCGCGAGGCGATCACGGCACCGAGTGCCGCGTTGCAGGCAGCCTCTGTGACCACATAGTCGTACCGGTCACCGGACCGGCGTCCCTCGACCGCGCGGCGCCTGAGACGGTCGAAGTCCGGATCACCCGGCTCGGTCGGCATGTTGAGCCATCGGCGCACCAGCGGATCGCGCATCGTCCGCAACACGTCGGCGCGATCGCCCTCCTCGAGTTGCCGGAGGACGACCGCGCCGTCGGTGAGCCTGGCCGGCAGCTGCACGCCGCCGACCGTACTACTCGGTGCGCGACTCCTCGCGCTCGCGGCGCGGGCCTCCGCGGCCGCCGCGGCGGTCGCGGTCACCGCGTGGCCGCTCCTCGCGGGGCTCGCGCGGCGGGGCGTTCTTCGCCCGCTCGACGAGCTCCTCCGGGGAGACCATTGCGCCGTTCTCGTGCTTCTGGACGAGCTTGAGGCCGATCCGGCCCCGCGCCTTGTCGACCTCCTGCACGAGCACGTCGAGCACGTCGCCACGGGAGATCACGTCCTCGATGTGGTTGACGCGACCCGGTCCGACGTTGGAGACGTGCAGCAGGCCGTCGGTGCCCTTCTTCAACTCGACGAACGCACCGAAGTCGGTGGTCTTGACGACCTTGCCGGTGTACTGGTCGCCGACCTCCGGCTCCTTCGTGAGCGTACGGATCGCTTCGATCGCGGCGTCGCCCTTCGTGCCTTCCGTCGCGTACACCAGGATCGTGCCGTCCTCTTCGATGTCGATCTGCACCTCGTACTCGCCCTCGAGCGAGCGGATCGTCTCGCCGCCCTTCCCGATCACCATGCCGATGTACTCGGGGTTGATCTGGATCGTCGAGATCCGCGGCGCGTGGGATGCGAGAGCTGCCCGCGGCTCGGGGATCGCCTGGAGCATGCGGCCGAGGATCGCGACACGCGCCTCCTTGGCCTGGGTCAGTGCACGCTCCATGATCTCGCGGCTGACGCCGGTGATCTTGATGTCCATCTGGAGGGCGGTGATGCCCTCCCGCGTCCCGGCGACCTTGAAGTCCATGTCGCCGAGATGGTCCTCGGCTCCCTGGATGTCGGTGAGGATGACGTAGTCGTCGCCCTCCTTGACGAGGCCCATCGCGATGCCGGAGACGGGAGCCGAGATCGGCACGCCGGCGTCCATCAGCGCGAGGGTCGAGCCACAGACCGAGCCCATCGACGAGGAGCCGTTGGACTCGAGCGTCTCCGAGACGAGACGGATCGTGTACGGGAACTCGTCTGCCGACGGGATCACGGCCTCGAGCGCCCGCTGGGCGAGGGCGCCGTGGCCGATGTCGCGACGCTTCGGCGAGCCCATGCGGCCTGTCTCACCGACCGAATAGGGCGGGAAGTTGTAGTGGTGCATGTAGCGACGGTCGGTCTCGAGCGACAGGTCGTCGATCCGCTGCCCTTCCTTGGCGGTACCGAGCGTGAGCAGCGTCATGATCTGCGTCTGACCGCGGGTGAAGAGCCCCGACCCGTGCGTGCGCGGGCTCACCGACACCTCGACCTCGATCGGACGGATCTGGGTCTCGGTGCGGCCGTCCGGCCGGCGCTTCTCGACCGCGATCTTCTGGCGGACGAGGCTCTTGTAGATCGACTCGCACGCCTTGCGGATGTAGCTCCTGGTGAGCGAATCGTGCTCCCCGTCCTCCCCGCCTCCGGGAAACGGCAGGCGCACGGTGTCGGCGATCCGGTCGAAGAGCAGGTGGCGCTTGGCCGACTTCAGCTCCTTCGAGTCCTGTTCGGCCTCGGTCAACCCGCGAAGCTCGCCCTCGAACTGCTCACGCACCTCGCGTTCGACGGCTGTCGAGCGCTGCTTCTCGAGGATCATGGCGAGCGACATTCGCGCCTGGAGCTCGCGCAGCACGTCGTCGTCGGTCGAGCTCATCGCCAGCTCGCCCGCCTCCCTGGCGACGATCGCCTCGATGGTCAGCCCCGACTCGCGAATCCCCTGCTCGGAGATGGACGTCCAGATCTCGTGGCCGTAGGCCTGCTCGAGCCGTTCGGTCGTTGCGGGGTCGAGCCACTTCGGCTTGCCCGCCTTCGCCCGCAGCTCCTCCTGTGCCTCGCAGAGCTTGAGGATCTCGCGGTGGGCGATCTCGAGCGCCTCGAGGAGCTTCTCCTCGGGCACCTGATTCGCTCCCGCCTCGACCATCGTCAGGCCGTCCTTGGTGCCGACGACGACGAGGTCGAGCTCCGACGAATGCTCGGTCTCCTCGAGCGTCGGGTTGACGACGAGCTCGCCGTCGAGCAGCCCCATGCGTACGGCGCCGATCGGGCCGAGGAACGGCAGCGGTGAGATGGTCAGCGCCGCGGAGACGGCGTTGATCGCGAGGATGTCGTGCGCGACCACGAGGTCGGCCGAGAACACGGTCGCGACGCACTGCACCTCGTTGCGGTAGCCCTTCGGCCAGAGCGGCCGGACCGGGCGGTCGGTCATGCGCGCGGTCAGGATCGCTCGCTCGGTCGGGCGCCCTTCACGCTTGAAGAACCCACCCGGAATCTTTCCGGCGGCGTACATGCGCTCCTCGACGTCGACGGTGAGGGGGAAGAAATCCGCGCCCTCACGCGCCTCCGTCCGGCCTTGCGCCGTGCCGAGAACGACTGTCTCGCCGCCTCGCACGACGACGGCGCCGTCGGCCTGCTTGGCCAACTTGCCGGTTTCGAACGAGATCTGCTTGCCGCCGATGTCGACGGAAACGGAAACCGGCACCCCGGCGGGGTGCTCGGCCTCAACGATGCTCATAAGTCCCTATTCCTCCACTGTGCGTGTGCTGTTGCCAGCAGTTGTGAAGGGTGGAGGTTTGAGTCAGCTCCTACGGTGAGGAGCTCGCTCAAACTTCCACCCTCCGTGAGAAAGAAGCTAACGGCGCAGGCCGAGCTCCTTGATGAGGGCGCGGTAGCCCTCGACGTTCTTGCGTTGCAGGTAGTTGAGGAAGCGCCGCCGGCGTCCGACGAGCTTGAGCAGGCCACGACGCGAGTAGTGATCGTGCTTGTGCGTGCGGAGATGCTCCGTGAGCTCGTTGATGCGCTGCGTCAGCATTGCGATCTGGACCTCCGGCGAACCGGTGTCCGTCTCGTGCTTGCCGAACTTCCCGATGTGTACCTGCTTCTCTTCCTTGGTGAGGGTCATGTGCCTCCTAACGGAACATGTCGCCCAGGGCCCAGGCACGCCGCGAAGGAAGACGCGCGCGGCCGAGGCCGGGTCGAGCAGTAGGGTAGCGGATTCGTGTTGGATTCGACGTTTTTGCAGGCCTGCGAGGACGCCGCAGCCCGTTTCGACGTCCCCGCGATGGCCGTCGGTTCGGCGGCACGCGACGGGACGATCGAGCTCCACGCGCTCGGCTGCGAGCTGGATGCGCGCTTCCGGATCGCGTCCGTGACGAAACCGATGACGGCGTCGCTCGCCGTCCGGTTGCTGGACCTCGACTCCCGAACCGGGGTCTGGCCCGACGATGTGCGTGTGCGGCACCTGCTCTCGCACATGAGCGGCTTCGACGGCGAGCTCGGCGACGAGATCCGGTTCGGAGACGGCGACGACGCGCTCGCGGCGGCGGTTGCCGAGCTCGGCTCGGTCGTCCGGCTCGTCGACGTCGACACCGCGTGGTCCTACGCGAACACCGGCTATTGGCTGACCGGCTGGCTCGCGGCACGGGCGGCGGACGCGACGTTCGAGGACGCCATGCGGCAGTACGTGTTCGGCCCCGCCGGCATGGCGAACGCCGGCTTCGACGATCCCGATCTCGAGGGGACCGGACGCGGCGCGACCTCGGAGCCCTACCCGCGGCCGCGCCGGCCGGGCGGCGGCGTGGTCACGGACGTCGGCGACGTGATCCGGTTCGGCCGCTGGCAGCTCGCGGAGCCGTGGGCGGCGGCGCTCCGGCGGAAGCACGGCAGGCCGGTGAGCGGCGTCTACGGCCTCGGGCTCTTCGGCGAGCGAGTCGGCGGCGTCGAGGTCTGGGGTCATCCCGGCTCGGCGTTCGGCTTCCAGTCGAGCCTCCTGGTCGTTCCCGACCGCGGAGTCGTCTTCGCCGGCCTGACGAACAGCGGCAGCGGGGAGCGGGCGCTCGCCGAGGTCGAGCAGCTCTGGCTCGAGCGCGTGCTCGGCGCGCGTCGCACGCGCCGCGAAACGGTCGATCTCCCGCCTGCCGCGCTTGCGGCGTTCGCCGGCACCTACGCGAACGGTGAGACCAGCGCGGTCGTCTCGCCGGGCGGCGACGGCTTGCTCGCCGCCGTCACCGATCGGCTCGAGCAGGTCGAGGTGTCCGCGCGACCGATCGGCCCACGCCGATTCGAGGTCGTCGGCGGCGACTTCGACGGCGAGCGATTCGACTTCCCGCTCGACCGCTTCGCCCGCTTCGGTAGCCGCCTCCTGCCGCAGGTCTCGTGATCGCTGCAGTCGCGGCTGGCCACCCGGCGACCGCCGACGCCGGGGCTGAGCTCCTCCGGGCCGGGGGCAGCGCCGCCGACGCCGCCGTCGGCGCGTCCCTCGCGTCGTGCGTGGCGGAGACGATCATGACCGGCCTGCTCGGCGGCGGGCACGCGATCTACTTCGACGCGGCGACCGGCGCGACGACCAATCTGGACGCCTTCGTCGCCGTCCCGAGCGGGCACGGAGCTCCGATGGAAGAGCTCGAGGTGCTGTTCGGCGAGGAGGTCGTGCGGTATGCGATCGGCGCGTCGTCCTGTGCGGTGCCTGGCGTCCCGGCCGGACTGGACGCTCTCTGGCGCGCGCACGGCAGGCTGCCGTGGGAGGACGTCGTCGAGCCCGCGCGCCGGCTCGCCGCCGTCGGGACGGCCTTCTCCCCGGCTCACTCCGCCTGCCTGCGAATGCTGGCTCCGGTGATGACGATGCGCGAGGGCGCCCGGATCTACGCGCCCGGCGGTGCGCTGCTCGAGCCAGGCGGCACACTCGCCCAGCCGGGCCTCGTCACGGCGCTCGAGTTGCTGCGGGACGAGGGCCCGCGATCGGTGTACGAGGGCACGATCGCGCGCATCCTGCTCGAGCTCGTCGGCGAGCGAGACGGCACCATCACCGCCGACGACCTCTCGAGCTACCAGGCGACCTGGTCCGAGCCGGTGGCGGCCGGGCTGGCCGGCCGGCGCGTCCTCACCCGCGGCGGGATCGGCGGCGTGCCGGAGGCTCTGGCGGCGCTGCGGCCTCCGTTCGGCCCCGACGAGCTGCTCGAGGTGCTCGACCGGCCCGGCCCCGGTGGCGGTCAGACGACGAACATCGCGGTCGTCGACGCCGACGGGAACGCATGCGTGATCACCACGAGCCTCGGTCTGGGATCCGGAGACTGGCTGCCGGAGCTCGACCTGCACCTGAACAGCATGCTCGGTGAGGTCGATCTGATCCGCGAGCCGCTCGTGGCCGGAGGGCGGATGGCCAGCATGATGGCGCCGTCGCTCGTCTTCGACGGCCGCGGGCTCGAGCTCGCCGTCGGCTCGGCCGGGGGCACGCGTCTGCGCACGGCGCTCGTGGGCGTGCTCGCGGCCGTGCTCGGCACGGGCGCAGGAGTGCAGGCGGCGATCGACCGGCCGCGCTTTCACCCGGTGGGCAACCTGGTCAACGCCGAGCCCGGCGTCGACGAGGCCTGGCTCGAGTCGCTCGAGCACGCGGGCCGGACCGTCCGGCGCTGGCCGGCGCAGCATCACTTCTTCGGCGGCGTCAGCGCAGTCGGCCGCAACGAGGCCGGGGCCGATCCTCGCCGGAGCGGCGCAGTCAGTCGCCCGTGACGGGACGCGTCGCCGCGCGCGTGTCGTCGACGTCCCGGGCGATCTGCGTCACGAGCGCGGCCTCGCTGTCGAAGGATCGCTCCTCGCGCAGGCGTTGCCAGAGCTCGACCACCAGCCTGCGGCCGTACAGGTCTCCGGTCCAGTCGAGGAGGAACGCTTCGATCCGCCGCTCCGATCCGCCGTAGTGCGGATTGACGCCGATCGACACCGCAGCCCGCCGGTCACCGACTGCGCCGGCGTAGATGCCGAACTGCGGCACGAGGAGATCGGCGTCGACCCGGAGGTTGGCGGTCGGAAAGCCGAGCGTGCCGCCTCGCTGGTCGCCGCTGACGACGGTCCCGTCGACCTCGAGCGGTCTCCCGAGCAGCGCTGCCGCCTCGGCCACGAAGCCGTCTGCGGCCAGCCGGCGGATCTCGGTCGACGAGACCCCCTCGAGCAGAGGCACTTCGCGCCCGTCGAAGCCGAGCGTGCGAAGCGTCTCCAGGCTGCCGGCCCGCTTGTGACCGAAATGGAAGCCCGCGCCGGCCACGACGACGCGCGCACCGATCGCGTCCAGATAGCGGTCGGCAAAGGTCTCCGCCGAGAGCGTCGCGAGCTCGGGCGTGAATTCGACGACCAGCGTGTCCTCGATTCCGCACTCGGCGAGCAGTTCGAGGCGGCGCTCGAGGGTCGCGAGCAGCTCGACCCGGTTGCCGAGGACCGTTCGCGGATGGGGGTGGAAGGTCACGACCGTCGGGCGCGGGCCTGCGACGACCGCAGCTTCGATGACCGCACGGTGACCACGATGCACGCCGTCGAACGTTCCGAGTGCAACTGCGCGCGTGGCGCGCGCTAGCTCGGCGGGACTACGGGCGACGTTCACGCTGCGCCCTCGCCTCCGGTCGCGGCGGCCGCGAGCACCCCGGCACGCACCCGTTCCGGAACGCGCTCGAGCGCCTCGGCCGGGAGTCGCGCGAGGACGGCGTCGACGTCGAGGAGGCGCGCCGTAGCGGCGTCGCGGTCGGCCTCGTCGACGGTGAACGGGCCGACCGCTGTGCGCCGCAGCGTGGTGCAGTGACCGCCGAGCGCCTGCGCGAGCGAGCGAACGTAGGTCCCGGAGCTGACGTGCAGGGACAGCCGCACCGTCGTGCCGTCGTAGGCCTCGACACTCAGCGCGTGGACGACCGACCGGCGTGACGGCATCTCGACCTGGACCCCGCGTCGCGCGAGTCGATATGCCCGCTCGCCGTCGATCTTCACCGCCGACGCGGCGGGGATCTGCAGCTCGACCGGGCCGCGCAGCAGCTCGACCGCGGCGTCGAGCTCCGGCTTCGTCGGCGCTGGGTGGCGCTCGACCACGTCGCCCTCGGGGTCACCGGTCGTCGTGGTCGCACCGAGGTCGATGTCGGTCACGTAGCGCTTGTCGAGTCCGACGAAGCAGGGCGCCAGCCGCGTCGCCGCCCCGGACAGCAGCACGAGCAGGCCGGAGGCGAACGGATCGAGTGTGCCCGCGTGCCCGGTACGGGCACGAGTCCGGCGGCGCAAGGTCGCGACGACGGCGAACGACGAGGGCCCTGGCGGCTTGTCGATCAAGGCGATCCCGATCGGTCGCAGCCCGCGTGGCGGCAACGGTTCAGCCCGCGACCGCCGCGAACTCGCGGCGCAGGAACTCGACGATCTCCGGAATCTCCAGCTCGGACGAGAATCCCGCGGCCTGCCGGTGACCACCCCCGCCCGCGGCCCGGGCCACCGCCGAGACGTCCACCTCGTCGCGGCTCGACCGCAAGGAGATGCGGCGGGCCGGCCCTTCGTCACGCGGCGGCTCGCGGATGAGCGCGACCATCTCGGAGCCTTCGACGCTGCGGAGGTAGTCGATGATGCCCTCCGAGTACGGCTCCTCGGCACCGATCTCCGCGAAATCCTCCTTCAAGAGATACGACACGACCAGGCGGCCGTTCTCGTACAGCTCCGCGCGCCCGAGCGCGCGGGCAAGCAGCTTCAGCTTTGCGAACTGCACCGTCTCGTAGACGAGCCGGAAGATGCCGTGCACGTCCGCTCCCGCCTCGACGAGATCCGCGGCAAGCCTGAGCGCCTTCGGCGTCGTGTTCGAGTACTGGAAGCGTCCGGTGTCGGTGACGAGCGCGACGTAGAGCGCCTCCGCGATGTCGGACGAGAGCTGAACGTCGAGCGATGCGAGCACGTCGCGGACGATCTCTGCCGTCGAGGAAGCGTCGTCGACGATCAGGTTGAGGTCGCCGAAGCGCGAATTGTCGTGGTGATGGTCGACGTTCACCACCATGCGCGCGCGCTCGACCGCTCCCGGTTCGGGGCCGATCCGCCGCACGCTGGCGCAGTCGAGCGCGAGCAGCACGCGCTCCTCCAGGTCGTCGGGCAGGGCGCGTCGGAGGTCGCTCAGGTCGAGGAATCCGTATTCCCCGGGCGTGGGCGCGACGCCCGACAGGTACATGACGACGTCCTTGCCGAGCTCACGCAACGCCATCGACATTGCGAGCATCGATCCGAGCGCGTCGCCGTCCGGATTCTCGTGCGTGACGACGAGGAACGAGTCGTTCGCCCTGATCGCCCCGGCGACTGCCCGGACGTCACTGTCTGTCGTCGTCGGCTGGCTCATCGGGGTCTGGCAAGTCGGCCGCGAGGTCGTCGATGAGCTTGGTCATGCGGACGCCGCGCTCGACCGCGTCATCGTAAGCGAACGTCAGATGCGGCGTCCGCCGGAGGCTCAGCTCTCGGTTGATGCGCGCCTGCAGAACGCCGTGGGCCGACGCCAGGCCCTCGAGTGCCTCGCGCCGCTTGCGCTGGTTGCCGAGCGCCGACACGTAGACCGTCGCCTCGCGCAGATCCGGTGTGACGCGCACACCGGTCACCGTGACCATGCCGATCCGCGGATCCTTCAGCTCGCCGATGCCGCCCGCCACCACCTCGCGCACCGACTCGTTGACCCGCCTCATGCGCTCGGTCATGCCCGCTCCGGCCTACGGCTCATGCATCCTCCGGCGAGACGACCATCCTCTCGCAGCGCACGAGCACGGGCTCGCCCGAGGCGAGCCACCGCTCCGCGCCGGCGGCGAGCTCGTCCGCCTCTCGCGCAGAGCGGGCGGCGCATGCGACGGTGAGCGTGGCGCGCTGCCAGAGCTCGTGGTGGTCAGCCTCGGCGACGGAGGCGCCGAAGCGTTGCCGCAGGATGTCCTTGGCCGAGCGCACGTAGTGGCGCTTGCCCTTCAGCGATCCCGCTTCCGGGAAGTGGAGCTCGACGGTGAGGATCGCGACGTAGCCCGAGCTCAAGACTCGTCGGCATCGTCCTGCGGCGCACCGCCGCCGGACGGCTCGTCGAGCGACGTCCGCTCGACCTCGCGCGTCTCGAAGACCTCGAAGACGTCGCCCTCGCGCAGGTCGTTGAAGCCGTCGAGCAGGATCCCGCACTCGAAGCCCTCGCTGACCTCACGCGCGTCGTCCTTGAACCGCCTCAGCTGGGCGACAGTCGTCTCGTGAATGCGTGTCCCCTCGCGGAAGATCCGGATGTTGGAGCCGCGACGGACGATGCCGCTCGTCACCATGCAGCCGGCGATCGTCCCGAGCCGCGAGACCCGGAACAGCGCCCGTACCTCGACCTCACCGATGATCGCCTCGGTCTCGACCGGAGTCAGGAGGCCGACGAGCGCCTGCTCGATCTCGGCCGTCAGCTGGTAGATCACGCGGTAGAGGCGGATCTCGATGCCCTGCCGGTCGGCGGCGGCGCGCACCTCTGCCGACGGGCGGACGTTGAAGCCGATCACCATCGCATTCGAGGCGGCGGCCAGGTTCACGTCGTTCTCGGTGATCGCGCCGACGCCGGTGTGGATGACGTTCACCTGCACCTCGGAGTGGTGAATCTTCTGGAGCTCGCCGACGATGGCCTCGACCGAGCCCTGCACGTCGCCCTTGAGCACGATGTTCAGGTCCTGGATTCCCCCGGCCTGCATCTGCTCGAAGAGCTTGTCGAGCGACACGCCGCGGCTCGCCTGCTTCGAGCGCGCTTCGCGCCTGAGCCGCTCGCTGCGCTGCTGGGCGAGGTCCCGCGCGCGCGCTTCCTTCTCCACGACGCGCCCGAGCTCGCCGGCAGGCGGCGGGCGGTCGAAGCCGAGAATCTCGACCGGGTCGCCGGGCTTCGCCTCCTGGATCCGCTCGCCGCGATAGTCGTACAGGGCGCGCACCCGTCCCCACGCGTCTCCGGCGACGATCGCATCGCCCACCTTCAGCGTGCCACGCTGGACGAGCATGGTCGCGACCGGGCCGCGGCCGACGTCGAGCCGTGACTCGATGATCGGGCCCGAGGCTTCGGCTGCCGGGTTCGCGCGCAGGTCGAGCTCGGCATCCGCGACGAGCAAGATCTTCTCGAGCAGCTCGCCGAGATTCTCACCCTGCTTTGCCGAGACGCGGGCGACCTGCACCGTGCCACCCCACTCCTCCGGTTGCACGTCTTCCTGGGCGAGCTCGGTGAGGACGCGGTCGGGGTTGGCGTCGGGAAGGTCGATCTTGTTGACGGCCACGACGATCGGAACATCAGCCGCGCGCGCGTGCGAAATCGACTCGCGCGTCTGCGGCATCACGCCGTCGTCGGCGGCGACGACGAGCACGGCGATGTCCGTCACCTTGGCGCCGCGCGCGCGCATCGCCGTGAAGGCCTCGTGGCCGGGCGTGTCGAGGAACGTGATGCGTCGGCCGTCGATCTCGGTCTGATACGCGCCGATGTGCTGGGTGATGCCACCGGCCTCGGTTTCGACGACCGTCGTCTTCCGGATCGCGTCGAGCAACGTCGTCTTGCCGTGGTCGACGTGACCCATGATCGTGACCACGGGAGGACGCTCGCGGAGCACGTCTTCGGCGTCGTCGAACGTCTCGGGCTCGACGTCGTCGTCCTCGGCGTGCTTGATCGTCACCTCGCGCTTCAGCTCGGCGGCGATCAACTCGACCTCGTCGTCCGTCAGCGACTGCGTCGCGGTCTTCATCGTGCCGAGGTTCATCAGGAGCTTGATGATCTGGGGCATCGCGACCCCGAGTGCCTGGGAGAAGTCGCGCAGCGTGACTCCCGACTCGACGGTCGCCGGACCGGTCGGCTGGACGACCTCGCGTGGCTGCCTCGGCCCGCGATCGGCCGGACGGTCGCCGGGACGCTGCCGCTGGCCCTGCCCGGGGCGGTTTCCACCCTGGTCGATGACGACACGGCGCCGCCCACGCGGGCCTCCGCCGCGCGGCCTGATCGGTCTATTCGGCTTGCCGTTGGCCATCGGGGATCAAGTGTAGAGGCGGGACAGGGACGGGTCGACGCGCACCGAGCGCCGCAGGACGCGGTTGAACGCGCGGCGCGACGCGGCCCGCTCGAAACAGAGGAGGCGCCGGCAGGTATACGCGCCGCGCCCGGCTCCCAGTCCGGGCGTGAGGTCGCTGCCGTTCGCGTGGAAGCGCTGCAGCCCGCGCTGCGGCGCCTTGCGCCCGCAGCCCGCACAGGTCCGGATCGGGACCGACGGCGCTATTGCGACTCCTCGTGAACCGCTGTCTCGATGGGAACGCCGTCGTTGGGGTCGTCCTCGACGTAACGGTGCTCGGCCTG
The DNA here is from genome assembly GCA_963851065.1 of uncultured Thermoleophilia bacterium. GTDB lineage: Bacteria > Actinomycetota > Thermoleophilia > Gaiellales > Gaiellaceae > PALSA-600. Next base: position 181,214 of record CAWKNW010000007.1, read on the forward strand.
GTGGGCTCCGGTCTCGAGAGTCCGGTCCTCGCCCGCAACCGGCACGTCGCCCGGGCCGGCCGGGAACTCCTCCGGCGTTGCGTCACCGAACTCCGCCCCGTCCTCGGTCACGGCCTCGGGCTCGGCGGTGTCGGCGCGCCCCTCGAGCTCCGGTTCCGCCTCGACGACGATCGGGTTGGCCTCCTCGTCCGGCTCGTGCAAGGCGAGCTCCTGATGGGCCGGCACACCGCAGTAACGTGAGCCCGGCAGCGCGGCATTCGGGCAGCGCTTGCCGTTCGAGAGCACGGCGGCACAGCGCCCGGACGAATCCTCACCGTCCCCACCTTCGCCGCCGAACGCAGCGTCCGCCTCCTGCTGCGCGAACTCGGTGTCGGAGGTGATGTCGATCTTCCAGCCCGTCAACCGCGCTGCGAGTCGGGCGTTCATGCCTTCCTTGCCGATCGCGAGCGCCAGCTGGTCGTCCGGAACGACCACCGTCGCCTCCTTGCCGGCATCGTCGAGGTAGACCTCGCGGACGCGTGCGGGCGACAGTGCCTTGGCCACGAAGCGGGCCGGCTCGGGATTCCAGGGGATGATGTCGATCTTCTCGCCCCTGAGCTCCGAGACGACCATGCGCACGCGCGATCCGCGCGGGCCGACGCAGGCCCCGACCGGGTCGACACCCTGCGTGTGTGACTCGACGGCGATCTTCGACCGGTAGCCCGGCTCGCGGGCGACGCCCCTGATCTCGACGAGCCCGTCGGCGATCTCCGGCACCTCCAGCTCGAACAGGGTCTTGATCAGCTCGGGGTCGCGACGCGACAGGATCACCTGCGGGCCCTTCGTGCCCGTGCGGACCTCGCGGATCACCGCCTTGATGCGGGAGCCCTGCTCGTAGCGCTCGCCGTCGACCTGTTCGGGGCCGGGCAGAAGCGCCTCGACCTTGCCGAGATCGACGAGGATGTTCCGCCGGTCGCCCGTCTGCTGGACGATCCCGGTCACGACCTCGCCGACCCGGTCGATGTACTCGTCGTACATCATCTCGCGCTCGGCTTCGCGGATGCGCTGCAGGATCACCTGCTTCGCGGTCTGCGCCGCGATGCGGCCGAAGTTGTCCGGGGTGACGTCCTCCCGGTCGATCAGGTGCTCGGGAACGTCGGACCAGTCGATCTCGAGATCGTCGTCGGACAGCAGCGTGTGGTTCTTCTCGCCGGTCTCCTCTTCGAGGCGCTCGAGCTCCTCGATCGTGCGCTCGCGCGCCTCGTCGAGGAGGCGTGCCTCGATGTCCTCGGGCAGGTCGATCGCAAAGACGCGGAAGTCGCCGCGGTCGTCCAGCTCGACCGTCGCGTGCCGTGATGCGCCCGGTGTCTTCTTGTATGCGGCGAGGAGCGCGTCCTCGAGCGCCGCGACCAGCGTGCCGCTCTCGATCCCCTTCTCGCGCTCGATCTCGCGGACCGCTTCAACAATCTCCTGGCTCATCCCACTGTCCCTTCGTCGATCAGATTGGCCCGCACGATCTCGTCGTACGGTATGTCCACCGTTCCGGCGCCATTTCGGATCTGCACCGCGCCCGCCGCGGCGTTCAGCACTTCACCCCGGGCGCGACCCGTCCGGGTCTTCACGCGAACCTTGCGCCCCACGGCGCGCTCGAAATGCGCGCGCGTCCTGAGCGGGCGGTCGAAGCCGGGCGACGACACCTCGACCGAGTACTCGTCGAGATAGGGGCGAAGAAGATGGGTGACGCGTTCGCAGAGCGCGTGATCGACACCGGCCGGGTGGTCGACGAAGACGCAGAAGCGCTCCTTCCCGGTCAGCTCGACGGCGAGCACCTCGGTGCCGGGCAGGGCAGGCTCGACCAGGCGCGCAACGTCGCGCCGGAGCATCCGTTCCTGTTCCTGCTGAGCAATCGCCATGCGTCGAACCCCCATCAACGAACCGCATCTACAAAAAATGGGCGCCGCGCGCCCATCCCGAAAATGCTCGAAATGTGGTGTCGGAAAGGTAGCAGAGACCAGCAGATTCCTGGTCCGAAATCGGTGCCGGGCACCGTCGTGCCTGGCACCGACACGCTTGACCCTGTGCGTTCAGTGGATCCACGGATCCGCGACGCACCGCGCCCCCATACCGTCGGATTTGTCCAATCCCAACTCGAGGTCCGGGGTCGCCGCTGCCGGACCTCGAGCGTTACGCCTCGAGCACGATCGTGACCGGGCCGTCGTTGACGAGCTCGACCTGCATGGAGGCGCCGAATAAGCCTGTTTCGACTGGTACGCCCAGCGCCCGCAGCCCGTCGCAGAACGTGTCGTAGAGCGGCTCGGCGGTCTCGGGTCGCGCCGCGTCGGAGAAGCTCGGCCGGTTTCCCTTCGCCGTGTCGGCGATCAGCGTGAACTGGCTGACGACGAGCGCCGCCCCGGCGACATCGAGCAGTGATCGATCGAACCTCCCGTCGTCGTCGGGGAAGATGCGGAGCCGGGCGATCTTCTCCGCCAGGCGCCGTGCGGCCGGCGCGTCGTCGTCAGCTGCGATCCCGAGGAGGACGACGAGCCCACCGCCGATCGAGCCGCCGGGCCGGGAGTGCGCACGCGCGACCCGCTGGACGACAACCTTCATCTCCGCTCCGGCGCCGGCCAAGCCGGCACCTGCGCTCCTGCAGAGACTCCGTCGAGCCTACGTCTCAATCGAGGTCGCGGATCCGGGCCGCGTACTGCTCCGAGCCGGGATTCATGGAGCTTGCCAGCTTGAAGTGGCCGTTCGCCTCGGTTGCCCGGCCCTGCTTCTCGAGCGCACGGCCGAGCGCGAAGTGGGCGTAGTCGTCGGTTGGTGCGAGCTCCTCGACGATCGCCCGGAACTCACGCTCCGCGTCCTCCCAGCGCGCGAGGCGGAAGTAGGCGATTCCGAGCGCCTCGCGGATCGACGCCTTCTCCGGCTCGAGCCGCTTCGCCTTCTCGAGCGGAACCGTCGCCTGCGCCGGCATGCCGCCCCGGAGCCGCTTCTGACCCTCACGAAACAACTCGTAGGCCGCGCTCACGATCTCAGCAGTTCCTCGACCGTGTCGAGGATCGCGCGCGCGATCTCGGGCTTCGGAGCCTTCGGCACCGTGCGCTCGCCACTGCGGGCCACCAGCACCACCTCGTTCTCGCGCGCGTCGAAGCCGATGTCGCCGCGCCCGACGTCGTTGTAGACGACGAGGTCGGCGCTCTTCGTCTCGAGCATCGCCCGTTTCCGCTCGAGGCCTTCGTCGCCGTGCTCGGCGCCGAAGACGACCAGGATCTGCCCCGCCCGCTTGCGCTCGGCGAGCATTCCCGCGACGTCCCTGGTCGGAGCGAGCTCGATCGTCCAGCTCTGCTGATCCTTGGGTCGCTTCGCGGCGAGCGTCTCGGTCGGCTTGTAGTCGGCGACCGCAGCGGCCAGCACCGCGATGTCGACGTCTGCCAGCGCCGACGCGGCGTCGAGCATCGCGTCGGCGGTCGGCGTCGGGATCGTCTCGACGCCGTACGGCGGATCGACCTGGAGATTCGCCGCGAGCAGGATCACCTCCGCACCCCGGCGGCGCGCCTCCTCCGCCAGTGCGACGCCCATGCGTCCCGACGACCTGTTGCCGAGAAAACGGACGCTGTCGAGTGGTTCCCGCGTGCCGCCTGCGGTGACGAGCACTCGCTTGCCCGCAAGCGATCCCGGGGCCAGCAGCTGCTCGACACGCCGCGCAATCTCCTCCGGCTCGGCGAGGCGGCCTAGACCCCACTCTCCCTCCGCCAGCTCGCCTTCGTCGGGACCGACGAACTCGACGCCCCGGCGCACGAGCGCTTCGACGTTCGCGCGCGTCGCGGCGTGCGCCCACATCCGCGGGTTCATCGCCGGCGCGACGAGGACGGGCCCGCGGTGCGCGAGCGAGGCCTCCGTGAGCACGTTGTCGGCGAGCCCCTGTGCCAGCTTGGCCAGGGTGTTCGCCGTGCAGGGCGCGATGACGAGCAGGTCGGCGCGTGCGAGATGCGGGTAGAGGTCACCCGAGGCGGGGCGCCGCGCAAGCGCGAGAAAGGTCTCCTCCGAGACGAAGCGCTGCGCGCCGGGCGTCACGAGCGGGATCACTTCGTGCCCGCCCTTCACGAGCAGGCGCGTGAGCTCGCACGCCTTGTACGCGGCGATACCGCCGGTGACGCCGAGCAGGATCTTCGGCACGACGGGATTGTGCCCGGAAGGGTCGCTACTTGGTGTACGAGTAGACGATCTTGCCCTCGGAGATCTCCTCGAGCGACATCGTCAGGTAGTTCTTCGAGCGCGACTCGATCAGCGGCGGGGCGAGCTCGTCGAACGTGCCCTCACCGAGCTGGTGGTGGTAGTTGTTGATCTGACGCGCGCGCTTCGCCGCGACGATCACCAACGCATAGCGCGAGTCGACCTCTTTCAGGAGTTCGTCGATGCGGGGGTGGATCATGGCCGCGCCATAGTAGCGGCATCGGAGAGCAACGGTGCGATCACCGCTGCGAGCTCGTCTGCGGCCCGTTCTCGATCGACGTTCGTGACGACATGGTCGAAGAACGGTTTCAGCTCGAGCTGGCGGCGCGCGGTCGCGATTCGCTCGCCGATCTCGCCCGAGCTCTCGGTCGCCCGCTCGCGCAGTCGCCGCTCGAGCTCGTCCACGGGCGCGGTGACGAAGATCGTCACCGCGCGTGCGACCCGCTCGGCGACACGCATCGCGCCGTCCGTCTCGAGCTCGAGCATCGGAGCCTTCCCGCTGTCGAGCAGCCGGTCGATTTCGGATCGAAGCGTCCCGTAACGGTTTCCTACGTAGTCCACCCATTCAAGGAACTCGCCGGCAGCTTCCCGGCGATCGAACTCCTCACGGTCGAGGAACCAGTAGTCGACCCCGTTCTCCTCGCCGGGCCGTCGCGGCCGCGTCGTGGCCGAGACGGCCAGTGCCAGAGCGGGAAATCGGGGCAGCACCAGCTTGATCAGCGTTCCCTTGCCGGCCCCTGACGGGCCGGTCACGACGAAGACCGGCGCACCGGCCTGCGAGGACTTCCTAGCGCCCGTTGAAGAGGGCAATCAGCTCGTGGCGCTGGCGATCGGACAGCCCGCCGACCGTCTTCGACTGGCTGATGCGGCACTGGTTGAGCAGACGCGCCGCTTTCACCCTGCCGAACTTCGGTACCGCGACGAGCATGTCGAACACCTTCGCGGTCGACACGAACTCGGGCGGGTTACCGAGGATCTGTTCGATCGACACCGCCCCCGACTTCAAGTCCTTCTTCAACTGCGCGCGCTTCACACGAATATCGTTTGCGCGCTTTAGTGCCTCCATGCGCTGATCGAGCGAACGGACAGGAGCCTGAACTTGTGCCTGGGGGGGCGCCATCGAAGGTCAGCATCCTACCAACCTGTGGCGCGCGTGCAACATCTGCCTGTCGATCTCAGTTGGCGGAACTGACAACAGCCGCGTGTGCGGCGCAAAATGCGTCGGCGGCGGTCGCGTATCCGGCGTCGCGCGCGGCATCGTCGAGCTCCCTCCGCACGCGCTGTGGTGCATCCGGATCGGCGAACAAGACCGTGCCGAGCGCGACGTGTGTTGCACCGCACGCGATCAGCTCGAGCGCGTCACGCCCGTGCGAGATACCGCCCATACCGACAATCGGGAGCGACGTTGCACGGCGTGCCGCGTACACGGCGGCGAGTGCCACCGGGCGAAGTGCCGCGCCCGAGTAGCCGCCGGTCCCACGGGCGAGCGCGGGCGCGAGCCGAGCGTCGAGCGCCAGCCCGCGCAGTGTGTTCACGAGGCTGATCCCGTCCACGCCGGCGGCCTCGACCGCCCGCACCACTTCGCCGACGTCCCAGGCGTGCGGTGACAGCTTCGCGTAGAGCGGGAGCGACGTCGCCGTCCGGCACGCCGCCACGATCTCCGCAGCCGTCTCCGGGGCCTCGTCGACGTTCGGGCACGAGAGGTTGAGCTCGACGGCGGCGACATCGTCCACCGGCAGCTGCGAGCAGGTGGCGGCGTAGTCGTCGCTCGAGAACCCTCCGACCGAGACCCAGATCGGGATCGAGAGCTCCTCCCGGAGCATCGGCAGCACACGCGCGACGAACGCGTCCCGGCCGGGGTTGGCGAGCCCGATCGCATTCAGCATGCCGGCGTCGGTCTCGGCAATCCGCGGCGGCGCGTTCCCCTCGCGAGGCTCGGGCGTCACGGTCTTGGTCACGAACGCGTCGAAGCTCCCGGCGACCTCGGGCGCGACCAGGGCGTCGAGACACCCACTGGCGTTCAGGAGCACAGCACGGGTCCTTCGACGCACAGGCGTTTGAGCTCGCCGTCGATCTCGACGACGCAGCCGTAGCACGCGCCGTAACCGCAGGCCATCGGCGCCTCCCAGGCGAGCTGTGCTCGCGGAGCGAGCGCACGGACGGCTTCCAGCATCGGCTCCGGTCCGCACGCGAGCACGTCGCGATCAGGCGGGATCAGCTCCGTGACGAGGACGGGATCGATCACCACGTCCGCGCTCGGCAGGAGCGCGGCCGCCTCGGCGTGATGTTCGGTGCGAAACCCGAGCACGGCCGGCGGGCGGTCGAGGGCTTCTGCGAGATACGGCAGCGGTGCAATTCCGATGCCGCCCCCGACGAGCAGCGGACGGCGGACGTCCAGCCGGAACCCGTTGCCGAGCGGCCCGAACACCTGCAGCTCCTCGCCCGGCTCGAGCTGTGCAAGCGCTTGTGTGCCCGGCCCGACCGGGTCGAGCAGGAACCAGAGCTCGCCTCTCGGCGCGAGGCACAGCGACATCGGCCGCGGCAGCGGACGGCCGGGGGCTTCGAGCATGAAGAACTGTCCAGGCGCGCCGGGGTCGGCGCCGCCGCGCTCGACGCGGAGAAGTGCGTACGGCCCGACCGCCTCGACGGCGACGACCCTACGCGGCGCGCGCGTTGGCCTCGACATCGATTCGCTCCTGCAGAGACAGCGTGGTGTCGATCCGCGCGTCTGCGATTGCACGCGTCGCCGCCGTGGCAGCGGCGATCGTCGTGATGCAGGGAACACGAGCGACGAGAGCAGCCTCCCTGATCAGGTACCCGTCCGACCTCGGCTCGGCGCCGCCGCCGGGTGTGTTCACCACCAGGTCGCAACGCCCACGACGGATCAGGTCGACGACGGTGGGTGCGTCACCCGGTTCGCTCACCTTGCGCACGTCGACCACCTCGAGCCCTGCCGAGCGAAGTGCCGCGGCAGTTCCGGCGGTTGCATGAAGACGGAAGCCAAGGGCTGCGAACGCCCGCGCGACATCGGGCAACGCGGCCTTGTCGTCGTCGCGCACGGAGAGGAACACCGATCCCTGCACCGGCAGCGGTCGGCCCGCGGCGCGCTCGGCCTTCGCGAGCGCGGTTGCGAGGTCGGAGGCGCTGACCATCACCTCGCCGGTCGACCGCATCTCGGGCCCGAGCACCGGATCAGCGCCGGGGAAGCGCGCGAACGGCAGCACCGCGGCCTTGACGCTCACCTGTTGCGGCGCCTGTTCGGGAGGGAGCCCGAGGTCGGCGATCCGCGCGCCGGCAGCCAGCCGGCAGGCAGCGGCGACGAGGTTGATCCCGATCGCCTTCGACGCGAAGGGGACCGTGCGGGAGGCGCGGGGATTCACCTCGAGGACGTAGAGCTCGCTCCCCACGACGGCCATCTGCACGTTCAGCAGTCCGACCACGCCGAGAGCCGGCCCGAGCCGTCGCACGACCTCGGCGATCTCGGCCAGCGTTCCCGCGTCGATCGACTGCGGCGGGAGGACGCACGCCGAGTCGCCGGAGTGGACGCCGGCCTCCTCGACGTGCTGCATCACGGCGGCGACGTACGCCTCGGAACCGTCGCACAGCGCGTCGACATCGAGTTCGATCGCGTGGTCGAGGAACCGGTCGACGAGCGTCGGCCCGTGAACACCTCTGAATGCCTCCGCCACCTCCTCCGGCTTGTTGCAGACCCGCATCGCCCGCCCACCGAGCACGTACGACGGACGGACGAGCACGGGGTAACCGATCCGTTCGGCGGTCGTGACCGCCTCGTCGGGCGACCGTGCGATCCCCCACTCCGGGCACGCGATCTCCAGGCCGGCGAGCAGTCGGCCGAACCGCTCGCGGTCCTCGGCGAGATCGACCGCGTCGAACGGCGTCCCGAGGATGCGGTGCCCGGCAGACTCGATCGCCCGGGCGAGCTTGAGCGGCGTCTGCCCGCCGAACTGGATCACGACGCCTTCGGGCCGCTCGCGCTCGCAGACGGCGAGGACCGCCTCGACGTCGAGCGGCTCGAAATACAGCCGGTCGGACGTGTCGTAGTCGGTCGAGACCGTCTCGGGGTTGCAGTTCACCATCACAGCCTCGTACCCGAGCTCGCGGAACGTCTGCACCGCGTGGACGCAGCAGTAGTCGAACTCGATGCCCTGACCGATCCGGTTCGGGCCCGAGCCGAGAATCACCACGCGCTTCGCCGATCCCTGCGGCGGCGCCTCGTCGCGTTCGCCCCAGGTCGAGTAGTAGTAGTTCGACGCCGCCTCGACCTCGCCCGCGCAGGAGTCGATGCGGCGGTAGACCGGCTGCTGCGTGCGCTGGCGGTCCTCCTCCGCCTGCACGTTCGCGAGCTCTCGCTCGAACCAGCCGTGGAGGTTCCGAGGAGCCCAGGCGAGCGGTCCTTCGAGACCGCGCTTCGCCTTCACGAACGCCTCGATGAACGTCCGGCCGATGCCCATCGTCTCGCCGACCGCCTTCATCTGCGTGCCGAGCGTCTGGTCGGCGCCCGGAAACTTCTCGAAGGCGAAACGGGGAATCTTGACGACGACGTAGTCGAGCGCAGGCTCGAAACTGGCAGGCGTCGTGCCGGTGAGATCGTTCGGGATCTCGTCCAGCGTGTAGCCGACGGCGAGCTTCGCCGCGACCTTCGCGATCGGGTATCCCGTCGCCTTGGACGCGAGCGCCGACGAGCGCGAGACCCGCGGGTTCATCTCGATCACGCGCACCTCTCCGGTGACGCGGTCCCGCGCGAACTGGATGTTCGAACCGCCGGTGTCGACGCCGACTGCGCGGACGACCGCGATCGCCGCGTCGCGGAGCTCCTGGTACGCCTCGTCGGAGAGTGTCATCTGCGGGGCGACGGTGATCGAGTCGCCCGTGTGCACACCCATCGGATCGAGGTTCTCGATCGAGCAGACGATCACGACGTTGTCGGCGTGGTCGCGGACCACCTCGAGCTCGAACTCGTCCCAACCCCGCACCGACTCTTCGACGAGCACCTGGGAGATGGGCGACTCGCTGAGCCCGCGGTCGACTTGCCGCCGCAGCTGGTCGGGCGTCTCGGCGAAACCGCTGCCGTGCCCACCGAGCGTGAACGCCGGCCGGACGACCGCGGGCGTTCCCAGCCCGGCCAGGTCGTCGAGTGTCGTGACGATCCGCGAGCGCGGGACGCGCAGTCCCGCACGCTCGACACAGGCCTTGAAGAGCTCCCGATCCTCCGCGCGCGAGATCACGTCGACGTCGGCCCCGATCAGCTCGATGCCGAGGTCGTCGAGCACGCCCGCCTCGTGGAGCTCCCGAGCGAGGTTGAGCGCGATCTGTCCACCCATCGTCGGCAGCAGCGCATCCGGCCGTTCACGTCGCAGCACCGCGCTCACACCCTCGACGTCGAGCGGCTCGAGGTACGTGCGGTCCGCGAACCCCGGGTCGGTCATGATCGTCGCCGGATTCGAGTTGACGACGATCGTGCGGAAACCCTCCTCACGCAGCACCTTCAGCGCCTGGCAACCGGCGTAGTCGAACTCGGCCGCCTGCCCGATCACGATCGGGCCCGAGCCGATCAGACAGATCGAGTCGAGATCGGTCCTACGCGGCAAGGCCCGCCACCCACCCTTCGAGCATGAGCTGCGCATCGTGCGGCCCAGGCGATGCCTCGGGATGGAACTGCGTCGAGCGGGCGCGCAGGGCCGGAAGCGAGAGGCCTTCGACCGTGCCGTCGTAGAGCGAGGCGTGCGTGACACCGTCCTCGTCGCCGGCGGCAACAGCAAAGCCGTGGTTCTGCGACGTCACCAGCACGCGTCGCGACCGGTGCTCGAGCACCGGATGGTTCGCACCGCGATGGCCGAACGGCAACTTGTAGGTCGGGCGCCCGACCGCACGAGCGATCAACTGGTGGCCGAGACAGACGCCGAGGACGTCCGTACGCCCGAGCAGCTCACGCACCATCGCGATCTCGTCGTCGAGCGGTGCAGGATCGCCCGGCCCCGGAGAGAGCAGCACTCCGTCGTAGCGGGCGACCGTGCCGGCGTCCACGTCGTGTGGAAAGACGTCGACCGCCGCGCCTGCCGCGGCAAGGCGGCGGATGATCGACCGCTTGCAGCCGTAGTCGACGACTGCGACGCGCACGCGTCCACGAGCGGTGTACGTGTATCGGTCGCGAGTCGAGACGTCGCGCGCGAGCGGCGTTCCCGACATCTCGGGCTGCGCGCGCACCTGGGCGAGCAACGCGTCGTCTGCGACGTCGCCCACCGCAAGCGCCGCGCGCATTGCTCCGCGCTCCCGCAGGTGGAGGACGAGCGATCGCGTGTCGACGCCCGTCACGGCAACGACGTCGTGCTCTCGAAGCCACTCGAGCCACGCCGGCCCACGCGCCTCGCGCATGACGACTCCGCGTGCGTGGGCACGTCGTGACTCGCACCTCCCGGGATCCGTGCCGTAGTTGCCGACCATCGGCGCCGTGAAGCACACGATCTGGGCCTCGAAGCTGGGATCGGTTGCAACTTCCTGGTAGCCGCTCATCGAGGTCGTGAACACGGCTTCGCCGAACACGCATCCGGGCGCACCGACGGATTCGCCCGTGAACACGCTGCCGTCCTCGAGAACAAGGGCGCCTTTCATAGCCCGCTCCGGCGCCGGCCAAGCCGGCACCTCCGCTCTCGCTGAGCCTCCGTCGAGCCTACGGCTCATGCCTCGTGCACCACCCGGCCGGCTGCGATCGTCATGCGCACGCGGCCGGTGAGCCGCTGGTCGAGCAGCCACGAGTTCGTCGAGCGCGACCGAAGCTTGGCCGCGTGCACGCGCCAGCTCGCACGGAGATCGAGCAGCACGATGTTCGCGCGCGCGCCGACGGCGATCCGGGGCCGGTCGAGGCCGAAGATCGCGGCAGGGCCGGCCGACATTCGTTCCAGAACCGTCTCGAGGCGAAGCACGCCCGGCTCGACGAGATACGTGTTCAGCGCGCCGAACGCGGTCTCGAGACCGATGACTCCGAAGGGAGCTGACTCGAACGGCACCTCCTTCTCCTCGGCGGCATGCGGAGCATGATCGGTGGCGACCGCGCCGATCGTCCCGTCGCGGAGCGCCTCGATCAATGCGGTGCGGTGCTCGTCGCTCCGCAGCGGTGGATTCATCTTGAAGTTCGGGTCGAGCGATCTGATCGCGTCGTCGGTGAGGCACAGGTGGTGCGGGGTCACCTCGCCGGTGACCGAGACGCCGATCGCCTGCGCCCGCCGGAGATGCTCGACCGACTCGCGCGCGGAGAGATGCATCAGATGCACCGCCTGACCGGTCTCGCGCGCCAGGTCGACGTCGCGCCCGACCATCAAGCTCTCGCCGAGTGCCGGCCAGCCGTCGATGCCGAGCTCACCGGCGACGTCACCCGCATGCGCATGTCCGCCTCGCGTGAGCGTCGCCTCCTCGCAGTGGACGGCGATCGGCCGGCCGGTGACGGCGTTGTACTGGAGCGCGCGTCGCATGACGCCGGCGGCTGCCACGGGATGCCCGTCGTCGGTGAAGCCCGCCGCGCCCGCGTCGGCGAGCGCTCCCAGCTCCGCGAGCTCCGCTCCAACCTGTCCCTTCGTGAGGGCGGCGAGGAAGCCGACCGGCACCTGCGCCTCGGCCTCGGCACGCGAGCGCAGCCCACGGAGGAGTGCCGGGTCGTCGACCGGGGGATCGGTGTTCGGTACCGCGAGGATCGCGCAGAAGCCGCCCGCCGCGGCAGCGCGGGTCCCGCTCTCGATCGTCTCCTCGTCCTCGCGCCCCGGGGTCCTCAGGTGGACGTGTGGGTCGACGAACGCGGGTGCAAGCACGAGCCCGTCCGCCTCGACGACGCGATGTCCGTTCACGTCGAGGTCCGTCCCGAGCTGCGTGATCACGCCCTGGTCGACGCGCACGTCGACGATCTCGTCGATGCCCTCGACGGGGTCGAGCACACGCGCGCCGCGGACGACGAGATCGTCTGCTCCGTTCGGCCCGGCGAGAATCGTCATGCCGTCTCCACCGTCGCCTCCACTGCGACCGGACCTGCGGTGAGGAGGTCGTAGAGGATCGCCATGCGCACGACCAGCCCGGCCTGCACTTGTTTCAGCACGAGTGATGCCTCCGAGTCGGCGACGTCCCCGTCCAGTTCGACACCACGGTTGATCGGGCCCGGGTGCATGACGAACTGACCGGGCTTGACCCGTGCGGCGTTGATGCCATAACGCCGGCTGTACTCGCCGAGCGACGGCACGAAGTTCGCGCCCTCGAGCATCCGCTCGCGCTGCATCCGAAGCACGTAGACGACGTCGACGTCGGCGATCGCGTCGATGTCGTGCGACACCGGCGCGAGACCCGACGGCAGCAGTGCAGGCGGCCCGACGAGAATCGACGTCGAACCGACGAGGTTGAGCGCCTGGACGAGCGACCGCGCCACACGCGAGTGTGCGACGTCGCCGACGATCGCAACCTGGAGACCGTCGAGCCGGCCAAAGGCGTTGTGCAGCGTGTACAGGTCGAGGAGTGCCTGCGTCGGATGCTGGTGCTTGCCGTCGCCCGCGTTGACGACGCGCGCATCCGTGAACCGCGCCACGAGCTCGGCGGCACCCGCCTCGGGGTGGCGCAGAACGATCACGTCCGGGTCGTAGGCCGAGAGCGTGAGCGCCGTGTCCTTGAGCGACTCGCCCTTGTCGACGGACGATCCGGACGCGCGCAGTGTCACCGTGTCGGCCGACAGGCGCTTCGCCGCCAGCTCGAACGACGACGAGGTGCGCGTCGACGACTCGTAGAACACGTTGAGCACGACACGGCCGCGCAGGGTCGGCAGCTTCTTCGTCTCGCGCTCCTGCGAATCTGCGAACGATCGCGCGGCAGACAGGATCCGCTCGACGTCTTCACGGGTGAGGTCGGACACCGAGAGCAGGTGCCGTCGCTCGCGGGTCGCCGGCGGCAGCAGCTGGCCGCCGACCAGGCGCAGGTCGGTCATCTCGTCCCCTCCTCGGCCGGGATCAGCAACACGCGGTCGACTTCGTCGACCTCGACCAGCTCGACCTGGATCCGCTCGGCGCTTCCCGTCGGCAGGTTCTTGCCGACGTAGTCGGGGCGGATCGGAAGCTCGCGGTGACCGCGGTCGGCGAGCACGGCGAGCTGCACTCGTTCGGGGCGCCCGAACTCGAACAACGCATCGATCGCGGCGCGGATCGTCCGGCCGGTGTAGAGCACGTCGTCGACCAGCACGACGGTTCTCCCCTCGAGATCGAAGTCGAGCTTCGTGTCGCGGACGATCGGCTGGGCGCGACGCGGCGCGCGGCCTGCCCGCACGTGAACGTCGTCGCGGTGGAAGGTCACGTCGAGCCGGCCGAGCGGCGTGTCGACGCCTGCGCGCTCTGCGATCAGATGTCGGAGCCGCTGCGCCAGAGGGACGCCGCGCGTCTGGATGCCGACGAGCGCGACCGTTTCGAGATCCTCGTTGCGCTCGATGATCTCGTGTGCGATCCGCGTCAACGTCCGGCGGATCGCCTCGTCGTCGAGCAGGACATGCGATGCCGGGCCGACGGCAGGGTGCGACATTCGACTCCTTTCCGGCCTCGCTGGACCGGGTTAAAGGGGTGTTGCGCCAGGCACGGTACCTGCTTCGGCGGACGGACGGAACCCGTACCCTCGCCGTGACCGTGGAACGTGAGCTCCTCTCCCGCTATGCCCGGCTGATCGTCGAGGTCGGTGCCAACGTCCAACCGGGCCAGATCGTCTGGGTCGTCGCCGAGCCGAGTGCGGCTCCACTCGTCGAGGCGGTCGCGGTCGCCGCCTACGAGCGCGGCGCACTCTTCGTCGACCCCTGGTACTTCGATCCCTACGTCAAGCGTGCGCGGATCGAGCACGCCGACCCTGCGACTCTCGGTGCCGTTCCTCCGTGGTACGGGAAGCGGCTGCTGGCGCTTGGCGAGAGTCACGGTGTGCGCATCTCGATCACGCCGCAGGTTCCGCCCGGCCTGCTCGACGGCTTCGATCCGGCGATCGCCGGCCGTGACGCGCTCCCGGCACACCGCGAGAACTTCGAGGTGATCAACGCACGGACGACCAACTGGACCGTGGTGCCGTGGGCCGCGCGCGAGTGGGCCCAAACCGTCTTTCCGGCGCTCTCCGGCGACGAGGCGGTCGACCGGCTCTGGGAGAAGCTCGTCTACGTGCTGCGACTCGACGAGCCCGACCCGTGCGAAGCGTGGCGCGTCCGGCTCAAGGAGTTGCATGACGCCGGCTGCCGGATCGACGACCATCGCTTCGACGCCCTTCGCTTCGAGGGGCCCGGCACGGATCTCACCGTCGGACTGCTGCCGACATCCCGATTCTCCTCCGAGACCCCGGGCATGCAGACCGTCGACGGCGTCGTCCATGCACCCAACATTCCGACGGAAGAGGTCGGATCGGCGCCCGATCCACAGCGCGTCGACGGCGTCGTCAGCGCGACGAAGCCACTCGACGTCGAGGGCACGGTCGTGACCGAGCTCGTGATCCGATTCGAGAACGGCCGCGCCGTCGCGATCGACGGCGAGAACGCCGGTGCGCTCCGCTCACGGACGGCCGTCGACGACGGCGCATCGCGGCTCGGCGAGGTTGCGCTCGTCGACCGCGCGGGACGAATCGCGAAGAGCGGCACTGTCTTCTTCAACACGTTGCTCGACGAGAACGCGGCGAGCCATCTCGCGTTCGGCAATGCGTATGCAACGTCCGTGGGGCCAGCGGATCACGCACGGATCAACGCAAGCCAGATCCACATCGACTTCATGATCGGCGGAGACGACGTCACCGTCACCGGGCTCGACGCCGACGGGTCGCCGACCCCCGTTCTACGCGGCGGCGTCTGGCAGGTCTGACCGCTCCTCACGCTCGCCGCGGGGCGGCCGCGCACCCCGCTTGACCAGCCGCGGAGCGCCCCGCTCGGGGAACGGGATCTCGATCACGTCGAAGTCGCGAGGGACGACCGTCTCGGAGAAGACCGTCTGCGCCTCCCGCGCCAGCTCCGGTCCGAAGTACCGCGCCGACAGATGCGTGAGCGCGAGCAGCCGCACGCCGGCGTCCCGGGCGATCTCGGCGGCCTGCATCGCCGTGGAATGCGACGTCTCTGCCGCGCGGGCGCGCTCCTCCTCGCCGAACGTCGCCTCGTGCACGAGCACGTCGGCATCCTCGGCGAGCAGCCGCACGGTTTCGGCCGGCGCCGTGTCGCCCGGCAAGACGATCCGCCGTCCGCGCCGCGCATCGCCGAGCACCGCATCCGGCGTCAGCACCCGTCCGTCGTCGAGCGTGATCGACTCACCCCGCTGCAGTGCCCCCCGCTCCGGTCCGTTCGGCACGCCCAGCGCGTCGGCCGCTTCCGGATCGAAGCGCCCGGGCCGCGGATCCTCGACCACCGCATAGCCGACCGCAGAGACTCCGTGGTGGACCGGGAACACGAGGATCCGGTAGCCGTCACGCTCGAGCGTCTCACCCGCGTGCACTTCGACCGTCTCCACGGGGTAGGTCAGCCGGCCGAAGACCGTGCGCAACGAGCCGTACAGCTCGCGGAGGCCCGGCGGCCCGTAGACCGTCAACGGCAGCTCGCGCTGGCGCAGCGCGAAGGTCTTCAGCATCCCCGGCAGACCCAGGTAGTGGTCGGCGTGGAAGTGCGTGATGAAGATCTGCTCGAGATCGGGCAGGCCGACGACCGACCGCATCAGCTGCCGCTGCGTCCCCTCCGCACAGTCGAAGAGCAGCCGGTCGCCGCCCCGGCGCACCAGCACGGCCGTGGGCGCGCGCGCTGCCGTCGGCGCGCTGCCGGACGTGCCCAGAAAGACGATGTCGAGGTCCACGCGCGGCCGATTCTCCCCAAGGAGCGGCGCCCGCGTCGCCAGTGCCTGCGGGCAGCACGAAGCACCCCCTGCGGCGGCGGGAGGGACTGCCTTGCCTGGTAGCAGGAGGGACTGCTTACGGCAGCATCAAGCGCTGCCCGACGCGAACGTCGGCGCCCGGCAGGTGGTTTGCCTGCTCGATGCGCCAGATCGCGCCCCGGACGTCGCCGCCGTAGTGCCGTTCGGCGATCGACCAGAGCGTGTCGCTCGGGTGAACCGTCACGATCTGCTTCGCACCGTGCGCCTGCGTCGACCGGGCGACCGCGCTCCAGACGAGGACGGTGATGCCGACGATGAGAAAGATCCGGACGAACATGTGTTCGCCATGCTAGCGAACACCTGTTCGGTCGTCAAGGCCCGGTGATGAGCGGCGGCGCGGGGCCGTTCGGCACGAGCCCGGCGACCAGAGCGTCCAGGGCGAGCGAGCCGCCGTAGACGTCGAACGGCGCCCAGTACGACGGCCGGCCCGTCGGGCACTGACCGCCGTCACGCGCGATCTCGGCCTGCACCGCCCCGGCCGAGCGCTTGGGCACGAAGCCGGCGTAGAAGAGCCCGCTCTGCCAGCCCGCCCGCGAGGTCTCGTCGACGAGCTTGAACAGGTTGACGGAGTGGATGTCGGCGTCGCACTCCGCGAAGTCCACGAGCTTCATGTACCACTGAGCCTGGTAGCGCTCCGTGTCGTACGGAGGCCGCAGGCCGCCGTTCGGGCCGGTCGCGGTTTCGACCCCGGTGTATCCGGGCCTCCCGGCCGACGAGGTCTGGATCCCCACCTCGTTCAGCTGCACCGGCAACCGCCCGATCAGGCCGACCGTTGCCTGTCCCGTCCCCGTGAACGCACGGTAGAACGCGGCGTACACCCTCGGCAGGTTGGCAACGCTGAAGCTGAGGCGGTTCTGGTACCCGGTCTCGAACGGCAGCGATTGGGGGATCGGGTACGGATGCACGTCGAGGCCGTCCATCAGCGGTGCCGTCCGCTTGCTCGCGCGGTACCACTGTCCGAGGAAGCCGAGCCAGTCGATCGGGTCGGTCGACGGGTGGTCCTTCTTGTCCGGCGCGTTCCCCCGCGGCGAGAGGCCGAGCCCCCAGACGAAGATGTCCGGTGAGACCGCCTTGAGCGCGTCGTAGCCCGCGGCGAGAAACGCACCGCACCGCGCAGCGGAGAGATTGCGCCCGTGACGGGACTGCGGATTGGCGAACAGGTCCTGGTTGCACTCGTTCATCACGACGTACTGCCTCACGTCGGGGTACGTCCTCGCGAGCATGGCGAGGAACGCGGCAAAGCGCGCCGGGCCGCCCGGGTCCGACAGTTCCTTCGCGTGCCGTGGATAGACGTCGAACTCGATCGCCACCCCTGCCTTCTCCGCGGCGGCCAGGGCCGGAGCGAGGTCGGCCTCGTCGGTGGGGTCGAGACCGTCGACGGACTTCTCGTCCCAGCGGAGCGTGATCGTGTTCGTGGTCAGGGCGAGGCCGGTCATCGTGTCCCAGAACGGGCCCGTGCCGCCCTCGTAGAGGCCGCTGTTGTCGTTGATGCCGAAGAGGACGCCGTCGGCGGCCGCCCGAGCGGCGCCGAACGCGAGCGCGGCGACGAGCACGGTCACTGCGGCAACGAGTCGCTTCATCGAAATCCGCGGGAACGGTACTGGCTCATCCGCGGTATTTGCGCTAATTCGCGGCGGTCGGCGTCGACCCTCCGCGCGACGCCTGGGCCGGCAGGAGGGCGTCGACCAGCTTGGCTGCGCCGAATCTGACCGGATCGTCGGCCGGCAGGCCCGTCTCGGCCTCGGTCGCCTCGATCGCAGCGCGGGCAGCGGCCGCGTCGAGGTGGCGCGTGTTGAGGGCGATCGCCCGCACTACCGCCGGCCGTGCCAGCAGGCTCACGCGTTCGTGCAGCTCGACGAGTGCAGCGAGGCTTGGCATCGGGAAGGCATCGTTGTCGTCGACGACCGTCTGTCCCGCCTGGTGACAGAGAACGTAGGCGTGCGGCGCCGAGCCGTGGATCAGCCCGAGTGTGACGCCCGAGTAGGCCGGGTGGAGGAGCGAGCCCTGGCCTTCCACGAAGAGCAGCTCGCCTCCCCGCTCGACGCCCTCGAGGACGAGCTGCTCCGCCGCCCCGGCGATGAAGTCCGACACGACGGCGTCGACCGAGATCCCCCAGCCGGCGATCGCGATCCCGGTCTGGCCGGTCGGGACGAACTCGCTCGCAATTCCGCGTCGGCGCGCCTCGCGGTCGAGCTCGAGCGACACCGTCATCTTCCCGATCGCGCAGTCCGAGCCGACCGTCAAGACCGTCGTCGCGCCATGCGTCAGGTTGGCGCCGGTCGGGACGTTCAGACCGGCAGGCGGGAGACGCAGGTCGCGCAGCTCGACACCTCGGCCCCGTGCAAGTGCCATCAACTCGTCGTCGCGCGTGACGAACTCGTGCAGCCCGTTCTCGACGTCGAGACCCGCCTCGATGGAGCTCTTCAGCAGCTCACGCCAGGCGGGAGGGAAGCGGCCCCCTGCGGTCGCGACGCCCACGAGCGCGACCGTCGGCTCGTAGCGCATCGCGTCCGCAACCGAACCGACGATCGGGAATCCGCTCAGCTCGAGGCCGGCTCGTGTCGAGTCGAGGACCGCGACGACCTGCTCGGGCCGGTAGCGCAGGACGCCCCGTGCCGTCTTGCCGTAATGCGGATCGGCGGAACGGCCCTCGGCGAGGATCAGGACCCTACGCTGGCGCGACACCGAGCCCGGCACTGCCGGACGGCACCTGGACCCCGTCCTCGAATGCGACGCCCGGCCAGGGATCGTGCGCGAGGAGCAGGTTGCCGTCGAGGTCGACGTGATCCATCAGGCTCGCGACGTGGGCGCCGGCGGCGATGCCGAGACCGGACTCGACCATGCAGCCCAGCATCACCCCGAGCCCGAGCGCACGGGCGGCGTGGACGATCCGGACCGCCTCGCGGATGCCTCCCGACTTTGCGAGCTTGATGTTCACGCCGTGCGCACGCTCCGCGCACACGGCGACGTCGGCGAGCGTGTGGCAGTCCTCGTCGACGTAGATCGGGAGCGGTGAGCGCCGCTTCAACTCCGGTCCGTCCGGGTCGCCGGCGGGCAACGGCTGCTCGCAGTAGTCGAGCTCCATCTGCGGGAGATAGTCCAGCGCCTCGTCCAGCGTCCAGTACTCGTTCACGTCGCACTGGAGTGGAAGATCGCTGACTCCCCGCACAGCGCGGACGCGCTCGAGATCGAGCCCGTCGCGTCCGCCGAGCTTCAGCTTCAGTCGCCTGAAGCCTCGGGCCTGGGCGCGCTCGGCCCGGCGCGCCATGTCGTCGGGGTCGCCGAGCCAGACCGTCCATGAGGTCGGTGGGCCGAGACGGCGCAGACCGAGCAGGCTGTAGACAGGGCGGCCGGTGAGTTTCCCCTGCAGGTCGTGGAGCGCTGCATCGACCGCGGAGCGCGCGGCGTGCTCTCCCGGCGGCAGGCCGGCGAAGATCTCGTCGAGCGCGAACGGATCGTCGCCGAGCGACAGCCCGTCGAGCCATGCGAGCGCGGACGCCGCCGATTCGTCGTAGCGGTCGATCGGCGCCGCCTCCCCGAAACCGGACACACCGTCGTGCCGGATCTCCACCTGCACGACCTCGGCCTCGTCGTCGGCGCCGCGTGCGATCACGAAGGTCTCGGCCAGTTGCAGCGTCTCCTTGCGTGCCGTCAGCTCCACGCCGCCAGCCTAGACAGTCGTGCCGATATGTCGATTCCGTGTCGATCCGGTATCGATCCCGCGTCTCACCCTCGCGCTCCTGCGCTCCGCGGGCGTAACGTCGCGCGTCGTGGGCCACCCCACCACGTTCGAGATCTTCCGGACCGTCGACGATGTCGAGCGGTTCGCACCGGGCGCTGTGATCTTCACCGCGGGTGAGACCGGCGACTGCATGTACGTCGTCCGGGACGGGACGGTCACGATCCACGCCGAGGGCCTCCCGATCGAGGAGGTCGGGCCGGGCGGCATCTTCGGCGAGCTCGCACTCATCGACTCCGCGCCACGAAGCGCAACCGCGACCGCCACGACCGCGTGCGAGCTCGTCGTGCTCAACGAGCGCGCGTTCCTGTTCCACGTCTCGCAGACGCCGTTCTTCGCGCTCAACGTGATGCGGGTGCTGTCCGAACGCCTCCGGCGCGCTTCCGCCCATGCCCCGATCACTGCGGGCGCACCGGCAGCGGAGCCGGCGGTCAGCTGAGGAGAGCGATCACCTCGGACGGGTCGGGGAACCGTCCCTCGCGTTGCTTCGAGAAGACGGCCGACCCGTCGACGACCACGTCGAACTGGCTCTTCTCCCCCTCGTGCATCTCGGCCACGTGGCCGACGGCGTTCAGCTCGGCCACGAGACTCGCGGCCCGTTCGTCGTAGCCGTTTCAGACCGGGCAGTACAGGACGCGGACGTTCGCCATGCGTCGGACTCTAGCTGTCCCCTTTCGATCAAACGCCGGGGCCGGACGGCCGGCGCAAGCGTTGTTCGATTGCTCCGGTGAGGGAAGCGTCGCTCTATCGTTGTTCAGGTGCATCAGTGGCAGCGGCAGCAGACGGCGGTCGACTGGGATACGGGCGAGGCCGAGCAACTTCCAACGCGTGCCGAGCAGCAGGATCTTCTTCTCGCGCTGCTCGCAGCGTCGGAGGTCGGTGACGGGGCCGTCCTCGATCTGGGGGTCGGTTCGGGCCTCGTTGCGGAGGCGGTGCTCGACGCTCTACCGGATGCGCAGCTGGTCGGGGTCGATTTCTCCGCTGCGATGCTCGACCTCGCGCGTGCGCGACTCAGCCGCTTCGGGTCGCGTGTCTCCCTTCTCCGGCATGACCTTTCCGCATTGGATTCGATCGTCTTGCCCGATCTGCGCTACCGGGTCGCGTTCTCGATTCAGACCATGCACCACCTGTCTGACTCGGACAAGGCGGCCGCGCTCGCGTGGACGGCCGAGATTGTCGATCCGGGGGGCTTGGTCGTCATTGTCGATCGCGTGAAGGTCGATGAGCTGCTGTTTCGCGACTGGGCGGTGGTCTGGGGTCGGCTCGACTCGAAGACCCCCGAGACGTACGCCGAGCACGTCGATGAGTTGGTCCAGGCAGGTGACCGGCCAGCGCTGCTGCAGGACCAGCTCGCATGGATGGAAAGTCGCCGGTCTCCACTCTTGTTGCCTCCACCTCTATGGCAACCGTGCGGTCATCGTGGGTCGAAAGCCCCAGTAGCCTGCTTGCCGCCTCCGCGCCAGGGCAAGGCACCTGAGCGAGTCGAGTGCCGCACCAGATGGAGAGGACGGCACGCAGATCATGCGATCAGTAGGGAGGCTGGAGGCCCGGGAGCATCGGGAAGTGACGCACGTTGGTCGTCAGCAGGTCGGCCTCGAGGAGAAGCGCGGTAGCGGCGATCAGGTAGTCGGCGTCGTCGATTCCACTGTGAGCGCGGCGGTGCTTTCGCGCCAGCTCCCCGGCCGCGCGAGCGACGTCCTCACCGACCGCGACCCACGAGACCGCCGAGAAGAACCGCTCGAGCGCCGGGAGCTCGTCGTCGCGTACTCCCGCGACCAGCTCGAACCGGACGACCTCGCTGGCCGCGAGGGTCTCGTCGTTCTCGACGAGTCCTCTCAGCAGGTCGACCGCGGCCCGGTCGCCGCGCAGATGGTCTATGGCGACCGTCGTGTCGAGCAGCTTCACTCGAGCCCGAGCCGGCTCAGACGCTCCTCGAGATCGCCTCGAACCGAGTCCACGTACTCGCTGCCCGTGAACCTGCGGCCGCGCCACGAGCCGGCGCTTGCGTCGAGCGCCAGGAGCTTGTCAGCCTTCGTCGGCTGTCCGAAGGTGCTCCGGACAGCACGCCGCACGAGCTCGGACCGGGAAGCGCCGGTCGCGCGGGCGACGCGATCCAGGAGCTCGAGCTCGTCGCTCCCGAGGTAGATCTGCGTTCTGCCCACGACATCACTATACACCACTGTGTGGCGTCGAGATCGACCAGTCGTCCCTTCAGGAGACGCGACGGCAAGTCGCCGCTCCAGAGGAGTCAGCCCGCGTTGTCAATCACGGCGAGATCTCGAGGACAGCACCGAAGACAGCACCGAGCGTGTGTTCCGGGCATCCCCGTCACACCTGACTCACGCAACCACGCAGGTTTGCGCGTAAGCGCCTGCCTATCGAATGCGCCCGGCAGGAATCGAACCTGCGACCTTTCGCTCCGGAGGCGAACGCTCTATCCCCTGAGCTACGGGCGCGGGGAGCTCGAGACAGTCTATCGCCGCTGCTTCTTCCGCCATTCGTCGCGGGTCGGAAGCTTCCCCGCGCGCCGTGCGGCGACGACGCACTCCATGTGCGCGTGGCGTCGTCGCGACAGATCTCCCTCGGGCGCGATCAAGGCATGCTCGCTGCCCGCGTGCAGCATCCCGTCGCAGAGCGGGCAGACGTAGCTCGCAGCCTTCAGGTTCTGCGCCGGGCGGAGCTCCCACCAGCGCGCTTCGTCCACGACGCCGACGATACCCTCGGCCGGTGATCCGCCGGCTGGTCCGCACGCTCGACCCTCGGCTGCCGGCACAGGTCTGGCTCCTGCAGGTCGGAGGCGTGATGAACTCGTTCGGGAACGGCGTCGTCCTCCCGTTCCTCGTCATCTACCTGCACAACGTGCGTGGCTTCGGGCTCGGCGTGTCGGGACTCGTCGTCGCAACGTCGGCGGCGGCCCAGCTGACGGCGGGCATCGCCGCCGGCCCGCTCGTCGACCGCCTCGGTGCGCGACGCGTGCTCGGCGCCGGGCTGGTCATGCAGGCGATCGGCATGGGGTTGTTCCCGCTCGTGCGCAGCCCGTGGGAGGCCTTCGTGCTGATCGCGATCGAAGGCGCCGGAAGCGCGGGCTTCTGGCCGAGCCAGTCGACACTGATCGCGCACCTCACCCCACCAGAGCGCAGGCACGCGGCGTATGCACAGCAGCGTGTCACGATGAACCTCGGCATCGGGCTCGGCGGGCTGACCGGCGGGCTGATCGCGTCCGGGTCGAGCGCCGCGTCCTTCACCGTTCTCTTCCTCGTCGACGCCGCGACGTTCCTCGCGTACGTCGTGGTGCTTGCGTTCATCCACGATGACGCACCGCACGAACAGCATGCAGACGCGCCGCAGGCGTCGTACCGCGCCGTCCTCCGCGATCGCGTGTTCATCGGCCTCTGGATCCTGAACTTCCTGTTCGTGACCGCCGGCTACTCCCTCTTCAACCTCGTCCCGCCGTTCGCCCGCGACCAGGCCGGCCTGAACGAGCACCAGATCGGAGCTCTGTTCTTCGTCAACACGATCGTGATCGTGATCGCCCAGCTCCCGATCTCCCGCGCGATCGAGGGTCGACGGCGGATGCGGGCGCTCGCGCTGATGCCCATGCTCTGGATCGTCAGCTGGCTGCTCGTCGATCTCGCGGGATGGCGCCTCGAGGGAACGGCAGCGTTCGCGCTGATGGCCGTCGCTCTGGCGATCTTCGGAATCGGCGAGTGCTTTCACGGGCCGGCCCACCAGGCGCTCGTCGCCGAGATCGGTCCTTCGCACCTTCGGGGTCGCTACTTCGCGGTGCACTCCCTCTCGTGGGGGCTTGCGGGGACGGTCGGACCTGCCGTCGGCGGCTTCGTGCTCGCCGCAGCGCCGTTCGCGCTCTGGCCGCTCGCCGCTTGCGTGTGCGCGATCGCCGCTGCCGGCGCGTTGCGACTCGAGTCGCGCATCCCGAATGGGCTCACGCGCATCCCCCACGCCGACCCGGAGCCTCCCGTGCTTGCGCTCGCCGGGACGAGTTGAACGAGGGAGACGCGAGTACAATCACGAACATGCCGCTGATGCGAGAGATCGAGGATCCATTCAGTACCGATGCCGAGCCTGCCTCGCATCCGGCGGTCACGGACCCGCGAAACGGTCGTCACGCTCCCCGTGGCGCCGTCGCCGGCCGCTGAGCTCAGCGCCGCCGACCTCACCTGGATCCATCTCGACACACCGGCCGTCGGCCAGGCACAGGAGCTTGCCGAACGCTTCGGCTGGCATCCGCTCGACGTCGAGGACGTTCTCTCCAAGCGGCAGCGCCCGAAGGTCGACGACTACGCCGAGGAGGGCTACCTGTTCGGAGTCCTCCACTTCCCGGTCTACGACCGGACGATCCAGCGCCTGAACGCGGCGGAGCTCGACGTCTTCGTCGGGCCCGACTACCTCGTCACGCTGCCCACGGTCGAGTTGCTCCCCGTCACCCGCCTCTTCCGCCGCTGCGAGGAGGACGAGGACTTCCGGGTCCAGCTCTTCTCGAAGGGCTCGGGCCGCCTGCTGTACGAGGTGCTCGACGACCTGCTCGACTACTGCTTCCCGATCCTCGACAAGATCGGCCACAAGCTGGACGCGCTCGAGGACGACGTGTTCGAGGGCCGGTCGGAGGGAGTCGTCCGGGACATCTCCAACGTCAAGCAGGAGATCATCAGCTACCGCAAGATCATCAAGCCCGAGCGGTCGACCTTGCGCCTGCTCGAACGCCACATCGAGCGGTTCCTGCCCGAGGAGCTCGAGCTCTACTTCGACGACATCGTCGACAGCACCGAGCGCATCTGGGACATCCTCGACAACTACAAGGAGGTCGTCGAGGCGCTCGAGGCCACGAACGAGTCGGTCATCTCGCACCGCCAGAACGACGTGCTGCGCATCTTGACCGTGTTCTCGGTCGTGCTGCTGCCGCTCACGCTCATCACGGGGTTCTTCGGGATGAACGTCAACTTCCCGGGCTTCGGCTCGACGTGGGCGTTCTGGGTGATCGTCGGCGTGATGGTCGCCTCGTTCGGCGCGCTGCTCGGTTTCTTCCGCTTCAAGCGCTGGATCTAGAGATCGCGGCCGAAATCCGCTCGTTGCGGACCCCGCGCCCAAACCCTACCCGGCGAACACTTGCCGTCGCGCCGGAACTCATGAAGATGAGAGTCGATGCCCGGTGTGAACGAACGCGTGGCGCAAGAGTCGATCCCGGCGGGGCCGGCCGACGACTACGTCGCACCCGCGCTGACGGTGATCGGTCACCTCCGTGACCTGACGGAGAGTCACCACCACCACCATTACCACCGCCACTGGGGTGATACGCCGGGCGGCCTCCACCCGCCGGGCCTCCCGCCCCCGTTGTTCCACGGCTCGGCCTGACACGGAAGCACGAGCCCGGCCACCGGTCGTTCTTTTTCCCGCTTCAAGCGCTCGATCTGACGGCCTCACGGTCAAGCCGGCGGCAGGCGCTGCCGACAACAATCGTGAGCGCCGCGGGTCGGTGTTCTCTCGCGCCCTTCGCCGCAGAAGGGAAGGGAAGGGTTCACCCGTGGCCCGTGGCGCTCAGTAGGCTCGACACGTGAGCCCCAAGCCGCTGTGGGCGCCGTGGCGCCTCGAGTACGTCCAGCACGCGGACGAGCTCGATCGTTGCGTCTTCTGCGAGCCGGAGCCCGAGCTGCTGCTCCACTCCGGTACCCAGGCACTGGTGGTGCTCAACCGGTTCCCCTACGCCTCGGGCCACCTGCTCGTCGCACCACACCGGCACGTCGGCGACCTCACGGAGCTCACCGACGAGGAGGCGCTCGAGATCCACAAGCTCGCCGCCCGCGGCGTCGCTGCGCTGCGCGCGGCCTACGGGCCGCACGGCTTCAATCTCGGCTGGAACCTCGGCCTGGTCGCGGGGGCGGGGATCGAGGATCACGTCCACCTGCACGTCGTGCCGCGCTGGGGCGGCGACACGAGCTTCATGCCGGTGCTCGGGGACGTGAAGGTGATCCCCGACGCGCTCACGGCGACCCGCCGCAAGCTCGCCGACGTCTTCTAGTCGTCGACGAGCCGCGAGGTGCCGGCGAGGATGTCGGCGGCGACGGCCTTGTAGATGTTGCTCAGGTCCTGTGCGCTCGGCTGGTCGTAGTAGTCACCCGAGGTTGCGATGTCCGTGAGCGCCTGCTTCGCCGTGATCGCAGGCTGCTCGGGCCCCTGCACGTACCTGCCCTGCGCGTTCTTGTTCAGCCCCTGGCAGATGTCGTGGCCGACGTCGTAGCCGATCGAGTAGACGATCGTGTGCGCAGCCTGGATCGCCTGCGACGAGGCGACCCCCTGGTGGCAGGGCGTCGCGCGGTACGGGGACGACTGCGGATACGACGTCGGGCCCGTGTTCGCAGCACCGTCGGACATGAAGACGATGATCTTCTGGACACCCGGTCTGCCGTCTCTGACCAGCTCGGCCTGCGCCGCCTCGAGTGCGTTCGCGTACGAGGTCGTCCCGGCTGCCTGGACGCAGCCGATCGCCGTCGTGAGCGAGGCGTAGTTGCTCGTGAGCGGCACGAGCACGTAGTTGTCGTTGGGCGAGGTGTAGGGGCCTGCCGTGTACGGACAGGCATCGGTCTGGCTCGCGGCCGGCGGCAGGACGGCGAAGCCGACGTGGTCGAGCGTCGGGTCCATGTAGGTCAGGAACGTGTTCAGGCCGTCCCGCGCATTCCGCATGTCCGTGCACTGCGGGTGGTCGTCGGCGCCGGTGTCGGTCGTGCACATCGAGCCGGTCCGGTCGAGGACGAGCATCACGTCGAGCGGCTTCGCCGAGCACGGCGAGCACGCCGTGGCCGTCGCATGCACGGTGAACGAGTTGATCCCGAGCACCTTCGCGAACACCGTCGGAACCGCTGCCGACTCCGAGACGACGACGGCGTTGGCGGGCGAGCAGCCGGGCGCGGTCGCGAGGCACTTCGTCGACACCGTCATCTGCACGTTGTCGACGTTGCGAGGACTGTTGTTGCCGCCGGCACCGTAGGTGTTCGCCAGAGCGGTCGCCGCCGCCACCGTCGGCAGGCCGTCGGCGCCGGCGAGCGCCGCGGCGTCGACGGACGCCTGCAGCCGCCGCTGCGCGAGGTACGCGTGACCGACGTCGAGGACGAGCGCCGCGAAGCCGAGCATCACGATCAGGAACAGCACGACGATCACGAGCGCCTGCCCACGCTCGTCGCGCAGCTCGAGGCGTCCCCGGCTCACAGGAACCTCGAGAGCTCCAGCACCGCGGGGCCGAGGATGACGATGAACAACGTCGGGAAGATGAACAGCGCCGCCGGGAACAGCATCTTCACCGGGGCCTTCGCGGCCCGTTCCTCGGCCAGCGCGCGGCGCCGCTTGCGGGCGTCGTCGGCGAGGTTGCGGAGCGTCCTGGCCAGGGAGAGCCCGAGCTGCTCGCCCTGGATGATCGCCCGGACGAACGAGGCGACTTCCGGTGAGTGGACGCGTTTGGCCATCCGCTTCAGCGCACGCTCGCTGCTCTCTCCCACCCGAAGCTCGGTCAGGACGAGTGCGAACTCGTTCGCGAGCGGGCCTTCGTTCGTCTCGACGAGCCGCTGGATCGCGCCGAAGAGGCCGAGACCGGCCTCGACGCAGACGGCGAGCAGGTCGAGCGCTTCCGGCAGCGCCGCACTGATCGCCTCACGCCGCGACCGTGCGCGGCGATCGAGGTAGTAGCCGGGGAAGACCCACGCCAGGACACAGCCGACGCCGACGACCAGGAAGATCGTCCGGCCGCTCAACCCGGCGACCGTCCCGAAGGCGATCACCGACAGGGTCACGAGGCCGAGGAGCCCGAGGCGCAACGCTGCAAACGACTCCGGTGTCACCTTTCCGGCGAGTCCGGCGGCAGCGATCCGGTTCGGCAGCCGCTCGCGCATGCGCGCAGTCGTGAACCTCCGGCCGACATCTTCGAGAGCGTCGGTCGACACGAGCGGCTGGTTGCGACGCCGCGACACCGTCGATCCCGAGAACCGGCGCACCATCGCGACCGACGCCGTCCGGCGCCGTCCCTGCGGGCTCAGCGAGTCGGCGAAGACGAACACGGCGCCGGCGAACGAGAGGCCGGCAAGCAGAAGCAGCAGCATGGTTACCCCTTTACCGTCCCGATCCGCCGGAGCGTGATCGTCCCGAAGGTCATCATCACGAGCCCGACCGCGACCATCACGTGACCGCCGGTCGTGGTCCAGAGAGGCCGCATGTAGTGCGGGTTGATCAGCGTCAGGCCGATCGCCGCGACAAACGGCAGACAGGTGAGCACGTTCGCCGACGCCCGCACCATTCCGGTGAGCGCGCGCACCTTGCGCCGGAACTGCTCACGCGACCGAACGGTTTCCGACACGAGCTCGAACAGCTCGGCGAGGCTACCGCCGACCTGGCGCTGGATCACGATCGCATCGAGCACGAACTTCAGGTCGCTCGACCGGATCCGGTCACCGAGGTCGGAGAGCGAGTCTTCGAGCGACCGCCCGAGATGGACCTCGGTCAGCACCCGGCGAAACTCTCGCGCTGCGGGCTCGGCCAGATCCGTGGCAACGGTCTGCAGCGCGGCGTCGAACCCGTGACCGGCGCGCAGCGACGCCGAGAGCGTGTCGAGCACCTCGGGCAGCTGATTCTCGAATGCCCGCGACCGATGAATGCCTTTCGTATGAAGGACGATCCAGGGCAGCACGCCCGCAGCGAGCCCCACGAGGACCGCCTTGGCCGTGCTGGTGTGCATCGCCGTGAACGCGAAGGCGACCAGCGCAGCGGCCAGGTCGAGCATGACGAGGGCACCGGGGCTCACATCGATCCCGGCGCGCTCGATGATTGCGAGGACCCGCCTGTGCACGCCGAAGCGCTCCAGCGCACGCTCGAAGCCCGAGAAGATCGTTCCGCGGTCGATGCTCGTCCGAACCGGGCGCTTGGCCGCCGGTGCGTACGTCTTCATCCGGCGCCGCATGGCCATGCGGCGAACTGCCGTCATGACCATGAGGGCCGCCGCGAAGATCAGGACGCCGACCGCGATGGCGACGAGTGCGTTCACGCGGTCCGCCCCCCTCCGACGGTCGCCAGCCGGTAGGTGCCCGGAGCGGGATCGAACGCCTCGTGCGGAATCGTCACGCCGGCATCCGCCAGCTTGCCCGTGAACTGCGGGCGGATTCCCGTCGGCACCGGCCGGTCGTACATGGCGCCCGAAGCACCGCCGAGCGGCTTGCACGAGAAGATCTCCTGCAGCGTCACCATGTCCGACTCCATCCGGAGAACCTCGGTCACGTGCGTGACGCGCCGGCTGCCGTCCACGAGCCGCGAGATCTGGATCACGACGTCGAAGGCGCTCGCGATCTGCTCGCGAATGGCCCGCAACGGCAGCTCCACGCCCGCGGTGAGCACCAGCGTCTCCAGGCGCGACAGTGCATCGCGCGGCGAGTTCGCATGGATGGTGGTCAGCGAGCCCTCATGCCCCGTGTTCATCGCCTGGAGCATGTCGACCGTCTCTGCGCCGCGAACCTCGCCGACGATGATGCGGTCGGGCCGCATGCGCAGCGCGTTCCGCACGAGCTCGCGAATCCGCACCTCGCCCTGGCCCTCGATGTTCGCGGGGCGAGACTCGAGCGAGACCACATGCCGCTGCTGCAGCTGCAGCTCGGCTGCGTCCTCGATCGTGATGATGCGCTCGTTGTCCGGGATGAAGCTCGAGAGGATGTTGAGGAGCGTCGTCTTGCCGACGCCCGTACCGCCCGAGATCAGCACGTTCAACTTGCCGCGCACGCAGGCGCTGAGCACGTCGACGAGCTCCGGCGTGAGCGAGCCGAGGTTGATCAGGTTCTCCGCCGTCAGGGCGTCCGCCGAGAACTTGCGGATCGTCAGCACCGGCCCCTGCAGCGCGATCGGCGGGATGATCACGTTCACGCGCGAGCCGTCGGGAAGCCGTGCGTCGACCATCGGCGACGCTTCGTCCACGCGCCGTCCGACACCGCTCACGATGCGGTCGATCACGCGGAGGAGATGATCCTCGCTCGCAAAGCGAACGTCGGTCTCGGAGACGAGGCCCGCCCGCTCGATGAACACCTGGTCGTGCCCGTTCACCATGATCTCGGTGATCGACGCGTCCCTCAGGAAGGGATCGATCGGCCCGTAGCCGAGGACGTCGTCGACGACCGCCTCGACGAGGCGCGCCCGCTCATCGGTGGTGAGCCGCTCCGAGCGCCGCGACAACTCGCTCTCGACGATCGACTGCACGCGCTTGCGCAGCTCGTCGGGGGCGTCGTCGAACGACCCCAGCTCGGGCCCGACCTTGGTCACGCAGACGGAGTGCAGCGAGGTGCGCAGCTCTGCAAAACGGTCGAGCAGGCGGTCGGACGACGGCGTCCCGATCCGCGCCTGCAGAGCGGAGTCGTCTTCGTGCCCGTCGTTTCCGTGGATGCGCTGCTGCAGCGACATGTCAGTTCCTCCCAAAGCTCAGAATGCGCGCCGCGCGCGGCGCCTGGCGGGCGACAACGGGCCAACGCTCGCCGCCCACGATCGACCTTGCGAGGTCGAGCATCGCGGTCGAGAACGGCGTCTCGGTTTCCGCGAGCACGGCCGGCATGGCCTGGTTGACTGCTTGCGGCACGGCGGCGTCGAGCGGCAGCACGAAGTCGACCTTCCGGTCGAGTGCAGCCTCGACATCGCCACGATCCATGACCGCAGGATTCGCGCGGTTGAGCACCATCCTCAGCCGGTCCTGGCCGAACGACAGCAGCTCGAGCGTCTTCAGCGTCAAACGGACGTTCTTCAGCGTCGGCACGTCCGGGTTGCAGAGCAGAAGCAGTTGATCGGTCTGGTCCAGCGTCGCCAGCATCGGGCCGTAGAAGAACGGCGCGGTGTCGACGACCACGAGGTCGTATGCCGAACGAGCGACGGTGAGGAGCGAGCGAATCGCGTCCTCACGGACGAGCTCGGCTTCCTCGGGGTTCATCGGCGCCGGCAGGACCGACACGCCGGACGAGTGACGCTCGGTGTAGACGCTGAGCTTCTCGGCGTCGAGCTCTGTCGGCGTGCCGATCAGCTCGCGCACCGTGCTGTTCGGCGAGACGCCGAGCATGATCGCCGCGTCGCCGAACTGCAGGTCGAGGTCGACCAGCAGCGTGCGCTTCCGCCCGAGAGCCGCCGCGGCCACTGCGAGGTTGGTCGCAACGACCGACTTGCCCGAACCGCCCTTCGGCGAGAACACCGTGACGACGTGCCCGTTCGGGCTCGACTCGTCGTTGCGCCGAGCCGCGTGAACGGCCTTCTCGATCGCGAAGATCGCCGTCTCCCGCGTGATCGGCAGCGAGAGCACGTCCGCGATGCCGGCGTCGAGCGCCCAGCGCACGAGCTCGGTCGTCGGCCGTTCCGCAGCGAACACGACCGGGGCCGACGTGTGCTCCCGCACTGCCGCGAGCTGGGCCCGCGGCTTCATCGCGGGGTCGTGGACGAGCACGATCACGTCCGCTCTGCAGTCCGCGCTGCGCGCGCCTGCCGGCATGAGCTCGAAGGTTTCGATCCCTCCGAGCTCCGCCTCGAGCGCCGCGGCCGCCGCGCCGCCGACGACCGCGACCTTCAGCGAATCGTCAGCGAGCACTCGAGCCCACGATGATCGTGTTGGACGTAACCGGCGGGCCGTCTGCGTTCGACGGGTGCACCGACGGGCGCAGCAGCAGCGACCAGTCAGCGTTCTTCTCCATCCAGAACAGCTTCTGGGCCTGGGCCGACGACAGCTGCAGGTCGACCGAGCTGGAGCTGTTGTTCGTCGACGACCCCGACGGCGCCTTGACGACGAGGACGTTGCGCACGGCAATCACGCCGTAGTGGTTCGGTGAGCCCTCGGGCCGTGCGACCGAGCCGACGACGTCGACGCGGTTGCCCGCACGGACGATCCCGACGAGCAGCTGGTTCGAGTCGCCCGGGAGCTGGAAGATCCGGAGCGGGCCGTGGATCGTCGAGACGAATCCCTCCTGCTGGCTGGTGCCGAAGCGCTTGGCGACGATCTGCTCGCCGTGATAGGTGGGCTGAATCGCGACCAGCGTCGCCAGTGCTGCCCTGTTCGGCACGGTTCCCGACGCGACCGCGTCGGACGGAACGCGCCTCGTCGTCAGCCAGCCGGCATGCGCAAGCTGCGTGCCGGTGGTGCCGACGGGAATGTCACGGGCCGCCACCAGCACGGTCCGGTACGTCGCGGGGCTCGTCGACGACTGGTTCGACTTCGAGTTCGAGACGTAGATCAGCGTCAGCGCGACCGCCGCGATTGCGAGCACGGCCGCGATCAAGATGTTCTTCAGGTTGGTCGTAAGTTCCGGCATCGTTTTTCTCCCCTCAGGTGCGCCGCTTACTCCACCCGCTCGGTCGTCGAGCTGTGCAAGTTGCCCGAGGCGACGACGATGCCGAGGAGGTTGATCGAATACGGATAGGTGGCGTCGACGGTGACGGTGTCGCCCGACACCCAGTCGGATGTCACCGTGATCCGCGATGAAAGTTGTGATGTGTCGAGATCGGTCGCCGCGCCGAGCACGGCGGCCTTCGTCGCCTGTGTCGGGTCGGCTGCCGACCGACTCACGGCGGCCTTGCGCGCACCGGCGCGAACCGCGTCGGTCAGCGCCACGGAATTCATGAACGCGATTCCGAACTGGATGATCCCGAACAGGATCAGGAAGAGCAGAGGCGCGACGAGTGCGAACTCGACCATCGCCTGCCCTTCCTCTGATCTCTTGATACGCCGCATGGGTTCCGCCGTTCGTTCGAAAAGGGACGGCGGCAGGCGCGGACACGCGCCTGCCGCCGCGAAGCGCGCCTTGCTCTAGAGCTTGCCTCCGATGGTGCCGAGTGCGCCGCCGATCTGGCCCTCGAACGTCGTCAGAACAGCAGCCAGAACAACAGCAACCAGCACGCCGATGAGCGAGTACTCGACGAAGGTCTGCCCTTCCTCGCTCTTCAGCGCCGTGTACAGGCGCAGGATCGCGCCGTTGATCGCGTCCGCAATCACGATTGGTGCCCTCCCTTTGATTCGTTTGCAAGAGCGAATTCGCTCTGCTCCACCCGCGACTTCCAGGTGGAGGCCGCCGGATCACCGTAGGAGTCGATTTCCAGGGGGAATCCCCCCGCCCGGTTAGCCCTGGTCAACCGGAGGTCCAGCTTTGCCCCGTTCGCGTCACTCGTTCGAGGGAGGCGCGTCTAGAGTCGCTTCGTGCGCACGGCACCCGTCCTGCGCGGCGGGCCGCTGCTCACGGCTGTCTGGCTCGTCGTCGGTCTCTTTCTCTTTGCCTGCGGCATCGTCTGCTTTCTCCAGTCCCGCCTCGGCTTGCCGCCGTGGGACGTGCTGCACCAGGGAATCGCGAAGCACACACCGCTGTCGTTCGGCGTCGCCAACGAGGTCGTGGGCGTGTTCGTGCTCTGCATCGCGTGGTTGCTCGGATCCGCGCCGGGAATCGGCACGGTCGCGAACGCGGTGCTGATCGGCGCCTTCGTCGTGGTGCTGCAACCTCTGCACGCCGTGCACGCGCTCGGCGATGCGTCGCTTGCAGGCCGCGCCGGGGTGCTCGCTGCCGGGCTCGTCCTCTTCGGAGTCGGCTCGGCGCTCTACATCGGCGCCGGTGTCGGTGCGGGCCCACGAGACTCGCTGATGCTGGTCGGTTCGAGGCGCACCGGCCTCCGCGTCGGCGTGGTGCGCGCGGTGATCGAGTCGACGGTGCTCCTCATCGGCTTCGCGCTCGGCGGCAAGGTCGGAGTGGGCACCGTCCTCTTCGCGCTGTTGATCGGGCCGTGCGTCGAGGGCGCGTTCGCGCTCGCGTCACGTTCGCGGCTCGCGAAGGGTCGTCAACCGACCCAGGCGAGACCGTTCCAGTAGGCACGAACCGAGCGGCGGACCAGGCCTCCGGCATCGATCTCGAGCGTCGCCGGCAGACGCGCGAGATCGACGTAGAGCTCGATCCCGTCGGCCTCGACGCGCCGGAACGAGTGGCGTGCGTCGGGCTCGGACGACGTCTGGAGCGTGCACGTCGCCCCGCCGCAGCACCGGGTCGTCTTCGACCAGACGAACAGCCTGCCGCCCCTGTCGGCGACCATCATCGCGGCTTCCGGTGAGACGGTGACGTGAATCGTCGAGGACGATAGCCAAGGGCATCCCGGTCTGTACAACTTCGCCGCCCGGCAAATGGGGATAGGGTCGTCGACATGTCCCCGAACATCCGCCGATTCCTTCCGATGCTCATCATCTTCGCCGCGATCCTCTTCATCATCCCGGCGCTCACCAAGAAGCACCACAGCTCGACGGCGAGCGGCAAGTCGACTGCGGCAGCAACCAACGAGGCGATGGGGCTCGTCGGGGCGAGTGAGAAGAAGTACCTGGCGGCTCACGGGCACTACAGCTCGCATCTCGCCGACCTGGTCGCCTCCTCGCCGCGTCTTGCCGCGGATCTCGCCGCCGGCGTCACCGTGGGTCTCGACGTCGCCAGCAACGGGAAGACCTTCCTCGCCCAGGTGTCGAGCGATCAACTCAGCCTCGTTCGGAACCGCAACGCGGCCAAGGTCCTGGCCGAGAGCTGCAAGGCGTTGGCATCCGGCGTGAAGTGCCCGTAGCGCCGCCACGACGATTGACGTGAGCGCCCGTTCGCGAAACACTGCTCGGCGTCTTCGTTCACCACGACCAGGAGGTCACCATGGCAGGCGTCGAGGTCAAGAGCACCAGCTCTCCTGACGAGACGCGTCCGTTCAAGGACAAGGGCAGGGCCCACGTTCTCAACGTCAAGGGGCAGCCGGTCCTGTACGGCATCTTCGAGCCCGGTTGGCGGTGGTCGGAGCACGTCAAGCCGATCGCCGGCACGGAGAGTTGCCAGGCGACCCATGCTCTCTACTGCATCTCAGGCCAGATGCACGTCGTCATGGACGACGGCACCGAGGCGGATCTCACTCCCGGCGACGTGATGGTGATCGAGCCGGGCCACGACGCGTGGACCGTCGGCGACGAGCCGTGCGTCTCCGTCGACTGGGGCGGCGCGAGCAACTACGCGAAACCCCAGTAAGCGCTCAGCCGACCGGCTTACCAGGGGCGATCAGGGCTGATTCGAGGCGGCGAAGACTCTCGACGATCTCCTCGAGAACCTCTGGCGACGGCCGCGCGTCCTGCCGGTCGAGCCGTTCTTCGCGCGAGCGTGCAACGAATGAGCTCGTGATTGCGGCGGTGATCACCGTGAGGAACCCGATGCCACCGAGCATCACGAGCGTCGCCACGATTCTGCCGACGACGTTTTCCGGCACATAGTCGCCGTAGCCCACCGTGGTCACCGTCTGGACAGCCCACCACAGGCCGCTGCCGAGCGAGGGAAAGCTGTGGTGATCGACCACGGTCATCAGGAGACCGGAGACGACCGTGATCACGGTCGAAACGGTGGCGATGATCGCAGCTGCCTGGCGAGGTCTGGTGGCCCGTTCGAGTTTCCGGTCGATCCAGCCCTCGATCCGTGCCTCCTGATCCATGGAGGGTCGACTTCGGGACGACGGCGGCCTGTCCTGCACGTGCTTGGCTGTCCGATCAGCCGCGCCGGGCGCGGAGGAGCACGTCCAGGGCCGTCCGCTCCCCTTCAGGCGTCTCGACTGATCGTCCGACGAGCTCGGCACGCTCGATCTCGAGGCCGGTTCCTTCGAGGTCGCCGGCAACGTCGGTGGCGTTGTACAGCACCGAGGGATCCTGGGGACCGCCGTAGCCGTGCTCGAGGTTGCTGCGGTCGTGCGCCACCACGAGCAGCGCGCCGCCGCTCGCG
The DNA here is from genome assembly GCA_963851065.1 of uncultured Thermoleophilia bacterium. Classification (GTDB taxonomy): domain Bacteria; phylum Actinomycetota; class Thermoleophilia; order Gaiellales; family Gaiellaceae; genus PALSA-600. The sequence continues at coordinate 216,844 of CAWKNW010000007.1, forward strand.
ACGGCGCCGGCGGTCGCACCGAGGATCTGCCGCCGCTGGAACGCGGGTACGTGGAGGTAGAAGACGATCACCAGGTCGTAGGCGTGCTGGTCGGGCCGGTAGTCGACCAGGTCGGACTGCAACCACCGCCCCTCGACTCCGCGACTCTGCGCGAGCCGGGCTGCCTTTTCGAGCGCGACCTCTGAGAAGTCGACGCCTGTGACCTGCCAGCCCTGTTCTGCGAGCCAGACGGCGTTGCGGCCTTCGCCGCAGGCGAGGTCGAGCGCGCGCCCCGGCGCAAGGTCGCGGGTCTCTGCGACGAGGAAGCGGTTGGGCTGCGCGGTCCAGAGCAGCTCGCTGCCGGCGTAGCGGCGGTTCCACTCCTCGCGGCCCATCGAGTCGGTCACACCGAAATCCTTGCGTTCGTCTGGCTCGTGGTGTACAACTCTACAACTACATCGTTGATTGTGCAAACGGAGGTATCGCCAGTGACAGTGTTGCCGCATCCGCTTCCCGGCGATCTCGTCGAGTTGATCGCCCGCCGCTTCCGCGTGCTCGGCGAGCCGATGCGGATCCGGCTGCTCGATCACCTCCGCGACGCGGAGGCAACCGTCGGCGAGTTGTCAGCGGCACTGGCGGCCTCACAGCAGAACGTCTCGAAGCACCTTTCCGTGCTCACCGACGTCGGCATCCTCGGCAGGCGCAAGGACGGAAACCACGTCTACTACCGCATCGTCGACCAGGGCGTCTTCGCGCTCTGCGAGGACGTCTGCGGCTCGGTGCAGGAGCAGCTACGCAACCTCAACGAGCTCGTTGCCGGAGTCGGCCGGTGACGGTCGCGGCTCTCCCGCGCTCCGCTGCGCCTGCGATCGAACATCCGGAGGCGGTCGGACCGCTTGGCCGGCTCGGCCGCTTCACCGCCGACCACGTCCGCATCGTCGCCCTCTCGTGGGCGATCGTCGCGATCGTGCTCGGAGTGTTCGCTCCGAAGGTCGAAACGGCGCTCTCGGGTGCGGGCTGGCAGGCGAACGGATCCGAATCGGTGCAGGCGCGAGCGCTCATCCAGGCCAACTTCGCGGGTCTCTCCAGCTCCGCGTTGATGGTCGTCGTGCACTCCCCGAACGAGACCTCTTCTGCCCCGGCCTTCCGGCAGACCATCGCTCGCGTCGAGAGCATCCTGCGTGCCGACACGAACGTCGCCTCCGTCCTAAAGCCGCGTGCCGGCTCCAGCATCTCGGCCGACGGCCACACCGCCCTCGTGACGGCAGGCGCGAAAGGCGACCCGACCGCGATGGTTGCCGCCGCCGACACGCTCAAGTCGAAGCTCGCGGCCGCGGGCGCATCCGGCGTGAGCGTCTCGCTGACCGGCGCCTCCGGGATGTGGAGCGACTTCAACACCGCGAACCGCAACGCGATGATGAAGTCCGAGGTCATCTCGTGGCCGGTGACGCTCGCGATCCTCGTGCTCGCGTTCGGCTCGCTCGCCGCCGCCGGCCTCCCTCTCCTCTTGACGATTCTCGGGCTCCTCGCTTCGGCCGGGCTGCTCGCGATCCTGACGCACGGCTTCGAGATCTCGATCTGGGCGATGAACTTCGCGCTGATGTTCGCGCTCGCGCTCGGCATCGACTACGCCCTCTTCGTCGTGCACCGTTTCCGCGGCGCCTTCTTCGGCTCCCGCCTCGACGCCCGTGATGCGGTCGCCGTGACGATGGACACCGCCGGCAAGGCAGTCCTCTTCTCCGGCTTGACGGTGCTGATCTCGCTCTCCGCCGTCATGCTCGTCCCCAGTCCCGCCTTCCGCTCGATGGCACTCGGGATCATGCTCAGCGTCGTCTTCGTGCTCGCTGCGACGCTGACGCTGTTACCTGCGGTGCTGGCGAAACTCGGACCGAAGGTCGACGCACTGCCGCTCCGCTGGGTGCATTCCGGCGAACACCGATCCGCGCGCTTCGCCCGCTGGGGCGAACGGCTCTGGCGGCACCCGCACATCTACGGTCCCGCCGCCACGCTGATCCTCGTCCTGCTCGCCCTGCCGATCTTCGGCCTCAAGACGGGAATGCCGTCGATCAAGGTCGTCCCCACGCACGACGCCTCCCGTGTCGGCTACACGCAGGTTCAACGGGCCTTCGGGATCGGCGCCCCCGGCGCGCTCCAGATCGTCGCGCCCAACGGGGATGCCGCCGCAGTCTCGGCCGTCGCCCGCCGCGACCCGGGCATCGCGCACGTCTCACCCGCCCAGCCCGGCCGGCACGGCCTCTCCCTTATCCAGGCAACTCCGAACGCCGATCCTTCCAGCCCCGCCGTCGGCGCCACGATCGACCGACTCCGCACGGCCCTCCCGACAACTGCGCTCGTCGGCGGCGCCGTCGCCGAAAACCACGATCTCGAGCGAGCGCTCTCGCAGAAGACGCCGCTCGTCATCGGCGTCGTGCTCACCCTCGGATTCCTCCTCCTGCTGATTGCGCTACGCGCACCGCTGATCGCCGCACTTGGAGCTCTCACGAGCCTGCTCGCCACCGGTGCCGCATTCGGCCTCGCGCGGCTGATCTTCCAGAACGGTCACGGCGCCGGCCTGCTCGGCTTCCAGCCGCAAGGGTTCCTCGATGCCTGGGGGCCCGTCTTCTTCTTCGCAATGATCTTCGCGATCTCCATGGACTACACGGTCTTCCTGCTCTCCTCGGCGAAGGAGCACTACGACCGCACCGGCGACCCGCGCGAGGCGACGATCGGCGGCCTCGCCCACTCCGGCCGCGTCATCTTCGCCGCCGCCGCCGTCATGGTCGCCGTCTTTCTCACCTTCGCCCTCTCCGGCCCACTGCCGCCGAAGGAGATGGGGGTCATCCTCGGCATCGCCGTCCTGCTCGACGCGATGCTCGTCCGGCTGATCCTGATCCCGACCCTCCTACGGGTCTTCGGCCACCGGGCCTGGGCGCTCCCACGCTGGCTCGACCGCATCCTCCCCGACGTCCGCTTCGGCCACTCCTGATGCTCGATGGGGGCGGTAGACCTCCCGAGAGGAGGTAGTGGTTTCAACGGATGCGGCAGCCCGCCCGCGAGTCAACCATGTAAGGCGAGACGATTCGGACGGACACTTATCTCACCTCTGTCGGGTTCGCAGAGCCCCACGAAGAGGTTCTACTGGGCTCTTGGGCCAAGCTCGAAGATCTCGACAGCGGAGCGCAGAGCCGGTTCGAGGTCGTCAGCTCGAGAGAGTCCAACCCGTCACAGGGCCGCATCTCCATCGAGTCTCCGGTCGGCAGCGCCATCTTCGGGCGCCACCCCGGTGAGACCGTCGAGGTGATCACGCCAAAGGGTCGGCGCCACCTGAAGGTGCTGGCAGTTTGGCGTCTGGGCGTGAGCCGAACGTGACGTGACGGCTGTTCCCGCGTCCCAGTTACGTCCGTCCTACTAGCCGACGGAGCCTTCCATCTGGATCTGGATCAGGCGGTTCATCTCGATCGCGTACTCGAGCGGGAGTTCCTTGACGATCGGTTCGACGAAGCCGGCGACGATCATCGCCGAGGCTTCGGATTGGGACATTCCGCGCGACATGAGGTAGAAGAGTTGTTCGTCTCCGATTTTCGAGACGGTGGCCTCGTGGCCGACGTCGACCTCGTTCTCGTCGATCTGGATGTATGGATAGGTGTCGGAGCGCGACTCCTCGTCGAGGATCAGCGCGTCGCAGACGACCTTCGACTTGGCGTTGCTGGCGCCCTTCGCGACCTGGAGCAGCCCGCGGTAGCCGGCGCGGCCGCCATCCTTCGAGATCGACTTTGAGGTGATCAGGGAGGTCGTGTTCGGGGCGACGTGGACGATCTTGCCGCCCGCGTCCTGATGCTGCCCGTTGCCTGCGAATGCGATCGAGAGCACCTCACCGTGCGCGCGCTCGCCGAGCAACCAGATCGCCGGATACTTCATCGTCAGCTTCGAACCGAGGTTGCCGTCGACCCACTCCATCGTCGCGCCCTCGTAGGCCACCGCGCGTTTGGTGACGAGGTTGTAGACGTTGGTCGACCAGTTCTGGATCGTCGTGTAACGGCAGCGACCGCGCGCCTTGACGATGATCTCGACCACTGCCGAATGGAGTGAGTCGGTCGAGTAGACCGGTGCCGTGCAGCCCTCGACGTAATGCACGTACGCGTCTTCGTCGACAATGATCATCGTGCGCTCGAACTGACCCATGTTCTCCGCGTTGATGCGAAAGTAGGCTTGGAGCGGCAGCTCGATGCGGACTCCCTTCGGCACATAGATGAACGAGCCGCCCGACCAGACGGCCGTGTTCAGCGCAGCAAACTTGTTGTCGTTCGAGGGGATGATTGTCCCGAAGTACTGCTTGACGATCTCCTCGTGCTCGCGCAGGCCCGAGTCCATGTCGAGGAAGAGCACTCCTTGGTCGGTCAGCTGCTGCTGCAGCTTGTGGTAGACGACCTCGGACTCGTACTGCGCGCCGACTCCGGCGAGGTACTTCTTCTCCGCCTCCGGGATCCCGAGCTTGTCCCAGGTGTCCTTGATGTCGGCCGGGAGTTCATCCCACGACTGCGCCTGCTTCTCGGTCGGCTTGATGTAGTAGTAGATGTTGTCGAAGTCGATGCCGGAAAGGTCTCCTCCCCAGGCGGGCATCGGTCGCGCGAAGAAGTAGTCGAGCGCCTGGTGGCGCACCTTCCGCATCCAGTCAGGCTCGTTCTTGTGCTCCGCGATCGCCTCGACAACCTCGTGCGAGATTCCGCGGCCCGACTTGAAGAAGTAGTCGCCGGCCTCGTCCGGGTTCGAGAACCCGTACTTGACGGCGTAGTCGGATCCGATCCCCTGAACGATCTCAGTCTCTGTCTGTGCTGCCAAGACTCCCACTTCCCTTCGACGCCAAACTCGATCCGACTCGCGCAACGAGCAATCTCGAACGATGGAACCAAAGATCGTTCCGTACCGAAAAGAAAGAGCCCTGCGAGTCGAACTCTGTTTGCCTCAGTCCCTCATCTCGCGCGCGCTAGATAGCGCGTCGATGTCGTCGGGCCTCGGCCGGGTCCTGACACGCAGGGCCAGTCGACACATCGTACTCGCTACGAGACGATCCTGCGGAGCCGGTCAACCTTCGCCTTCTTTGTTCGGCAGGGGCTCGGTGCAATGCTAGTGCGGCTTCTTGAAGCGAGGGGCATGACTCAGCGCCCGACTCTCCCGTTGCCGCGCGATCACCTCGATCGCGACCCGCTGGCGGTGATCGCCGTCTCGGCTGCGCCGATCGTGCTCGAGGGCAGGTATCGCCTAGTGGTTGGGGCGCTCGCGCGCCTTCGTCGGTCGCGAAAGGGGCGCTGGGCACTCGCGGCCGGATACGGTGCGGTTGCAGCCGCGCTCTTGTTGCTGGCCGCCCGCCACTTCGCGACGGCCTCCTGGCCGCTTTCGAGTGGCGACCCCGGGGTGCTTGTGGCGACGGGGCTGCTCCTCATCGGCGCCCAGGCACTCAAGGCATTGGGCTGGGCTCGGCTGTTCAGCGTCGAAGAGCGTCCAACGGCGCTGTCGCTCGCGGCCGGCAACGGCGGGGCAGCCCTCGCCGGTGTCGTCCTCCCCGGGCGCTTCGACGACGCGACGCGGATCGCGGTCGTCCACCGCTTCCCAGGTTGCCCCGCCGGCGTGCGTGCACTCGCCCTGTCCCTCGTCATGCTGGGATTGATCGACAGCGCGGCTTTGGCACCACTCGCCTTCGTCGGCGCAGCGTTTCCAGGTGCTGGAGTCGGAGTGCGTACCGGGCTCGCCGTGGTGGGTCTCGGCGGAGTCGTAGCAGTGGCCGTGATCGTCGCCCTGCCACGCCTGGCCGCCAGCCGACATGCGCTGCGCTTTCGACTCGGTCGCTGGTTGAGCCCGCGAACGACTTCGTTGCGGCGCGCATCCGAAGCTTGGGCGCTCGTGTCTGCCTGCTGGCTCGTCCGCGCGATCGCGGTCTACCTGATGCTGGGCACGCTCGGAATCGGCTTTTCGATCCCGCTTGCGCTCCTCTTCCTCTGTGCCGGTGCAGCAGCCGCAGCGCTGCCGATCGGCCCGGCCGGCGCGGCCACACAAGTCGGCGCCGGCGCGGCAGCCTTGATCGCCTCGGGTGTTGGAGGATCGGAAGCGCTTGCTGCCGCTCTCTCAGTCGGGGCGCTCGGGGTTCTCTCCGGGACGGCCGTCATCCTCTTCGCTGTCACGTGGAGCACGGTTATCTCGCTGAGGCGCGAAAGAGCGCTCGGTCTGACGGTCGGTCGCCTCTAACCTCCACGATCTGAAGGGAGCGCGTATGTCCGAGTCTGAGAAGGAGAAGCACACCAGCCGACACCATGAAGAGGAAGTCCGCGAGGACGCGGAAGCAGAGAGGCCAGAGCCAGAGCCTGACGACGAAACGGGCAGCCTGATCGCCAAGATCCGCGCCTGGTTCAAGGGCACCAAGTGAAGGGTCTGGTCTCGTCTTGGGTCTAGCGGCTCAGGATGGCGAGCAGGGATTCGATGTCGATGTCGCGCTGGGTCGGCAGCCCGACCGGCATGTGGTTCTTGACGCTGTAGCGGTTGCGTCGTCCGTCTCGCTCGCGGTTGATATAGCCGGCCTTGCTGAGCTCGGCTTCTCAAAGTACGGCGGCACCGAGATCAAGGTCGACGGCGACGAGGTGCTGATCCTGCGCGAGTCCGACGTGCTCGCGACAGTCACGCCGCGGACGCGCAAGAGCAAGGGCAAGCGCGAGCTCACCGGCGCCACCGCCTAGCAGCACAACCCAGGAAGGAATGCAGATATGGCTCACAAGGAGCTCAAGTTCAGCGAGGATGCCCGCCGCTCACTCGAACGCGGCGTGAACATCCTGGCCGACGCGGTCAAGGTGACGCTCGGCCCGAAGGGGCGCTATGTCGTCCTCGACAAGAGGTACGGGGCGCCGACGATCACGAACGACGGCGTGACGATCGCCCGTGAGATCGAGGTCGAAGACGTGTTCGAGAATCAGGGCGCCCAGCTCGTCCGCGAGGTCGCAACTGCCACCAACGACGTGGCCGGCGACGGCACGACGACGGCGACGGTGCTCGCGCAGGCGATCGTGCGCGAGGGGCTGAAGAACGTCGCCGCCGGTGCGAACCCGATGGCGCTGAAGCGCGGCATCGAGACCGCCGTGGAGGCCGTCGTCGACGAACCTCAAGGCGCAATCGAAGGACATCTCCGGCCAGCGAAGATGTCGCACGCGTCGCAACCATCTCGTCGCGCGAGCGCGAGATCGGCGACGTGATCGCGGACGCGATCGAGAAGGTCGGCAAGGACGGCGTCGTGAACGTCGAGGAGGGCCAGACCTTTGGCCTCGAGCTCGAGTTCACCGAAGGCATGCAGTTCGACAAGGGCTACCTGTCGCCCTACATGATCACCGACGCCGAGCGCATGGAGGCCGTGCTCGACGACCCGTACATCCTGGTCGCGAACCAGAAGATCGGGGCCGTCAAGGACCTGCTGCCGGTGCTCGAGCAGGTGATCCAGGCCGGAAAGCCGTTGCTGATCGTGGCCGAGGACGTCGAGGGCGAGTCGCTCGCGACGATCGTGGTCAACAAGCTGCGTGGCACCTTCCAGGCCGTCGCCGTCAAGGCGCCGGGCTTCGGCGATCGCCGCAAGCGAACGCTGGAGGACATCGCGATCCTCTCGGGCGGCGAGGTGATCACCGAGGAGCTGGGTCTCAAGCTCGAGAACACGAAGCTCTCGCAGCTCGGCCATGCGCGCAAGGTGGTCATCGACAAGGACTCGACGACGATCATCGACGGTGCCGGTGAGGGCGACGCGATCAAGGGCCGCATCAAGCAGCTGAAGTCGGAGATCGAGAACACCGACTCGGACTTCGACCGCGAGAAGCTCCAGGAGCGGCTCGCGAAGCTGTCGGGCGGCGTCGCGGTCGTCAAGGTCGGCGCAGCCACCGAGACCGAGATGAAGGAAAAGAAGCACCGCGTCGAGGACGCGCTGCAGGCCACGCGCGCAGCCCTCGAAGAGGGCATCGTGCCGGGCGGCGGCGTCGCGCTCCTCAACGCGATCAAGGCGATCAACCTCGACAGCTTCGACGATGCGGACGAGCGCACAGGCGCGTCAGATCATCGCCCGCGCACTCGGGCCGAGTGCCTTCCCGTGCCGCGCGCCGCCAGCTGGCGTTCGCCGCGAACCACTGGTCATCAAAGTGCGTGTCACGCAGGCTGGCCGCGGCCTTTGGCTGGCCGTGACCGACGTGCGTCTGCGCGCGCTGCTTCCTCTGTTCCGTTTTGGTCACTGACGTAACCCCAGCCGAGCGGGTAGTCCAGGACGTCCGGGTTCGTTGCCTCGTATGGGGCAGTGCTTGATGGGGTGGATCAGTGTCATCCCGTTCTTTCTTCCTCTTCGCCGGAGTAATCCCAGGGAGGTTGGCAGCGCACCGGTCTGTTGCCATCGGGGATCACGCTGATAGACGCTGCTCGGCAGGCACGAGCTTCCGTCGTCCAGCGCCAGCTCCCGAAGGTCAACCTGGCCGCGTCGTCAGCGGCGGGCGAGTCTGCGACCGCTGGGCGCTGTGGACGGTGTGTAGTTGAGCTGGTAGTGGTGGTAGAGGGTTGATTCGTCTGATTGGGAGAGCTCGTCGCCTTCGAGTTCGATGCTGGGGGCGTCTTTGACTTGGTCTTTGGTGACGGACACCTGGAGGTTGTCAGGGCCGATCGTCACGTCGGCTAGTGGAACGAACGTGAGGTGGCGTTTGACCAGCCAGCTGCCCTCTTTGACGGTGCCGAACTGAGCTTGGTCGGTTTCGATGTCGAAGTAGACGTCTTCGAGCTTGCCGATCGCTTGGCCGTTCCGATCGATCAAGGTTCTACCGTGCCACTCGGTGAAGTCGCGGTGGGTGACCGTTGGTTCGGTCACCGTGCTGCTCTCAACCGATTGCTGCTCGTCCGTCGTATCGGTTGTTGTCGTGGTCTCGGCCTGTTCTTCGTCTTCCATCGAATGCTCCTTCGTCTTGGCGGGTCGAGACTGCAACAGCTCCGAAGGGCTAACGATCTTCGGGTAAGGCTACCGCGGTGCGGCGGCTACCACTACCAGCTCTGCATCGTCACGGGTGATCGTTCGTCATCTTTGCCGGGACGACCGCGCCGACACCGCACCGGCCGCCGCCCGTTGTGGCGCGGGCGGCGGCCGGTCGGAACAAGCTACGAGCTGGGGTCGGGCTTGATGATTCCGAACGTCGCGCCTTGCGGGTCGCGCAGGACACCGATGCGACCGACCTTGGCTACGTCCATCGGCTCCACGAGCACCGAGCCGCCGAGCTGCGCCGCTCTCGCAGTCGTCCGATCGGGATCGTCGACCGCGACATAGGGTTGCCAGTGCGCCGGGATTGAATCGTCCGGAAGGGCCATCAGCCCTGCGATACCGGTGTCACCCTGGTTGAAGATCCTGTAGCCGCCGAACTCGGGCCCCATGTCGCTCGTCGTCCAGCCGAAGACCTCCTCGTAGAAGCGCTGGGCGCCGTCGACGTCGCTCGTGCCGAGCTCGTCCCAGACGAAGACGCCTGCGGCGCCGGAACCTTCGCTCCCTGGCTGGTACGCGCTGACGTAGGCCCCCTGGGGGTCGGCGATGATCGCGATCCGTCCGACCTCGCCCATCTCGAACGGGCCGGCTGCGAGCTTCCCGCCTGCGTTCTTCGCCTTCTCGATCGTCTGCTCCAGGTTCTCGACCTGCACATGGCTGAGCCAGTGCGGCGGCGGCGCGCCTTCCATCGCCTTGCCGAACCCGCCCTGGGCTTGCCCGCCGGACGAGATCATCGTGTAGTCGGTCTCGCCAGGCTTGAAGACTTCGGTCTCCCATCCGAACAGCTTCGTGTAGAAGTCCTGCGCCCGCTCCGGGTCGGAAGAGACCTGCTCGTGCCAGACGAACTTCCCGACGGTCGTTGCGATCGTGCTCATCTGCTCGACCTCCCTCTAGACAACTGCCCTGTAGATGCCTGAACTCGACGCGCCCCAAACCTCGTCGGATTCGAGAGTGAGACTCCAACCGAGACCGGAAATCATCTCGACGGCGTGAGCCGTCAAAGCAGTACTTTGCCCAGCAAGCGGTCGCGGGACGAAGCGTAGATTCATGCCGATGGCCGACTTCTTCCACTTCATCCCGGGCTACAAGCACTACGTCTACGTGCCGGGGCGGGAGCCGTTGTTCTTCGTCCTGCTGGCCTTCCTGTTCACCTTCGCGATCGTCCGCACCTACACGCGCCTGGGTCGGCTACGCGGCTGGGGTAGCGCCTCGGTCCGCGGGATTCACCTCCACCATCTGGTTCCTGGGATTCTGGCGAGCCTGGCCGCCGGCACCGCAATCATCGCGTTTCGTCCGGGCGACGATTCGATGCTGCTGCTGTCGATCTTGTTCGGTGTCGGCGCCGCACTCACTCTCGACGAATTCGCGTTGGTCCTTCACCTCGACGATGTCTATTGGACGCACGAGGGACGAAGCTCGATCGAGGCGACGCTGATGGGATTCGCGCTCGCCAGTCTTTGTCTCCTCGCGACAGCACCGCTCGGCAGCGATCCGAGCAGAGATCTCCCGCACTGGGTCCTCGGCGGGATCATCAGCCTCAACATGGCCTTCGCGCTCGTCGCGTTTGTCAAAGGCAAAGCGAAGCTCGGTGCGTTCGGCATCTTCGTCCCTGGAGTTGCGGTCATCGCGGCCCTCAGGCTCGCCAAGCCCGGCTCGCTCTGGGCACGACGCTTCTATTCCCCGAGCAAACTCCAGCGCAGTCATCGACGCGCGGCACGCCACGACCGGCGCTACGCGCGACTGAGGCATCGTCTCTACGACGCGATCGGCGGAGCTCCGGATCCACCCACACCGAACACGCCCAACACGCCACTTTCACGCAAGATCCGCGAGAAGGTTTGAGCCCGTTCCGCCCGAGCCGACCGAGGCTCTCTGCTAGAAGTTCCCGGTGCGCTCGGTGCTCCTCACCGTGACCGCCGCGCTGGTGCTCGCCGCGCCGGGTGGTGCTCAGGGATGGCACCCGTCGCCAGCCTGGCTCGCCCAGGCGCGCTGCATCCATCTCCACGAGGGGCCGTGGAGCGCGAACACTGGCAACGGCTACTTCGGGGGTCTTCAGTTCGCGGCCCGGACGTGGCTGCGTGTGCACGGCTCGCCTGAGCCCGCCTTCGCGCATCCCGGCGATCCGGCGTACCCGTTCACGGCCTCCGCGCAGGAACAGCTCCACCGTGCTTGGCTGGTGTGGCTCGGGGACGGCCGCTCGTGGCGCTCCTGGGGCGCGGTCGGTGTGGCGTGTGCGCGTGCGCCGTCGTCTGCCCCATAGCCGGGCCAACCTCGAGCGTGACTCGAAACAAGCGGGCGATGGGGCTCGAACCCACGACCCTCAGCTTGGCAAGCCCGGCCGGCTGCGACCTCTATTTGGGGCTAACCAATGTCGGACACGCAGCGGGCAGCTGAGGCACGCGGTCATCGCCAGGCGCGACGTTTGCTGAGCGAACCGGGCAACAGGCACGGGCGGGAGTGGCCGGATGGAATCCTTCCAATCACAGCGCTCGTGCAGGGCCCAGGGACGTAGGCAGCAGCCGGAATCGCCCGCTCCTTCGCGAGACATTTCGGCAACGCGAGATACTGCCACGTGTCCTCGAGCCAGATCGACGTGGGACTCTCGTCCGGGCATGAGGACGAGCTCGTCCAGGGCGAACTCGATGAAGCGCAGCGGAAGCGCCGCAGGGGACGCGGACGGATCGTCGGCGGGATCGCCTCCGTCCTCATCATCGGAGGCGTCTTCGCGTTCGCGTTACCGCGGATCGCGAATTACGGCGACGTCTGGGACGTCGTTCAGACGCTCTCGTGGCAATGGTTCGTCGTGCTCGCCTGCGCGACCATCCTCAACCTTGCCACCTACGGCCCGCCGCTCGTCGCGGCGCTTCCCGGCCTCTCGTACCTCAACTCCTCGCGGGTCACGCTCGCCTCGACTGCGCTCTCGGCGGTCGCTCCCGGCGGCGCTGCCGTCGGAATGGCGACGTCGTTCGCGATGCTGCGCGCGTGGGGCTTTAGCGGCCGCCCCGTCGGGCTCGCCGTCGTCGTCACGAGTGTCTGGAACCAGTTCGTGATCCTCGGCTTCCCGATCATCGCTGTCGCGGGCCTCGCCGCCCAGGGCGGACGGAACCGCACGCTGGAGCTCGTGGCAGTCATCGGCCTCGTTGTCTTCGCTGCGATCGTTGCGGGGTTCGCCGTCGGCCTCTCCAGTAAGCGGCTCGCCCGCCGCGTCGGCGACCGCGCCGCTCGCCTCGCAAGCCGAGCCAAGAGCATTGTCCGTAAGGCCCCGGTGAAGTGGAACGGCGCGTCGTTCGTTCGGTTCCGCGAGGAGACGATCGTGCTCATCCGACGGCGCTGGTTCTTCCTCACGACCGCCACGCTCGCAGGGCACTTGACGGTCTTCGTCGTCATGCTTGCCTCCCTGCGCGCGGTTGGCGTCCCGCGGGGCGAGGTGACGATCGTCGAGGCGTTTGCCGCCTGGACGCTGGCGCGGATCCTCGGCGCGATCCCGATCACCCCGGGCGGTGTCGGTTTCGTCGAGCTCGGGCTCACGGGCGTGCTGGTCGCGTTCGGGGCGGGCAACGCCGACGCGGTCGCGGCGACGCTGATCTACCGCTTCCTCACCGTGCTGCCAACACTCGTCGTTGGGCTTGTCGCAGCAGCGACGTGGAAGGTCGGGCAGCGATCGGGAACCGCGGCAGCGGGCTGACGCGCATGGCCAGCATCCATAGCGCCGTCGGCGTCAGGTATGAGAGAAGCCGCTCCGTCGAGCTGAGAATGGCTCAGGAAGCGGCCTTTCCGAGAAAGCGGGCGATGGGGCTCGAACCCACGACCCTCAGCTTGGGAAGCGCGTCCGGTCTCCCATGGATAAACGTGTTTCGCTCAACGATGCGGAAAACGCACGCTCCAAACCGCTCACGACCGCTAGAGCCGTGCATTCACTGGCACGCAACTGGCACGCAACACCAGACTACGTCGGCCGACGGTAACCACTCGTCTGAGAGCATCTAACTCCCGCAGGAACTACCCGACGATCCTCATCTCGTAACGGCTGACCTTGCCGTTTCGAATCGTCAACTGAACACGCCGGTTGCGCTCATAGGCAAAGTCGCCTGACTCCTTCAGCCTATAGACCTGGCGCACTTCGCATACAAGGCGGCCGTCACCGTGGTCGGTCCAGTCGGCCTCCTCGAATGCATATTCGAAGCTGTCGGGCGACGAGCCCCAGGTCCAGTTCGTCCTCATGTCGTCGATCCCGTGCAGCGTGCGCTGGGGGGTCACCCACTCGACGTCGGGAGCAAGAAGCGCATAGACCGCATCTCGGTCACCGGTGCGTACAGCCGTCTCGAGAGCCACCCTGAACCGCTCCGCGACCTCCATGTCCTCGTCGGCCACAACCGAACCCTACGCCGCGACGAGAGATCCGGTCGCGAGAGTGCTGAAGCCGATCACCGTCATTGGTCACTCAACGTACCGTGGCACTGCTTCCCGTATCCACCTGCCCACGCTCGAGCAGGCTGTGAATGGTGTTAGCGGTTGAATCTCGCAACTGGCGCACACGACAGGAACGTACCACGCTGCGCTCAGGCGTCATGTAGGGACTCGAGGGCACGCCGAGGACGGTCCGAAGGATTCGAACAGGCCCTATCAGCTGCCCTCGGTCTGCAGCATTTCGTCGACGGCGAGCCCGAGGTCGCGGAGCTCCCGGTTCGATTTGCCGGCGAGCTTGCGGCCGAGAAGCGCCTGCCGTCGGAGTGTTTGTGGGCACCCTTCGGCTCCGCCGCGAGCGGCTCCTCTCAGCCGCGGTAGAGGGCGGGGACGCGAAAGCTGAATCCGATGGCGAACGCGATCCCGCCCGCCCACCAGGTGTCGAGGCCCGTCGAGTAAGTTGCGCGCCAGTGCGCGTCAGTCAGGAGCGGATTCCTGCGCGTTCTGCGTTCGGTCGTCGCAGTTAGACAGATTGGCGGCCCGGCGCCCCCGCGTCGCACGAATGCAATTCGAGTCCCAGCGTCGAGCGTATTCGCTGCTGTCCGTCCGTCTGCGCATTCTGGAGGGGATGGCTGACGCGGATGGGGCCTTGCCGTCCCCTGATCCGGGGCGGTTGCTTGCTGCGGTGCGCGAGGCGCGTGATGACGCTGCGCCGTTTGCGTTGGTTGCTGCGGTGATCCTGATCGCGCTGGCGCTTGTGTCCAAGCATGCGCATTGGCTTTCGCTCGGTCAGCCGCTCTGGTGGATGTGGTTGGTCGTCGCGGTTCCGTATCTCTTCCTCGCGGCGACGTTGCTGCTGGGTCTGAGCCGTCTCGTTCGTCATGACCATAGGCGGGAGATCGTGATCGGCCTGCTGGTGCTCGTCTGGTTCTTCAACGTTCTCGGGCTCGTTGTTCTCGTCGCCTCGCTGATTGCTCATTCGGCGATCCACATCACGGGTGCGCAGTTGCTGGCCAGCGGCGGCGCCGTCTGGATCACCGACGCGATTGCCTTCGGTCTCGCGTTCTGGGAGCTCGACTGCGGCGGCCCGGTCTCGCGCGCACTCGCGACCGCACCCCGAAAGCCCGACTTCCAGTTTCCCCAGGACGAGAATCCGCAGCTCGCCCGCGACGGTTGGTCCCCCCGCCTGTGGGACTACTTCTATGTCGCGCTGACGAATGCGACGGCGTTCAGCCCGACCGATGCGATGCCGCTCACGCGCCCCGCCAAGGCTTTGATGGCCGCCGAATCGACGCTGTCCGTAGATCACCGTGCTGCTCGTCGCTGCTCGAGCGGTCAACATCCTCGTGTAGGAAGCCGCACCAGCCAAGACAGCGGCAAGCCAGACCGGAATCGCTCCACCCGAGAGCCACTCCCGTCCCGGCTGTCGTCAGATCTCGAGGCCGCGAAACGGCATCGCGGACGATCTCCCCGTTCACGCGACGCGTTTGACAGCAGTCGGCAACGCGTAGCGCCTGCGCCCGACGCGCCAATCCGCCCGCGGGCCGCGAGGATCGGCAAGGCCTCCACAATCGGCGATCCGCCGTGCGCCTCTTCCGGTACCCACGCGACACCGGACGCCTCGCCGAGTCTCGACGCGCGTGCTTCATCGCCGTCCTTCCGTAGTCCTCGAGAGACACCAACTCCGCTGGTTGGTGGTAAGCCTCGAGGCTTGTTGTCAAGCGGTGTTTAACGGCGTGGTCGGATTGTGGTCGGATCCGATGGCCGGCTACTCGAGAAGATCCGATCCACGCGAAGGCTCGGATTCAGCTCCGGTTGTGCGAAGGGCGTCGACTCGCAGAGCGACCCGGCGAAAACTCATCTTTCGGGGCTACGCTCGGGTGCCGCAGGCGGTGAGGTGAGTATTGACGGCACGCACGGCCAGGGGCTCCCGCAACGACGCGCTGGACGGGCTGCGGCTTGCTCGCGGTTGCCGCGGTGATGGCCTTCCACTTCGGCCTGCCCATGCGCGGCCGCCGGTTTCCTGGGCGTCGATGTCTTCTTCGTGCTGAGCGGCTACCTGATCACCTCGCTGCTGCTGAGTCAGCTCGAACGCGGTCGCGTCGAGGTCTTCGACTTCTGGACCCGGCGGATGCGCCGCCTGATTCCGGCCCTCCTCGTGGTGATGGCCGCCGTGCTGGTGTGGGGCGCAGTCGTCGCCCCGTCGTGTCACCGCGACGGTCTGCGCGGCGACATCACGGCGACGCTGTTCTACGTCGCGAACTGGCATTTCATCTCGACGAGCACGTACTTCGCCAGCGACGGGGTCGCGAGCCCGCTGCGAGCACATGTGGTCGCTCGCCGTCGAGGAGCAGTTCTATCTCGTCTGGCCGCTCCTGCTCGTGCTCGACGGCGATTCGTCGTGCAGACGGCCGCGGCAGCGTCTGGTCGCCGTCGGCGCTGCTCGCCGGGGCCGGCATCGTCGCCTCGGCGGTGAGGCTCGGCATCCTGTGGGGAGCCGCCGGCCAGGATCGCGCCTATCTCGGCACCGACAGCCGGATCTTCGAACCGCTGGCCGGCGCACTGCTCGCGGTGCTGATGACGTCGAGCTCGGTGCGGGCACTGCATCACCCGTGCGCACTGGTGCCTGCTCGCGGTGGGCGGGATCGGGCTGGCCTGGGCGCTGGCGACGCTCGGCGGCCCGGGCGGCGCGACGAGCGCATACGCGAACGGCGGCGCGGTCGGTCGTCGCTGCGAGCGCGGCGGCCATCATCGCCGCGATCGCGACGCGAGGGCAGCGCCGCAACGCGGGCGCTCGCGCTGCCTGCGGTCGCCTACCTGGGACGACTGTCGTACGCGCATGTACCTGTGGCACTGGCCGCTTGAGGTCTGGACCGGCCGTTACGGCTGGTGGGATCTGAGCGGCCTCGGCACGCCGGTCCGAGCGTCGTCCTCACGGTCCTGACGGTCGGCGCTGGCGGCGCTCTCCTACCACCTCATCGAGACGCCGATCCGGTACGGCACCATCGGACGCTTCCTCGTTCCGCGCCGGACGTTCGTGATCGTCCCGCTCGACGCTCGGCCGCGTTGTTCCTGATCAACAGCAGTCTCGTCGTGCCGCGCGCCGGCGCGGCACTCGGCCGCGTGACGCGGACGATCGTGCTCGTCGGCGATTCGGTTCCGCAGCGGCTTGCCCCGGACCTGGCGAGGGCCGCTGCCCGGCACGGCTACGTCGTCGATCTCCGCCACCCGGGGAAGCTGCCCGGCGACCGGTGTCGCCGTCGTCGACGTCACCGGGCAAGCCCTGGGGCGCCGGTCTGAAGTGCGCGACCGACGTGCCCGCGCGACAGGACGCCGCCATCGCGAAATACCGCCCGGCGCTCGTCATCTGGTGGAGCCGCTACGAGCTCGCCGACCGCGTCGACACAGCCGGCAACCCGGTCCCGTTCGACACGCCCGCGTACTGGGCGCTGCAGAAGCAGGCCTTCGCCACGCGAACCGCGGCGCTAACCCGAGTACGGCGCGACCGTCGTCGCCGTGCAGATCGAACGCTCCGGGCTCGGGATGTCGACGCGTTGCACCCCGGCCAAGTGCGGCCCGTTCCTCGAACGACTGATCTACGCCACCGCCGCACAGGACACCTGGAACGCGTTCCTCGCCTCGCACACCAGCGGACCGGTGCGATCGATCAGCATCCAGAAGCTCGTCTGCCAGGACGCGGCGAGCCCATGCAACGACCGGCTGCCGGACGGCTCACTCGCCAGACCCGACGGGACGCACTACGCCGCCGGCGCCGCCCCGCTCATCGCACGGGCGGTGATCGACCGAGCGTTCGCGGCAGCCGTCTCAACAACTAACTGGTCACCCGAACGGAGAACCGGATATGTGCCCTGCCGCGACGCCGACAGCAAACCGCCCAAGCCGCAGGCGTGCCAGTTCGCCTGCTGTGCGATCGGTGCGGTGAGTAGAGCAGGTCGACGAGTATCGAGGGCCGCCCTTCCGCGACCTTTGCCAAACACTGACCGGGCTTTAGCCCGCCGCTGGCTGGCCTCCTCCTATCGTCGTCGACAGCCACCCGTTCGAACACGCACCCCATCCTCGACGTCGTCTGAAGTCGGAGATCAGGACGTGCTGGTCGTGGCGTCAGGCGGGGCAGTTGCGGGCGCGAGAATCCTCCCTGCAGTGGGAGGGCTCGGGCCTGCCAGGCGGCCGCACCGATGCGTGGTTCCGCTCCTTGGCGCGAGCACGCTTCGATCGGCTCATCTACGTCGCGAGCGTGGACGACCGTGATGAGGCCGCGATGAAACACGACCCGAAGCGGCGATACTTCGCCGATGGGTCAGCCTGCGCTGTCGGTCGCGATCGTGACATTGGTGGCAGGCGCACTGGCGGCGTCATCGCCGAAACCGGCAACCTCAACGCCGCTTCAGGTGCAGTCGAGCTCGCGGGTCGTCTACGGCTATCCGTACGCGGCTCGGTGCCCGGCCGCGGGCTTCGCGAACACGGTGGTGGACCGCTGGGGGATGTACGCGTGCAACTGCACGTCGTACGTCGCGTGGGCGTTGGTCGCCAACCACCAGCGCATCGACTGGTTCGTCCCGGGAGCGATGAACGCCTGGAACTGGCCGAACGTTGCGCGCCGAGCGTCGTTGCGAGTCGATGACGTCCCTGCCCCCGGGACAGTCGTTGTTTGGCCGTCGTTGGCTCGACCGTTTGGGCACGTCGCGTACGTCATTCGCGCCGACCGCAGCCGAACGATCGATGTGGCGGAGTACAACTACCCAGGGTCCGACGACACGAACACGTACCTATTTGACATTCGGCGGTTCGTCAGCCCGGTCGGTGCGATGTTCATCCACGTACCACCCGACGGACGGCTGCCGTCGTCCCAGACCCGGTCGCGCCGCCGATGACGAGCGCCGCTGACGGAAGCTGAACAACGCCCGCGTCTCGCACGACGAGCTCTCCCCGAACACGGAGAATGCGGCGGGTTCGCGAGTCGATTTCGGTGATCGAGCCCACGACGGCGCCGGTCGGACCGACCCCGCCGAGCACGTACACGTCGCCGCCCGAGCTGAACGCGGCGGCGTGGGCAACGGCCTTCGGAAGATCGCCGAGCAATGTCATCCGATGGTTGGACGGATCGAAGACGTATACCGCGGCACTCGGTCCGCGCGCGCTCACCCCGCCTGCGATCACGATCTTGCCGTCGACCGAGGCGACCGCCGGATACCGCAGGCCGATCGGGAGGCGGCCGGCGACGACGAACCCGTGACCGTCGAGCGTTCGATAGATCTCACGCCGCGGAGCCCGTCCGTCGAAACCGCCGACGAGATAGACAGCCTTCCCGACCGTCGTCGAGACGAGATCGGAGAGCGGAATCGGGAGGCTCCCGACCACCTGCCCTCGGCCGGTTGACAGGTCGAAGGTCTGCACCGTCGAGGTGCTGATCGCGGAGCCGCCGCCGAAGACGAACAGAGTGCGCCCGAGGATCGCCCGGCGGCGTCGTGGAACGGCCGCGGCAGCGTTCCGAGCTGAGTCACCGAACCCGTCCCCGGATCGAGCCGAAACACGCCGTTCGTGGAGGAGCTGTCTGCGGCGAGACCACCCGCGAGCACGACGGCACCGCGATAGGGAGCCGCCACCTCCCGTTCGACCGGCGCCGGCAGGCGAAACGGCGTAGAGATCGCGAGTCGGGTCGATGCCGTCTGCGCCGGGCGACGGCTCGTTGGATGTTGGGCGAGGAGTCGCACGAGTCGCTGCGAGCCGTCGGCGACACGTGTGGACAGCAAGTCCATCCCATCGGGTGTGTTCAGGTACCCCGGAGCAGTTCCCGGCCGGTCGGTTCGCCCGTATTGCCAGACGATTCGGTGTTCCCGGATGCTGACGACCACGACCCGGTCGCGGTAGTCGTCGTTGATCGCGATCAGCCCCGGCGCCAGGCGCATCGCGAGAGAAGGATGGTCGAGCTCCCCGGGGCCCGACTGCGGCGCGTACTTCCAGAGGACGCGGCCCGTCCGCGTCGTGATGATCGCGGCTCCCGGGTGTGAATAGTCGGCAAGGAGGATTCTGTTCGGGCCGATCAGCTGCGGGTCGGACGGGTACGAGACCGGCGCGCGAAAAGCCCACCGGAGTCTTCCCTCGGGGCCAATGTCGTCGATCCAGGACCCGGTGATCTCGCTCACGAGCACTCCGCCGTCCGGCAACGGCGTCGCCCCGTTGACCGACCCCAGGTAGCGCGGCGGGTCGTGTCGGCAGTCGCCGGTCGTCCCGATCTGCCGCACGATCACGTGCTCTCGCGAGATCCAGACGACGCGGCAGTTGTAGGCATCCGCGACGCTGACCAGACCGTCACGCAGCAGATAAGCGTCGTCGGGCGTGTTCAGGTACCCGGGCGCTCCGCCCTTCACGTTGACATGACCGTAACGCCACAACACCCGCCGACCCGGGAACGAGATGACCTGGATCGTGTCCTGATCCTCTTGGTTGGAGATGATCCGGTCGTGGTGCGGGCCGAAGAACGTGTCGTCATCGAACTGAAACGGCATCGCGGTCGACAAGCCCGCCGGATACCGCCACAGGACCCGGTGAGCGCCGTCGACAAGGAGCATCCGGTTGTTGCCCCGGTCGGCGATCAGGAGGTAGCCGGGGATCGGTGCCGCGGGGTGCAGGACTGCCTGCGCCGTCAACCGGCTCACGTCGGTCGTTTCGGCGCGCGCCTCGAGACCAGGAGCCGAAACGCGTGACAGTACGAAGGCGACCACGAGCCCGACAACGGCCGTGAACGCGAGACGCGCGACGAGACGACGTCGCCGACGACTGGACGCACCCCGACGCCGACGTGCGACTTGGTGCTCGATCAAGCCGGCAGTATGGCGCGGCGGCCAGACAGGATCGTTACGGCTCCAGCGCGTGCCGCGCGACCGGCGATCGGTGTGGTGCGACGTGCGAGAACCATGATCAGCGAATCGAATCTGCACGCCCGCGATGAGTCGCAGATGAGTGGGACGGCCGACGCCCTATCTCGAGGTGAGGTCGCTGGCGCCAGCCTCCTGGGTCGCGCCAACGCGCGCTCGTTCAGGTGCGCGCGAGTTCGAGGACGACGACCGGGATTTCGCGGACCCCCCTGTCCGCTCCTGGTAGTCGGCGAAGCCGGGCCAGTCGCGCATCTGCCGCTCCCAGATCTGCTCGTACTCCTCGCCGACGGCCACGCGCGCGTGGGCCGCGAAGGTCTCCGCGCCGATCTCGACGGACACGTCCGGGTTCGCGACGAGGTTGTAGTACCAGTCAGGATTCGTTGGAGCTCCGCCCTTCGAGCCGAAGACGGCGACTGCAGTGTCGGAGAGGCGTTGGTAGGCGACCGGGTTGACGCGCTCGATGCCGGTCTTCGCGCCGCGGTGATGCAAAAGCAGCAGCGTCCGACCCTCAAACCCGCCGCCGACCCGGCCCCCGTTCGACCGGAACTCGTCGATGATCTGCTGGTTGCGAGAGGCCATCGCGCTCGACGATAGCGACCGGGAGGAGCCTTCTGCGCCTCCGTGCCGGCAGCGCCACGCAGGACGGTCTCGGAGGCAGGAAACGAGGCTCACGCGTTGTCATCGGCGACGTCCACCCCCGGTGCGGGTCGGGGGTGCCGGCGCGCTCGAGATGCTCGCGTGCGGCGACGCGAAGCTCAGCGCCAAGTGTTCGGTCGTGTGCGTGCGCCATGGTCGTGCTCGTCGCTCTCACTCGAGAGTACGGGCGCCGACCGCCGAATCCGGCGAATGTGATGAACCCGCACACCCCTGGTAGACGGCGTGGTAGATGGCGTCCGCCGCGACACGCTGAGAAGGAGCTAGAGCCGCTGCCGGGGTTCCGGTGGCACGACTTCCGCCACTTCGCCGTGTCGGTGCTGATCGTTCAGAAGGCCGACATCCTGACGCTCGCGAGGATCGCCGGACACAGCGAACCGGACGTCACGCTGCGGATCTACGGACATTTGATGCAGGGCGCGCTCGCCGACGCCGCCGAGAAGTACGACCCGCTCAGAGAGGCTTTCGAAGCCTCGCGGTAGATCAACGGTAGATGCGAGGCGTCGCGCCTCCTTCTCGAGCTTGCTCGAATGCGCGCTACACCGCGTGAATCCTAGAAGCGGGCGATGGGGCTCGAACCCACGACCCTCAGCTTGGGAAGCTGATGCTCTACCAACTGAGCTACGCCCGCGTCGTCGCTCCAATCCTAGCCGCAGTCACCCAAATCGTTCGTGCGGACGACGAGGCCCACGCCGGCCTGTCCTACACTCGACCGACCGCGTAAGAGATAAGGAAGGGGGAACGAATGGCAACAACCGAAGCCACGGGCGCCGAGCAGCTAGACGGACTTCGTGCCGGATTCTCGGGCAGCGTCCTCGAACCGGGATCAGAGGAATACGACAATGCACGCCGCATCCACAACGGCCTCATCGACCGGCGGCCCGCATTGATCGCGAGCTGCCAGAACACGGCCGACATCGCCGACGCGATTCGCTTCGCGCGCGCGAGCGACCTCGAGATCTGCGTGCGCGGCGGCGGCCACAACGTCGCCGGACGTGCCGTCGCAGACGGCGCGCTGATGATCGACCTGTCGCCCATGAAGGGCATCCGCGTCGATCCCGCCGCGCGCACGGTGCGCGCACAGGGCGGTGTGATCTGGCGCGAGCTGAATCGCGAGACGGCCGCTCACGGGCTGGCCGTCACCGGAGGTGCGATCTCGACGACGGGCATCGCCGGCCTCACGCTGGGCGGCGGTCTCGGCTGGCTGATGGCGAAGTACGGCCTCGCCGCCGACAACCTGCTCGGGGTCGAGCTCGTGACCGCAGACGGTTCGATCGTGGACGTCACCGCCGATTCGGACCCGGACCTGTTCTGGGCGCTGCGCGGAGGCGGCGGAAACTTCGGCGTCGCGGCCTCGTTCGAATACCGCGTCCACCCGGTCGACATGGTCGTGGGCGGGCTCATCGCCCACCCGGTCGACGCAGCTGCCGACATGCTCCGTTTCTACCGGGACGCCGCAGCCGCCGCGTCTGACGACCTCACCGTGTTCGCCGCGGTCGCCCATGCGCCCGACGGCTCGGGCATGAAGATCGCCGGCATGATCGTCTTCCACACCGGGACACCCGAGGTGGCGGAGCGGGAGCTCGCCCCGTTCAAGGAGTGGGGCTCACCGCTGGCGGTCGAGGTCGGCCCGATGCCGTATCCGGTGATGAACACCGTCCTCGACGCCGGCTATCCGACGGGGTCGCTCAACTACTGGCTGTCGAGCTTCACCGCCGGGCTCTCGGACGGCCTGATCGACGTGATCGTCGACCGGTTCAAGTCGGTGCCTTCACCGATGACCGTGATCCTTCTCGAGCAGTTTCACGGCGCGGTCTGCCGCATCGGGGTCGAGGACACGGCGATACCGCACCGGGAGCCGGGCTGGAACCTGCTCATCCCGTCGGTCTGGATGGACCCTGCGGACACCGAGGCGAACATCGCGTGGACGCGCGAGACGCACGCTGCGCTTGGGCCGCACCTCACCGACCGACGCTGGCTCAACTACCTCGGCGACGACCAGGGCGCGGACGCGATCCGCGGCGCGTTCGGGCCGAACTACGACCGGCTCGTCGCGGTGAAGCGGAAGCACGACCCGGACAACGTCTTCCACCACAACCACAACATCGTTCCGTGAGCTCTCGGGGGCGCCGGCTCACGCCGGAGCGGGCGCCCCCTCGTACACGTCGATGAAGCGACGGTAGTTCTCTGCGATCTTCGCGATCGCCGCATCGCGGTCGAAACCATCCGGATCGGCTGCATAGGCCTTCACCGACTCCGAGAAGATCGAGCGCCCGATCGCGAAGCCGATGTAGCCTGCGAGGCCGGCGCCGGCACGCAGCCACTCGTCGACCTTGGCATCGGATGCACCGCGACCGAGCACCACGCACGAGACGTGGTCGCGTCCTTCGCGGCGCGCGAGGTGTGCAATCTCGCGGCACGCCTCGCGATCGTCGAGCCCTTCGATCTTCCAGATGTCCGGCTCGACGCCGCCGTTCTGCAGCTGGAGGATCGCCTCGAGCATCAGCTCGGGCCGCAGCTCGGTGTCGTAGCGGTCCGCACTGCCGCCCACGCGCTCGAGTTGCGCGGGCTCCGCCGGTACGAGCAGCTCGAACAGGTACTTGCGCCGCCGTTCGTGCAACCACTCGGAGAGCTGCCGCAGCTTGACGATCTGGCGCTTGTTCAGCTCGGGGTCAGCTTCGGGGTTGTAGCGAACGAGCACCTTCGAGAAGTCGGGGTCGAACTCCTCGATCTTGTCGCCGAAGCGGTCGCCGTACTCGAAGTCGAACTCGTTTTGGCCCGACTTCTCGACCGGCATCGCGAGCTTGTAACCCCCGGCCTTCGCCGCCCGCGCGACGTCGGGGCCGTACTGCCCGTCCACGAGGATTCCCGCCGCATCCTTCGGTGCGCCCTCGTCGACCGCGTGTTGAAACCCTTCCCAGATCAGCTGCTTCGCGCCGGGGACGTTCGCCGGGTCGCCCACCATCTTCTCGAACGAGCCGCGATGGTCGAACGCCAGGATGTACAGCTGTTCGTCGTAGCCGAGGTTGTCGATCCCGATCGGGTTGGTCATCTGAACTCCCTTCCTGTGAAGTGGGTGAGTTTTTCGAGGTTGTGGCGCGCTTCGATCCGGCGCACCGTGCCGGACCGCGAGCGCATGACGATCGAATCGGTGACGGCCCCGTCTCGCACGTAGCGCACCCCGCGCAGCAAGGCCCCCGTCGTGACGCCTGTCGCAGCGACGAAGACATCCTCGCCCGCGACCAGGTCGTCTGTCGTAAGCACACGGTCGAGGTCGAAGCCGGCCGCAACCAGCGCCTCGCGCTCCTCGGGCGTGCGCGGCCAGAGCCGCCCCTGGATCCCACCGCCGACGCACTTGAGGGCCGCCGCGGAGATCACGCCTTCTGGCGTGCCACCGATCCCGTACAGGAGATCGACGCCCGTCTCCGGCCGAGCGGCGGCGATCGCGGGCGCCACGTCCCCGTCGCGAATGAGATTCACGCGCGCGCCGGCCTGGCGCAGCTCGCCGATCAGGTTCTCGTGACGTTCCCGCTCGAGGACGACGACGCGCAGATCGGTCGGCTTCACGCCCTTCGCCCTGGCGACGGCATGGACGTTCTCGGTCGGGGAGGCGGTGATGTCGACAGCTTCGACGGCATTCGCCCCGGCTGCGATCTTCTCCATGTACACGGCCGCGCCCGGAAAGAACATCGAGCCGCGCTCGGCGACGGCGATCACCGCGATCGCGTTCGGCTGGCCGAATGCCGTGAGCCGCGTGCCCTCGAGCGGATCGACGGCGACGTCGACCGCGCTGCCGCGCCCATCACCCACGTGCTCGCCGTTGTAGAGCATCGGCGCCTCGTCCTTCTCCCCCTCGCCGATCACGACGACACCGTCCATGGTCACCGTGTCGAGCATCGTGCGCATGGCGTCGACCGCGGCCTGGTCGGCGGCGATCTTGTCGCCGCGCCCGATCCAGCGGCCGGCGCCCATCGCCGCCGCCTCGGTGACGCGCACGAGCTCGAGGGCCAGGTTGCGATCGGGGGCCGAGGTTGCCATCGGCCTTGATCCTAGAAAACGCCCGTAGCATCGGTCGGATGGCCGTGCGCACCCGGGTGGACAGCGACCTCGATGAGTGCGTGCGTCTGCTCGCGGACGTCCACCGGCTCGATGGGTACCCGACGTTCTGGCCTGCAGATGCGGCTGGGTGGCTCTCACCCAGGGGCATGCTGGGCGCGTGGGTGGCCGAGGACGGAGGCCGTGTCATCGGCCACGTCGCCCTGGCCGAGGTCGGGCCGGGTCACGGCGCCGACGCCTGGTCCGACGCCACCGGCCTGCCGCCGGCCGCGCTCGCTTCGATGACGCGGCTCTTCGTCGCGGCGGCCAGCCGCGGCGCCAAGGTAGGCTCGTCGCTCCTCGGACAGGCTTGCGCCGCCGCGGCCCAGCACGAGCTCTATCCGGTGCTCGACGTCGTCGAGACGAACCGCGACGCAATTCGGCTCTATGAGCGACACGGCTGGAGGCGCGTCCACAGTGAGCCCTGGGCCGACGCCCGCGACGAGCAGCTCCTGCTCCACTACTACGTCGGGCCGGCCGAGCGCTGAGCTACATCCGCTCCGGTGCCTCGATCCCGACGAGGTCGAGGCAGCGGGCGATCACGCGCTGTGTTGCACGGCAGAGTTGCAGGCGGAACGCCTGCGCCGGATCGCCGAGCACGCGGCACTCGTGGTAGAAGCGGTGGTAGTCGTCGGCCACGCGGATCGCGTACGCCGGCAGCAGCTGTGGCCCGCGGCGATCGGCTGCTTCGCGCACGGTCGTCGGGAAGTCGGTCAGGCGCTTGATCAGCTCCTTCTCCTCCGCGGCGAGCTGCCCGGGCGGTGGCCCGCCCTCCTCGGCCCCCGCCGCGTTGCGCAGGATCCCCGCGATGCGCGCATGCGCGTACTGCACGTAGAACACGGGGTTCTTGTTCGACTTTTCCGCCGCCAGATCGAGATCGATGTCGATCGTCTGGTCGGGGCCGCGGTTGACGAGGTACCAGCGCGCCGCGTCGACGCCGACCTCGTCGAGCAGGTCGTCGAGGAACACCACGTTCCCGGCGCGCTTCGATGCCTTGGCCGACGCACCGCCGCCCGTCAGGTGGACGAACTGGTAGAGCAGGACCTCGATTCGCTCCGGGTCGTATCCGAGCATCCGTGCGATCGCCGCGTACCAGCGCGCGGTCGCGTGATGGTCGGCGCCGAGGACGTAGATCGCGCGGTCGTAGCCGCGCTCGAGCTTGTCGACCAGATACGCGACGTCGGCGGCGCGGTACGTCGGAGTCCCGCCCTTGTCGGAGGAGCGGACGAGCACCCAGTCCTGCTCGTCGCCGTACGCCGACGACCGCGCCCACAGCGCACCTTCCTTCTCATAGGTGTCGAGGCGCGGCAGCAGGTCCGCCAGGCGCTCCTCGAGCGCGCTCTGCAGGGCCCAGCCGTCGAAGTGGATCCGGAACCGCTCCATCGTGTTCTCGATCGAGCGCAGCATGCGCGGGACCGGATCCCCGTCTGCGACCGCGAGCTCCGCGACGTAGTCGCCGCGGTAGCCGTCCTCGGGAATCGGCTCGTCCCGGCGCAGCGCCTCGACAGACGCACGGAAACGCTCGATCTGGGTCCCCGCGTCGTTGTAGTAGTACTCGCGGTCGACCTGGTGCCCGCCGAACTCGAGCAGGCGCGCGACCGAGTCGCCGAGCGCGCCGTTCCGCCCCGCCGAGACGACGACGGGCCGGTCGGGTTGGCCGAGACCATCTCGACCTGGATGCGGGTGGGCGGATCGGCGAACCCGCCGCCGTAGCTCTCGTCGATCTCGCCGAGCGCCTCGACGAAGAAGGGGTCGGCGAGCCGCAGGTTCACGAAGCCGGGGCCCGCGACGTCCGCGTCGAGAACCTCATCGAGCTCGGCCATGCGGGCAGCCAGCTGGGCCGCGACCTCGCGCGGCGGCAGGCCGGTCCCGCCGGCCGTCCGGAGGGCGACGCTCGTCGCGAAGTCGCCGTGCTCGGCGCTCTTCGGCCGTTCCAGCTCCACGGGCGCACCCGCAATCTGGTCGAGGCGCGCCGCCAGGCGCTCGACGCTCCTCTCCGGGGCCGACACACCTCTAGTATCGTCAAGCCGGATGGACGACGGCACCGAGCGGCAGCTCAACATCCACCTGGATCCGCAGCACCTCGCCGGCGTCTACGCGAACTTCGCCAACATCACGTTCTCGGACTACGAGTTCACGCTCACGTTCGCGAGGATCGACCACGAGGTCGAGGAGGGCGACGTGCCGGGCGTCGTCGTCGCGCGCGTCAACATGTCGCAGCAGTTCGCGCGCGAGCTCCTCGCGGCCCTCCAGGACGCGTATTCGAAGTACACGACGGTCAAGGGCATCCAGGCCCTGCCCGAGACCGACCGCCCCACGGATTAGTGCCTCTCGCGCCAGCGCTGCGCCATCACGATGCGTTGCATCAGCGTCGGGTGGTTCTCCAGCCAGAGGTAGTCGAGGAGAGGCGGATCGGGCTGCTCGAGGCTCGTCTGCTCGAAGCTTTTGAAGAGGCGCTCGGCCGAAGCCGGGTCCCGCGTCGCGTTGAGCGCGCGCCAATCGGCTTCGGCCTCGTACCGCCGGGACACGGCGTTCTGCAGCGGCAGGCTCACGAGCCCGACGACCGCGAGGACGAGGATCGCGTACGGCAGGTTCGCCGGATCGGCGATCCCCCCACGCCTGCGCGTCGCCACCGCGACGATCCAGAGGGTCGGCAACACCACGAGCGCGGACCAGCCGATCGCCTTCACCACGTGCCGGCTTCGAACGTGTCCCAGCTCGTGCGCGATCACCACGTCGATCTCGCCGCGCGAGAAGCGCCCGTCGAGCAGCGTGTTCCAGAGCACGACATGGGTCGACGGCCCGAAGCCGCTGGTGAACGCATTTGCCTGGTCGGTCCACGAAGAGACGTCCTCGACGCGGACGGGAGTTCCGTGGACGCCCTCGGCCCGCTCGAGCCGTGAGACGTCGGCCCGCAGAACGGGATCGGCGAGCCGATCCGTGCCGGCGGATGCGATCCACCCCTCGACGAAGGCGAATGCCGCAGCGATCGCCACGATCGTCGGTGCGGCCGCGAGCCACCACCCACGCGGCCAGCGACCGGCGAACCCGACCAGCAGGACGATCGCCAGCATGACCGAGGCGACCTCCACCGAGAGAATCGCCCACTGCGCATCGAGCCACGCGAACGCGTGGAACGGGCCGAGCCCGAAGTGATGGTCCCACCAGAGCGAGGCGAGCCCGAACGGGAGGTCGACGAACCACAGCGTGACGAGGATGACCATGCCCGCGACGATCGCGCTCGCGATGCGCCCGAGGCCCATTCCGCGGATGCTCCGCGGCAAACGCCAGGCCAGGATCACCAGGGCCGCGAGTGAGGCAAGCGTCCCCGTCAGCCAGAGCAGATCGACACCGCGCCAGTACCGCGCCGACCGGCGCAGAGCAGCGTCCGAGAAGAGCGAGTGCTCGTCGACACCCGAGAGGTGGAGCGAAGGGACACTCGTGCGGGTCAGCAGCCAGGCCCCGACGACCCAGAGCGCCGCACAGGCGACGACCGCCAGGGTCTTATGAGAGCGTCTGGTCGTGCGCGCCGCCGTCATCTCCGACATCCACGGGAACCTGCACGCCCTCGAGGCCGTGCTCACCGACATCCTGCGTGAAGGCGCGGACGAGGTGTGGTGCCTCGGCGACGTCGTCGGCTACGGCCCGCACCCGAACGAGTGCTGTGCCCTCGTGCGCGAGCGGGCCGCACTGTGTCTCTGCGGGAACCACGATCTCGCCGTCGCCGGCGGGCTCGACATCTCCGATTTCAGCGGTGACGCCGCAATCGCGGCGCGCTGGACCCAGAGCGTCCTCGGCGCCGAGCATCTCGACTGGCTCCGCTCGCTGAGGCCGAGCGCCGAGCGCGAGGGGGTGGAGCTCTACCACGGCAGCCCGCGTGATCCGGTGTGGGACTACGTGCTCTCCGACGAGATCGCGGTTGCCAGCCTGCAGTTGACCGTCGCACCCGTCGTCCTCGTCGGGCACAGCCACGTCGCACTCGCGCTCTGGCTCGAGGACCGGCAGCTCGGCGGCGGACAGGCGCCCGCCGGCACCGAGCTCCCGCTCGCGGGGCGCCGCTCGCTGCTCAACCCGGGCTCGGTGGGCCAGCCGCGCGACGGCGACGCGCGAGCCGCGTGGTTGCTGGTCGACCTCGGTGCCGGGACGTGCTCGTTCCGGCGGACGACCTACGACATCGACGGCGCACAGGCCGACGCGCGGGCGGCCGGGTTGCCCGAGACGCTCGCGGCGCGGTTGCAGGTCGGTCTCTAGGAGACCGAGGACACTGCGGGAGCGGGCGCGGGAGCGGAGCTCTCGAAGGTGATGCCCTGCCGCACGAGCGCGATCTGGACGTCCTCGCGCGCCTTGAAGATGCGCCACTTAACGGTGGCCAGCGTGATCTCGAGCGAGTCGGCGATCTCGTTGTACGAGAGGCCGACCACGTCACGCAGGAGGAGCGCCATCTTGAGGTCGACCGGGAGGGCCTCGATCGCGCGCCAGAGGGCGTCGATCGTCTCGACCCGCTCGACCGGAGCGTCGACCACCTCGAGCGGTGGGATGTCGTCGAGGTTGACCGGAGCGATGGGCCGGCGTTCCTTGGCGCGAAGCTCGTCGAGGACACGGTTCTTCGTCACCTGGAACAGCCAGGTCGTGAACTTGCAGCGCAGCGAGAAGCGCGGGAGCCCCTGGAACACCCTGAGGAAGACCTCCTGCGTCAGATCCTCGGCGAAGATCCTGTCGCTGGTGAGCCGGAGAACGTAGTTGTAGACCGGCGTCTCGTACATCCGCACGATGATCGCGAATGCACGTTCGTCGCCCTTCTGGGCCTTCCGCAGGACTGCGGGATCTGGCTGGGGGAGGGGCAACGGAGCGGCAGTATAGCCCCCTTCCCGGGCTGCAAACGGGGGCTTACGAACGATTTACCAGATCCCAACCCGTCATAACAGAGGGCTTTTCGAGCCCGAGCAGAGCGAGCACCGTCGGGGCGAGATCGGCCAGCTCGCCGCCGTCGCGCAACGAGATGCCGGTCGCGGTCGCGACCAGCGGCACGAGGTTCGTCGTGTGCGCCGTCTGTGGGCTCACGCCGTCGGCGGCGAGGAGCTCCTCGGCATTCCCGTGGTCGGCGGTGATGAGCGAGACGCCGCCGAGCTCGGCGACCCGGTCGACCACGCGCCCGAGGCAGCGGTCGGTCGTCTCGACCGCCTCGACGACCGCGGGGATGACGCCGGTGTGGCCCACCATGTCGGGGTTCGCGAAGTTGACGATGCAGAAGGCGTAGCCGTCGCCGACCCCGTCGACCACCTTCCCGGCAACCTCGTCCGCCGACATCTCCGGCTTCAGGTCGTAGCTCGCCACGTCGCGCGGGCTGGGGACGAGCTCGCGGTCCTCGCCGGGCCACGCCTCCTCGCGCCCGCCGTTCAAGAAGTACGTCACGTGTGCGTACTTCTCGGTCTCGGCGACATGCAGCTGCCGGAGACCGTGGCGGGCGAGCACCTCGGCGAGAGTCTCGGGAACGTCTTGCTCGTCGAAGACGGTTGGAGCGTCGAGATCCGCGGCGTAGCGCGTCATGGTCGTCACGTCGTAACCGCCGTCGAGCAGCAGCCGGGTCAGCTGCCGCCCGCGGTCTGGGCGGAAGTTGAAGAAGATCGCCGCGTCGCCGTGCTCGAGCCTGGGCGCCCCCGGCACGACGATGGGCTCGATGAACTCGTCGGTGACGCCTGCCTCGTAGCTCGCACGCACCGCCGCGATCGGGTCGGCAGCCTGCTGACCCTCGCCCGCGGTGATCGCGTCGAAGGCCAGCCGCGTCCGCTCCCAGCGCTGGTCGCGGTCCATCGCGTAATAGCGGCCGACCACAGTCGCGATCCGGTCGCGCGGCAGCTCGGCGAGATCGTCGACCGCCGACGTCGGCGAGACGTCACGCCCGTCGGTGAACGCGTGGATCCACGTCCTCTCCGGCGCGATGCGGAGCAGCGCCTGCAGGTGATCGATGTGCGAATGCACGCCGCCGTGCGAGACGAGGCCGAGGAGATGCACGCGCCGGCCGCGCTCGAACGCCGCCCGGACGGCCGGCAACTCGGCGAGCGAGCCGTCCTCGATCGATTTGTTCACGCGCACGAGGTCCTGGTACAGCCGGCGGCCCGACCCGATCGTCAGGTGGCCCACCTCCGAGTTCCCCATCTGCCCATCCGGTAGCCCGGCGGCCTCGCCGGACGCCTGCAGGAGCGTGTGGGGAAACGTCTCCCAGAGGTGGTCGAACACCGGTGTCGAAGCGAGCTCGACCGCATTGCCCGGCCCGGGCGGCGCGCAGCCGAAGCCGTCGAGGATGACGAGCGCTACGAGTGGGAACCGGCCCGGCAAATCGCCTCGAACGACTCGAGCTCGAGCGACGCCCCGCCGACGAGCGCGCCGTCGACCGCAGGCTGCCCGAGCAGCTCGTGTGCATTGCCCGGTTTCACCGAGCCTCCGTAGAGAACCGGGAGGTCGAGCACCGACTTCACCACCTCGTGCGCCTCCTGTGCGAGCTCGGGCGTCGCCGTGCGGCCCGTCCCGATCGCCCATACAGGCTCGTATGCGATCACGAGGTTGTCGTCGTGGGCGAGCGCCGACGTCTGCCGCCGAAGCACGGTCTCGGTCTCCCCCGCGTCGCGCTCGGCTTCGGTCTCACCGACGCACGCGATCACGTGCAGCCCGGCCCCGAGTGCCGCCTCGGCGCGGCGGGCGACCGTCTCGTCGGTATCGCCGAAGAGCTGCCGGCGCTCGGAGTGGCCGACGATCGTCCCGTAGACGCCGAGCTCGAGGAGCATCGACGCGGAGACCTCGCCGGTGAAGGCACCGTCCTCGGCCCAGTGGCAGTTCTGGGCGAAGACGCCGACTTCCGTCCCGGCCAGGACTTGCACCGCCTCGGCGAGCGAGACGTATGGCGGACAGACGACGACGTCGACATCCGCGGGGAACGCGATGTCGCGGAGCGCGCGGCAGAACTCCCGCGTCTCCTCCGGGCCCTTGAACATCTTCCAGTTGCCGGCGACGAGCATCGCTAGTGGAGCCACTAGGCCTCCGGGATCGCCGCGACGCCCGGCAGGATCCGCCCTTCGAGGAATTCGAGGGAAGCGCCGCCGCCCGTCGAGATCCACGAGATGTCATCGGCGACACCGGATTCCTGCACGGCTCGCACCGAGTCGCCGCCGCCCACGACGGTAAAGCCGTCACACTCGGCGACCGCCCTGGCGACCGCAGTCGTCCCCTCGGCGAAGCGCGGCCACTCGAACACGCCCATCGGCCCGTTCCAGAACACCGTCTTGGCCTTCGCGATGCGCTCGGCGAAGTCGGCCCGCGTGTCCGGGCCGATGTCGAGACCGAGCCAGCCCGGCGGAAGCTCGTCGTACGGCGCGATCTGCGTCTCGGCGTCCGCGTCGAACGTCGCCGCCGCGACGACGTCGTGCGGCAGCACCACCTCGAACGGGAACGGATTCTGGCCCCGCACCTGCTCGGCCATCTTCCCGCCGATCAGCACCGCGTCCGCGCGCGAACCGAGATGCTGCAGCACGGCCAGCTTGTCCTCGACCTTCGCGCCACCCGCAACGATCACGAGCGGGTGCTCCACCTCGCCGAGCAGCCGGCCGAGATGGCGAAGCTCGTCCAGCAACAGCAGGCCGGCGTACGCCGGCAGGAGCTCCGCCACGCCCACGGTCGACGCGTGCGCGCGGTGCGCCGAGCCGAACGCGTCGTTCACGTACAGGTCGCAGCCGTCGGCGAGCTCACGCGCGTACCGCGGGTCGTCCGTCGTCTCGCCGGGGTCGAACCTGGTGTTCTCGAGCACCGTCACGCGCTCGTCGCCGACGGCCTCGAGCAGCGCGGCCCGCACCGGCGCGATCGCATAGCGCTCGCGGTCCTCTGCAGTCTTCGGCCGCCCGAGGTGGGAGCAGACGCGGACCTCGGCGGCCCCGGCGTCGCAGAGCAGGCGGATCGTCGGCAACGACGCGCGGATGCGCGTGTCGTCGGCCACGCGACCGTCCTCGAGCGGGACGTTGAGGTCGGAGCGCACGAGCACGACCTTCCCTCTCGCATCGGCCTCGGCGACCGAGCGCGGGAGTCTCACAGCACTCTGGGCACGAGGTCGACGAGGCGGCACGAGTATCCCCACTCGTTGTCGTACCAGCCGAAGACCTTCGCCGAGGATCCGCTCACCATCGTCAGTTGGCTGTCGAACGTGCACGATGCCGCAGAGTGCACGATGTCGGTCGACACGAGCGGCTCCTCCGTGTACTCGAGGTACGGTGCGAGCGGCCCGCTCGATGCCGCCGCCGCGAACGCCGCGTTCACCTCGTCGACCGTGGTCTCGCGACCGAGCTGCACGACGAAGTCGGTGATCGAGCCGGTGGGTACCGGCGCCCGCACGGAGATCCCGTCCACCTTGCCGGCAAGGTCCGGCAGCACGAGGCCGATGGCGCGCGCGGCGCCGGTCGACGTCGGGATGAGGTTGATGGCGGCAGCCCGCGCACGGCGTAGATCCTTGTGCGGCAGGTCGAGGATCTGCTGGTCGTTCGTGTAGGCGTGAATCGTCGTCATGAAGCCCCGCTCGATCCCGAACGAGTCGTGGAGCACCTTGGCCATCGGCGCGACGCAATTCGTCGTACACGACGCGTTGGAGATGATCGAGTGCCGTCCGGCGTCGTAGGCGTCGTCGTTGACGCCGAGCACGAGCGTGATGTCGGGGTCGGTGGCCGGCGCCGAGATGATCACCTTCCTGGCGCCTGCGTCGAGATGCTTCTGCGCCCCCTCCCGCTTCGTGAAGAACCCGGTCGACTCGATCACGACATCGACCCCGAGGTCGTTCCACGGAAGCGCTCCCGGGTCGCGCTCGGCGAAACCGCGCAGCTCTGCGCCGTCCACGATCAGCGAGCCGTCCTTCACCTCGACGTCGTGCTCGAATCGGCCGAGCACGGAATCGTGCCGCAGCAGGTGCGCCATCGTCTTGACATCGCCGAGATCGTTGAACGCGACGACGTCGAAGTCGCCTCCCCGCGCGAGCGCGGCGCGGAAGAAGTTGCGGCCGATGCGGCCGAAGCCGTTGATGCCCACGCGTGTCTTCGCCATGACGGCGACTCTAGCTACGCGGCGGTGGCGGCGATCCCGTAGATGTCCGCCAGCTTCTCGCGCAGGTACCGCACGTACGGCTCCGGATCGATCTGCGACGTGCCGGCGACGCGCTCGAGCGTCTCGGCAGGCGTGAACTTCCGGCCGTACCGGTGCAGGTGCTCGCGCAGCCAGTCGCGGAGCGACCCGAACTCGCCCTGTTCGAACTCGCCGTACAGCCCGGGCAGGTCGGCGACGACCTTCTCCCAGATCTGGGCCGAGATCAGGTTGCCGAGCGCATACGTCGGGAAGTATCCGATCGAACCGCCGGACCAGTGGACATCCTGGAGCACGCCCAGCGTGTCGTTGGGAACCTCGATCCCGAGGTAGTCCCAGATGCGACGGTTCCACTCCTCCGGGAGCTGCTCGAGCGGGAACTCGTCCGCGAGCATCGCCTGCTCGAGCTCGAAGCGGAGGATGATGTGGAGGTTGTAGGTCGCCTCGTCCGCCTCGACGCGGATGAGCGACGGCTGCACCGCGTTCACCTCTCGGTACCAACGATCGACGTCGTGTGACGCGAGCGCCGCCGGGAAGACCTGACGGAGCCGCGGGAAGAAGTGGCGCCAGAACGGGAGCGATCGACCGACGAGGTTCTCCCACATCCGGCTCTGTGACTCGTGCATGCCGAGCGACACGCCACGCGCGAGCGGCGAACGCTCGAGCGCCGGATCGACCTGGTGCTCGTAGAGACCGTGACCAAACTCGTGCATGACCGCAAAGAGGCCGTCCAGGTTGTCCGGGAAGTAGCGGGTCGTGATCCGGATGTCGGAGATGCCGGTCCCCGATGCGAACGGATGCACGGTCGGGTCGAGTCGCCACGCGTCCTCGGTGAAGCCGAATGCATGCGCCACCTCGAGCTCGAACTGCTGCTGCGCCTCGAAAGGAAAGTCACCGGTCGCCGGTTCATCGGCAGCGGCGCGAGCAGCGACCTCCTTCACCAGAGGCGCCTGATGCGCCTTGAGATAGTCGAACAGGCGGCGCACCTCCGCCGTCTTCATGTCCCGCTCGAAATCGTCGAGCACGATGTCGTACGGCTCGTCCCCCACCTCGAAGCAGTCGATGTAGCGCTTGCGCAGATCGAGGTTGGTCCGGAGGACGGGCAGGAAGCTCGCAAAGTCGTTGTTCTTGCGTGCGTCGACCCAGACCGGGTTCGCGAGCGCCGCCGAGCGCGACATCTCCGCGCGCAGGTCGGCCGGCACGCGGCGCGCCTTGTCCCAGTCGCGCGAGACGACGCGGATCAGGCTCGCCTCGAACGAGTCGTACTCGTGCTGCTCGCCGAAGTCCCGCAGCTCGTCGAGCAGACGTCCGACCTCGGCCGAGGTGAACTTCTCGTGCGCGATCCGGCCGACCGTTCCGAGCTGCTCGGCCCGTAGCGCGGCCCCGCGCCGGGGCATCATCACCTGCTGGTCCCACGCCAGCAGCGACATCGTCTTCCCGAGGTCGCTGATCTCCTGCAGCCGCCTCTGCAGCTCCTCGAACGACGCGCGACTCACGGCAGAGAAACGTATATCACGCGCTCAACGGCCTGCGGCGGGCTCGGAGGGGAAGTTCCGAGGACGATCTCCCCCTCCGTGTCAGCCACGCTCCGAACGATGGCGATGGACGGGGTCTAGATCCATCGCCGAACGAACGCGGAACCCGCCATTACTGAGTATGGAGTTGCGCAGGCTCGTCGCGCTAGAGCAGTTGCAAAGCGGGCGTCACCCGCTTTCAACGAGGCCCACGATCTCGTTGAGGCGACGGTGCGCGGCGGCCTTCGTCAACGGCGGGCGAGCCTTCGCAGCCAGCTCGCGCAGCGATGCAGTCGGGTGGCGCACCCGCAGCTCGGCGATCTCGACGAGTTCCGGCGGCAGCGCATCGAGCCCGACCGCGCGGATCGCTTCCAGCTGGCGGTGTGCAGCCGCAGCAGTGCGCTCGAGATTCGCCTCGTCGGCATTCGCGAGGCGATTCGCGTGTGCGCGCGTCGCAGCGACGACGGCATACTCCTCGAGCCGAAGGGCGACTCCGCCGGCGCCGGCCGCCGCCAGCAGGTCGCGGATCGCATCGTGGCCTTTTGCGTACGCGATCGCGTGTGTCCGGCGCTCGGCCACGGCCAGCGAAAGCTCGTCCCGTGCCGCGACGGCGGCGAGGAACTCCGCTCCGGCACGGGTCGCGGTACGCAGCTCGAGATGCGGGTCGCGCGGCCCGGAGAGCGAACCGCCGCCGAGCAGGGCCCCGCGCAGATACGCAGCGCGGCAGCACGAGCGACCGATGACCCGCTTCGGCGGCCGCTCGAGCGGCGCGCTGGTCGCGGAGAGGACACCGGCCTCGAACAGCGTCTCCCCTGCGTCGACACGCAGCTGGTAGCGCGTCGACCCGTCGAAGGCGCGCCGCCGATACGTCCTCAGCTCGGAGCGGACGTCGTGCTCGCGAAGCAGTGCGAATGCCCGGCGGGCTGTCGCCGCACTCGAGAGATCGAGCTCCACGGTGACGCTGCCCTCACGCAGGTGCCAGGCACCAGAGGCGTGGAAGAGCGCCGAGAGCTCGGCAAGCGTGCAGCAACGCCTGCTGGGCGCGATCGCGGCGAGCTCCTCGCGGAGATCCTCCGACAGCGTCAGAGCTTCACCCCCTCGAGCGCGAGCAGCCGGCGCTTGTAGTCGCTGCCGAGGTCGCCGTAGGGGCCGACGCCCGAGACCGAGACGACGCGGTGCGTGGGAACGAACGGCGACAGATCGCAGCGTGCGCAGAAGGTGCCGGCCGCCCGCGCGGCCCGCGGGCGTCCGGCGAGCGCCGCGAGCTCGCCGTACGTCACGACCTCGCCGCGCGGAACGGCCCGGAGCGCCGTCGCGCAGTCCCCGAGGAACCCGTCCGGAACGTCGAGGGGCACGTCGAGGAAGTCGTCCGCCTCCCCGGCGAAAAACCCCTGCACACGCGCGAGCAGGGTCAGACCCGGGTCAGACCCGGGTCTGACCCCGGATGTCCGCCGCCGCCGTGGCCGCGGAAGCTCCGAATGGACGACGACCTCTCCGGCGAGCCACACCTCGCCGACGCCCCATCCCGGCGCGTCGTACTGGATGAGTGTTGGCCGCATTCGTCGATGTTGTAGCGTCGCCGCGTGACCCGGGAACGGATCGCGGCGTTCGGATACGCCTACGTCGCGCTCGCCCTCCCGGCATTCCTGCTCGGGCACGGCCATCGGAACGCGGGGTCGGCGCTGTTCACGGGAGCGGCCTTCGCGTTTCTCTGGTTCCTCGCCAGCCTGCGCGCACGGCTCATCCGCTTCGATCCGGACGGGTTCTTCGCCGGGGTCGTCGCGATGGGTGGGGCAGCGTTGATCGCCGTGCAGACCGCGACCCTGCTCATCGGGAGCCCGCAGTACGCAGCGCCGGCCGCCGGCTGCGAGGCGGCGGTGATCGTCGGCTCGTCGCTCGCCGCGCTGCGCGCCCGCAAGATCGGCCGGGGATTCGGCCGGGCGGGGGTCGCCGGCGGCGTCGCGGTGCTCGTGGTCGGAGTCGTCGAAGGCGCCGCCGGCTGGACGCTCGCCGGAAGCGAGGTCTATGCGTCCCAGCTCGGCTTCATGATCTGGGTCGTGATCACCGCGACCTACCTCCTCCGCCGCTGATCACGTTCGCCGTAATCTAGGCCCATGAGCAGCCACGCGATCTTCCGGCCGCCTCCGCCGCGCAACGAGCCGGTCAACGACTACCTCTCCGGCAGTCCCGAGCGTGCGAGCCTGAAACGGCGGCTCGACCAGATGCGCAACGAACGGCTCGAGCTACCACTCGTGATCGGCGGCAAGGACGTGACCACCGGCGAGCTCAAGCAGGCAGTCATGCCGCACGACAAGGAGCACGTGCTCGCCGACGTCCACCAGGGCGGCGCCGACCACGTCACGCAAGCCGTCGACGCGGCCGCAAAGGCATGGGAGGACTGGTCGCGCTGGCCCTGGGAGGACCGCGCGTCGGTGTTCCTCCGCGCGGCAGAGCTGCTGTCCGGCCCCTGGCGCGACACCTTGAACGCCGCCACGATGCTCGGGCAGTCGAAGACGGCGCATCAGGCAGAGATCGACGCCGCCTGCGAGTCGATCGACTTTCTCCGCTTCAACGTCGAGTTCATGTGCCGCATCTACGCCGAGCAGCCGATCTCGTCGCCCGGCATCTGGAACAGGCTCGAGTACCGGCCGCTCGAAGGGTTCGTGTTCGCGGTCTCGCCGTTCAACTTCACCGCGATCGCAGCGAACCTGACCAGCTCGCCGGCGCTGATGGGAAACACCGTCGTCTGGAAGCCCGCGGGCACGGCGATGCTCTCCGCCTACTACCTGATGCGCCTCTTCCAGGAGGCCGGCCTTCCGGACGGCGTGATCAACCTCGTCTACGGCTCCGGAGCGGCGATCGGCGACGCCGCGCTCGCGAGCCCCCACCTCGCCGGCATCCACTTCACCGGGTCGACACCGGTCTTCAACGGCATGTGGCGGTCGGTGGCCACCTCGATGGAGCGGTACCGCAACTACCCGCGCATCGTCGGCGAGACCGGCGGCAAGGACTTCATCGTCGCGCACCCATCGGCGAACGTCGACTCACTGGCCGCGGCGATCGTACGCGGGTCGTTCGAGTACCAGGGCCAGAAGTGCTCGGCGGCATCGCGCGTCTACGCGCCGTCCAACCTGTGGCCGAAGCTGCGCGAGCGCCTGCAGGAGGAGGTCGCGACGATCAAGGTCGGCGACGTCTCCGACTTCGGGAACTTCATGGGCGCGGTGATCGACAGCGCTGCATTCACGACCCAGGCGGCGGCGATCGAGGAGGCGAAACAGCACGAAGGGACCGAGATCGTCGTCGGCGGCGGTTACGACGACTCGCGCGGCTACTTCGTCGAGCCGACCGTCGTCGAGACGACCGATCCCGATTTCCGCCTCCTCCGCGACGAGCTGTTCGGACCAGTCGTGACGACGTACGTCTACGACGAGCGCCGCTGGGACGACACGCTCGACTTGATCGACCGGGGAACGACGTACGGGCTCACCGGGGCGGTCTTCTCCGAGGAGCGTGGCCCGATCGAGGACGCGACGTCGAAGCTGCGCTACGCGGCGGGCAACTTCTATGTCAACGACAAGCCGACCGGCGCCGTCGTCGGACAGCAACCCTTCGGCGGCTCTCGCGCCTCGGGCACGAACGACAAGGCCGGCTCGCTCTGGAACCTCATTCGCTGGGTCTCCCCGCGCACGGTCAAGGAGACGTTCGCGCCGCCGCGCGACTACCGGTACCCGTTCCTCACGGAGTCGTGAACGACCAGGCGCGGGCCGTGCCCGTCCGATCCGTGCGGCCGTAGGCAACGGCGATGTGCTTCCCTGCGGCAAGCGGCTTCGCCGGGGCGCCGTAGATGGTCGCCTCGGTCGGCGTCCCACCGCCCTTCACGACCAGCTCCTCTCCGTCCACCCACAGCCCCGACTCGACGAGACCTGTCGAGGCCGTGAGCTGCGCCGCGACCTGCGGCAGCTTCGGCGCGGTGCTCCCCGGCTCGGGGCCCAGGATCTCGATCTTCACGCGCCCGCTCCGGTCGAGGCGCCATCGTCCGGCGACGAGGTGCGCCGCCACGGCATCCGTGCCCTCGAGCACGACCGCCCAGTTCCCGCCCACATACAGCGCATGCGCTCCGGGGAGCGCCGTCGTGGGCGACGGAACGGTGGTCGTGGTCGGCGGCGCGGCGGTCTTGGTCGACCCGCAGCCTGCCGCGGCAACGACGAGGAGCAGGAGAATCGGTCGGCGCACGCCGCAAGGGTAGTGAGTGGGCAACCATCTAGTGTTCGCTTCGTGACGAGCTCACTCTCCGCCTCGTGGCTCGGCGCCCGGACCGGGCTCGACCCCGCCCGGCTCGAGACGCTGAGGCGCCGCGGCGACCTGCTTGCCGTTCTGCAGGACGGCGAGTACGTCTACCCGCCGTGGCAGTTCGGGGCCGACGGACAGCCGCTACCCGCATTCCCCCGGGTGCTCGCGACCGCCCGGTCGGCCGGGGTGACGGATGAGCGGCTGGCGCAACTCCTGGGCGCGCGTGCCGGCCTGTCCGGCGACCGATGCCTCGGAGATGCACTTCGCGACGGGAACATCGAGCACGTCCTGTCCGTGGTGCTCGCGGCGAACCACCTAGGCGCGCCCGGCGCGGTGCAGCTGCGCGTAGATGCTGCGCGCCGTCTTCGCCGGCACGCCCGGCACGCCCTCGAGCTCTTCTGCGGTGGCGTCGAGGATCCGCTCGGCCGAGCCGAAGTGGCGGAGGAGCGCCCGCCGCCGGGCCGGGCCCACACCGTCGAGCTGATCGAACATCGACTCCCGCGCCGCAGCGTCGCGCCGCTGGCGGTGGAACGTGACCGCGAAGCGGTGGGCCTCGTCACGGATCCGCTGCAGCAGCTGCAGGCCGGGAGAGTGATCCGGGAGGAGAACCGGCTCGCCGCGACCGGGGACGAACACCTCCTCGATGCGCTTCGCGAGCGCGATCACCGCGACGCGCGGCAGGTCGAGCGCCTCCATCGCCTCCAGCGCAGCCGAGAGCTGCCCCTTGCCGCCGTCGATCACGACGAGATTCGGCGGCTGGGCGAACGACTCGTTCCACTCGCTCGAGGCCGGGTCGGCCGACAGGCGCGAGAAGCGGCGGAGGATCACCTCGCGCATCGCGGCGAAGTCGTCCTGGCCCTCCTGCCCGCGGACCTGGAACTTGCGGTAGTGCGACTTCCTGGCGACGCCGTCCTCGAACACGACCATCGAGCCGACGATCTCCTGCCCCTGGATGTTCGAGATGTCGAAGCACTCGATCCGGATCGGCAGCGACTCGAGATTCAGCGCCTCGCGGAGCTCCTCGAGCGCCTCGACACGCCGGGCGCGCTTCGTCTCGGCGACGAACGCCTCGGACTCGAGGGCGAGCCGCGCATTCTGCTGAGCGAGCTCCTGCAACCTGCGTTTCTCGCCGCGCTCGGGCGCGCGGACCTCGACGTGCGAACCGCGACGCTCGGAGAGGAATGCGGCGAGCGCCGACGTGTCACCACTCCCCCGCGGGACGAGGATCTGCGGCGGAATCGACGGCGCGGTCCCGTAGTACTCGAGGCAGAACCCTTCGAGCACCTCGCCGAGCTCTGCACCGCCCGCGTTCTCGAGGTGGAACGAATACCTGTCGACCATGCGCCCGTCCCGGAGCGGGAACACCTGAACTGCCGCGCGCTCCGGCGATACGGCGATGCCGATCACGTCGATCGTCCCGATCGACCGGCGCTCGACCGCCTGCCGCTCGCTGAGACGCTCGATCGCAGCGAGCCGATTGCGATAACGAGCCGCATCCTCGAACCGCTCCTCGGCCGACGCCTCGTGCATCTGCCGTTCGAGGCTGAGCCGGATCGGGCGGTCGTCGCCCGAGAGGAATTCGATCACCTGGTCGACGAGCGCGCGATAGTCCTCCTTCGAGATGTAGCCGACGCAGGGCGCGAAGCAGCGTTCGATGTGGTAGTCGAGGCACGGGATGCCGCTGCGCCGGCCAGGCTGCGGGCCTTCGCACGGTCGGTAGCGGAACACCCGGTTCAGCACGTCGAGGGTCTCGCGCACCTTCTTGGCGTTCGCGTACGGCCCGAAGTAGACGACACCGCGCCGGTGGCGTTCGCGGGTGAACATCACGCGCG
Organism: uncultured Thermoleophilia bacterium; assembly: GCA_963851065.1. GTDB lineage: Bacteria > Actinomycetota > Thermoleophilia > Gaiellales > Gaiellaceae > PALSA-600. The sequence continues at coordinate 258,650 of CAWKNW010000007.1, forward strand.
GGTAGTCGTCGTCCACGGTGACCGCGATGTACGGGAACGACTTGTCGTCCCGGAGCCGGACGTTGTACGGCGGCCGGTGCCGCTTGATCAGGTTCTGCTCGAGGTGGAGCGCCTCGACCTCGGTCTGCGTGACGATCGTCTCGATCTCCGCGGTCCGGTCGGCCATCTGCCGGATCCCCGGGCGGGTGTCACTCGATCCCGGCTGGAAGTACGACCGCACCCGCGGGCGAAGCGACTTCGCCTTGCCGACGTAGAGGACCTGCCCGCGCGCGTCCCGGAACAGGTAGACGCCCGACCCGGTCGGGACACGCCTCAGCCTGCTTTCGAGGTCCTCCGCCGCCACCGCGTCCACGCTAGCGTTAGGTGCCATGGACGGGCAGTACGTGGCCTACACCTTCTTCCGGCTCGACCCGGCGTTCCGCCGCCTCCCGGTCGAGGAGCGGGCGGCCGCCAAGGAGGCCTTCGCCGACGCCGTCGACGAGCACGCCGAGCGGTTCGACCACCTGCGGGCCTACACGACGACCGGCGTCCGTGCCGACGTCGATTTCTTCCTCTGGAAGATCACGCCCCGCTACGAGGACCTCGGGGAGCTCGGCGCCGCACTGAACGCGACGCAGCTCGCCGGGTGGCTCGAGACGCCCTTCTCGTATCTCGCGACGACCAAGGCCTCGCAGTACACGTCCGCCCGCAAGGCGCGGCGCATCGTGCCGAAAGAGCTGCCCTACCTCGTCGTGTATCCGTTCGTGAAGATCCGTGCCTGGTACTCGCTGCCCGAGGAGCAGCGCCAGCGGGCGATGGACGAGCACATCCGGATCGGCCGCGAGGAGTTCCCGGGCATCCACAACCACACCACGTACTCGTTCGGCATCGACGACCAGGAGTTCATGACCGCGTTCGAGTGCGACGAGCCGGCCGACTTCATGCACCTGATGCTGCGGCTGCGCGACTCCGAGGCTTCGGCCTACACCGAGCGCGACACGCCGATCTTCGTCGGCCGCCACCTGTCGATCCGCGAGACGCTCGACCGCCTCGACGGCGTCGGCTCCGGGTCACTCGCCGACGCGCGTTAGAGAGCGGACGCGCGCTAGAGATACGTCCGCTGGTCGCGCCAGGTGCGCCAGCCGGCGAAGATGCACGCAGCCGCGACGAGGATGAACGCCAGAGCGTCGGGCCCGGACAATCCGCCCAGGAACAACCAGCCGAGGTCCACGACGAAGAGCGCCGCCGCCCCGTACACGACCCACTGCGCACGGGCCGGCCAGGTCGACATCTCGCGGCGGCCGAAGTCGCGCCAGAACACGTAGACGAAGAGGGCGATCGCGAGCACGAACGCGACGCGCAGGAGGACCCCGACCGTCACCAGCGCGATCTCGAGGTTGAGCACGAGCACGACCAGGGCAACGCCGGCCAGGATCAGCAGGTTGCGGATGAACGGCGTCATGAGGCCGTCATGTAGGCGCGAATACCGAGCGCGGCCGCCACGAGCGTCGCGACCGCGAACCACAGCAGCCGTGCCCGCGGGTCGGAGGGTGCGTACAGCCACGGCGAGAGCACGGCGAGCAGCGCGAACGTGCCGTACGCGTAGTGGAGGTGGTCGGCCGCTCTCTTGTGGTCGGAGAGGAGCAGCAATCCGAGCGCGACCTGAGCGACGATCAATGTCTGCGCGAGCGCGAGCAACTGCGTCACCACCGGCCCGGCACGACCACGCCTGCGCGCGACGAACGCGAAGGCCGACGCCGACAGGCAGACGCCGATCACGAGGAATGCGTTGACGTGATGTGCCGTTAGCATCGGGAATTCACCCTACTGGAGAGGTTCGACGATGATCGAGGAAGGCAAGGCGGCTCCGGATTTCGAGCTGAAGACCGACACCGGCGACACGCTGAAGCTGTCGGACCTCCGAGGACGCCAGGTCGTCCTCTACTTCTATCCCAAGGACGACACGCCGGGATGCACGACCCAGGCGTGCGGCATTCGCGATGTCTACGGCGAGTTCGAGCGCGCGGGTGCTGTCGTGCTCGGGATCTCGCCGGACGGCGAGAGCTCACACGTGAAGTTCAAGAAGAAGTTCGGGCTCCCGTTCACGTTGCTCGCCGATGAGGGACACCAGGTCGCAGACGACTACGACGTGTGGAAAGAGAAGACGTACATGGGGCGCACGTTCATGGGCGTCGAGCGCTCGACGTTCGTGATCGCCGAAGATGGAACCGTGAAGAAGATCCTCCGCCAGGTGAAACCCGCGACGCACGCCGACGACGTGCTCGCAGTGCTCACCGAGTAGCTACAGCGCGACGGTTTCCTCGGCGCGACGCTCCGCGTAGCCCTCGCCGAGCCTCTCCCGCAAGGTGCGCTCGAGCTCACCGCTTGCCTCGAGCTCCTCGACGATGTCGGCGCCGCCGACGAGCTCACCACGCACGAACACCTGCGGGATCGTCGGCCAACCCGAGATCGCACTCAACTCCTGCCTGATCTGCGGGTCGGGAAGGATGTCGACGGCCGTCACGGGAGCTCCGGCACGGCGCAGCGCCTGCAACGCACGGTCGGAGTTGCCGCACATGGCGAACGTCGGTGTGCCCTTCATGAAGATCGCGACATCCGACTCGTCGATGACGCCCTTGATCCGATCGGTGTAGCTCACGTCGCCCCCTTCGTCGAGATGCGCAGTTCGTGGATGCTTCCGTCCGCGAGCGGCGCGGCCAGCGCCTCGTAGACCCGCCTGTGCTGGTCGAGGAGCGAGAGGCCGTCCAGCGACGGCGACGCAACGACGACCTGAAAGTGATCGCCACCCCCCGTGCGGTCCAGAACCTGTAGCTCGGTCGCATCCGGGAAGGCGTGCTCGAGCAGCTCGCGGAGTGGTTGCGTGCTCACGGTTCGATCGTAGCGAGAGACAGGTGGTCGCCCGCCGCGACGCCGGCCGCAGCACCGTCTGCGAGCTCGATCACGACTTTCGCTCCCCGCCGTCCCGCTGCCCGCCAAGGCTTGAGGCCGCGAACCACGTCGACCACGACGAGCTCGCGGTCGCAGAAGACGGCGTCGATCGGGAACCGCATGAACATCATGTGGATCGAACCTGCGGGCCGTAACAGCAACCCCTCGCCGGCATCGAGCTCCGACCGCCCGAGCAGGCCCCGGAGCCGAAGCCACCAGCGATCGGCAATCACGCACCGCTCGCACACCACCCGCCCGTCCGACGTCTGGATCCTGGCTCTGCGCATTTCCCCCAGGTACGCCGTTTCGCCGAAGATCCCTCGGACAAGGGGTCGCCCGGAGCCCGGATCCGGTCGAACCTAGAAGGCACAACCGGCGCTTGCGGCGCGCCGTCCCATCGACGAGGAGACTCGCCATGCCGACGGACGGAACCGCATCGAATCGCTCAGAGCACGACCGTGTAATCGAGGAGAGCCTGGCCGAGCTCGAGCGCACGCACGTCGACGATCCGGTTTCGACCGATGATCCGCCGCGCACGGTGGTCTACGTCAACGACGTCGGTCTGCGCGTCCGCGCGGCCGAGCACGAGGCGCCGCCCGAGCTCCTCAGCGAGGATCTCGACGCGCGCATGGCTGCAGTCCGCGAACGCGAGCGGGCCGATGCGATCGCCCAGGCCGAGCGTGACCTCGCAGAGCTGCGCCTCGAGGAGATCCGCGCCGAAGCCGAGCAGGAGCGCAACGAGCAGCTCGCCCGCGAAACGACGACGTTGCTCGCCACCCTGGACCAGCGCCAGGCGGAGCTCGAGCGCCGGGAGTCGGAGGTTTCCGAAGCTCTCGAGAAGCTCGACCGCCGCTTCACGGCGAAGCGTCAGGAGCTCACGGCGCGCGAGACCGCCCTCGCCGCGCGCGAGAGCGAGCTCGAGCTGGTGAAGGCCCGCACCGAGGCCGAGCTGGCCGAGGCCCAGGCGAAGCTGGAGACCGCGGCCGCCGAGGCTGCCGCCGTCGCCGCAGCCGAGGCCTCTGCGGAGCGGCAGCGCGAGCTCGAGGCCCGGCTCGCGGCCCTCGAGGAGCGCGAGCACGAGCTCGACGAGCTCGAGGCTCGCAGCCGTTCCGAGCTCAACGAAGCCCAGTCCTTGTTCGAAGCGGCCATGGCTGAAACGGCTGCTGCACGCGAAGGCGAGCTCGACGAGCGCGAGGTCGAGCTGACCGCCCGCGAGACCGAGCTGATCGAGCTCCAGGGGGCGCTCGAAGCCCACAAGCAGGACGTGGCGGCCCTCGAGAAGTCTGCTGCCGAGCGCCAGGCTGCGCTCGCGGCGCGCGAGGCGCGGCTCGCCGAATGCGAGGCCGAGCTGGCGACGAGCGCGTCCACGAACGGGAAGCTCGAGGAAGAGCTGCGTGCTCGGGTCGCCCGGCTGCAGTCCGAGCTCGAACTGCGCCAGGAGCGCCAGGAGACGCTCGCCCGCGAGCTCGCAGCCCGCGAGGAGTGGATCGCGCAGCACGAAGAGGACCTCGCCACGTACGTCGACGAGCTCAAGGACACGTTCCGCGAGCGCGACGCCGAATGGTGGGCGAAGCAGCTCGGCTCAGAGCCCGCGGTCATGGGCTAGACCGCAGAGACCCTACGGACACCCGGCTACACTGACGGCCGCCCGCGGATGTGGCGGAATTGGTAGACGCGCACGGTTCAGGTCCGTGTGCCCGTAAGGGCGTGGAGGTTCAAGTCCTCTCATCCGCACTCTGACGCGGCTCGCATTCCTCTTTGCCACGGTGGCCGTGGCCGCAGTCGTGCTGTCGGGAGACAGCCTGGGTGCGCACGGCCAGGGGCCGATGACCGAGGTCGTGGTCACGCTGCAAGCGCCGTCGATGTCGGCGTTCGGACGCTCGCTACAGTCGGCCTCGCACCACATCTACATGCGCCAGGTCGACTCGGCCCAGACCGCGCTCGCCACACGCATCACGAGCGCGCTCCCCGACGCACAGGTCCGCTGGCGGTACCACCTCGTCGCCGACGGGATGGCCGTCTACCTCCCCCGCTCCCAGGCCGCTCTGCTCGCAAAGATCCCGGGGGTCGCCCGCGTGTGGCCGAACGTGCGCTTCCACAGCCTCCGGGAGACCGCAGCCGCCGCCGCGTCCGTCGCCGGGCCACAGCAGATCGGCGCCGACAAGCTCTGGGGGCCGAACTTCACGACGGCCGGCAACGGCATGAAAATCGGCATCATCGACGACGGCCTCCAGGCGTCGCACCCGTATTTCAATCCGAACGGCTACCAGTACCCGCCCGGCTTCCCGAAAGGGCAGACGCAGTACACGACGCCGAAGGTGATCGTGCAGCGCACCTTCGCGCCGCTGCTCCCGGCCTGGAAGTACGCCAACGACCCGTTCGACCCGGTGAACTCGTTCCACGCGACCCACGTCGCGGGGATCGCAGCCGGCGACTACGGCGAGAAGGCACTCGGCAACACGATCTCCGGCGTCGCGCCGAATGCGTATCTCGGCAACTACAAGGCGCTGACGACTCCGCTGTCGGGCGGCGGCCTCGACGGCAACGCAGCGGAGATCGCCGCGGCGATCGAAGCGGCGGTGTCGGACGGGATGAACGTCATCAACCTCTCGATCGGCGAGCCCGAGGTCGATCCGGCACGCGACATCGTCGTCCAGGCACTCGACGGTGCCGCAGCAGCCGGAGTCGTCCCGGTCGTCGCCGCGGGCAACGACTTCACGGACTTCGGGTACGGCTCCGTGTCGTCTCCCGGGAACGCGCCGGAGGCGATCACGGTGGCAGCGGCGAGCTCGAAGGACCAGATCGCGTACTTCTCGTCGGCGGGCCCCACCCCGATCTCGCTGCAGATGAAGCCCGACGTGACGGGGCCAGGCGTGAACGTCGTCTCGTCTCTGCCGACCTCGAGCACGACCTGGGGGTTGCTGAGCGGAACGAGCATGGCGACGCCGCACGTCGCAGGAGCGGTCGCGCTCCTGCTCGAGCGCCACCCCGACTGGACGGTTGCAGAGGTCAAGTCGGCTCTCGTCCAGACTGCGGACCCGGTCCTCAGCTCGAACGGCACCGAGGTCCCGACGACGCGCGAGGGAGGCGGAATGATCGACGTCCCTCGTGCTGATGTCCCACTGATCTTCGCCTCGCCGACGGGGCTCTCGTTCGGCGAGGTTCGCCCGCACGCGACCGCGACACGCACCGTCACGATCACGGATGCAGGCGGCGGGCCGTCGCCGTGGTCGGTCAGCGTGATCGTGCAACAGGGCGACGCCTCGGTGACGACACAGCCGCAGCTGAACGCGCCCGGCGTCCTGACCGTGTCTGCCACCGCGGGCGCGACGGTAGGCGATGTCACCGGATTCGTCGTTCTCATGCGCGGCACCGATGTCCGCCGCATCCCGTTCTGGCTCGACGTCGCGAGCCCGAAACTGTCGAGCGAGCGGGCGATCACGCTCGTCAGCCCGGGCATCGTCCACGGCACGACGGTCGGAGCGCCCTCTCGCGTCTCGAGCTACCGCTACCCGACCGGTGGCTCGACGTATCCCGGTCCCGAGCGCGTCTATCGCCTCACGGTCGAGGGAGCTCCTGCGAACTTCGGCGCCGTTGTCCTGCGCGGGCACGTGACACCTCTCGTGACCGAGGCCGGCGACGAAAACCGCCTCACCGGCTACGCGGGCCTCCCGGTCGACATCAACCCGTATCGGCAGACCTATGAGACTCCGCGACTGGTCGCCGGGGCGGTGCTGCCGGCAGCGGGCGCCTACGACATCGTCCTCGAGGCGACCGGCAAGCGGCCCGGGCCGTTCACGATCCGCTGGTGGCTGAACGACACGACCCCGCCGACGCTGCGTCTGCTCCCGATGAAGGGAGACGACGTCGAGATCACCGCCGCCGACTCGGGCTCCGGCGTCGATCCGTCGTCCATCACCGCATTCGTCGACGGGAGCGCCACCCCCGCCACGTGGAGCGCCGGCACGTTCCACATCCGTCTCACACCCGGTCGGCACCGGCTCGTCGTCCGCGTCTCGGACTACCAGGAGACGAAGAACATGGAAGACATCCTCCCGAACGGGCAGGGGACCTCGGTGACGCCGAACACGGCCACGCTGCGCGCGACCGTGGTCGCGCGCGCATAGAGGCTCACGTCTTAACGATTCTTCGCGTCGCGCGGGTCGATCGTCGGCAGCGCCGCCAGGTCCCGCTCGACGTCTCGCGCGAACTCGTCTGCCTCCGTCTCGCTGTGGACGATGCGCAGCTGCGACTTCCTGCGTGCGCGCTCACGCCGCTTGCGGCCGTCGACGCCGAAGCGCCGAGCGAGCCGAGGCCACTCTGCGGCCGCCAGGAGGACGACGGCGGCTGCGATCAGGACGACACCGACGACACTCATGCGCCATAGGATATCGGCGCCGGGCCGTGCGAGAATCTTGACGATGCCGAGGCTCGGCGTGGCACTTGCCCTCGGGGCGGTGATCGTCTCGGCGGGATGCGGAGGCTCGCGGTCCGCCGAGCGAACCACGACGATCACCGTGTTCCGCTTGCAGCGCGGGCTCCTGCACGCGGAGCGCGCCGAAGTGCCGGCGGCACGTTCGACCCCCGCGGCGGCACTCGGCGCGCTCGGTCTCCACGTACCCGTGAACGTCGTCGACGGAACCGCCCGCGTGGCCGTGGACAAGCTCGCGCCGGAGCGGATCGCCGAGGTCGTGTACACGCTGACCCGTCTGCCCACGGTTCGGCGCGTGGACGTTGCGGGCCGCCGGGCACTCCGCCGCGCCGACGTCGTCGCCTATGTCCCGCCGATCCTCGTCGAGTCGCCGGCCGACGGACAGCAGGTGCCGGCGACGTTCACCGTTTCGGGAACGGCGAGCGTCTTCGAGGCGACCCTCGTCGTCGAGCTCCGACGAAGCGGCGCCCTCATCGAACGGCGAATCGTCACGGCGACGGCCGGCGCGCCGTCACGCGGCGCCTTCTCCACCACTCTCCATGCCCCGTCTGCCGGCCCGGCGACGGTGGTCGCGTTCGCGCCGAGCGCGGCGGACGGCACGCCACAGCATGTCCAGCAGGTGCCGGTGACGGTCGCGGGCTGACTAAGGGCAGCTGGGAGGCGGCAGCGGAGGCGACGGCAGCGATCGGGATGGAATCGTGATCGGCGGCAAGGTCGAGCCTTCGGGACGCGGCGGCCCGATGTCGCGCGTCAGGACGAGCGGCGGCCGGTACGTCACCTCGGTACGCCCGGGATTGACGACGTCCACCCCGGGTGAGGCCGTCGGGCCCGAGGGCGACGAGGACGGCGGCGGGGTCGGCTCGGGGGTCGGGGTGGGAGTCGGAGTCGGAGTCGGGCTCGGAGTCGGGGTCGGGGTCGGAGTCGGAGTCGGAGTTGGGGTCGGAGTCGGGGCTGGCGTCGGGCTCGGCGTCGGCGTCGGGCTGGGAGTCGGCGTCGGGCTGGGAGTCGGGGTCGGCGTCGGAGTCGGGGTCGGAGTCGGAGTCGGGGTCGGAGTGGTCGTCGGCTTCCCCGGCTTCCGGGTGTGCCCACCGCCACCCGGCTCGACCGAGCGCTTCGGTGGGGTCACGACGTGGACCTGCGCGGGCGTCGAGGCCGGCGGGTGGTAGGCGATGTACACGGGCGCGGACGAAGCTCCCGCCGTCGGCGCGGGCAGCGTGTGATGCCGGGCGACGCGGCTCGCGGCGCGCCTCGCCGCCCGCTGCAACGGATGCGCGGGTGCCACCGTCACCGCGACGACGCGCGAGGGAGGTGACGACGGAGCGGACGTCGGCGGCGTTGCGGGCGGGGCCGCTTCGTGTCCGCCCGAACCGATCAACGCACGGGCGATTCCGGCGACGCCGACCGACGCGGCGACGGCTGCGAGAGTGTTGATCCGGCGCATCAGGTCGGGGATCTTCGCAGTGGCTCCGGACGCCACCCGAGATCGCCGCTCGGCCCTTCCGGTCCGCTCACGACGACGTTCTTGCCAGCCTCTTTCGCCGCGTACAGGCACCTGTCTGCCTGGTGCATCAGGTCCTCGAGTGTCTCGTTCTCGGCATGCGCGGCCACTCCAAGGCTCAAGGTAACCGGAATGCGGTTGCCGCCGACGACGATCGCCGCTCCGGCGATGGCAACGCGAATGCGCTCGGCCAGCCGCACTGCGCCGTCGAGCGTCGTGTTGGGCAACACGACTGCGAACTCTTCGCCTCCCAGGCGAGCAGGGACGTCGAGCTCCCGGACGCTTTCGCGCAGGACACGACCGACGACGCGCAAGACCTCGTCCCCCGTGGGGTGGCCGAAGCGGTCGTTCACCGTCTTGAAGTCATCGAGGTCGCAGAGCACGAGCGATGTCGTCTCACCGGTGCGCCCCGATCGGGTCAGCTCGTGAGCGAGCGCTTCGAGGAACTGGCGCCGGTTCGCCAGCGACGTCAACTCGTCGGTGACCGCCTGTTCCTGCACGAGCTCGTGCAGGTGCGCGTTCTCGAGCGCGATCGCAGCCTGCGCGGTGATCCACTCGGCCGCCTCGCGGGCGTCCTTGTTGAACGAGCCGTCGCCGGCGGCGAGGACCATCGTGATCGTCGAGTCGTCGAAGGCGTCGCGGAAGCCGATTCGCATCTGCTCCCCGCTCAGCGAGCCACCCCGCTCGTCGATCCGCTTGTCGCCCCGGAACAGGGCACCCCCCGCGGCGTGCGTCGCCTCGATCGCCGACTCGAGCATGACGGCGAGCAGCGCACCCGGGTTGTGGGTTGCCGCCAGCGTCTCGCCGACCAGCGACACGGCGTCCCGTACGGCGCGCCCCGGCGCGGCGGCCCGGCGCGGACGACGCTGGGCGAAGACGAGGGCGAGCATGAACGAGAGCAGCCCGACCGCGAGCAGGGGAAGGAAGGAGAGCCCTCCCCACGCTTTCGCAGCGCCGACGACGTTGGTCGGCGGCCGCGTATCGAGCAGTCGCCGCGTGACCGTCCGCGATCCTTGCGCGATCTTGCCCGTCGTCCCGGTTCTCGGAATCAGTCGGCTTCCTGCCTGGACGTTGAGCACGTCGCCACGGTGGAGCTTCGCCTCGGCCGCCGCCTGGTCGACGAACGCCGAATCGAGCACGACGGGCGCGATGATCCGGCCGAGCGGACGCGAACCGGAGTAGACGACGACCTCGCGGCTGGGTGAGCCGGCGGGCGGCTCCGTTCCGACGATGCCGCTCCCCAGCGCGAAGTAGACGTGCCGTTGTTTCGCAACCGCCTGGAGCTTGGCGACGTCGTGGTCGAGGATCGCGTGGACGACCGCGGGGGAGCCCGCCGCGTCGGCCGCGCGGCCGGCGGCCTCGTCGATGCGCTCCGCGAGCAGCGCACGTGCAGTCGTCGCGCCCGTCCTAAGTCGACTGTCCGTCGAGCGCGCCGAGATCGCCTGCGCAACGACCGCAAGCGCCCAAGCGGCGACCATCGCGATCGCCGCGACGGCCAGAGCGAAGCCGACCGCGCTGACCGGCGACGAAACCCAGGCTCGGATCCGCCCGAGCGGCGATTGTCCCATCACTGCTGACCACTCCCGAGTGTGCCGCACCGTTCGGGCTCCCCGCCCGGCCTGCAAACCAGCATGGTCGAGCCTAGAGGAGTGAACGGACGTCCCCCGAATGGGGGATACCGTGCCCGGCATGCTCGAACAGACCACGCAGCGTGCGGACGTTCTCGCGAGTGCGCTCGGCGCCGTGAGGTCATGGGGCGGGTCGAATGCAGCCGACGACGAGCACGCGTACGCCGTAGCCGCGCTTGCCGTCGAGATCGCCGACCAGCTCGGCGTGGAGATCGATCGCCGGTTCACCATTGCCGCCGGAGCGCTCCTGCACGACGTCGGCAAGTTGCTGCTCGACCAGCAGATCCTCCGAAAGCCCGGCCCGCTCGACGACGGAGAACGCTCGCACGTGCAGACGCACGCCGCTGCCGGCGCCGCAGCGCTTCCCGGGATCGTGCCCGAGACGATCCGTGCCGTGGTCCGGTTCCACCATGAGCGCTGGGACGGCTCGGGATACCCGGAGGGCATCTGTGCCGCCGAGATTCCGCTCGAGGCGCGAATCGTCGCGGTCGCCGACGCGTTCCAGGCGATGCTCGAGGACCGTCCCTACCGTCGAGCGCGCACACAGGGCGATGCGGTGCACGAGGTGCTTCGGTCGTCGGGGACCCAGTTCGACCCCGCGTGCGTGCGTGCGTTCGCACGCGTCGCCGGAACAGCGCCTTCGCCTGGCGCGAGCTAGCCGAACGTCCGGCGTCTCGCGGCTTCGCCCCGAACAAGCTGCGACGGTCGCGAAGCCGCCGGCAGGGGGGAACGAGGGCACGCACGGCGATCCGCGACCGTGGGTGGCGGCTGCGCGTGAGGCGCGCCGCCGCCCACTCGTTCAACCCGGCCCGACCAGCCGTTCGTGTAGGGCGAGGACCGGAGACGCCGCCAACAGTGCGTGGATGGAGGTCTCATGTTGAAGATCGCGATCACCCTTGCAGTCGCGGGATTCGCCGCGGCCTACGCGGCCGTCTTCGGCGATCGCTGACCGCTCCGGACATGTAGGGGCGGCGTGCGAGCTCCCCGGGTTGGACTCGAACCAACAACCCTCCGGTTAACAGCCGGATGCTCTGCCAATTGAGCTACCGGGGATCAACAGGCGGCGGACAGTGTAGCCGCGGTCTTGAACGCTTCTAGGCGGTGATCGACGCCGCCCGCTCGCGCAGCTTCGCGAGCGCCTCGGTGAGCTCGCTGCGCTGATCGAGCGGCGTCGAGCGGAGCTCGAGCTGCAGCTGACGTTCGCGCAGGCGGAGGAGGAGCTCGGTACCGGTTGCCTCGCCGATGCCGTCGGCATCCGCGTATGCGTCGAGCTCCGCCAGCATGCCGACGCCCTCCTTGTCGAGCGGTGCGCCGTCGACGATGTGATTGCGGATCGTCCGGTGGTGCGGGTCGTAGAAGTGCTCCTCGTCGAGCTCCGCCAGCAGCGGCCGCAGCTGCGGATGGCGCAGCACTCCCGCAAGGGCGCTGCGCTCGAGCTTGGCACCCGCGTCGAGCACGCGTTGCGATCCGGGCGCAGCCGCGCGCGCCGCAGAGCCTCCGGCCCGCAGCTGCACGGTCATGCCGAGCTTGTCGTTGGCGTACCGCCACGCATCCTGGCGCTCGGGGGAATCCGTCGCGCCGTCGAGGAGCGCCCGAACCGTCTGGAAGGCGGCTTCCCGACTCTCGGCGTGATCGATCTCGATGCGGACGCGGTAGAGCAGGTAGGGCTCTGCCTGGGCAAGCCTCCGCTCGAACCCGCTCGGATCGTCTGCGGGGTCGATGCCCGCGGGCAGCGCGACCACCCGAACGTCGAAGCCCTGGCCCACCGCCAGCTCCATGCCGCGCAGCGTGGCCGACTCTCCCGCCGCGTCGCCGTCGAAGGCCAGCCAGAGCCGTTTCGTCAGCCGTCCGAGCTCGCTGAGCTGCCGCTCGGTGAGCGCCGTCCCCATGCAGGCGACGACCGGGGAGAGGCCTGTCTGGCGCAGCGCGATCACATCGGTGTTCCCCTCGACCACGCACGCTCGATCTTCCCGCGCGATCGCGGCGCGGGCCGTATCGAGCCCGTACACGACCGCGCCCTTGTGGAACAGCTCCGACTCGGGAGTGTTGACGTACTTTGCCGCCAGCGGGTCGTCGTCGTAGAGCCGGCGCGCCTGGAACCCGACCACCCGGCCACGCGCGTCGGCGAGCGGAAACAGCAGGCGACGGGAGAAGTAGTCTGCCCCGTTTCGGCGAAGCAGGCCGCCGGCCCGCAGCTCCTCGGCGGTGAAACCCACGGCGGCTGCCTTCCGTGCGAGCGAGTTGCCGCCCAGAGCGAGGCCGAGCCGAAACTCGCGGCATGCCTCCTCGCCGAGCCCGCGCCCCTTGAGGTAGTCGCGGGCCGGCGATCCCGCCTCCGTCTCCCACAGCGTGCGGGCGTAGTACGTCGCGGCCTGATCGAGCAAGGCGTACAGCCGCTCGCGGCGGTGCCGCGCTGCGTCCTGTGCCGGCGAGCTCTCCTCGTACTCCACCGGAACGTTGAAGCGATCGGCGAGCCACTCGATCGCACCCGTGAAATCGAGACCCTCGGTCTCGCGCACGAACGTGATCAGATCGCCCTTCGCGCCGCAGCCGAAGCAGTAGTAGAGCTTGTCCACCCCGTTGACGGAGAACGACGGCGTCTTCTCCTCGTGGAACGGGCAGCGCCCCATGTAGCGGCCGCCGCCGCCCTTGCGCAGCTGCGTGCGCGCCTCGACGAGCTCGACGAAGTCGGCTTTCTCCTTGACCGACTCCACGGTCGTGTCCTTCAGCCTCGGCATCAGTGAAGGCTCGCAGCGTACGAGAGCGCGAAGCGGTCGGTCATGCCGGCGACGAACTCGACGATCTCGTCGGAGGAGTCGCCGCGCTCCCGGAGGTGCGCGACGATGCGACCGATCGTCTCGTGGGCGCGGGCGTGCTCGGGCCGTGTCTCGGGGCCGAGGTAGACCCGTTCGAACATGAAGGAGCGGAGCGACTGCATCGCCCCGCCGACCTCCTCGCTCTGGACGATGTCACCGGCCTGCGCGGACTGCTCGACGAGATCGTGCACCAGCGTGTCGATGCGCACCGCACCTGTCGGCCCGAGGATCGCGATCTCGTCCCGCGGAAGGTCTTCCTCCTCGAGCATCCCGTAACGGATCGAGTCGTCGATGTCGTGGTTGATGTACGCCACGCGATCGACGATGCGCACGATCTTCCCTTCCAGCGTCCCCGGCTCCTGCGGGCCGGTGTGCGTGAGGATCCCGTCCACGACCTCGTAGGTCAGATTGAGCCTCGCGGCGATCCGCGCCGACTGCTCGTTGTGCCGGAACCCTCCCTCGATCAGCTGATCGAGCGCCCCCTCGCCGGCATGACCGAACGCCGGATGACCCATGTCGTGACCGAGGCCGATCGCCTCGGTGAGGTCCTCGTTGAGCCGAAGAGCGCGCGCGACAACGCGAGCGATGCCGGTCGTCTCGAGCGTGTGCGTCATCCGGGTGCGGTAGTGGTCTCCCGCCGGGTCGATGAAGACCTGGGTCTTGCCCTTGAGCCGGCGGAACGGCTTCGAGTGGAGAATGCGGTCCCGGTCGCGCTGGAACGGCGTCCGGACCGTGCATTCGTCCTCGCGACGCTCGCGTCCGCGGGTCTCGTACGAACGGACGGCGAGTGGTGAGAGCGCGCGCTCCTCGAGCTCCCGGATGCGGGTCTCGAAGGCGTTGGCAACCGTCCCGGCAACCTCGGGCATGGAGCCAGGCTAGATGACTCAGATGATGACGGGAACCGTTCCGCCGTCGGCACTCCACGCTGCACCGGTCACGTACGACGACCGCTCCGAGCAGAGAAACACAACCACCGCCGCGATCTCCTCCGGCTCCCCGAGCCGACCGAGCGGACGACCGGCGGCGACCTTCGCCAGCACCGTCTCACGGTCGCCCTGCTGATCGGCGAGCCCACCATCACCGAGCCACGCTTCGCTCGCAGTCGGGCCGGGCGTGACGGCATTGCAACGGATCCCGTCCTTCGCGTACACGTCCGCGACGAGACGTGAGAACGACAGCAACGCCGCCTTCATCACCGAGTACTCCGGCAGGGTCGCCGACGGCCGCTTCCCCGACGTCGACGAGACGTTCACGATCGATCCCCCGCGACCGGACAGAAGCGGCAGCACGGCGCGCGTCGCGCGTACGGCGCTCATCAGGTTGAGCTCGAACGACTGCTGCCAATCGTCGTCGGTCAGGTCGGGGAGCGCGCGGATGGCCGTCCCGCCGACGTTGTTGACGAGGCAGTCGACTTGCCCGAAGTGGGCGAACGCGGCCGAGACGAGGCGCTCCGGTTCGCCGGGGATGGAGAGGTCTGCCGCGACGTGCAGGTCGCCGATCCCATCGGATCGACGTCCGGAGGTGGCGACGTGCGCCCCCTCTGCCCGCAACTGCCGGGCGACCTCGAGCCCGATGCCGCTCGTCGAACCGGTGACGATGCAGACTTTTCCGCCGAGGCCGAGATCCATCGCGGCGCTACGTTAGCGGCATGACGACGATGCTTCTCGCGCGGCACGGCGAGACGGAGTGGAACCGCGTCGGCCGCTACCAGGGGTGGGCCGATCCGCCGCTCAACGAGACCGGGCGCGCACAGGCTCGGACACTCGCGGAGCAGCTCCGCTCGACGCCGTTCGACGCCGTCTACTCGAGCGACCTGCGGCGAGCCCAAGAGACCGCAGAGATCGTCGCCCGGCCGCACGGTGTGCCCGTGGTCGTCGACCCTGGCCTGCGGGAGGTGAACGTCGGTGCGTGGTCGGGCCTCACGCGAGCGCAGGTCGAACGGCGGTTTCCCGACGGCGCACGGCCGGGAGGCGAGACGCGCGAGCAGCACGCCGGACGCGTGCTCGCCGCGGCCGAGCGGATCGCCCGGGCACATCCTGGACAGCGGATCCTGCTCGTCTCACACGGCGGGACGATGCGGGCCCTCCGGATGCACGTCAGCGACGAGCCGTTTCATCCGATCGCAAATTGCGGGGTTCTCGAGCTCCACTTCCGCGACGATCGCCTCACGGCGGCGATCGGATAGCCATGCGGGTTTGCGGTCCCGGTGCGGCCTCCAGACCACACCGGGACCACACGACTAATTCCCGTAGCCGGCGGCGCCGTGCTCGCGAGCCGCGGCCGTGAACGTGTCCACGGTCGACCTCGGCGAGAGTTGCCCCATCTGCACGTTCCCGTAGCCGGCGGCGCCGTGCTCGCGAGCCGCGGCCGTGAACGTGTCCACGGCCGGGCTGCTGGTCTGAGCGTGCTGGCCGTCTTCCGCGGGCACCGCAGCCTGTACGACCGGGACGAGCAGTGCGCCCAGCACCAGCACGTGCATCGCGCCGATCATCGTCTTGCGAAACATCGTCTCCTCCTTCGGATGCGACCCCTCCGTGGGCCTTTCATCGGTCCAGAGCGACGGGCGGACGGTGAAATACATTCGCCGCGAAAGCCGGGCATCGGCAACGGAGGCGCCTCTTCACCTCCCCTCGTTGGCGAGTAGGGGCAGGAGCTTGTCGGCGCCGACCTCGTCGGCGGCATCACATGGCTACAGACGTCCAAGCTCATCGACGGACGCGCGTGGCCGGTGGCCGACAGGAGTCGCATGAGGAGCGTGCCGGGCAGTTGCGGGACACTGCGGCCAACGAGTTGCGCGGGCTTGCTGCCCCTATAACCCACCTAGTAGCTGCGAACACACCCGCACTACTTCGAGCGGATGGCGCCCCCCACTTGCTCTAGCGACTCTGCGAGCGCACTCACTCGGTCTGCCGCCGCGTCCATGCGACCGAGGACGGCGTCGATGCGAGCGTGGAAGCCTTCGACAAGGACGTCTAGATCGTTCACGCGTCTCCGTAGCTGCTCTTCGAGCGCCTCGAGCGTGACGATCCGTTCCTCTATGGCCTTCTGCGTCGCGTCGGACAAGTCGGGTGTCCCTCCCGATCCCTGCACCACGACACTCTAGACCCGTCGTCCAGAGCCGTAGCTACTACGGAGGCGCGCCCCGGCTTCCCAGAGCAGTCTCACGGTGGGCCGGACGGGAAGGCCCCTTCCCGGAGGTGGTTTGTGTCGTCTCCACCCCCTCGATCCGACACCCTCGCCCGGCCCGTTTCCCTGACCGCTCGACAGGGGCGTTGCATGATCCGCCGGGGGTTCGCCGAGGCGGCCTGAAACGAGCGAACCGCCGACTGCCGAAGGCGGTTCGCTCTGGACAACCCCTTCGCCCCCTACGCCCCTACGGAAGGTGGCGCTTGGGTGCAAGAACGGCCCGGGAAGGTGGGGCCGCAAGGGATCCGATACCCGTCCGCCGTCGCTTTCACACCATGAGACCGTCCGGTAGATCGCGTTGCCGCGGCTGGCGACGATTCCGAGACCACACCGAGACCACACCGGCACAGCATTTGGCGGCAAATGCGACACATACGGCACGAGCCGTTTCGCTCAACCACCCTGTTTCTGGCTAGGGTGGGACCCATCGAGGACTACACCAACAAGTACAAAGGCGAGCAGGTCGAGATCGCCCTGTTCGGCGGTGAATACCAGGACGGCGTGCTGACCGCGTACTGCTACGTCGAGGACGTCGCCCACGTCGAGCTCAACGGCCACATCCTGATCCCCCTCCAGAACGTCGCGTCCCTGCACTGCTCGAGTCGGTGCGACGCGCCCGAGCCGGACTGGCCGCCGCGCGCCCTCGCCGAGGACGACGGCGACTCGGACGACGACGGGTAGAACGCGCCGTGGGGCGTCGACTGATCGTCGTTCGGAACGTCCTCAAGGCCTGGGCAGTGTTCGTCGTGTTCGCGGGCGTGTTCGGGGCCGTCGGCTGGGCGCTCGGTGACTACCGGCTGCTCCTGCTCTTCCTCGGCTCGGTCGTGCTCGTCTCCGGTGCGCTCTACTGGTATGCGGATCGGATCGTCATGGGCATGGTCGGCGCTCGAGAGCTCCTGCCGGGCGAGGCGCCTGCGCTCCACTCGCGGGTCGAATCGATCGCCGCGCGGGCCGCCGTGGTCAAGCCCAAGCTCTACATCCTGCGTGACGGCTACCCGCGGGCGTTGTCTGCAGGACGCGGCGCCGGCGGAGGCGCCGCGCTGGCGGTGTCGGTCGGCCTGCTCGGCGTGGCGTCGCCGGCCGAGCTCGACGGCGTCGTGGCACACGAGATCGCGCACCTGCGCCACCGCGACGTCCTCGTCCAGACCATCGCGGTGGTGCTCGCGGGCTCGATCGTCGAGCTCTCGCGCCTTGGCGGCTTCCTCCAGCGGTCACTGCTGTTCGTGCTCGCGCCCGTCGCGGCAGCAGTCGTGCATCTGCTCCTTTCGCCGCGCCGCGAGTACGAGGCCGACCGCCTCGCCGCCGACCTCTGCGGCTCGCCTCACGGTCTCGCCGACGCCCTCGTGCGCTTCGAGGCCGCGATGGAGCTCGTCGCGTTCGCCGCGCCATCCTTCACGGAGCCGCTCTACACGACGAATCCGTTTGCCGACGAGCGCCCCGCGTCGCTGTTCGCGAGCCATCCACCGGTCGCAGAGCGCGTCCAGCGGCTCCGAGCGCTCGACCCGGAGTGGCGCGAGCGGCTGCAGGCCGCCTGAGCTAGCGCGGGAGCAAGCGCGCGCGGGCCCCGGAGTTCGGGGCCGCGCTGTCGCAGAGGAAAATGGGCGGCGTCCTACTCTCCCGGGGGCTTGCGCCCCGAGTACCATCGGCGCTAGCGGGCTTAACTTCTCTGTTCGGAATGGGAAGAGGTGTTTCCCCGCCGCTATGACCGCCCAATTGTCGAGGCGAGCGCAACGGAATGCGCACCCTCAAAACTCCATAGTCACGTAGGTGAGTTCTAAATCAAGACCTCGAGCAATTAGTACGGGTCCGCTGAACACATTGCTGTGCTTGCACGTCCCGCCTATCAACGTGGTGGTCTTCCACGGCTCTTACTCTCTCTAGGAGATGGGAGGCCTCATCTCGAGGTGGGCTTCCCGCTTAGATGCTTTCAGCGGTTATCCCATCCAGACGTGGCTAATCAGCAGCGCCGTTGGCACGACGACTGATACACCAGAGGTCCGTTCGTCTCGGTCCTCTCGTACTAGAGACGACTCCTCTCAAGCCTCCAACGCCCATGGTGGATAGGGACCGAACTGTCTCACGACGTTCTGAACCCAGCTCGCGTACCGCTTTAATGGGCGAACAGCCCAACCCTTGGGACCTACTCCAGCCCCAGGATGCGACGAGCCGACATCGCACGTTTATCCGCCGTTACCGGCGGCGCAGACTATATCTTCACCCTGCTCGACCAAATGAGCGAGGGGTCGGCGTATTGCGGCGCTCATTGATTCGCCGGCGTCAAAGCCGGCTCGAGGCGCCGCCTCGGCCCGAAGGCCTCAGTCGTTACGGGGTCACTTGCGGAAGCTTGTACCTGAACCCGGAAAGCAAGTGCGGCTCGATCACCTCGGCCAACCGGACAGTTCCCGGCACCGTCAGTCGAATGCGGTGATAGGTCTTGTCCTTGTTCAGCGCTCCGTCGATTCCCCACTGATCGCGGAGAACTGACAGAAGCATTTCTTGGCTCTGCTGATCGAACTGCTGTGTGTTCAGGTACACGGCGTTTCTCGATCGACAACCATCATCCATGAACCACACCGCCAACGCCAGCGAAGAGAGCTCCAATTCTGGAACTTGCTTCTTGCCGGACACATAAAACGAGTAGTAGTACGGTGTCAGCGCCGGGAGGCTGCGCGTGACGAATCGACACGCAGTCCGACCACCGTTCCCTGCTCGGAGTTTCGGCGGAGTCGTCACCAGGTCAGTCAACTGTCGAAACTTCCATTCGACATAGAACTGCTGGCGAGACGAATGATTGATCTCGAGAAGCGCATTGGTCTTGCAGCGCATTGCACCGTCACCGAGCAACGTGCCGATGACGACGTCGTGCTGCACTTCCGTCAGACTTCCCACGGTATTACCCATCTTACGGTGCGGTTCGGACCGCACCCAGGCGCTGGGCTCCACCGTTATTAGCCGATGCTAGACCGACATTTCTGCCGGCCCACCCCAGATATTGAGGTGCCAAACCCTTCCGTCGATGTGGACTCTTGGGAAGGATAAGCCTGTTATCCCCGGAGTACCTTTTATCCGTTGAGCGACGGCACTTCCACTTGTTACCGCCGGATCACTAAGGCCGACTTTCGTCCCTGCTCGAGCTGTCGCTCTCGCAGTCAAGCTCCCTTATGCCTTTACGCTCTACGCACGATTTCCAACCGTGCTGAGGGAACCTTTGCGCGCCTCCGTTACATTTTAGGAGGCGACCGCCCCAGTCAAACTACCCACCAGATGCTGTTCCCGCCCCGGATCACGGCAGCGGGTTAGAAGCCCAGACTACGAAGGGTGGTATCCCAAGGTTGACTCCACCACGGCTGGCGCCGCGGCTTCACAGCCTCCCACCTATCCTGGACAACGTACCCCGAACTCCAACATCTAGCTGTAGTAAAGGTTCACGGGGTCTTTCCGTCCAACCACGGGTACTCGGCATCTTCACCGAGACTACAGTTTCACCGGATCCCTCGAAGAGACAGCGCCCAAGTCGTTACGCCATTCGTGCAGGTCGGAACTTCGCGTTTCTCCTCTGTTTCCAGAGGCGCAGACTATCCCTTCACCTTGACGACGCTTGGCGAGCCCGCTCAATTCAGAGCTGAGTTGCCATGACTGAGAGGAACTCGCGACCAGCGTTCACCAAGGGCCGGCGTCTGATCACGTCCATGGATTTACCGCTCGAAGCGGTAGAGAACGCAATCTCACGTTCCGAAGAACGATCAGTCGTTACGGGGTCAACTTCTCGCTGCAGTTGCCTGCCAGCGATCAGCGACTTCCCACGGGATTACCCTCTCGCTGTTACGGCGTCCTTGACGCGCCGCATACGAGGAGGGCTTCCCCGTTATTAGCCGGTTTGTCCGCCAGGATCACTCCTGGCTCGGGCAATTCAATTACCCGACAAGGAATTTCGCTACCTTAGGACGGTTATAGTTACCGCCGCCGTTTACCGGGGCTTGGATTCGAAGCTTCGCCCGAAGACTAACCTCTCCTCGTGACCTTCCGGCACCGGGCAGGCGTCAGCCCCTATACGTCGTCTTTCGACTTCGCAGAGACCTGTGTTTTTGGTAAACAGTCGCTTGGGCCGTTTCACTGCGGCCACCTCGAGCTCGAATCCGCGAAGGATTTTCACTCTACCGTGGCGCCCCTTCTCCCGAAGTTACGGGGCCATTTTGCCGAGTTCCTTTTCGAGGGTTCTTCCGATCGCCTTGGTATTCTCTACCTGCCCACCTGTGTCGGTTTTGGTACGGGCACGTCCCACCTCCCTAGACGCTTTTCTCGGAGGCATGGTTGCAACCACTTCGAGCTGAGCGCTCTCGGCATCCCGTCTCAGGCTATGTGGGTGACGGATTTTCCTATCACCCGCCCTACGCGGTTACCCCAGGTCGACCATCGCCTGGGTTGGCTTCACCTACCCCGTCCCGCCATTCGGTGATAGCGGTGGGGACGTGGTACAGGAATATCAACCTGTTGTCCATCGCCTACGCCTGTCGGCCTCGGCTTAGGTCCCGACTAACCCTGAGCAGATTAGCTTTACTCAGGAACCCTTGGGCATTCGGCGGACGAGTTTCTCACTCGTCTTTCGTTACTCGTGCCAGCATTCTCACTTCCCACCCCTCCACGGCTGACTTCCGTCGCCGCTTCGCCGGCGGTGGGAACGCTCCCCTACCACTCCATCACGAGGATGAAGTCCGTGGCTTCGGCTCCATGCTTGAGCCCCGTTACATTGTCCGCGCCCGACCACTTGACCAGTGAGCTGTTACGCACTCTTTGAATGGTGGCTGCTTCTAAGCCAACATCCTGGTTGTCTGTGCAATCGGACATCGTTTCCCACTTAGCATGGAATTAGGGGCCTTAGCCGACGGTCTGGGCTGTTTCCCTTTTGAGCACGAAGCTTATCCCCCGCACTCTGACTCCCAGACTCTGGAATAGCGGCATTCGGAGTTTGCCTGACTTCGGTAAGCTGGTAGGCCCCCTAGGCCAAACAGTGCTCTACAACCGCTATTGAACGTCTGAGGCTATACCTAAATATATTTCGGGGAGAACCAGATATCTCTGAGTTTGATTAGCCTTTCACTCCGATCCACAGGTCATCCGCCCAGTTTTCAACCTAGGTCGGTTCGGTCCTCCACGGGGTCTTACCCCCGCTTCAACCTGCCCATGGATAGATCACTCAGTTTCGGGTCTACCGCCCACGACTGAACGCCCTGTTCAGACTCGCTTTCGCTACGGCTCCGTTTCCTTAACCTTGCCGTGGACGAGTAACTCGCTGGCTCATTATGCAAAAGGCACGCCGTCACCGGACTAGCCGGCTCCGACCGCTTGTAAGCACACGGTTTCAGGTGCTATTTCACTCCCCTTCCGGGGTACTTTTCACCTTTCCCTCACGGTACTAGTTCGCTATCGGTCGCCAAGGAGTACTTAGCCTTGCGGGGTGGTCCCCGCGGGTTCCGACCGGGTTTCCCGTGCCCGGCCGTACTCAGGAACTCCAGAAACGAGGCTGTGCAGTTTCGGCTACGGGGCCGTTACCCTCTGCGGCGCGCAGTTCCATGCGCTTCGCCTACCACACAACTTTGTAACTCGTCGACCCGCCGGCAGGCAGATCATCTGAAGCCCTACAACCCCGCTACGACAACGGCTGCCGCCTGTCACGTCGCAACGGTTTGGGCTCTTCCCTTTTCGCTCGCCACTACTCAGGGAGTCGAGGTTTCTTTCCTTTCCTCTGGGTACTTAGATGTTTCAGTTCCCCAGCTTGCCTCTTCGCACCCTATGTATTCAGATGCGAGTACCAGCGCATTACCACTGGTGGGTTTCCCCATTCGGAGATCCCGGGGTCAAAGGTTGGTCAGCACCTCACCCGAGCTTATCGCAGCCGCCCACGTCCTTCTTCGGCTCTTGGCGCCAAGGCATCCACCGTGTGCCCTTAGTCTCTTGATCGTGAAGAACTCACATTTCGCAACTATGGAGTTTTCAAGGTGCGCGCGAGCGCCTCGGCTCGCCCCACGAGAAAAACCGCGCCGACTGTCTTACCGACAGCGTGCCCGGTCTCTCAAAACTCAGCAGCGAGGCGCTCCAACTACGTCGAGGTCGACGTTGATCTAGGCGAGACCGGACACCGGACGACTCCCGAAAGAGCCATCGACGAGCCGGCCGCCACCGGAGTAAGAGCTCCGGGATCCCTAGAAAGGAGGTGATCCAGCCGCAGCTTCCGCTACGGCTACCTTGTTACGACTTCACCCCAATCATCGACCCTACCTTCGACGGCTGCCTCCCCGAGGGGTTAGCCCACCGGCTTCGGGTATTGCCAACTTTCGTGGTGTGACGGGCGGTGTGTACAAGGCCCGGGAACGTATTCACCGCGGCATTGCTGATCCGCGATTACTAGCAACTCCGCCTTCATGAAGGCGAGTTTCAGCCTTCAATCCGAACCGGGACCGGTTTTTTGGGATTCGCTCCCCCTCACGGGTTTGCAGCCCTTTGTACCGGCCAATGTAGCACGTGTGTAGCCCTGGACATAAGGGTCATGCTGACTTGACGTCATCCCCACCTTCCTCCGATTTGTCACCGGCAGTCTCCCATGAGTCCCCGTCTTTCACGCTGGCAACATGGGACAGGGGTTGCGCTCGTTGCGGGACTTAACCCAACATCTCACGACACGAGCTGACGACAGCCATGCAACACCTGCGCACGAGCCCCGAAGGGCTGCCGTATTTCTACGACATTCCCGTGCATGTCAAGCCCAGGTAAGGTTCTTCGCGTCGCGTCGAATTAAACCACATGCTCCGCTGCTTGTGCGGGCCCCCGTCAATTCCTTTGAGTTTTAGCCTTGCGGCCGTACTCCCCAGGCGGGGTGCTTAATGCGTTAGCTTCGGCACGGAGGGAGTCGACACCCCCCACACCTAGCACCCATCGTTTACGGCGTGGACTACCAGGGTATCTAATCCTGTTCGCTCCCCACGCTTTCGCGTCTCAGCGTCAGTACCGTACTAGAGAGCCGCCTTAGCCACGGGTGTTCTTCCTGATATCTGCGCATTTCACCGCTACACCAGGAATTCCACTCTCCTCTTCCGGACTCTAGCCAGATGGTTTCCATCGGCGTCTCGAGGTTGAGCCTCGAGTTTTCACAACGGACCTACATGGCCGCCTACACGCTCTTTACGCCCAATAAATCCGGACAACGCTTGCCCCCTACGTATTACCGCGGCTGCTGGCACGTAGTTAGCCGGGGCTTCTTCTGGAGGTACCGTCACCCTCTGGGCTATTCACCCGAGGAGCTTCGTCCTTCCTGAAAGGGGTTTACAACCCGAAAGCCTTCTTCCCCCACGCGGCGTCGCTGCGTCAGGCTTTCGCCCATTGCGCAAGATTCCCCACTGCTGCCTCCCGTAGGAGTCTGGGCCGTGTCTCAGTCCCAGTGTGGCTGATCGTCCTCTCAGACCAGCTACGGATCGTCGCCTTGGTGAGCCGTTACCTCACCAACAAGCTAATCCGCCGCGGGCCCGTCCTTGGTCGGAGGCCGAAGCTACCTTTTCCAGCCGCCCCGAAGAGCTGCTGGGCCATCCGGTATTAATCCGGGTTTCCCCGGGCTATCCCGGTACCAAGGGTGGGTTGCCCACGTGTTACTCACCCGTTCGCCGCTTTCCCCGATCCCGAAGGCTTCGGTTCTCGCTCGACTTGCATGTGTTAAGCGCGCCGCCAGCGTTCGTCCTGAGCCAGGATCAAACTCTCCGTGAAGAAGTGGATTGCCGCCGCGAAGGCCGACAGTCCTTTTCACTTTGAGCTTGTGCTCAAAGGTCCGCCCCGAATGGCCGGGACGAGATAGTGGTCCACTCTCGAGGCAGTTCGCTCGCAGCCGACCAGCCTCAGGTCTCGACGTAAACGCTCGCTGCTGAGTTTTCAAAGACCGGTGCCGGGGCTGAAATCACTGACGGCGAAAAAAAGCCTCCGACTCGCGCCAGAGGCCCACCGAGGAAACGAATCGTATCGGATACGAGTCGGGCCTGGGGGGCTCCTTGATCGAGGACAGGAACTTCAGACATCGTCCGAAAGGACGGC
>CAWKNW010000008.1:0-298930 GCA_963851065.1 uncultured Thermoleophilia bacterium
CTAATCGCTCATGGTGGCATCAGCTTCGAAGCGACGCGAGCGGGCACGGCCGAAGGTCAAGCTGACTCATTAGGTTGCCGCCACCGTGACCTGGTCGTACCCCGCCGCGCTAGTGGCCCGACGGGATCCTTCGACGCGATCGGCGAATCACGTATTTTCTTGCGCCAGAACGACCTCCGTGCAGTAAGGGACGCGGGGCGCCAGCGAGGGGGTGGCGCCATGCTTCTCCGAGTCGTCCGGTGTGCGGCGGCCGGACGACTCTCCTTCGCTCTGGAGCGGAAACAGTGCTCCGTCACTTGACCGCTGCGAGTGCGGGAGCCGGGATGCTTCTTAGATGGGGGAGCCGGGTCGAGCGTCGAATCACGAACTGTCACACGCACACGTTCACCCACGACCATTCGCCCAACCGGTTCGTGCCCTGGCCGATCGGGGCGCTGATCGACTTCGGCCCGTTCCGGCGCGCGTTCATTTGCCCTTGCGCACCGCTTCTCGAACAAGAACCGCGGCACGCTCGAACGCTACGCGGAGATCGTCGAGACCTCTTTCGCACTCGGACAGGCCGGAGCGTTCGAGAAGCTTCGCAGCTCCTACCCGGAAGGGACGCGGTTCGTCGTGTTGCCGATGGACATGACGTTGATGAACGCCGGCCGGGTCAAGAAGTCGATCGACCAGCAGCACGAGGAGCTCGCCGAGCTTCGCGACGCGTTTCCCGATCTGGTGGTCCCGTTCGCAGCCGTCGACCTGCGCCACGGAGAGGTTGTCGTCGCAAAGACGATCTGGCTGCTCGAGGAGAAACAGTTCCGTGGAATCAAGCTGTATCCGCCGACCGGCTATCACCCCAACGACCCGGTGCTGTGGCCGCTGTACAGCTACGCCGAAGAACCGCGGTGACCTTGTGGCTCTACTCGCGGACACAAACGCTGGTGTCGCCGTCGGACTGTCGAGCGCGGGGAAATGTTCGCGGCGGACGCGACGGACACAAGGGAAGGGCGTGCGGTTCGACGAGGTGGCCGACGTCCGCCGCGGCGCGGCGACCGGGTGCAACGCCTTCTTCGTGCTGAGCGACGAAGAGCGCCGACGCCATGGCCTCAACCGCTGCTCGTTGCGGCCGTGCGCCGCATCGCCGCGTGTCATCACAGTCGACGAAATCGACGAAGTGGCGCTGGCTGCTCTCGCCGACAACGTCCCGCGCTGGCTCCTTTACCCGACACGCGAGCGGCGCGGCGGGCCACTCGAGCGCTATCTCCTGCAAGCGGATGCGCTTGACGTTCACGACCGCCACCTCGTAACGCAGCGCGTTCGAGCGGGCCGCCCGTGGTGGCGGGTCGAGGCCGACTTTGACGCGCCGACCCTCTTCAGCTACTTCAACCGCGCGAGGGCGCGCGTCGTCCGGAACCGCATTGGCGCCGTGCCCCTCAACAACTGGTTGGTCATCCAGCCCCGTGCTGGCATCAGGACTTGATGCCCTCTTTGCCGCGCTATTGGAGACTTTGCGCAGCGGCAGAATCGCCAACGAAGCACGCCGCTATGGCAAGGGTCTCTGGAAGCTTGAGCCGTCCGAGTTGAAGTTGCTTCGACTCGCTGGCGACGTCAATCAGCTTGCTGGGCCAAGCCGAGGGTGAGCAAGTCGAGTTCTCGGCGCCGGTCTGCCGACTCCGTCGCGATCTGCTTCTCTCGTTGCTACCGCTCATTATCAAGTCGCGCGTTCGTCTGGCGACCCTGGTAAGTGGCCCATCCTGCGCCGACAGCTACAGCTGCAGCTGTCGCGGTCGAGACCACTAAGCCATATGACATCGCGGGATCGTACGACTTCGGGTCAAACCGCTATCAGCGCCTGCCGTGACGAGTCCCCGGGCTGCTGTCGCGCTTTCTTGGTAGACGGCTTGTAGACGGAGCGCCTCGAGGCTCGAGCCCGGCGAGGCTCGAGGATGCCGCGATCCCGCTTCCCAAGCGGGCTCGCGGCTGATGCCCCCGGCAAGAATCGAACTTGCGCACGCGGTTTAGGAAACCGCTGCTCTATCCACTGAGCTACGGGGGCGAACCTGGTCGCCGTTCGGCGCCGCGAGTCTAGCCACCCCTCCTCGACGCATCGTTGTCGCCTTCCAGGATGCCGTTCGATTGACCGTTTGCGTCGTCGGTTAAGCCTCCGCTGGCCATCCGGTTAAGGACCGTCGAGCCGCCTTTCCAGCCCTTTTTCCGCTCCTACGATCGCCGGCGTGGCGACGGTGGTGATCCTCGGAGGTAGCGTCTCCCAGCTGCCTGCGATCAGACACGCGCGGGCGTCCGGGCTTCGGGTCGTCGTCGCCGACGGTGACGACCTCGCAGTCGGCTTTGCCGAAGCCGACGTGGCCGAGTCGATCGACTTCAGCGACGTCGACGCGCTCGTCGAGGTCGCCCGCCGTCATCGTGTCGACGGTCTCGCCGCCATCTGCAGCGATCGTGCGGTTGCTGCTGCGGCTGCCGCGGCCGAGCGGCTCGGCCTGCCGGGGATCGGCACGGACGTCGCACACCGGATGACGGACAAGGCGGCGATGCGCGAGCAGCTCGCGAGGCACGGTGTGCCACAGCCGTCGTTCGCTGTCGTTCGGACGCTCGATGAAGCAACGCATGCGCTCGCGGAGCTCGGAACGCCCGGGGTCCTGAAGCCGGTCGACTCCGGCGGGCAACGCGGCGTCTTCCGGGTCGAGCGACGGGCCGATCTCGTCGAGCTCCTCCCGCGCACGCTTGCGTTCTCGCGCAGGGGCTCGGCCGTGCTCGAGCGCTACATCGACGGTGAGGAGTTGAACGGGATCGCGGTCGCGCGCTCGGGTGAGGTGGAGATCCTCACCCTGTCCGATCGGTTGCGTCCCCCCGGTGCCGGCTTTGGTGTCGGCTGGATCCACCGCTTCCCGTCGAGCCTCTCCCAGCCACGCTTGCGGAGGCGGCGTCCGTCGCCGGCCATGCGGTCCAGGCGCTCGGGCTTCGGGACGGGATCGCCTTCCCGCAGCTGCTGATCTGCGACGGGCACGCCTTCGTCGTCGAGGTCGCGGCGCGTGTGCCGGCGGGCCAGATGGCCGATCTCGTCTACCACGCTGTTGGGGTCGATCTGATCGAGATCGCCTTCCGGCAGGCGCTTGGCCGGCCGGTCGACGACGAGCTCGTGCAGGTGGGCGAGCCCCGGCCCGCAGTGATCCGGTTCTTCACCGCCGAGCCCGGGATCCTCCCGACAGGGCGCGTCGTCGCCGTCGACGGGCTCGAGGAGGTTCGCGAAGCTCCTGGGGTACTGGACGCCGACCTCTATCTACGACTGGGCGAGACGATCAGGCCCGTCCAGGTCGACGCCGATCGTCGCGGATACGTTGTCGCGACCGGCCCGGACGCGGACGCGGCCCTCGCCTCCGCGACCGCGGCTATGCGCAGGCTGGTCGTACGGACGAGCGTGGTCTGACCGACTCCGCGTCGGGGCTGGTCCCGGCCGCTAGAGTGAGGTCGCTGCATGCGGGGTGAGGCTCCCGCCTAACCGCGGCCGACGCCGCCGATGGCCTCTACCAACTGAAGTTCGTCTTCAAGGAGGTAGAGCACGGTGAGCGACATCGCGGTAGCTGCACTTCTCGCAGGGACGATCCTCGTCGCGTCGATGATCAGCGTCGAGATCGGGATCTCGGTCGCGCTGATCGAGCTCTTCGCCGGCATCATCGTCGGCAACGTCTTCAGTCTCGCCGTCCCGTCGTGGCTCAGCTTCATCGGCTCGTTCGCCGGGATCGTGCTGGTGTTCCAGGCAGGGGCCGAGGTCGACGTTCCGCAGTTCCGGCGCGAGTGGAGGGCATCGCTCTCGATCGGCCTGGTGTCGTTCGTGGCGCCGTTCGTCGTCGTCGGCCTCCTGGCGTACTACGGCCTCGGCTGGAACCACCGCCAGGCGGAGATCGCCGGTCTTGCGCTCTCGACTACCAGCCTCGCCGTCGTCTATGCGGTGCTCGTCGAGACCGGGCTCAACCGTGAGCTCGTCGGGAAGCGGCTGATGTCGGCCACGTTCGTCACCGACATCGCGACCGTCATCGGCCTGACGCTCTTGTTCATCACGCCGACGGTCTGGATCGTGCCGTTCGCCCTCGTGGCGATCGGGTTGATCGTCGGGCTGCCGAAGCTCTCGCCCTGGTTCTTCGGCCGGTACGGAAACCGGGTGATCGAGCCGGAGATCAAGCTCGTCTTCGCCTCGCTCTTCCTGCTGATGTGGCTGGGCACGAGGGCGAACTCCCAGGCTGCGCTGCCCGCGTTCATCCTCGGCCTGGTGATGAGCAGCCACTACGCGTCGCATCGCGTCGAGCAAGAGCGCCTGCGAGTCGTCGCCTTTGCGTTCTTGACTCCGTTCTTCTTCTTCAAGGGCGGGATGAGCGTGTCGACCAGTGCGCTGTGGGCGAACCTCGGTGTCCTCGCTCTCCTGTTCCTCGGCAAGATGGTCCCGAAGTTCGCCGGTGTGTATCCGCTCGCGCGCCGCTACACCGCGCCCTACGCGATGTTCACGACGTTGCTGATGTCGACGGGCCTGACCTTCGGGACGATCACGTCGCTCTACGGGCTGAGCGCCGGGATCATCGACCGCACGCAGTTCTCCCTGCTGATCGGCGTCGTCGTTCTCTCCGCGATCGTGCCGACGGCAATCGCGCAGCGCCTCTTCCACCCGCAGGTCGCGGCCCGGCCGATCGCGCCGATGCCGCCTGCGCCCGAAGCGGTGGCAGACAGCGCCTAGAACTCGCGGCGTCGGTGTCAAGGACTCTCGTCAGCGGCTGCTCCTGTCAAGAACCCTGGACAGCGGCTGCCGCCGCCCTGGAGCCGGTGCCGGACTAAGCCGCGACGCGGGTCTCGCCCGCGACGATCACGCGCAGGATCTCGAGGCGATCGTCGAGCACGACGAGGTCGGCAGCCGAGCCGATCGACAGGCGGCCGACGGATGACGCCCCGATCACCGAGGCCGGCGTCTCCGTGGCGGCGCGCACTGCCTCCTCGAGCGACGCTCCGAGTGCGTGCAGTGCTCGCACCGCCTCGATCATGGTCAGGACGCTGCCCGCAAGCACACCGTCCGGGCCGCGCACGGTGCCGTCGTGCACCCGGACGTCGAGTGAGCCGAAGCTCGAGTACGAACCGTCGGCGCGGCCCGCCGCGGTGATCGCGTCGGTCACGAGCGCGACCCGCTCACGAGCGACACGCCAGATGACCGAGGCGGTCTCGGGCGCAAGGTGGATGCCGTCGAGAATCATCGCGACGATGACGTCGTCGCGGGCGAGCGCTGCGCCGACGATGCCCGGATCGCGGTGACGGAACGGCCGCATCGCGTTGAAGATGTGGGTGACGCTGTGCACGCCGCGGTCGAATGCCGCATTCGCCTGCGCCGCGGTCGCGTCGCTGTGGCCGAGCGAGACGGCGACCCCGCGAGCGAGCAGGCGGTCGATCACCTTGCCCGCGCCGGGCAGTTCGGGGGCGAGCGTCATCAGCCGCACTGGGCCAGCGTCGAGCAGTCGGTCGAGCAGCGCAACGTCAGGGTCGCGTCGGGCTTCTGGGACATGCGTCCCGAGGCGGCTCGGTGAGAGAAACGGCCCTTCGAGGTGCATCCCGAGGATGCGCGGCCGCTCGCGCTCGCGCGGCACCTCCCGCATCGCGGCGATCACCTGCTCCTCGGGGCTCGTGATCAACGTCGGCAGATACGCGGTGACGCCCGTCTCCAGCAGCGCCACACCGGCGCGCCGGTATCCCTCGGCGTCGGCGTCGAGGAAGTCGACGCCCCCGAACCCGTTCACCTGCAGATCGACGAATCCCGGAACCGCGATTCCGCGGCCGTTCGGCGAGGAGAGGCCGGTCGCGGTGAGGCGTCCATCGTCGACCTCGACGTCCCCCGGCACGAGCACGCCCTCGACCAGACAGGCTTCGACTCCGAGCCTCACGGTTCTCTCCGCCTGCCGCTCACGTGGGCAGTGTAGGAGTGGTCGACGTCGACCGGCCGCTCGGTCTCTCGAAGATCACGCTCACCCGCTAGAGGGACGCACTTTCCAGCCGGGACGCCGATCATCAGGCCGTGCGGCTCCTCCTCATCCTGCTCGCGCTGATCCCGCTCCCGCTCGTCGCGACGGCGTGCACGGGTGCGGACGCAAAGAAGGCGCAGGATCTGCTCGCGCAGTCTCGTGTCGCGGCCCAGTCGGTCAGCTCGGAAGGCTTCACGATGAAGGTGAACATGGACGCTGCCGGCAAGAGCGCCGAGGTCGACGCGCAAGGCGGCATGGTCCTGAAGGGAGCCGGCGCAGGCGACTTCTTCGCGACGATGACGACCGCTGTGCCGGGCGTGGCACCCGTCGACGTCGTGATGGTCAAGCGTGGCGGGTCGTTGCAGATGCGGCTCAACGGCGTCAGCCACACCATGTCGCTCCCGGCGGGCACGAAGCCGGCGGCGGCCGCAGGCTTCGACCTCAACGCCATCACTCCGTACGTGAAGGACGTCTCGGTCTCCACGCTCGACGTGAACGGCCGGACAGAGGACGAGGTCACCGGCACGCTCGACGGCGATGCGCTGCTGGCGAATCTCCCGGGACTTTCGAAGGGGTTGCTCGCGAACGTCGGCGCCTCGCTCGGTGACATCAAGGTCCAGCTGTTCATTCCGCGCGACTCGCACCTGGTCGAGACCGCCCTGCTCGACATGACGATGCATGTCGCCCACCAGAGCATGCATATGAGCATGTCGTACGCCGTGACGAGCGTGAACCAGCCGCTCACCTTCCCGCAGTAGCCCACCCGCGACCGGCTACCCTCTCGCCCCGATGGCCGTCGTCACCGGAGAGCGAAGCTTCGCAGCCCCGCCCGAGCGGGTGTTCGAGGCACTCACCGACCCCGAGGTGGTCGTTTCCGCGATCCCGGCGGTGCGCGATCATCGCGTCCTCGACGACGACCACTGGGAGGCGCGGGTCAAGCTACCCATCCCGCTCGCGCCGAAGCTGACGGTTCGTTTCGAGGTGGTCGACCGGCGCGCTCCCGAGCACGCATCACTTCGCGCCCACGGCGGGGGCGCCGACGTCGCGTCGACGTTCGACCTTGCTGCCGACGGCTCGGGGACGGCGATGACCTGGCGCGCCGAGATTCATCTCTCGGGAGCCGTCGACCGGATCATCGGCGGCGGAGTCGACGCTGTTGCGCGGCGCCAGGCCGAGCGCACGCTCGATGCGGTCGAGCGCGCGCTCGCATAGGCTCAGACGATGCGCATCGCGATTCTCGGTGTGGGGAAGATCGGCGAGGCGTTGCTCGCCGGGTTGCACAGCTCGGGGTGGACGGACATCGCGGCCACGGTGCGACGCGAGGAACGGATCGGCGAGCTTCGCGAGCGGTACGGGCTCGAGGCCGGGACGTCCAACACCGATGCGGTTCGGGGAGCGGCCGTCGTCGTGATCGCCGTCAAACCGCAGGATCTGAACGCCCTCCTCGACGAGATTGCTCCGGCGCTCGACGGCACGCAGACCGTGCTCTCGCTCGCGGCGGCGATTCCCACGTCGGCGATCGAAGCGCGTCTGCACGCCGGGATCCCCGTGGTGAGGGCGATGCCGAACGCGCCGTCGACGGTGCACGAGGGCATTGCGGGCATCTGTGGCGGCAGCTCGGCGGCTGCCGAGCATCTCGAGCAGGCGTCTCAGGTGCTGCGGGCCGTCGGCGACGTCGTCGTCCTGCCGGAGGACGCCATGGATGCCGTCACCGCCGTCTCCGGTTCCGGGCCTGCGTACTACGCGCTGCTTGCGGAGGCGATGATCGAGGCCGGGATCCTCCTCGGCCTGTCGCGCGAGATCTCGACGCGGCTGGTCGTCCAGACGATGTTCGGCACGGCGAAGCTGTTGCGCGACGAGAAGATGCATCCGGTCGAGCTCCGCGAAGCGGTGACGTCACCCGGCGGGACGACGACGCGCGCGATCCGCGAGCTCGAGCAGGCCGGGGTCAGGGCGGCGTTTCTCAACGCGATCAACGCTGCGATGGAGCGCTCCCGGGAGCTCGCCGCCGGGAAGGACTAGCCGCCGTCGCGCGGCTGCCAGCGGAACCGATACATCGCCGCCGTTGCCCCGACGAGCCCCCACGCCGCGACCACGGCGAGCGACCCCAGCTCCGACCAGAGGTGATGGTCGCGCACCATCACGTTGCGCAGGAGCTTCGTGAAGTACGTCAGCGGCAACACGTCCGCGATCGTGCGCAAGAACGTCGGATACGCCTTCGGCGTGAAGAACGTGCCGGAGATGAGCGCCATCGGCAGGTAGATGAAGTTGATGACGGCAGACGAGCCCTCGGCCGAGCGGACGAACCCCGTCAGACCGAGCCCGAGTGCGGCGAAGGACAGCGAGCCGATCACGAGGGCGGCGAAGAGGGAGAACGGGCGGTCCGGTAGCGGCACCGAGAAGAACAGCCGCCCGATGATCACGATCGTCGTCGCCTCGATCAGGAACACGACGAACGTCGACAGGATGACGGCGAACAGGTAGACCGCCGGCGGCAGGGGCGTGCCGCGCACACGCTTCAGGACGCCGCTCTCGCGGCGAACGACCATCGAGATCGCGAGCCCGGCGAAGGCGGTCGAGGCGACGCCGTAGCCGATCATTCCAGCCTGCAGGAACGGCGCAGCCCGCAGATGCTCCTTCGTGATCCTCGAGTTCCCGTAGATCGATCCGAACAGGAGAAAGAAGATCACCGGCAGCAGAAAGGTGAAGAACGCCGCTTCGCGGTTCCGCCAGAAGAGCAGTTGCTCCGCGCGAAACTCGTGCAGGAGAAGCTTCACTCGTTCGTCTGTGACTTTCCGTTATGTACGAGGTCGGAGGTCACAGTTGCCCATCGCGGCCCTAGGTTACGTCAGGGTCATCCGGATCGGCAGCCTGCTCGACCGGCGATCCCGCACGACTGGCGGCTTTCGGGGCAATCCGGGATGATCGTCCGCGTGCCGCGCACGGCGAGGCTCGAGGCTGTCGTCTGGGCGTGCGCGATCGCGGCAGGCGCACTCGCCTGCCTGCCGGGAGTGTGGTGGGAGCCGCTTCACCTCGACGAGCGCGTGATGCTCGAGTTCGCCCGGGGGTCGCCGTGGAGCATCGTCGACAACGTCTTCATCGAGCGGGGAGGCGCGCCGGCGCAGTTCCTCGTCGAGCGGATCACGCTCGCCTGGCCGGGCGGGCTCGCCGGGCTGCGACTCCCGTCGCTCCTCTTCTTCCTGGCCGCCCTCCCGTGCGCAGGCCTGCTCGCCCGGAGGCTTGCCGGTCGTGCCGAGGGCTTGGCCGTGCCGCCGCTCCTCGCGCTGGCCCCACTCGCCGTCGGCCTGGCGACCTTCGCGCGCATGTACGCGCTCTTTCTCCTGCTCGTCCTCGTGACGTCGCTCATCGCAATCAGGGCCGGCCGCGATCGCTCCCGGAACTGGTGGATCGCCGCCGGCGCGTTCGCCGCCGGCCTCGTCTACGTCCATCCGATCGCACCGCTCTACATCGTCCCGGCTCTCGCGTGCGGGCTGGCCGTCAGCGATGTTCCGCTGCGGCAGACGCTCCTCGACGCGCGGCCCGGTCTTGTCGCGGGCGCCGTCGTCGGACTGCCGTACCTCTACGCGCTGGCCGTCCTGCGCTCGCGCTACGGCGTCGGCGAGGCCGGGCCCATCTCGACGACGGCCGGACGCACGGTGGCGGAGGAGGCGTTCCGCTCGCTCTCCCCGGCCGGCGTGCTCGGGCTTCTGGCGTTCGCGGGCCTCGCGGTCGCGGGGAGCGTGCAGCTCGGGCGCGAGCGGCCTCGTGCTGCCGTGGTGCTCGCGGGCTGGGTCCTGTTGCCGGTTGCGTTCTTCACGATCGTCCCTGCAGAGACGCGCTTCTTCGGTCGCTATCTCCTCCCGGCGCTGCCCGCCTTCCTCATCCTCGTGACCGCCGGCTGCAGGCTCCTGGGGCGCCGGCGACCGGTGGTCGTCGCGCTCGTCGTTGCGGCGGTGGCGCTCGAGGTGGGCGCCGACGTCGACCGCGTGCGCGGGCTGTACGACCTCGATCTCCGTGCACTCCCGCGCACCGCGAGCGACCAGGTGTTGTTCTCCTCGACCGGGACGCCCGCCAGTCGCCCGCCCGAGCTGCTGGACGACCTGATCGCCCTCCGAACCGGGCGGCTGAACCGGCTCGAGGAGCTGCCGGCGATCGACCCTCGCTACGAGCACGGGCTGCTCCAGAAGGGCGTGCGGAACGTCCACGACTTCCTCGAGCGGACCGGCGGCGGCCTGCACGGCGTCTGGGTGTTTCGCGGCCGGCCCCGCAGGGTCAGGGCGGCCGAGCGGCGTGTGAGCCGTGGGGCGGCCGGGCGTGACGTGTCGACTTCGGTCGTCGGAGACCAGTTCCTCGTCGTGACGTCACGCCGGTCGCTCGACCCACGACAGCTGGTCGAGCTCGGCGTCAGCGTGCGCGAGGCGTGGGGGACCGGCACGCCTGCCGACCGCTGGCCGCGCCTGCTCGTCGCTATCGACGAGCAGGCGCTCGGCTGACGAGCGCGTGCACGGTGCCGCCTCCGACGAGGTAGAGGCGGTGCTCGTCGACGACGACGGGCGTGTACTGGCCGTCCGGATACGACCATGTGACGGCGCCCGTCCGTACGTCCAGCGCATACGTTCGCCCCTCGAGTGTCGAGAAGTAGACGAGCCCGGCCACCACCGTGGCAGACCCGGAGATGCGCCCGTGGGCGTCGAACCGCCAGAGCACGTCGCCGGTCGCGGCGTTGAACGCGTAGAAGTAGTGGTCGTAGGAACCGGCGAACACCCGGTTCTGCGAGACGGCAGGAGATGCATAGACGTAGCCGCCTGTCTGATGCGACCAGCGGATCCTGCCCGTCGTCGCGCCGTACGAGTACACCCTCCCGTCCGTACCACCGATGTAGACACGTCCGTACGCGACTGCCGGGGACGAGTAGAACCGCCCGAGCGCGCCGAAGCGCGCCTGAACGGAGGCGCGCCACAGCTGCTTGCCCGTGCGTGCGTCGAACGAGTAGAGATGGTGGTCGTACGAGCCGACGTAGAGCCTGCCGCCGGCCGCCGAGACGGCGCCCTTGACAGCCCCGCCCGTTCGAGCCGTCCAGACGAGCCTGCCGGTGAGCTCCGAGAAGCAATACACCCGGCCGCTCCAGTCCCCGACGTACACCCGCCCGTCGCGAACGAGCGGGGACGACTCCGACGGCGCCGCCAGGACGTGATGCCATCGCACCTTTCCGGTGGCGGCTGCGAGGGCAACAACCTCTCCGTCCTGCGTCGTCCCCGCCCGCCTGCGCCGATACAGGAAGGTGTGGAAGACCAGGTGCGCGTCGAGTGCGGGCGAGGCCGCCTGCACTCGCCCGGAGTCGTAGCTCCAGACCTCCTTTCCCGTGGTTGCATCGACGGCGAAGAGAATGCCGTCGTTGTTCGCGACGTAGAGGCGCCCGTAGCCGATCACCGGCGGGAACTCGATCAGCGCGCGTCCGGGAAAGCGCCAGACCTCCCGGTAGGGCGGGCGCTGGCGATAGGGCGAGTCGCGGTCCCGGGTCGCGTCGAAGCCGTACGTCGGCCACACGAGCCCGGGCACGGGCGGGGGCTTCGGCTTCGGCGCGGATGTGGTGACGAACTCCTGCGTGGACGACCCGTGGACGTTGCGCGCGGCTCGCTCCCGCAAGAAGACGGCGACTGCGCCCGCGATGAGGCCTGCGAGCAGGAGGATCCCCAGGAAGATCAGCAGACGCCTGCGCGTCATCGGTGGCACTGCCCGCCGAGCGAGCGCAGTGCACCACAGACGCTGTCGCGGCTCTGACGGAGAGAACGATCAGTCACCAGTCAGCTCGAGGTAGACGTCCTCGAGTGTCGGCCGCCGCACCTCGAGTGCCTCCAGTTCCTCGCCGCGGGCCAGCGCCTCGGCCGCGAGCTCGTAGACGCGTCGCGTCGGCTCGCGGGTCCGCTCGATCATCTCCTCGTCGCCGACGCGGTAGCGAATCTCCGTGTCGACGGCGCCTCCCGTCAGCTCGGACGGGGCACCCTCCCGCACGATCTGGCCCTGCCGGAGGACCGCGACGCGGTCGGCGAGCTGTTCGGCCTCGTCGAGGTAGTGCGTGGTCAGGAGGATCGTCTTGCCTAGCGCGCGCAGGCCGCGGACGGTCTCCCAGGCTGCGCGGCGGGCGCCCGGGTCGAATCCGGTGGTCGGCTCGTCGAGGAACAGCACGTCCGGGTCACCGACCAGTGCGAGCGCGAGGTCGAGGCGGCGCTTCTGCCCTCCCGACAGCGTGCGCGCGCGTGCGCTGCGCTTCTCCCCGAGCCCGACCAGCTCGACCACCTCCTCGGGGTCGCGTGGGGTGGCGTAGTACCCGGCGAACAGGCGCAGGCTCTCGGACACCGTCAGGTTCGGGTACAGCGACGAGGACTGGAGCACGACGCCGACCTGCTCACGCCAGCGCGACCCGGCACTCTCGGGGTCGGTTCCCAGTACTTCGACCGTACCCCCGTCACGCTTGCGGTAGCCCTCGAGGATCTCGACGGTCGTGGTCTTGCCGGCGCCGTTCGGGCCGAGGAGCCCGAACACCTCGCCCGCCTCGATCGTGAAGTCGATTCCGCGGACCGCCTCGTTGGAGCCGTACGACTTGTGCAGGTCACGGACGACGATCGCGCTCACAGCTCGAGCACCACAGAGCCGGCCGTCGGGAACGGGCGGCGCTCACCGGTGAGCTCCTCCAGGATGTCTCCGCAGTCCGGCTGGTGCCCGACCGCCACCACCGTCTCGCCGCGCCCGGCAACAGCGTCTCGCAGCGTCGCCGCCGTGGCCCCCGGCGCGAGCCCTTGATCGACCGCAGGCTCGAGCCCGGCGGCTCGCGCGACGGTTTCGGCGGTCTCACGTGCCCGGCGAAGAGGGCTCGAGACGACCGCGTCGAGGCTCTCGGCCGCCAGGCGCTTCGCGAGCTCGTGCGCCTCCGAACGACCCTCGGCGGTCAGCGCCCGTTCGTCGTCGGGTGTGCCGGGTGCGGCACTGGCGTGACGAACGAGGAAGACGCGCACGCGGATCAGCCTAGTTGGGCTGCGAGCTCGCCCAGGACGGCGACCATCTCGACGTCCTCGTGGACGAGATGCTGGAGCATGACGCGCTCGACCCCCGCTTGCTCGTACGCCTGCAGCTGCTCGGCGACCTCGTCGATCGTGCCGGCGATCCCTGGGGAGCCGTCCTGACCGGTGACCGTGCGCCACGCAGCCAGGCGCTCGTCGGTATCGGATCGGTCGCGTCCGACGACACAGCCGATCATCATCGAGAAGCGGAGCGGCTCGCGGCCTGCCTCGCGCGCGGCGTCTTCGAGGATCTGTCGCCGCTCGCGAGCCTCCTCGACGCTCGGGAAGACCGTGTTGTACTCGTCGGCGAAGCGGATCGCGGCGCGCACGGTGCGAGGCCTGGCTCGGCCGCCGACGATGATCGGCGGTCTCGGGCGTTGTACGGGCTCGGGCCGTATGTCGTCGGCGTCGGTGAACTGGCGCGTGATCTCGGCAAGCTGCCGGTCGAGCTCGTCGAGACGCGTGCGCGTCGTGCCGAACGGAAAGCCGTACGAGTCGTGCTCTGCCTCGTACCAGCCGGCGCCGATCCCGAGCTCGACACGCCCGTTCGAAACGTGGTCGACGGTGACGACGTTCTTCGCGAGCACCGACGCGGATCGGAACGTGACGGGCGAGACCATCGTGCCGAGGCGGATTCGCTCCGTGCTCGCGGCCAAAGCTGCCAGCACGGCCCAGGCGTCCAGCGATCCGGCCGGCTCGCCGCGAACGATCGACCGGTAGTGGTCGGAGCGGAACAGGCCCTCGAGGCCTGCCGCCTCGGCGGCTCGGCCCAGCGCGAGCCACTGCGGCCAATCGACGCCTTCCTGGCCCTCGACCATGAGGCAGATCCGCACGGCTACTCCGGCGTCACGTACGCAGCGGTCAGGCCACCGTCGACGAGGAAGGTCGTGCCGGTGACGTATGACGACTCGTCGCTGGCGAGGAAGAGCGCGCCGTTGACGATCTCGCGCGGCTTGGCCAGGCGGCCCGTCGGCCAGTGCCTCCGCCGGCGCTCGAGGGCAGCGGGGTCGTCGCCGAAGATCGCCAACAGGAGCGGCGTCTCGACGGGACCGGGGCAGAGCGCGTTCACACGCACGTGCTCGCGGGCGAACTGGACGGCCAGCTCGCGCGTCATCGACAGCACGGCGCCCTTGGACGCGGTGTAGGAGATCTGCGACGTTGCTGCTCCGACGATGGCGACGAAGCTCGCGACGTTGATGACCGATCCGCCGCCGCGCTGGAGCAGATGTGGGATGCCGTGCTTGCAACAGAGAAAGACGCCCTTGGTGTTGACAGCCTGAACGCGATCCCACGCGGCGACGCTCGTCTCCAGCACGGACGCGTCGTCACCCGGTGAGATCCCGGCGTTGTTGTAGAGGACGTCGATGCCGCCGAACCGCTCCGCGGTCGCAGTCATCATCGCCTGCACGCTCGCCTCGTCCGCGACGTCGACCTTCTGCGCGAGTGAGCCAGGGCACAGAGCGGCCGTCTGGTCGGCCGCGGCTCCGTCGATGTCTGCGACACAGACCGACGCGCCCTCCTCGGTGAAGAGGATCGCCGCGTCGCGGCCCATGCCGCCGCCCGCGCCGGTGATGACGCACACCTTGCCCTGCAGGCGACCGGCGGCCACTGTCTACACCTCCGTCGAGTAGAAGACATTCTTCACCTCGGAGTAGCCGGCGAGCGCATGCATGCCGAGCTCGCGGCCGAACCCCGACTGCTTGAAGCCGCCGAACGGTGTCTGCACGCGCACCGAGCTGTTCGAGTTCACGCTCAGCACGCCGGTCTCGAGTGCGCGCGCGACGCGGAGTGCGCGTGCGCCGTCGCGGGTCCAGATCGATCCCGACAGGCCGTAGGGTGAGTCGTTGGCGATGCGAATCGCGTCGGCTTCGTCGTCGAACGGGATCAGCGCCGCGACGGGGCCGAAGACCTCCTCGCGCGCGACGCGGTCGTCGTTCGTGGCCTCGACGACCGTGCAGGGGTACCAGAAGCCCTTGCCGTCCGGGACCTCGCCGCGGAACAGCGGAGCGCCGTCGACGAACCCGGCGACCGTTTCACGGTGTGCGGCCGAGATCAGCGGTCCCATCTCGGTCGTGTCGTCGGCGGGGTCACCGACTCTGACCGCTCGCGTCGCGTCGACGAAGAGCTCGGCGAACCTGTCGTAGGCGGAGCGTTCGACGAGGATGCGCGAACGGGCGCAGCAGTCCTGTCCGGCGTTGTCGAAGACGGCGTAGGGCGCAGCCCCGGCGGCTCGCTCGAGGTCGGCGTCGGCGAAGATCACGTTGGCCGACTTGCCGCCGAGCTCGAGCGTCACGCGCTTGATCGTCCCTGCGGCCCCGCGCATGATCTCGCGACCCACCTCGGTCGAGCCGGTGAACCCGATCTTCGCAACGTCGTCGTGCTCGACCAGGCGTCGGCCGACGACGGAGCCCTTGCCCACGAGCACGTTCAGGACACCCTCGGGGATTCCGGCCTCGAGCGCGAGCTCGGCGAGGCGCAGGGCGGACATCGGCGTCACCTCGGCGGGCTTGAGCACGAGGGTATTGCCGCAGGCGAGCGCCGGTCCCAGCTTCCAGGAGGCGATGTTGAGCGGGAAGTTCCAGGGAACGATCAGCCCGATGACACCGAGCGGTTCGCGGAACGTGAGGTCGACGCCACCGGCGACCGGGATCGTCTCGCCGTAGTGCTTGTCGACGGCGCCGGCGTAGAAATGGAACACCTGCGCCACCATCCCGACCTCGCCGCGGGCGCCCGAGATCGGCTTGCCCACGTTCGCGGACTCGATGCGCGCAAGCTGCTCGAGGTTCTCCTCGACGAGCGTCGCCAGGCGGCGGAGCAGGCGTGCCCGGTCGGTCGGCGAGACGGCGCGCCAGGCCGGGAATGCCGCGCGAGCCCGCGCGACCGCAGCGTCGGTGTCGTCGACGCCGGCCTCGTCGAGCGACGCGATCGTCTCCTCGGTTGCCGGGTTGACGACGGTGACCGTCACCGGGCGATTGAATCACGCGCGGGTCTTGTCGTCGCCAGGCGACGAGACGCGTCTCCGGGGGCGGCCGGCGGTCGAGCGTCTCCTGCGTAAGAGCTCGATTCGAAATGAAGTCTGTGCCGCCTGGACACGCTGGACGGGCACGCTGCCGCGTCCTCGGTCGCGCCAATAGCCTCGGCTATTGGCGCTCCCTGCGTCCTTGCATCCCACCCACCCATCGTGCCCAGATCGACGAGCGTCATTCCGAAACGAACTCTAAGTCAGGCAGTGCCGTCCGCGGTCGTCTCGTACGTGAGAACGACGACCCCGGTCGCTGTGCTCATCGTGTCGATGAGATGCAGCGTCGTCGACGCGCGTCCGTTGAAGAGCCGCTTGCCGGCTCCCACGATGACCGGGTGGATCATCAACCGGTACTCGTCGATGAGCCTGTGCCGAGTGAGTTCATCGACGAGGTCGCCGCTGCCGTAGATCAGGAGATCGCCGCCCGGTTGATCCTTCAGCCTGGCAACCTCGTTCGCGAGCTCGCCTTTGATGATCGTGGCGTTCCATTCGGCGGTGTCCAGTGTTCTCGAGGCGACGAACTTGGGCATCGCGTTCATCTTCTTGCCGAACTCGCCCGTGCTCTCCTCCATCGTCGGCCAGGCGATCGCGAAGCCGTCATAGGTCACGCGGCCCAGGAGCAAGGCGTCGCTCGCGAACAGATAGTCGGCTTGCAGCTGTGAGAGCTGGTCGTTCCAGAACGGGCCTGTCCAGGCCGGGTTCTCGACCACGCCGTCGACCGAGACGTACATCGCCAGCTTGATCTTTCGCATCGTCGTACCTCCCTGCAAGGCTACGTGAGTAACTCGGCTACCCCTTGTCCTGTCGTCGCCGCAAGCGCACCTCCTGTGAAACGGACGTCTCGTGAAACATCGCGGACCGCGAAGGCAGGGAGCTGCCGATGTTCTCGCCACTCGTCTGTTGTCGCGAAACCGACTTCAGCGAGAATCAGACCGGCCAGATGTTCCTCGAAGACATCTACGCTGTAGAGGCAGCCGCCGTGATCAAGTTGGTAGCGGCGCTTGCGCAGCTCATGCGCCGGTAGCGCCGCAAAGACGTCGTACTCGACAGCCGACAGATAGATGTTCGTGATCGTCATCCGCGAGAAGTCAGGCGGAGACGGCACATCCTTCTGGCCGAGCTTGAAGATGTTCTCTCCACCGCCGAGCGGCTCCATCAAGCGAAGCCGAAGCCGCGTGCTGATGATGTAGCGGTCGGTGATCAGCCAGCCGCCTTCCCGCCCGATTCCTTCAGGAAGACGATCGAGGAGGAAGCGATTCTCGAGCTCGTACCTCGCGTACTTGCCTGCTTCCTCGCCCATCGGGGACATTCAACCCGACGACAAGACGCGCGGCATGAAGCGAGAAACGCCACGTACAGGGTGATTGCCGGTATGACGTTGTCGTTCGGACCATGCCCCGGCCGGCTGGGGCACGCGCGTACCATCCGCACTCCGAACCGCTGCGCCCTTTGCGGCGAACCCGTCGATGTCAGGTGAGCTGGGAGGCAGCCGTGCACGAGAACGCGACCAGACTGTGAGCAACGTGAGCGCCGATGACGCGGCGATTCCAGCGATCACGCTCACGACCGGCGCCGAGATGCGCGTTACCGGCCTGGGAGCCCGACCGACGGTCGTCTGTGTGAATGGCGGCCAGGCGGCGCGGGTGCCCGGCACGTGGAGCGCGTCGCTCGAGTGGCTCGTGCGCCGCATCGCGCCCCTCTTCCCGGCCATCGCCTTCCTGGAGGTGCGCTACCGCGTCAAGTCCTGGCACGCGCTCGAGCTCTGCGAAGAGGACACACGCGCCGCGGTCGCAGCGGCCGGAGCTCCGCGGACACTTCTGCTCGGCTTCTCGATGGGTGGGGCCGTCGCGGTCCGCAGCGCCGACGCGCCGAGCGTCGAGGGCGTTCTCGGCCTGGCGCCGTGGCTGCCCGACCGCCTCGAGCTCGACGGGCTCGACGGGAAGCGCCTCGACGTCCTGCACGGATCGCTCGACCGTAGGCTGCCGGGCATCCCCGGTGTCAGCCCGTCGAGCTCACGCAGGAGCTTCGACCGCGCCAGACGGCTCGGGATCGAGGGCACCTACCGCCTCATCCCCGGCGCGCTTCACGGCATCGCGATCCGCGCCAGGTCGGGAGTCGTCCCCCTGCCGGGCGCGCGCCGCTGGGCGGCGCTCGTCGCTGAGCGAATCGACGGCTGGGCCGCGGCATGACCGCCATCGTCGGCACGGTGCGTCCCGGCACGAGCAGGGTCAGCCAGGTCGTGACCCTCGTCGCGGTGATCGTTCCCCCGCTCGGCATCGTGCTCGCGGCGGGGCTGCTCTGGGGCGTTGCCTTCCATTGGGTCGACATTGCGATCATGGTTGCGTTCTACGTCGTCTGCGCCTTCGGGACGACGATCGGCTTCCACCGTTACTTCACGCACAAGGGCTTCGAGGCGACGCCTCCCGTCAAGGCGACCCTCGCGATTCTCGGCTGTATGACGATGCAGGGCCCGCTGATCCAGTGGGTGACCGATCACCGCAAGCATCACGCGCTGTCCGACCAGCCCGGCGACCCGCACTCGCCGCACGTCGGCCACGGAGACGGTGCGCTCGGAGCGGTCAAAGGCTTCGTGCACGCCCACGTCGGCTGGCTCTT
Source organism: uncultured Thermoleophilia bacterium (assembly GCA_963851065.1). GTDB lineage: Bacteria > Actinomycetota > Thermoleophilia > Gaiellales > Gaiellaceae > PALSA-600. Next base: position 18,690 of record CAWKNW010000008.1, read on the forward strand.
CGCGAACCTCGGCATGGAGGAGGGAGTCGAATACGGGAAGGATCTCTACGGCGATCCGCTTCTCGTGTGGATCGATCGCCTCTACCTGCTCTGGGTTCTGCTCACGCTCGGGCTGCCGTTCGCGCTCGGGTGGGTGATCGGTGGGAGCTGGGAGCGAGGCGTCGAAGCGATGGTCTGGGGCGGGCTGATTCGCATCTTCCTGTACCAGCACGCAACGTTCTCGGTCAACTCGATCTGCCACATGTTCGGCCGGCAGGACTACCGCTCGCGGGATGAGGCGCGGAACAACTGGATCGTGGCGCTGCTCGTCTTCGGCGAGGGATGGCACAACAACCACCACGCGTTCCCGGCGTCAGCCCGACACGGCCTGGGCCGCTTCCAGTTCGATCCCTCGTGGTGGGTGATCCGCGGCCTCGAGAAGCTCAGGCTCGTGCGCAACGTCCACGTGCCGTCGACCCGCCAGCTCGAGCGGCGCCGACTCGAGCCCGCCTAGTTCGGCTGGACGTTCGAGCGCCTCGGCGGCCGCGGCGTCAAGCAGGGAGTGATTGCCGCAGAGCTCGAGAGCCTGGTGCTGTGGCCGGCGATCGTCGATCGCGTCCACCCGGACCGGCGTGGCGGCGGCTGGCCGAGGCTCGTGACCGACCCGCGCACGTTCCGGCTCGAGGTCACGACGCACGCCATCTTCGGCGCGACGCTCGGCGTGCTCGTCAGGTAGTACGGGCGCGGTGCTCTGCGGCCGCCGCGACGAGCGCCTCGAACAGCGCCTTGTCCTCGCCTTCCTCCGGATGCCAGAGCACGCCGACGGCGAACGTTCGGCTCGGATCCTCGACGCCCTCGAGTGTCCCGTCGTCGGCGCGCGCAGACTCGCGCAGGCCGTCGCCGAGCCGCTCGAAGCCCTGGTGGTGATGCGACTTGACGGCGGTGCGAGTACCGACGATCGCCGCCAGCCGGGTGTCCGGGAGCACCTCGACGCCGTGCTCGCCGAACGTGCCGGGAACCTCGCGATGAACCTCGTCAGCGAGACGATCGGGGAGATGCTGTTCGATGTCGCCTCCACGGGCGACGTTCAGCACCTGCGACCCGCGGCAGATCGCGAGCACCGGCAGGTCGCGCTCGAGCGCGCGACGCATCAGCACGAGCTCGAAGACATCCCGTTCTCGCACGACGCCCGATGTCTCCGCGTGCGGCTCGGCCCCGTAGAGCTCGGGGTCGAGATCCGAGCCGCCCGAGAACACGAGCCCGTCGACCGCATCGAGCGTCTCCTCGATCCCCGCACCGGGGGGGACGAGCAGAGGCGAGCCGCCGGCCTGCTCGACCGACTGCACGTACGAGGCCGGGATCAGGGCTGCCGCCAGCCGCCAGTACGACCACGCGGCCTCCGTCAGGTAGGTCGTGATGCCGATGACCGGTCTGCGCTCAGCCACGTTCGAAGAATCTCTCTCGCTCATAACACGTGACAACGCGGTCGAACAGCGCTTGTTCCGTGCGCCCGTAGTTCAGGTAGTGGTCGACGACATCGTCACCGAACGCGCCGCGCGCCGCCGTTCCGTCCTCGAGCGCGGCGATCGCCTCCCGGAGCGTCGACGGGAATCGCTGTGCGTCCGAGCTGTAGGCGTTTCCCTCGAGCGCGGGCGCCAGCTCGAGCCCTTGCTCGATCCCGTGCAGCCCTGACGCGATCAACGCGGCGAAGGCGAGATATGGGTTGACGTCACCACCCGGGATCCGCGTCTCGACGCGCAGCCCCGATCCGTGGCCGACGACACGGAATCCGCACGTGCGGTTGTCGCGACCCCACGCCAGCGTTGTCGGCGCCCACGTGCCGGCCGCGAAGCGCTTGTACGAGTTGACGTTCGGCGCGAAGAAGATCGCGAACTCACGTCCGCACGCGATCTGACCGGCAAGGTACTGCGCGAAGACGGCGCTCTCGCCTGCGAATGCGCTGTCGTCACCACGCCAGAGCGACGAGTGGATGTGGCACGACGAGCCGATCCACGTGTGGTCCGGCTTGGCCATGAACGTGACCGAGCAGCCGTTCAGGTGGGCGATCTCCTTCGCGCCGTTCTTGTAGACGACATGGTCGTCGGCCATTCGCAGTGCGTCGGCGTAGCGGAAGTTGATCTCGTGCTGGCCCGGCCACGCTTCGCCCTTCGACGTCTCGACACGCATGCCGGCGCCGACCATCCCGTTGCGGATCTGCCTGAGCAGAGGCTCGGCGTACGTCGAGGCGAGGATGTGGTAGTCGAGGATGTACGGCACCGACGGGGTCAGGTCACGGTAGTGCTGTGCGTGCGCCTGCTCGTACGTCTGCTTCAGGAGGTAGAACTCGAGCTCCGATCCGACCATCACCTCGAAGCCGTGCTCCCGTGCCCGTTCGACCTGAGCACGCAGCACCTGGCGCGGCGACGGCCTGACCGGTGAGCCGTCTCCCCATTGCACGTCGCACAGCACGAGGGCCGTCGCCTCGAGCCACGGGATCCGGCGCAACGTGGACAGGTCCGGCACGAGCTCGAAGTCGCCGTAGCCCCGCTCCCACGACGCGATCTCGTAGCCGGGCACCGGGTCCATCTCCATCTCGAGCGCAAGCAGGTAGTTGCAGCCCTCGGTGCCGTGCCCGTGGTCGACCTGCTCGAAGAAGAAGTCGCGATGCAGGCGCTTGCCGAGCAGCCGGCCCTGCATGTCCGTGAACGCCATGATCACCGTGTCGATCGACGAATCGGCGCGCAGCTCCTCGAGCGTCACCACTGTTGCCTCCTTGGGCTTCCGGGGATCGGGACTCTATGGCGCCGGGCGCCCACGCGTCGCTCGCCTTGACAGAGGCGCGGGCGGCTGGAGGGAATACGCACCTCGTCCGGCAGGTGCTCCGGGCGCAATCCCCAGAGACATGCGAGGGAGGTTTGGTGTGAGTACGAGCGACCCGGCGTCGGAATTGAGGATCTCGGAGGACGAGAGGCAGCTGCACCGGTTGGGGTACGCGCAGGAGCTGTTCCGAGCGATGGGGGGGTTCCAGAACTTTGCGATCTCCTTCACCATCATCTCGATCCTGGCGGGCTGCCTGACGTCCTACTACATTGCATTCGAGAGCGGCGGCCCGATCGCCGTCACGTGGGGCTGGCTGATCGTCGGCCTCTTTGCCACGATCATCGCACTTGCGATGGCCGAGATCGCGTCGTCGTTCCCGACCGCGGGCGGTCTCTACTACTGGGCGTCGAAGCTCGGCAGCCCGGGCTGGGGCTGGGCCACGGGTTGGTTCAACCTCATCGGGCAGATCGCCGTCACGGCCGCGATCGGATACGGACTGTCGACATTCGCGACCGTCTTGTTCGACGACCTGTTCTCGTTCGAGAAGCATATGAACGACTGGTTCGGCTTCAACTACAACGAGACGGTCTACGCGCTCTATGCCGTGCTGTTGCTGGCGGTGTGCCTGATCAACGTCTTCGACGTCCGCATCACCTCGACGCTGAACACCATCTCCGCTTACTGGCACATGGCAGGCGTCGCGGTGATCGTGATCGTGCTGATCGTCGTCCCGAGTCACCACCAGTCGCTGTCCTACGTCTTCACGGGAACCGCGAACGCGACCGGCTACGGCCACAACGTGACCGGCTTCCAGCACGCGGCATTCTGGCTCGTGTTCGGCCTCGGCCTGCTGATGTCCCAGTACACGATGACCGGGTTTGACGCCTCCGCGCACATGGCGGAGGAGACCCACCAGGCGTCGCGGATGGCAGCGGTCGGGATGTACATGTCCGTGGTCGTATCGGCGATCTTCGGCTTCGTCCTGCTCGTCGCCGTCACGTTCGCGATCCCGAGCACGCAAGGTGCGCTCACGAACATCGGCGCGGTGGTGCCATGGATCTGGAGCACCTCGATGAGTCAGAACTGGTCCGACGCACTTCTGACCATCTGCGTCTTCGCCCAGTTCTTCTGCCTGACCGCGTCGACGACATCGGCCTCGCGAATGATGTTTGCGTTCTCACGCGACGGTGCCGTGCCGGGGCACACACTCTGGCGGCGGGTGTCCAGGCACCGCGTGCCCGTCTACGCCGTGTTCGCCATCGGCGTTCTCTCGGGGTTGCTGATGGTGCCGGCGATCTGGAACTACCTCGTCGGCTACGCCGCTGGAACTGCGATCGCGGTCATCGGCCTCTACATCGCATTCATCCTCCCGGTCTTCCTGCGGCTTCGGCTCGGCGACAGCTTCGAGCACGGCGCGTGGAGCCTCGGCCGGCACTACAAGTGGATCGACATCGTCTCGATCGTCTGGGTCGGGATCGTCACGGTCCTGTTCTGCCTGCCGCTCTTCTACGACGGGCTCCCGTGGTCGAAGAACTTCTCGTGGTCGCTGACGAACTACACGGTGCTCTGGTTCGCGGGTATCGGCCTCTGCTTCGGCGGCTGGTGGGTCCTCTCTGCGCGCAAGTGGTTCAAGGGCCCGGTTCGGATGGGCACCGAGGAGGAGCTCGAGCGAATCGAGGCGGGCGACCAGTTCCTGCTCCCCGCCGATCCGACCGTCGGCGCCTGACAGATCGACGCTGCTATCGGAGCCGCCCTGGAGACGGGCGGGGCGGCTCCATGGCACTTCAGACCGCAGCGGGGACGTGCGCGTCGGCCGTGCCGAGCCAGCCCGGAACCGGCTCGGGTAGCCGAGATTCCACCTTGGCGGCCTCGTCGACGCGACCGCGGGCGCGGAGGAAGCGGACGAGCGCGACCCGGGCTTCCGCTTCGAGCAGCCGGTAGTCGGTCCCCTCCAGCATGCCCAGAGACTCGCGAAGGAGACCTTCGGCCTCCTCGTCACAGCCCTGCGCCGCACGCACGAGGCCGAGCGTCGAGGTGGTCGAGGTGCGCGACGTCAGGTCGTGGTCGCTCACTTCTGCACGGGCCGCCGTGGCGAAGCGGTCGGCGTCCTCGATCCGGCCGGAGGTGACGAGCGCCTCGGCGAGCGCCCGGTGTGCTTCCGCGAGGCGACCATGATCTTCGTTGGCGGCAAAGACGCGCGCGGCCTCGCGGAACTCGTGCTCGGCCTGTTCGGCGAGCCCGTCGACCAGCGCGATCCAGCCGAGGATCAGCCCGCACATCGCGGCGTCGCCCGATGCGCCGACGTCGAGGTAGAGCGAGCGGGCCTCCACGAGCAGCTGTGCGGCCTCGGCGAGCCGGCCCTGCATCCGGCGCAGCGAACCGAGCGCGTGCGCGGCGCGCGCGCGGGCGAGCACGCCCTCGCCCGCAGGACGCTCGTTGAAGATCTCGTCGGCGGCGTCGAGCTCGAGTTGCAGCTCGAGCAGCCATTGCAGCTGGCCGAGCGCATCGATCCGCAGATCCGATCGCTGCGCACGATCGGCGAGCTCGAGCGCCTCTCGGGTAAAACTCTCGGCGCCGCGCAGGTCGTTCGTCCACCAGGCGGCCGAGGCGAGCCGGCGCAGCGCGGTCGCGCGCGCCTCGACGTCGTCCGCGGGCAGGGTTGCGAGCGCGGCCCGCGCGAGCCGCACCGACTCGGCCGGATCGCCGTCCCGCCCCAGCACCGCCGCGGCCAGGCCGGTCAACGCGCGCCCTTCGAGCCCGGCATCGCCTTCTGCCGCCGCCTGAACCCGCACCTGCTCCATCTCGCTTGCGACCGTCCCCAGGTCGCCGAGCTGACAGGCGGCGTCGGCCGCGAGGTAGAGCCGGCGAGGCGTCGGTTCGAGCTCGAGCGCACGACGAGCAAGTCTCCTCGCCTTCGCGAAGGAGTCGCCGCCGTAGGCGCGGCGTCCGGCCGTCTCGAGCGCCGCGGCCGCCTCTGCGGCGAGCGTCGCCGGCGGTGCTCCGTCGAGCTCCGTGAGCAGCGCGCAGGCTCGGTCGAGGTGGTAGGCGCTCACCTCGACGAGCTCGGCCGGGACCCAGGCCGCGAACGAACGGTGCGTTTCGGCCCGTTCGGCCTTCGTGAGCGCGCCGTAGGCGACGTCTCGAATGAGGACGTGCGTGAACTGGAAGGCTCGATCGCCCGAGATCGTCGACCGCTCGACCGGGGTGATCAGATCCCGTTCGAGCAGTCCTTCGAGCAGAGTGGGCACGTCGGATCCGGGTGCCAGGTACTCGAGCGCCCCGCGCCAGAAGACGCGGCCGATCACCGCCGCCTGTTGCAGCAATCGCTTGTGCTCCGCTTCGAGCAGGTCGATCCGTGCGGCGATCAGTGCCTGGATGCTGTCGGGGATGCGGTCGAGTGCCGCGCCGTCGAGGTCGGACTCGAGCAGCATGCGCGCCGTCTCCTCGAGGAAGAGCGGGTTGCCCTCGGCCTTCTCGACGAGGAGCGCACGTTGCTCCTCGCCCTCGCCGTCGGCGGCCGGCAAGAGCAGCGCCGCGAGCTGATCGCTCTCCGCGGGGTCGAGTGGCGCCAGCTCGATCGCCGCCGCGCGCGGATTCCCGCCGCCCCACGAGGGACGCGTGTCGAGCAGTTCGAAGCGGGCGACGCAGATCAGGAGCAGCGGGATCTGGCGGCGTGCGCGCGCGAGGTTCTCGATCACCTCGAGCAGGCGCTCGTCGGCCCACTGCACGTCCTCGAAGACGAGGACGAGCGGCTGCGCATCGGCGAGCTCCTCCGCCCAGCGCAGGGTCGCCCACGCGATCTCGGCGTCCTCGCCGATCCCTTCCGTCGCGCCGAGGAGTCCGAGCGCGACGCCGAGCAGATCGGCGACGGCGTCGCTCTCGCACGAGACACGAAGCTTCTCGAATGCCTCTGCGGCCGGGTCGTCGTCGGTGATCCCGGCGGACGCCTTGACCATCGACGCGATCGGCCAGTACGTGATTCCTTCGCCGTACGGGAGCGCGCGGCCGGTCAGGACGGTCGCGCGCTCGATGCTGTCGGCGAACTCGGAGATCAGGCGCGACTTGCCGACTCCGGGGTCGCCGAACACCGTCGTGAGATGGGGGCGCCGGTCGCGCAGGGTGCGGTCGTACGTGTTCTGCAGCAGCTCGAGCTCGGGCTCGCGGCCGACGAACGGCGCCTGGCGGTGGCGCTCGCGCGCGGCGAGCAGCCGCTTCGCCCGCCACGACCAGATCGGCTCGCCCGGACGGATCTCGACCGGCCCTGCGTCCTCGGCGTCGACCGCGCCGACGGTCAGCCGCCGCGCCCCCGGACCGAGTGTCACCGTCCCGGCCGGAGCCGCCTGCTGGAGGCGGGCGGCCAGCACCACGGCTTCACCGGTCACGAACGTCGAGTCCCCGTCGCCGACGACCACCTCGCCGGACTCCACGCCCGCGCGAGCCTGCAGGCCGAGCTCGTCGACGGCCCCGAGCACGGCGAAGGCGGCACGCACCGCCCGCTCCGCGTCGTCCTCGTGCGCCTGGGGCACGCCGAACGCCGCCATCACGGCGTCGCCGGCGAACTTCTCGACCGTGCCTCCGTGTAGCTCGATGCACGACGAGGCGCGCTCGAAGTAGCGGTTGACCCGGCGGCGCACGACCTCGGGATCGCTCGCGGTGACGAGGGCCGTCGAGTCGACGAGGTCGACGAAGAGCACCGTTGCGAGCTTCCGCTCCATTCCCCCCAAGTCTAGGAACCGGCAGGTACCACGCGGAGGCTCTCTCTAGACTCGCTCTGTGGCCGTGTTCCGCTTCGTTGTCGCCGACGTGTTCACCGACGTGCCGCTGGCCGGGAACCAGCTCGCGGTCTTCACCGACGCGCGCGAGATCCCGGAAGAGACGCTGCAGCCGCTGGCGCGCGAGATCGGCTTCAGTGAGACCGTCTACGTGCTGCCGCCCGAGACTCCCGACGCTGACGTCCGGATTCGCATCTTCACGCCGGGGCGTGAGCTGCCGTTCGCCGGGCACCCGACGCTCGGGACGGCATTCGTCCTCGGCGGCCCGCTCCAGAAGATGGTGCTCCGGCTCCAGACTGACGCCGGCATCGTGCCCGTCGAGCTCGAGCGCGAAGGGCCGCGGATCGTGTTCGGGTGGATGGAGCAGCCGATTCCACCGTGGTCGACCGTTGACGACCCGACGGCGATCCTCGCCGCAGTCGGTGTCGAACGGTCGGGGCTGCCGGTGGAGCGCTACGAGCTCGGACCGGGCCACGTGTACCTCGAGCTGGGCTCGCCTCAGGCCGTCGCCGCGGTGCGGCCGGACGTCGCTGCGCTCGAGTCGGCGACCGCGGACGGTGTGAACTGCTTCGCGCGCGACGGCGACCGCTGGAAGACGCGGATGTTCGCCCCCTGCCACGGCGTGGTGGAGGACGCAGCGACCGGGTCGGCGGCGGGACCGCTTGCGGTGCACCTTGCCCGCCACGGCCGGATCGCATTCGGCGACGAGATCGAGATCAAGCAGGGCGCCGAGATCGGCCGCCCCTCGACGCTCTACGCGCGCGCCGAGGGGAGCGCCGACGGGATCGAGCGCGTTCTGGTCGGCGGCTGCGCGGTCACGGTGGCGCGGGGCGAGTTCAGCCTTCCCTAGAGCTCTCTCAGCTCGATCGACTCGATCTCCGGCAGCTCGACCGTGAGCGAGGCCCAGAACCGCCCGCCGTCCTTGGACAGGTAGAGGCGGTTCCGCGCGGCGTAGACCGCGATGTCGGGGTTCGCCTCGGCCAGGGCGACGGCGCGGCCGGGTGGCAGGCCGTGTCCGGCCGCCCGCCAGGTCGACCCTGCGTCGTGCGACACGAGGAGCGGTGGCCTGGCGTCGACGAGCGCCATCACCGTCGCGCCGGTGGCGGCTGCCCCGACGAGCCGCGGCAGGTTCAGCACGACCTCTTCGGCCGGCGATGTCGGCCCGTCCCACGGCGTCACGTCGTCGGCGTCGAGGTCGACCGCGAACGTCCCATCGACGGTGCGAACGAGGGCGATCATCCGGAGAGGACCGCGGCGACGACCGCCGTCGCCCGCCGCGCGGCGCCGACCGGGCGCAGGCCGGAATCGCGCCCGGCGACGTACGCAGCGGCGAATGCGTCGCCGGCGCCCGTTGCGTTGACGTCGAGTGCACGCGCGGGAACGAACTCCGAGGTTCCGCCGCAGTACACGGTCGACCCACGCGAGCCGTGCGTGACCACCACCTCCTTGATGCCGAGCGCCGTCACGTCGCCGACCACCTTCGCCTCCTCGTCGGCAAGCTTCAGGACCCAGACGTGGCGCAGCACCTCCGGGTCGTAGTCGTCGTCCAGGCGAAGGGGACCGAGCTCGGGAGCGCGCACGAGCCCCTGGGCGTCGAGCGAGATGCGACAGCGACGTGCGAGCGCCGCGATCGTCTCGGCGGGGAACTCGCCGCGGAAGAGCGCTGCCAGGTGAATCCACTGCGCCCGCGGCGGAATGCTCAGGTCGGCCGGCCGCCACGCGTCTCCGATCTCCTCGACCTCCATCGACCGTTGCTCGCCGTGGAACTCGAACGCGAACGTCGACGTCGAGCTCCCCCTGATCCATTGCACCGGCGTCCCGAGTCGAACCAGCGGCGGGAGCAGCGTCTCGCGCTCTGCGGCCGCGCAGCGGGTGATCACCTGTGACCGCGTCCGCAGCCGGCGGAGCGCCCTGGCGCCGTGGTACGCGCCGCCGCCGACGCGCGGCACACGGCCCGGGAAGAGGTCGCAGGCGAGGTTGCCGATCAGCGCGATCACGCGCTCGCGAGAATAGGAGCTCTCCTCCTCCGCGCGACGACACGTGCGACCGCCGCGAGCCCGAAGGCGACCGCGAAGCTCGGCAGCGACGCACCGCCCCACGGGAGCGCGTGTGGATGGGTGTGTGCGACGAGCTCTGTCCACCAGCCCGGACCTTGCGGATACAGCCACTGGTACACGCAGAACCCGGCGAGCCACGCCACGATCATCTCCACACGCACGGCCGGGCCCTCGAACACGTCCGCACGCCGGTAGCGGCTGCCGCCGAGCAGCCAGTCGGCCAGCAGGACGGCGAACAGCGGCACGAAGAACGAGCCGAGCAAAAACAGGAACGGCTGGTAGTTGCGGAGGTCGACGAGCAGCGCGCCGACGGTCGCGATCGCGGCGGTCGCGGTCACGAGCAGCCGCTGCGGAACCCGCGGCACAAGGTTCTGCAGGCTGACCGCGCCCGAATAGACGTTTGCGAACGCCTCGTCGCTCTCGTCGACCGTCAGCGCGAGCAGTGCGAGCACGCTGGCGGCTCCGCCTGCTGCGATCGCGGTCAGAAGGCCGGGCGCATCGGAGATGTTGCGCGACATCGCGATGACCGCGCCGAGGGCGAACAGCGGCACGGTCGGCACGAAATAGCCGAGGCCGGTGCCCCAGAATCCCGCGCTGCGAGAGCGCGAGAAGCGCGTGTAGTCGGCGGCGAGGGGCGTCCAGCTGACGATCGAGGCGAGGACGAGGTCGAAGCCGGGCCAGAACTCATGCGAACCGCCGCGCTGCCAAAGCGCATCCGCGTGCTGGCCGTGCAGCGACCACCAGGAGAGGTAGAGCAGCGATGCGATCACGATCCACACGGCGAACTTGCGCACGTAGCGTCGCACGAAGCCGACCGGGCCGAGAAACGCGAGCACGGTGGCGACGACGCCGAAGAGCACCTTCCAGAAGGCGACGCCGCCGAAGCCGAACACCTCCTGCGACAGCGCGCTTGCGCCCGTTGCGATCACGATCAGCTCGAACACCGACCAGCCGAGGCACTGGAGGATGTTCAGCCCGGTCGGCAGATACGAGCCGCGCTGGCCGAGCGGCGCGCGCAGCACCACCATCGCGGGGACGCGGGCGTCCGCGCCGATCAGTCCGGCGAGCCCGAGCAGCACGTTGCCGGCCACGGCGGCGGCGGCGATGGCAGCGATCGCGACCGGGAGCGAGAGGGCGAGCCCGCCTTGCGACGCCGGCAGGACGAGAAAGGCGCCCGCGACGATCACGAGCAGCGACACCGAGAGGTTCGCCCAAAGCAGGAAGCCGTCGAACGTCCCGAGCACGCGGAGGCGCTCCGGGACCGGCTCAATGCCCCAGTTCGGCGTGTCAGTCTCGGACAAGCTCAGCTCCCTTCGCCGGTACGAGCCGGATCAGGTTCGACGGGTGTGTTCTCAGCCCGCTCGGGGCACCCCGGTGCGGAACAGGGTACTCACTCGAGGTGCCTGGCACGTTGGTGCCAGGCACGCGGTTCGACGGCTACGAGGAGAGGAGGCGCCGGATCACGTACGGGAGGATGCCCCCGTGCTGCAGGTACTCGCGCTCGCGCGGTGTGTCGAGCCGGAGCCGCGCTCGGAACTCGACGTCGCCTGCGCGCACCGTCACCTCGCTCGCCTCGCCGTTTCGGACGCCGGTGATCGAGAACTCCTCGCGCCCGGTCAGCCCGAGCGATGCAGCTCCCTCGCCGGCCGGGAACTGCAGCGGCAGGATCCCCATCATCAGCAGGTTCGAACGGTGGATCCGCTCGTAGGACTCCGCGATCACCGCCTTCACGCCGAGCAGGTTCGGGCCCTTCGCCGCCCAGTCGCGTGACGAGCCCGAGCCGTACTCCTTGCCGGCGAGGACGACGAGCGGCGTCCCTTCGGCGAGGTAGCGCTGGGCCGCGTCGTAGATCGTGAGCTCCTCGCCCGACGGAAGGTGCACCGTCCACGTTCCCTCGGAGCCTGGCACGAGCAGGTTCCGCAGCCGCACGTTGGCGAACGTTCCGCGCACGAGCACCTCGTGGTTCCCGCGACGCGCGCCGTACGAGTTGAAATCCTTGCGCTCGACGCCGTGCTCCACCAGATAGCGCCCGGCTGGTGAGTCCGGCTTGATCGAGCCTGCCGGCGAGATGTGGTCGGTCGTGACGGAATCGCCGAGCCAGACGAGGCAACGGGCGCCGATCACGTCGGGGACGGCTGCGGGCTCGCGCGTCATCCCGTCGAAGTACGGCGGTTGCCGCACGTAGGTCGAATCGTCCTCCCACGGATAGAGCTCGCTCTCCGACGACGGCAGCGCGCGCCAGGCGTCGTCGCCCGTGAACACGTCGCTGTAGGTGCGGCGGAACATCTCGCCCTCGATCGAGTCGGCGATCGTCTGCCGCACCTCGGCCGCGGTCGGCCAGAGGTCGCGCAGATAGACGTCCTCGCCGTCGGACCCCTGGCCGACCGGCTCGGTCTCGAGGTCGATGTCCATCCGCCCCGCGAGTGCGTAGACGACGACGAGTGGAGGCGACGCGAGGTAGTTCGCCTTCACCTCCGGGTGAATCCGCGCTTCGAAGTTGCGGTTGCCCGACAGCACCGAGCAGGCGACCAGGTCGTGGCCGACGACCGCCTGCGAGATCTCGTCCGGCAGCGGCCCTGAGTTGCCGATGCAGGTCGTGCAGCCGTACCCGACCGTCTGGAAGCCGAGCTGGTCGAGGTAGCGGTCGAGACCCGACCGTTCGTAGTACTCGGTCACCACCTTCGAACCGGGAGCGAGCGACGACTTCACCCACGGCCGCCTGCCGAGGCCGCGCTCGACCGCCTTCTTCGCGACGAGCCCTGCCGCGATCATCACGGCCGGGTTCGATGTGTTGGTGCACGAGGTGATCGCCGCGATCACGACGGAACCGTGGCCGAGCTCGAACGTCTCTCCGTCGAGCTCCACCTGAGCGGGCTCCGGCCGCGGCGGATCGGCGAGCGCAACGCGCCCGGCGTCGGCGACCGGCTCCGGCGCGCCGCCCGGCTGCTGCTCCGTGGTCGGATCCGAGGCGGGGAACGTGTCGGCGACCGCGCGGTCGTGCGAGCCGTTCGCATAGTCGACGCCGAACGAGCCCAGTTGGCCGAGGAACGAGCGCTTGGCGTCGTGCAGGGGCACGCGGTCCTGTGGGCGGCGCGGGCCGGCGATCGACGGCTCGACGTCGCCGAGGTCGAGGGCGACGATCTCCGAGTACGTCGCGTGCCCGGACGGCTCGTGCCACAGGAGGTTCTCCTTGCAGTACGCCTCGACGAGCGCGATCCGCTCGTCGCTTCGGCCGGTGAGCCGGAGGTACTCGATCGTCGCCTCGTCGACCGGAAAGAAGCCGCATGTCGCGCCGTACTCGGGCGACATGTTCCCGAGCGTGGCGCGGTCCGCCAGCGAGAGCGACGAGACGCCTTCGCCGAAGTACTCGACGAACTTTCCGACGACGCCCACCTGGCGAAGACGCTCGGTCACGGTGAGCACCAGATCGGTGGCGGTCGCGCCCTCCCGCAGCTCTCCGGAGAGCTTGAAACCGACGACCTGCGGCACGAGCATCGACAGCGGTTGGCCGAGCATGGCCGCCTCGGCCTCGATGCCGCCGGCGCCCCAGCCCAGGACGCCGAGCCCGTTGACCATCGTCGTGTGGGAGTCGGTGCCCACGAGCGTGTCGGGGAAGGCGACGCCGTCCCGGTCGTCGACGACACGTGCCAGGAACTCGAGGTTGACCTGGTGGCAGATCCCCGTTCCCGGTGGCACCACGGAGAAGTTGTCGAACGACTGCTGCCCCCAGCGCAGAAACGCGTAGCGCTCACGGTTGCGTGTGAACTCGAGCTCGACGTTGCGTGCAAATGCCCTGCTCGACGCGAACAGGTCGACCTGCACCGAGTGGTCGATCACCAGCTCTGCCGGGATCAGCGGGTTGATGCGCCTCGGATCGCCACCGAGATCCGCCATCGCGTTTCGCATGGCCGCGAGGTCGACGACAGCGGGGACGCCCGTCAGGTCCTGCAAGAGGACGCGGGAGGGCGAGAACGAGATCTCCCGGGACGGCTCGGCGTTCGCGTCCCAGCGCGCGACCGCGTCGACGTCCTGTTCGTCGCCGTTACGCAGGACGTTTTCCAGCAGCACGCGCAGCGTGTACGGGAGACGGACGATGTCGTATGAGGCCTGGAGCTCGGCGAGTCGGAAGATGTCGTACGACCTGTCTCCCACCGTCAGCTTCGAGCGCGAGCCCATGCATCGATTCAAGCAGAAGCGAAGACGTAGACTCATTGCGTGGCGGCCGGGAGGCACATCGTCGGCCTCGGTGGGGCCGGTGACACGCCAGAGCAGACCGAACGGCTCTTCCGCTACGCCCTCGGGCTCACGGGGAAGGATCGTCCGCGACTGCTGATCGTCCCGACGGCGACTGCGGAGCGGGACGACGACATCGTGATGTACCTCGAGCGCTTTGCGCGGCACACCGACCCGTCGGTGCTGCGGACGTTCCCCTGGCCGCCAGACGATCTCCGTGCGCGCATCCTCGATCAGGATGCGATCTGCGTCGGCGGCGGCAACACCGCCAACATGCTCGCGATCTGGCGCGTGCACGGGATCGACGGTCTGCTGCGTGAGGCCTGGGAGGCGGGCGTCGTCCTCTTCGGCGCCAGCGCCGGGATGATCTGCTGGTTCGAGGCCGGGGTGACCGACTCGTTCGGGCCGCAGCTCGAAGGGTTGCGTGACGGCCTCGGCCTCCTCGCCGGCAGCGCGTGCCCGCACTACGACGGTGAGGAGCTGCGCCGTCCGCGGTACCGCGAGTTGATCGGCGGAGGGCTCCCTCCGGGCGTCGCGGCGGACGACGGTGTCGGGCTCCACTTCGACGGGACCGAGCTCGTCGAGATCGTGACGTGCCGGCCGGGCGCCGCCGCCTACCGTGTCGGCGCCGACGGCGAGGAGCGATTGCCCGCGCGCGAGCTCTAGGAAGAGCGGAGGGCTCCGTTGCCGGAGCCCTCCGTGAACGCTGCGGGCCGTGTCGCTGCTCAGCTCGACCGCGGCGACCAGATCACCTCATAGGTGGGATTGTCGCCGTGCTGCTGGGTGTAGAACCATCTCCAGCTCGTGCTCTTCGTGAACAGGTTCGGCGGCTGGGCGCCGAGGATCCCGTTCGTGCTCGCATCGCCGTTCGAGACGTGGATGCCGGTGATCTCGTTGTCGCCCTCGTTCTTGCCGTAGCCGTCGTTGGCCGAGTCGAGCGTGGCCGACGCGTCACGACCCTGGGCGAGCCAGCGAAGCGGCTGGTTCTGGGTGTTGGAGTAATCGACCGTCAGGTCGAAGACCCAGCCCGAATCGAGCGCATTTCGCTGCGAGTGCAGCGTGTCGCCCGCGTCCTCGACGGCCGCGAGCGAGTTCTCGGACAGGAACGCCACGTTGTCCAGGCTGTTCACCGTCTCGTTGCCCTTGTAGAAGAGGCTCAGCTGCCCGGTGGCCGCCGACGGCGAGGCCTCCACACCATCGTCCTACACCGCCGCCAACACGACCCGGCAACCCGCGACTACATCGAACGCCGCGTCGCCGAGGGCAAAACCCGCCGAGACGCAACACGCCTACTCAAGCGCTACCTCGCCCGCCACCTCTACCGACTACTCGAACAACAGCAGCCGATCATGACTTGACAAGTCATAGGAGCATCATTCGGAATCGAGTCAGCCGCCGCCGCCCGAGTCTCTGCCACTCACCGGACGCCACCACGACGCCGAGAATGACAGTGAGTGCGCGAATGTCCCTTGATCGCTTGCCTGAGTGCCCGTCGGCGTACCATCTCGCAGGAATGATGCGGAAGGGAGCTGTTGCGTTGGCTGCCGCCGTCATGGTTGCCGTGGAGCGAGAGCGTGCACTCGGTTGAATCGACGAGCGCTGGCCGCTTCACCGGCGTTGCCGTGCCGTCGGCTCCGCAGGCGCGCGCGAGACGGCATGTGCATCTCACTGTGGAGGAGCGGGTGGCGCGGGGGAGGGCGGCGCGCTCCGTGACGCCGAGGTCGAGCCATGGGTCGTGGGAGCCGGTGGCGGACCGGCCGGACCCGGTCGCGCTGCTCGAGGAGCAGGCTGATGTTCGGGTTCCCGAGCTGGTTCCGATCCGCAACGGCCGGATGCTCGAGTCGCCGTTCACGTTCTTCCGGGGCGCGGCGCTAATCATGGCGGCCGATCTTGCTGGGACGCCGCGGTCTGGGGTCAATGTGCAGCTCTGCGGCGATGCGCACCTGTCGAACTTCGGCGTGTTCGGCTCGCCCGAGCGGAAGATGCTGTTCGACATCAACGACTTCGACGAGACGCTCCCGGGACCGTGGGAGTGGGACGTGAAGCGCCTGGCCGCGAGCTTGGAGGTCGCCGGCCGCGATCTCGGCTTCGCGCCGGCCGACCGGCGTGAGGTCGTGAAGGCCTGTGTTGCCGAGTACCGGGGGCAGATGCGTAAAGCCGCGGAGCTGAGCACCCTTGACGCTTGGTACGACCATCTGGACGTCGACCAAATCATGGACTGGATGCAAGGCGAGGTGAGCGCGAAGCGTCTGGGCAAGCAGGAGGCGAAGGAGGCGGCTGAAGACGTCGAGCGGGCGCGAGCACGGGACCACCTGCGCGTGTTCAGGAAGCGAGCCGGCGAGATCGATGGTGAGCTGCGGATCGTCGCCGACCCGCCCCTGATCGTTCCAATCGAGGATCTCGCGGCTCCAGGTACGACGCGCGAGGAGATCGACCGTTCGATGCGCAACCTGATCCAGTCGTACCGGCGTACGCTCGCGCGCCACCATCACCCGATCGAGGAGTTCGAGTACGTGCACGCTGCGCGCAAGGTGGTCGGCGTCGGCAGTGTCGGTACGCAGGCGACGATCCTTCTCATGGTCGGCCGCGACGACAGCGACGTGCTGTTCTTGCAGGCGAAGGAGGCACAGGCGTCAGTCCTGGAGCGGTTCGTCGGGGTCAGCGAGCACTCAAACCACGGCCAGCGGGTTGTAGTCGGCCAGCGGCTGATGCAGGCGGCCAGCGACATCTTCCTCGGCTGGATCCGCGTCAAGGATCTCGACGGCCGCAGCCGCGACTACTACGTCCGCCAGCTGCACGACTGGAAGGGCGGCGTCGAGGTCGAGACCTTCCGCGTGCCCGGGGCGCGGCTCTACGGGCGCCTGTGCGGCGCGACCCTCGCACGCGCGCACGCGCGATGGGGCGACCGGCTGGCGGTCGCGTCCTACCTCGGCAAGAGCGACGCCTTCGACCGCGCGATCGCGGACTTCTCCGTGGCGTACGCAGACCAGAACGAACGCGACTACGAGGCTTTCGCCGCAGCCGTCGAGTCAGGCCGGATCGCCGCGCAGACCGGCCACTAGCGTCAAGGCTGCTCGGAGTGGTGTCGTGAGCTCAAGAGGCTCGCAGCGGATCAGCCGCGGAGTGCCTGGAGCGCGGCGACCAGCGCGTCGAGGTCCGCTTCGTCGTTGTAAGCCTGCACGGATACGCGCATGGTCCAGCCATGCGACGTCTCGAAGACAGGCACCTCGATGCGGTGCTCGTTGAAGAGGCGGCGGGTGAGCGTCTCCGGCTCGGGAAGGTCGACGGCGAAGCCGAGCATCTGAACGAAGTTGTTTGTGAGCGGCTCGAATGGCAGTCGATCGCAGGCATCCTCGAGCAGCCTCCGGCTGTGGGCGCGCACGCTCGGCCAGTCGTGCTCGGCCTGGAAGTCGATCGCGGCCGGGACGCTGAGGTACGCGGCCGGGTCGCGCGTGCCTTGCCACCGGTTCTGCTCGGCCCACGGCCGCTCGTCGTCCCAGTCCCACGAGACGACGAGCGGCTCGACCAGGTTCTGCACCTCGGGCCGCACATAGAGGAAGGCCGAGCCCTTCGGACCACAGAGCCATTTGTGGCAGTTGCCGGCATAGACGTCCGCGCCGATCGTGTCGAGTGACAGCTCGAGCTGGCCCGGCGCGTGCGCGCCGTCGACGATCGACAACGCGCCCGCCTCGCGTGCGCGCCGGCATGCTTCGGCCACGTCGTTGACGCGACCGGAGGACCACTCGACATGGGAGCAGAAGACGACGCGCGTCCGCGCATGTGGGTCGAGCTCGTCGAACGGGGCGCGGCGGATGGTTGCGCCGGTGCGACCGGCGACGTACGACCAGAGTCGCATCACCCCGCCGTACTCGTCTTCGCCCATCAGGATCTCGTCACCCGGCCCGAGCTCGAGCGACCGCGCGACCGCATCGAGCGCCGTGCTGGTGTTCGGCACGAACGCGAGGTTCGCCGGATCGGCGCCCAGATACGCGGCCAGGCGCAGACGGGCCGACTCGAGCCGTTCCCCGAGACGTCGCTCGCGTCCGAGGAACTCGACCGGCTCGCGCTCGAGCTCGCGTTGCCACTGTTGATAGCGGTCGAAGACCGGTCGCGGGCAGGCGCCGAACGAGCCGTGGTTCAGGAACACGATGTCCGGATCGAGGAGGAAGAGATCCTTCACACCTGTTAACCCGCGGTTAATCGCCGCTCACGCCCGTCCAACATCGGGCCGTTATAACGGGGGACGTGGCGCGCAGTCGCATCCTCTCTCTTCGTGCGGCCGAACTCGGGGCCGTCGCCCTGGTCGGCGGCGTCGTGGCGCTCGCCGGCGCGGCTGCGTTCGGGAAGCTCGGCAGCCACACGACGATCCAGCAGGTCGCGCCGGTCGGGGGCAGCACAGGCGTCGCGAACGCCGCGCTCCAGGCGCCCACCACGGGGATCACTCCCGAGCGGATCTACCAGCGCGACGCCCCGGGCGTGGTGCAGATCACCTCGACGACGGTGAGCTCGCAGACCGTCGATCCCTTCGGCTTTCCGAGCACGCCGCAGACCGAGCAGTCGCTCGGCTCCGGCTTCGTGATCGACAAGGCCGGCCATATCGTCACGAACTACCACGTCATCTCGGGTGCGACCCGGGTCCAGGTCTCGTTCTCGGGCCAGGACCAGATCAACGCGACGGTAGTCGGATCGGATCCGTCGACCGACATCGCCGTCCTGAAGATCGACACGCACTCGCGCGCGCTGACTCCGCTGATGCTCGGTGACTCCGACTCCGTCAGCGTCGGCGACCCGGTCTACGCGATCGGCAATCCGTTCGGGTTCACCCGGACGCTCACCTCTGGCCTCGTGTCCGCGCTGCAGCGTCAGATCGTGGCGCCGAACAGCCTCGAGATCGACGGTGTCATCCAGACGGACGCGGCGATCAACCACGGCAACTCTGGCGGTCCGCTGATCGACGCCGATGGGCGCGTCATCGGCGTCACCTCGCAGATCTCGACGGGCACCACCGGCGAGCAGGGCAACATCGGCATCGGCTTCGCGATCCCGGTCAACACCGTGCGCAACGTCGCCGCTCAGATCATCAAGAACGGCAAGGTCGCCCACGCCTACCTCGGCGTCAGCACCGTCTCGATCACCCCGCAGATCGCGAAGCTCTTCAACCTCCCCGCCAAGAAGGGCGTGATCGTCGCTGTCGTCAACAGCGGCAGCGGCGCCGCCCACGCCGGCCTGAAGGGTCACTCCACCAACGTCGTCGTGCAGGGCGAGACGTATCCGCTCGGCGGCGACCTCATCGTCAGCGCCGACCACCAGCCGGTGACGTCGGCCGAGCAGCTGCGCGAGGCGATCGCGCGGCACAAGCCGGGCGACAAGGTCTCGCTGGGGATCTACCGCAACGGCAAGAAGAAGTCCGTCACCGTGACGCTGGGCAACGCGCCGGAGGCGGCGAAGTGACGAACAGGACGAACAGGTTGAACGGCCGTGTTCTTCTCCCCCGGAGAGGCCGTTCACGGGCCGCCTAGCGGCCCGCTCGCTAGGCCGGTCGCGGCCCGCCCGCCTGCCCGGGCCGCGGCCGGTCTAATCAGCTCGACGGTCGACCGGAGGAGACCGTCTACTCTGTCCCGCGATGGAACGCGGGCAGGCGATCCTCGACGCCGACGTTTCGGCCGACGCGGAGCTTTGGGAGGACGAGAACGCCGACCATGACGGCTGGTTCTGCGTGCGCACCAACCCGTTTCCTTGCCCTGCATCGGGCTGCGCCTTCGTCGCCGAGTTCATGACCGCCGCGCACCTCGTGCTCGTCTGGGAGTCGTTCGACGATCCGAATCTCCTGCGCCATGCGGCGCGGGCGCGCGACGTCGGCCGGAACCCCCGGGTCGTGGGCTACGTGCCCGACTTCGGGCCCAGCGCGTCGTACTACGCGTGGGTCGCGGCCGGTCGGCCGGTGCACGGCGTCAAAGCCGCCAGGTGATCCCCCACACGTTCGGCGAGAGCGCTCCGTTCTCGCTGGGCGTCGAGGAGGAGCTGATGATCCTCGACGCGCGGTCGCTCGACCAGGTCCCGGCGGTCGACCGGATCCTCGCCGGCGTCGCAGGCCTGGAGCTCCCGGGCGGGCTCAAGACGGAGCTCTTCGCCTCGGTCTTCGAGACGACGACGGGCGTGTGCGCCGACGCCGTCGAGGTGGATGCCGCGCTCCGAACGCTCCGGCGGGCGTCCGCGACCGTGGCGGCCGCGGAAGGGCTCGCGATCGCCGCGGCCGGCACCCACCCGTTTGCACGGGCCGAGGATCAGACTGTCGTCGACGAAGAGCGGTACACGTCGTTCAAGCGCTACGGCGGTGTCAGCGTCCGTCGGCAGGGCGTGCAGGGATTGCACGTCCACGTCGGCATGCCCTCCGGCGACGCCTGCTGGCGGTGCCTCGAGTCGATTCTGCCCTGGCTTCCGGTTGTGCTCGCCTTGTCTGCGAACTCCCCGTGGCTGTGCGGCGAGCGGACGGGAATGGCCTCGAACCGCGCACCCGTCCTGACCCAGCTGCCCCGCGCCGCGGGCCCACCGGCGTTCGCGTCGTACCCGGAGTGGGAGGCGTGGGTCGACCGTCTGGTGCGGCTCGGCGTGACCCAGGACTACACCCGGATCTGGTGGGACGTTCGGCCGCACCCTCGGTTCGGCACGCTCGAGGTACGCATGCCCGACCAGCCGACCGACGTCGGGCTTTCGAGCGCATTCGCGGCGCTCGTGCAGGCGCTCTGCGCGGCTGCGCACGAGGGCGCGTTGCCGACGAACAGTCTCTTGCTCGCGGATCGGGGGAGAGGGGACTACGCGCAGAATCGCTGGACGGCCGCGCACTTCGGGCCGCGCGGCGAGCTGTTGCATCCCGCCGGCACGTCGGTGGCATCGGCCTCCGAGCTGGGAGACGAGCTGATCGAGCTGGTGCGCCCGTTTGCGGTACGGCTCGGTGCGGAAACGCTGCTCGAGCGCATCGATTCGAAGCGGTGCGAGGCCGACCGGCAACTCGTCTGCGCGACCGCGCACGAGGCTGCGGCCGATCTCGTCGCTCGGTCGGTAGCCTGATCGTATGGCGGTCGTGACGGAGACGCTGCAGGTCTCGGGGATCCGCTGCGAGCGGTGCGTGATGCGGCTCGGCGGCGTCCTTCAGGGGCACGACGGGCTCGAGTCGGCGAACGCGACGCTGCTGGGCCAGGTGACGCTCGCCTACGACGACGAGCGCACGACGAGAGCCGCGCTCCTCGATGCGATGGCACGCGGCGGCTTCCGCGAGCGGTAGCGACGCGGCTGGGGAATCCGGAGAGCCCGGTGGTCGTTGAAGGCCTTGCTAGGGTGGCCGCCGGATGAGCGACAGCGCATCGACGGCCTCCGAATCTCGCAGGATCGCCGAAGAGGCGCGCGCTCGCGTGCGCTTCGAAGAGGAGGCGCTCGAGTTGAGCGAACAGGTCTATCGCGTGGCTCGCCGGCTCGTCGGTTCCCGTGACGACGCCGAGGATCTCGTCCAGCAGACCTACGAGCGCGCGTTTCGCTCGTGGCGCCAGTACACGCCCGGGACCAACCTGCGTGCGTGGCTCCTCCGCATCCTCACCAACCTGAACATCGACCGCGGGCGCCGACAGCAGCGCAGTCCGCAGACGACGTCGATCGACGAGGCCGGCGACTACTTCCTCTACAACCGCCTGGAGGCGTCTGCTCCGGACGGGAACGCCGACTCCGAGCGAGTGCTCGAGCGGCTCTCACAGGACTCGATCGTCGATGCGCTCGCCGACGTGCCGCACGATTTCCGTGACGTGATCGTCCTCGTCGACATCGGTGAGTTCTCGTATGCGGATGCCGCCCAGATCCTCGACATCCCGATCGGCACCGTCATGTCGCGCCTGCACCGAGGAAGGCGTATTCTCAAGAAGAACCTTGCTGAAAAGGCGGTTCCGGCGTGATTGACTGGTGCGAGAAGTGCGAGGAGATGATGCAGCCGTTCCTCGACGGCAAGCTCTCCTCGGACGAGGTCGCCGAAGCAGAGAAGCATCTCGACTCGTGCAGCTGGTGCGCGAAGCGCTACCGCTTCGAGGAGCGGCTCCGCCACTACGTGCGCGTTGCCGTCTCCGAGCCGATGTCGCCGGCGCTGAAGGCAAAGCTGGCGGCGCTGCGGACACCGCTCACGTAGCCGGGTAGTCGACGTCGCCCGGCGGCTGCAGGTCGGAGCAGTCGACGAGAACCGGATCGAACGCGCGCCCTCCGTCGTCGGGCACGTTCGCCCACATCGAGCGGGCGAGCACCACCGGGTGGCTTCGCGTCCCGTCGTAGGTCGCTGCGACCACGTCGCCGAGGTTGCGCTGCTCGATCACGCGCTCGATCGCCCGCGGATCGAGGGTCGGTCCATCCGCGAGGACCACGAGAGCATGGGTGATCGAGTCGCCGAGTGCAGCGAGCCCGCAGCGCAGCGATGCGCCGGGCCCGTTCTCCCAGTCGGCCGCGTGCACGAGCCGGGCTCCCTCTCGCGTCCCGAGGTCCAGTGGATGCGCGCCGGCGACGACGACCACGTCGTCGACCGGTGACTGTGCGAGCGCAGCGAGCACTGCAGGAAGCAACTCGTGCTGCTTCGGACGCCCGTACCTGGTCGACGCTCCCGCGGCGAGCACGACGGCGGCGATCATCGCGGCCTACGAACTGCTGAGCGTGGCGCGCTCGATCACGACGGGCTCGATCGGCTCCTCGTTGGAATTGCCGAGCTTCCCGATCCGGTCGACCACGGCGAGCCCTTTGACGACATGCCCGAGCAGGGCGTACTGCGGCGGCAACCCGGCATTCGCCGCCGTGACGACGAAGAACTGGCTCCCTGCAGTGCCTGCCGGCTGTGACGGCGTCTTCGCCATCGCCACCGTCCCGTGAACGTATTGCGTCCCGGCCGGAGGCTTGTCGACGGTCGTGTAGCCGGGCCCTCCGTTGCCGCTCTGGGTCGGGTCGCCCGCCTGGATCACGAAGCCGGGGGCGATCCGGTGGAACAGGGTGTGGTCGAAGAACTGCTTCCGGACGAGGTTGGCGAACGAGGCAGCCGTGTTCGGAGAAGCCTTCGCGTCCAGCCTGACCGTGAAGGGACCGCAGTTCGTCTGGAAGGTGACGTCGTAGCGGCGCGACGGGTCGAGCTTCGTGCTCGGCTTCGTCTCCGAGCGCTGGGTCGGCGGCGGCTGGGCGACCGGGACGCACCCGTTTGCGTCGACCGTCGTGGTCGCGGCCTGCTGCTTCGACCCGCCGCAGCCGGCTGCGGCGAGCGCGGCGACGCCGATCGCGAGCAGCCTTCTACCCATCGAGCTGCGCCAGCGCGCGTTTCACCAGAGCGGCGGCGATCTCGAGCTTGTAGGCGTTACCGGGCAGCGGAGTTGCCGCTTCGAGCCCCCGCTCGTCGAGCAGCCACGGCACCGGCGCCATGCCGGCGAGGGCGACACGGGTCGTCTCGCCGGCGCGCGCGGCGGCGACGCCGACGAGGGGGAATGCCCAGCGCTTCCGCTCCATCGCCTTCAGGTAGACGGATCGCTCTGCGGGTGGGAGCTCCACCGAGAGGAGGAGCTCGCCGTGCTCGAGCGTCGTCGTGCGACGGTCGTCGTCGGTCGGCACGCGGTAGAGCTCCGCGAGCGGCAGCGTGCGCCGGTCGGTCTGCAGCGTCGCGCCGAGCGCGAGCAGAGCGGCTGCCGGGTCGGAGGGGTGGGCCGAGGCGCAGAAGTCGTTCGCGAGGACGGCGTGCTCGCGATGTTCGCCGTCGCGCGCAAAGCACGCGTCACCGCCGTGCAGGCGGCAAGGCCACTTGAGGCGCCAGTACCAGCAGCGCGTCGACTGGAGGAGGTTGCCGGCGAGCGAGCTCACGTTTCGAAGCTGCGGGCTGGCCGACAGCCGGCACGCCTCGCGGAGCGCGTCGGGCACGCCGGCAGCGGACTCGATCTCGGCGAGCGTCGTTCCCGCGCCGATCGTCCCGCCGGTGATTCCGCGCGGAACCACCGCGCGGACGTCGATCAGCTCGTCGGCCCGGAGGATCCCCGCCCGAAGCAGCGGGACGACCTCCGTCCCGCCCGCAAGTAACAGACTGTTACTTGCGGGCTCGAGCTCGGCGACGCTAGACGCGCGCCGGAGCTTCACGGCGCTCGCTCTCACGCTGCCGCTCCTCCGCTTCGCGGAGCGCACGCAGCATCTCCTCGCGGGTGATCGGCAGGCGCCTGACGTCGGCGCCGGTCGCATCGCGAATCGCGTTGGCGATCGCGGCGGCGGTCGGCACGATCGGCGGCTCGCCGAGCCCTTTCGAACCGAGATTCGTCAGGTGCCGGTCCGGAAGGTCGACGAGCTCGCTGACGATCTCCGGCACGTCGGCGATCGTCGGCAGGCGGTAGGAGTCGAAGCTCGTCGTCAGGA
The DNA here is from genome assembly GCA_963851065.1 of uncultured Thermoleophilia bacterium. Lineage (GTDB taxonomy): Bacteria > Actinomycetota > Thermoleophilia > Gaiellales > Gaiellaceae > PALSA-600. Next base: position 42,952 of record CAWKNW010000008.1, read on the forward strand.
TCGCGCCGCTCGACGGGTCGTGGAGCCGCTCCTCGGACAGCGTGTGCCCGATGCCCTGGATGATCCCACCCTCGATCTGGCTCGACGCGCCGAGCGGGTTGATCACGCGGCCGACGTCGTGCACCGCGGCGACGCGATCGACCCAGATCTCCCCGGTCTCCACGTCGACCGCCACCTCGGCGACCTGCACGCCGAACGTGAGCACCTGCATCCCCGTCGGGTTCGGGCCGCGCGCGCCCTTGCCGAGGATCTGCGCATCCTGCAGCAGCGCAACGACCTCGCCCAGAGGCATGGCGGGGTCGCCTCTCTGCTCGGCGATCTCCTCGATCTGCCGGCGCGCATCCGCCGCCGCCGCCCGCACCGCAGGCCCCATCGACGGGATCGTCGACGATCCCGCGGAGATCGACGCGTACGGCCCGCGAGCGGAGTCGCCGGCCGCCACGGTGACATGCTCGAGCGGGATCCCGAGCTCCTCGGCGGCGATCTGCGCCATCGCGGTCTTCGACCCGGTTCCGATGTCCTGCATCGCGGTGACGACGGTTGCGCGACCGTCCGAGCCGACGCGCACCCACGCATACGAGGGCGGGCCGCCGCCTCCGTACCAGATCTGCGACGCCATTCCGACGCCGCGCTTGACGACGTCGGTCGACCGTGCGCGCACCTCGTGTCGCCGCTCCCAGTGGGGCTCGGCGCGGCGGTAGCACTCGAGCAGGTTCTTGTCGCTGAAGGGACGCGCGTCTCCGGGGTCGTGCTCGGTGTGATTGCGCCGCCGCAGCTCGAGCGGGTCGATGCCGAGCTTGGCAGCGAGCTCGTCGAGCAGCGCCTCGAGCCCGAACGTGCCCTCGACGAACCCCGGGGCCCGGAAGGCCTTCATCGGCGGCTGATTCAGCTTCGCCGCGTACGTCGTCGACGAGACGTTCGGGCACGTGTAGAGCAGGTGCATCGGCCCCTCGGTGGGCGACGACCAGCCGCCCCAGCCGACCGCGTTGACGTACTCGCCTCGCAGAGCCGTCAGCGTGCCGTCCTCCTTGGCCCCGATCGTCAGCCGCTGGATCGTGGCGTTGCGATTGCCGGCCGCGAGGTGTTCCTCGCGTCGCGTCAGCGCGCACTTCACCGGACGTCCGGTGCGCTTCGCGAGCTCTGCTGCGATGAAGGTGTAGTCGTCCGGGCTGTTCTTCGAGCCGAACCCACCTCCCATGTAGTTGCAGACGACCCGCACCTTGTCGGGCGGGAGGCCGAGCCCCTCCGCAACCTCGTCGCGCACGCCCCAGATGAACTGCGTCGAGATGTGGACCTCGACGGAGTCGCCGACCCACTGGACGACTGCCTGGTGGGTCTCGAGCGAGTTGTGCAGCACGACGGACGTGCGAAATTCGCCGCTACAGACGACGTCTGCCTCGGCAAGGCCGCGCTCGACGTCGCCGCGTGAGCGAACGCGTGGTTCTCCCAGAAGTGAGCCACGGGCGACCGCCTCGTCGGAGTCGAGCAGTGGCTCGAGCACCTCGAACTCGACCTCGATCGCAGCCACGCCCGCCCGTGCCTGCGCGTACGTGTCCGCGCAGACCGCAGCGACCGGAGCACCCTGGAAGCCGCAGTCGGTGACGAGCAACTCGAGGTCGCCCGGAGCGATCGCCGCGTGCACGCCCGGCTGTGCGAGCGCAGGCGTGACATCGATCCGGCTGACGCGCGCGTGCGCGTGGGGGGAGCGCAGGACGGCTGCATGAAGCATGCCGTTGAGGCGGAGGTCGGCGGTGTAAACGGCCTCACCACGGGCTCGTTGCAGGCCGTCACCGCGCGGCGCCGGTCGACCGACGACGTTCAGCGGTCCGTCCGGCCACTGCTCGAGCACGTCCTCCTCGACGACGATCCACACCTCTTCGTACCGTCCTTCGACCTCCTTCTCGGTGCGGATCAGTCGCGCCACGAGCGAATCGCCTCCTCGATCTTCGGATATGCGCCACACCGGCAGAGATTTCCGGCCATCGCGTGCCGGATCTCGTCGCCCGACGGGCTCGGATTTGCTTCGACGAGCGCGACCGCGCTCACGATCTGACCGGGCGTGCAGAAGCCGCACTGGAGCGCGTCTGCACGCACGAACGACTCGACCATCGTGTGGTCGCGCAGACCTTCGATCGTGGTCACGTGCGCGCCGTCGACCGAGTGCACGAGCGTGATGCACGACAGCACCGGGGTTCCGTCGACGAGGACGGTGCACGCGCCGCACTGGCCCTCGCCGCACGCGATCTTCGTCCCGGTCAGGTTGAGCTCGTCGCGCAACGTCTCGGCGAGCGTCGTCCCGACCGGCGCGTCGACGACATAGTCGTGGCCGTTGACTGCGAGGTCAGGCACTCGCCGTGACCGCTTCGATGTCGGCGAGATGGACGAGCCTGAACGTCAGGCGCGTCGCGTCGCGTCGCTGCTCCTCGTCCTCGATCTCGGGAACGACCGTCCAGAGCTCACGCGCCGCGACCAGCAGGTCGTGAATCTGGCCGACCGTCTCGGGATAGCCGTTGCGCTCCGCGCAGGCATTGATCGCGAGGCCGAGTACGCCGACCGTGTCGGGTTGTCGCGACCAGAGGAGCGGCGTCGCCATCGAGAGGTACTGATGGATGCGCGCCAGCTGCATCGGCTGCGCGAACGTCTCGCTGCCGATCGGCTTCGTCGGCTCGGGCAGGTCGACACCGTCGGCGAGCGCACCCGCGGTGCCGCCGAGCATCGCTCGCAGCGCCGAATCGCCGTAACCCGCCAGGCGTGCAGTCTTGATCGCGATCAGAAGCGATCCGGGCTGCTGCCCGTACGGGAAGTCGCTGGCCCAGAGCACTTGCTCGGGCGAGATCCGGCGATAGAAGTCGAGCAGGTCGACCGGGCTCCAGACCGAGGTGTCGAAGAACGTGCGGGGATGGCCTGCGAAGTGACGGGCCAGGTTTGCGAGGTCGGCGATGCCGCCGTGAGCGAGGATCAGCATCGCTCCCGGGTTCGCCTCCATGAGTGCGTCGAGCCCGTCGGCGATCGGCGGCAGGCCACGTCCGGCGTGCATGAGGATCGGCACCTTGCGCTCCGAGGCAAGGCGGAAGACGGGCCCGAGACGCTCGTCGGTGGCGGTGAACCTCTGGGCTCTCGGATGCAGCTTGATGCCGCGGGCGCCGAGGTCGAGGCAGCGGGTCGCCTCCTCGATCGGCGATTCGTTCAGATCGAGTCGGACGAACGGGATCAACCGGCCTTCCGAGCGCTCGGCGAACGCAAGCGTTCGGTCGTTGGCGGCGCGAAAGCCCGGATGTCGATCCGGCTCGTCGAGGCAGAACATGAATGCACGCCCGACGCCGTAGCGCGCCATCAGCTGCTCGAGCCGGTCGTAGTCGCCGGTCATCCCGTCGATGTCGTGGCCCAGGTGCAGGTGGGCGTCGAACAGCTCGGCGCCGTCGGGCATGAGCTGCCTGAGCTCGGCGTCGTAGGCGTCGACAAGCTCGAGCGCCCTTCCGTGCGGGTCCATACGGTTGATCCTAGTTAGAGTCCGAGCCGTGCCCGACGTCCTCGTTCACGCCGATACGTTTCGCTCACCGGAGCTTCGGCACGAGGTCACGCTCGGCGTGCCGGACCCCTTCCTGTACGCCGAGGTCGGAGGCGTGCGCCACATTGCAATCGGTGCGATGGAGATCCCGCGGCTCGCGGCGGTCGGCACCTTCGAGCTCCATCCGTTCGAGGAGTTCGGCTCCGACGAGCTGATCGCGTCCGGCCGCTCGTTTCGCGAGATTCGGCAAGAGATTCCCGTTCGAGCGGTCAAGGCGTTCGGCGTGACGAGCGCCGTCGTGCCGGAGACGTTCCCGCTCTGGCTCGCAGACCGGCTGCGTGACGAAGGCGTCGAGATCACGGTCGACGGGCAGTTCTTCGACGAGCGCCGCCGGGTCAAGACGGCCGCCGAGCTCGCCGGGATCCGGCGCGCGCAGCGGGCTGCCGAGGCCGGGATGGACGAGGCCCGGGAGCTGTTTCGGCGTGCGGCGCGAAACGGCGACGGCCTCGTCGTCGACGGCTCGCCGCTCACCGTCGAGCGCGTCAAGGCGGCGATGGCCCGGGCGTTCGCCGCCAACGGCACCACTGCCGACGATTTCATCGTCGCCCCGGGCCCCCAGGGCGCGGTCGGACACGACATGGGCAGCGGGCCGATTCCTGCCGGAGTCCCGGTCGTGATCGACGTCTGGCCGCGCGACAACGAGACTGCGTGTTTCGCCGACATGACGCGGACGTACGTCGTCGGCGACGTCCCTGCCGACGTTGCGCGCTGGCACGAGCTGTGCAGGCAAGCGCTCGACGAGGCGGTTGCCGTGATCCGTGACGGCGTCGACGGCCGGACCGTCTACGACGTCACCTGCGACATCTTCGAAGCGGCCGGGGAGCCGACCCAGCGGACGAAGGAAGCCGGCAAGCCGCTCGCCGACGGGTTCTTCCACGGGCTGGGCCACGGAGTCGGCCTGGAGGTGCACGAGCAGCCGGGCCTCGGGCTCGCCGCGAAGGGCGCGCTGCGGGCAGGTGACGTCGTCACGGTCGAGCCCGGCCTCTACCGGCAGGGCTTCGGCGGCGTGAGGCTGGAGGACCTCGTCCTCGTCACCGACGCCGGCGCCGAGAACCTGACCCGATACCCCTACGACCTCGAGCCGTAGAACGGGCGTGGATCCGGCCCCGCAGACGATCGACACGCTGCTCCTCGAGGAGCGGCGCTACCCGCCGCCTGCCGCGTTCGCCGCGGCTGCGAACGCGCAGCCCGCGATCTACGACGACGGGTTCGACGGATTCTGGGAGCGCGAGGGGCGCGAGCGCGTGGACTGGTTCCGCCCCTTCGACGCGCTCTACGAGTGGGAGCTCCCGTACGCCAAGTGGTACCTCGGCGGGAGGCTGAACGTCTCGCACAACTGCGTCGACCGCCACGTCGCTGCGGGTCGTGGCGACAAGGTGGCCTTCCACTGGGAGGGCGAGCCCGAGGATGACCGCCGCGACCTGACCTACGCAGGGCTTCTGCGCGAGGTGGTCGCGTTCGCGAACGCGCTCAAGGAGCTCGGCGTGCGGAAGGGAACCGCTGTCGGGATCTACATGGGGATGGTTCCCGAGCTGCCGATCGCGATGCTCGCCTGCGCTCGGCTCGGTGCGCCGCACACCGTCGTGTTCGGCGGCTTCTCCGCCGATTCGCTCTCGTCGCGCCTGAACGACATGGGGTGTGAGGTGCTCGTCACGCAGGACGAGGCCTGGCGACGAGGGACGACGGTGCCGCTCAAGCGGATCGCCGACGAGGCGATGGCCGACGCGCCGGTTGTCCGACGCTGCCTCGTCGTCCGTCGGACGGGCCACGAGGTGCCCATGCAGGACGGCCGCGACGACTGGTACCACGACGTGCGCGGCTCGGAGGACCCTGCGACGTGCCCGCCCGAGCCGATGGACGCGGAGGATCTGCTCTTCCTCATGTACACGTCGGGGACGACGGCGAAGCCGAAGGGAATCGCCCACACCACGGCCGGCTATCTCGTCGGCGTGGCGACGACGCATCACTACATCTTCGACCTGAAGCGGGACGCGGACGTCTACTGGTGCGCGGCCGACGTCGGGTGGATCACCGGGCACAGCTACATCGTCTACGGCCCGTTGTGCAACGGCGCAACGTCCGTGATGTACGAAGGGACGCCCGACTACCCCGACAAGAATCGCTGGTGGTCGATCGTCGAGCGCTACGGGGTCACGATTCTCTACACGGCGCCGACCGCGATCCGCTCACACATGAAGTGGGGGCCCGAGCATGCGCAGAAGCACGATCTCTCCTCGTTGCGGCTGCTCGGGTCGGTCGGCGAGCCGATCAACCCCGAGGCCTGGATCTGGTACTCGGAGCACGTCGGCGGCGATCGCTGCCCGATCGTCGACACCTGGTGGCAGACCGAGACCGGGATGATCCTGATCACGCCGCTCCCGGGCGTGACGACGACGAAGCCCGGCTCGGCAACGCGGCCGTTCCCCGGCGTCGAGGCGGCGATCTACAACGAGGCGGGCGAAGAAGTCGGTCCCGGAGGCGGCGGGTATCTCGTCCTCAAGCGTCCATGGCCGGCGATGCTCCGCGGCATCTACGGCGACGACGCCCGCTACCGCGAGACGTACTGGTCGCGCTACGGCGACGTCTACTTCGCGGGCGACGGTGCGCGCGTCGACTCGGACGGCGACTTCTGGCTGCTCGGGCGCGTCGACGACGTGATGAACGTCTCCGGCCATCGAATCTCGACGATCGAGGTCGAGTCCGCGCTCGTCGACCATCACGACGTGGCCGAGGCGGCGGTCGCCGCTCGCAACGATGCGACCACCGGCCAGGCGATCGTCGCGTTCGTGACGCTGAAGAGTGGCGTCGACGCCTCGCTCGAGAAGCTCGAGGAGCTGCGCAACCACGTCGCCGTCAAGATCGGCCCGATTGCCAAGCCCGCGAACATCGTCTTCACGCCGGAGCTGCCGAAGACGCGCTCCGGCAAGATCATGCGCCGGCTGCTCCGCGACGTCGCCGAGAACCGGCCGCTCGGGGACACGACCACGCTCGCCGATCCGAAGGTCGTCGAGGAGCTGCGCGAGCGGGGTCGGACGGAGCAGGGCCAGGAGTCCTGAACCTCGGCGGCGCTTCCCGCACTCGCCGCAGCGGCGGTGCTCGTCGCGGCACCGGCGCATGCCGCGACCGTCCGTGTCCCGGTCGCGAACGTCTGGGCGGCGCCCGCTGCCGGACATCTCACCCTCGATCCGCACGTCTGGCCGACGCCGGCGGTGACGTACTCGCAGCGCCTGGCGCTCGTCGGGCACATGCCGACGCAGGCTCTGTACGGCGAGCGTGTGCTCGTGCTCGGCCGTCGTCGCGGCTGGACGCACATCGCGATTCCCGACCAGCCCTCGCCGCTCGACCGGCGCGGCTATCCCGGCTGGGTCAGGTCGTGGCAGCTCGGCCCGACATTCAGCGCGCCGCTCGTCGTGACCGCGCGGAGTGCGACGCTCGCCAACGGGACGCAGGTGGGCTTCGGGTCTCAGGTGCCTGACGGCGCCGTTCCGACGAGCGCGACCCGAGCGTTGCCGCGCACACGCACCGATCTCGTCCGGACCGCGGAGCAGTTCGTCGGCCTCCACTACCTGTGGGGTGGTCTGTCGCGCTGGGGCTACGACTGCTCAGGTCTCACCTGGGCGGTCTATCGCGCGCACGGAATCACGATTCCGCGCGATGCCGACGCCCAATTCGCTGCGGGCATGCCCGTCTCGCTCACGCGCATGTTGCCGGGCGACCTGCTCTTCTACGAGCACCCGGTCGTCGGTCACGTTGCGATGTACATCGGCGACGGACACATGATCGAGTCGCCGAACTCCGCGAGTGAGGTGCGCATCGTGCCCGTGCGGACGAGCGACTTCCGCGGCGTGCGCCGATTCCTCGGCAGGTAGCCTCGCGACCGTGATGCGTCGCCTGACAGCCTCGTGCCTGGCGGCGGTGATCTGCGCGGGTGCCACGCACGCGGCTGCGACGGCTCCGACGACCCGCGCATTGCACACGGTTCCCGGGCTCGACGTCCCGATTCCGAGCGTGACGCACCCGGCGAGCCATACGGCTCCCGGCTACGTCTTCGTCGCCGAGAAGGCGCCCGCGAAGACCGGCGGACCGCTGATCGTCGACAACCGCGGCCGCGTCATCTGGTTCGATCAGCTCGCGCCGCCGGTTCAGGCCACGGACTTTCGCGTTCAGCGCTACCGCGGCAAGCCGGTGCTCACGTGGTGGGTCGGGACGATCAGCAAGGTCGGCGTGGGCCGGGGCTCGTACGTGATCTACGACGACTCGTATCGGCCGATCGCACGTGTTCGCGCGAGTCGCGGGCTCGCAGGCGACCTGCACGAGTTTCAGCTCACTCCGCGTGGGACCGCGTACATGACCGTCTACCGTGAGGTACCGGCCGATCTCTCGTCGGTCGGCGGGCCGCGAAACGGCTACGTGTACGACAGCATCGTCGAGGAGATCGACGTCGCCACCGGCCGTGTCGTCTTCGAGTGGCACAGCATCGACCACGTTCCGCTCTCGGAGTCCACCCAGGCCAACCGCAAGCCCGCGCGCGATGCCACGAAGGCACAGCCGCTGGACTACTTCCACGTGAACTCGATCGCCGACGGCCCCCGAGGGACGATCCTCGTCTCCGGGCGGAACACCAGCACGATCTACCTGCTCGCGCGCGACGGGCACATCATCTGGCGGCTCGGCGGCACGCGCAGCGACTTCGGCCCGCCGGCGGCCGTGAAGTTCGCGTTCCAGCACAACGCGCGGCTGCATCCCGGAGGTTTATTGACGTTGTTCGACAACGGCGGGATTCCACGCGTCGAGCCGTTCTCGCGCCCGCTCGAGCTCCGGCTCGACGTCGCAGCGAAGCACGCGACGATCGTGAAGACCTTTCTCCCGCCGAAGAAGATCGCCTCGCCGTTCGAGGGCAACCTGCAACTGCTGGAGGACGGCGGCGCGCTCGTCGGCTGGGGTGGCGTGCGGATCGTCAGCGAGTTCGCGCCCGACGGCACCGTGCGCTTCCAGCTGAAGCTGCCCTACGGCGACACGTATCGCGCCTATCGCAGCATCTGGATCGGACGCCCCGCGACGCTTCCTCGGGCGGCCGTCGGGGCGGGGACGGTCTACGCGAGCTGGAACGGCGAGACCGGGATCGCGCGCTGGCAGGTGCTCGCCGGAACGGACAACGCGCATCTACGCGTCGTCGGGGCCGCTCCTTGGGTCGACCTCGAGACGGCGATCCCGGCGGACACCTCGTCGGAGAACGTGGTCGCGGTGCGCGCGCTCGACGCGCGCGGCCGTGTGCTCGGGACGTCGCGCACCGTGTCGGCCCGCTGACGCGGCGCTTCAGCCCAGCGCTTCCGCGAAGATCTCGTACCTCGTCGAGCCGACCGGCGCGGGCCGATTCCGGTCCGGATCGGCGGCGCGGAGCTCACCGACGTCGGCGAACAGCGCAGTGGCCGCCTCTTCGTCCTCGAAAATCATCACCGAGAGCCGCTCTCCGGTCTCGCGGTCGACCAACCAGAGCCCGCGAACACCGCGCCGTGCCCGCGCGAGCGGGACGACCTCGTCACGGACGTGTGAGATGCCGTCCTCGAGGTCGGACGGCGAGTCCTCGAATCGCGTCACCTGTGCGTACACGTGTCACCTCTCGTATGTGTGCGGGACCCAGATCTATGCCCCGTGCATGATCTGGCTGTCGTACTCGGCCTGGTCGTAGTGCCCGAGCGACGAAGCGATCAACCCGTCGTCGCCGAACGTCCACTCCTCGTACCCTGAGATCTGCACGCGGTTCCCGGTTCCGCCGGGCCCTGTGTTGGTCCCGATCAGCGTCCAGTGGTACGTCGCTCCTGCCTCACCGATCACGAGGTCGTCCATCAGCACCTGCATGTCGGGAAACGCGGTCATGAACGATCGAGCAGCTTCGGTGATCTCGGCGCGCCCTGCCGAGGGTGTGCCGCCGTTGATCGTGAGCGAGCCGTCGGTCGCGTAGTGCCGCGCGACGCTCGCCGGATCCTGGCTGCACCAGGCCTCCGTGTAGCTCCGGGCGAAGTCGGCGAGCTGTTCCGCGCTCATTTGCGCGTCAGAGGAGCTGCTCGAATGGCGAAGCGTCGTCGAAGGGCCCGATCACGGCGAGGCGGAGGCCCTGGCCGGCGATCACGTCCTGCCCGACACGGTGGACGTCCTCGACCGTGACGGCGTCGAGGCCGGCGAGCAGCTCCGACGGCTCGACGGCGCGGCCCTCGAGCACCTCGCGGCGCAGTCCGTACAGGAGCAACCCGTTCGGGCTCTCGGTCTGCAGCACGAAGCGCCCCTTCGCGAGCGCGCGGGCCTTCTCGAGCTCGTCGACGGGCACCGGCTCCTCGCCGATCCGCTTGAACTCCTGGGCGATCACGCCCACCGCCTCGTCGGCTCGCTTCAAATCGACACCGGCCTGAGAGACGAGCGTGCCGGCGTCGGTGAACGAGCTGTTGAGCGCGTAGACGTAGTAGGCGAGGCCGCGCCGCTCGCGCACCTCGAGAAACAGCCGCGACGACATGCCCGTGCCCAGGACGGTGCCGAGCAGCTGCAATGCGTACCGGTCCGGATGGTCGAGCGGATAGCTGGGGACGCCGATGCACACGTTGGCCTGGTCGGAGTCCTTGGCGTGGATGCGCACCCGAGGCTCGGCGGAGCGCTCGACCGCGGCGGGGGCCGGCTTCCCGGTGTCGCTCTGCTCGAGGTCGCCGAGCAGCTCCTCGAGCCGGGGTAGCAGGTCGTCACCCGTCATCCCGGCGACGCCGACGACCATGCGAGCCGGTCTGTACCAGCTCGAGAGGTAGTCGATGAACGTCTCGCGCGTCGCCCCGGTCACCGTCTCCTTCGTCCCGAGGGTCTCCCAGCCCAGCGGGTTGTCGCCGAACAGCAGCTCGTCGTACACCGACGACACGTAGTCGCGCGGCGTGTCGAAGTACATGTTCATCTCCTCGACGATCACGCCCTTCTCACGCTCGAGCTCGTCGGTGTCGAACTTCGAGTTGCGAATCATGTCGACGAGCACGTCGAGCGCCTGGTCCCGCTGCTCACCGGCGCAGCGGATGTAGTACCCGGTGTACTCCTTCGAGGTGAAGGCGTTGAACTCGCCGCCGAACCGGTCGACCTCGAGAGCAATGTCCTTCGCGGTCGGGCGCCGCTCGGTTCCCTTGAAGAACATGTGCTCCGCGAAATGCGCGATGCCGCGGTTGCCTGCGTTTTCGTAGCGCGAGCCTGCGGCGAGCATGATGTAGCAGGTGACCGACTGCGCATGTTCGAGTGGCGCCGTCAGCACGCGCAGGCCGTTCGAAAGGACGTTGCGCTGGTAGACCGTCATGCGGCGAGCTTCCTCCTCAGGTCGTCAGGGAAAGGTACAAATGTTGAACTCGGCCGCGTAGTGTCGCCGATGCGTCGCTCGCCTTCTCTCGCGCTCACGTGGCTGCCGGCTGTGTCGGCCCTGCAAGCAGCGCCTCGGCTTCTGTTTTCGGAGGGCTTCGGGTCAGGGCTCTTTCTCGTCAGCCTTACCTCTGCTACAAATTAGGCATGCCTATAACCAAGCCTGGCTCGCTCGAACTTTCGGCGGCGGTACAGGATTACGCGAAGGCGATCTACGAGCTGGAGGGCCGTTCCGGGGTCGCCTCGACGAACGCCCTTGCCGAGCGGCTCGGGGTGCGACCGCCGTCGGTGTCAGGGATGCTGCACAAGCTCGACGCCCTCGGGTTGGTCGTGCACGAGCGCTATCGGGGCGTCCGTCTGACCGAGTCGGGTCGGAAAGTCGCCCTGGAGGTGCTGCGCCATCACCGGCTGCTCGAGCTGTATCTAGCCGAGAGCCTGGGTTTGGGGTGGGATGAGGTGCACGCGGAGGCAGAACGGCTCGAGCATGTCCTCTCCGAGGAGCTCGAAGAAGCGATCGCCACGAAGCTCGGAAACCCGACCTTCGACCCGCACGGCGACCCGATCCCGACCCGTGAGCTCGCAGTCGTCGAAGTAGCAAGCCAGAGCCTGTACCTCCTCGAGCCTGGGGAACGAGCGACGTTCGTCCGCGTCTCCGATTCTGACTCGGAGATGCTGCGATTCCTGGAGGCCCGCGGGATCGCCCCCGGCGCCTCGTTGGAACTGATCGAGAAGCAGCCGTTCGACGGGCCGCTGTTCCTCCGTGTCGGCGACGCGGTGCACGTGCTCGGCGCCGCGCTGGCGCGCGCGATGCGAGTGACGATCGGGGAGCAGCGCTGACGCCGCCGCCCGTAGCGCCGGCGGCGGCGCTGGCAACCGACGACGCCGTGGTGCTGCCGGCGCCGTTTGAGCAGGAAGCAAGCGCGCTCGAGCAGCTGCTCGCGAAGGGGCGTTCGCGGGCGATGCTGGCAATGCTCGGGCCGGCCTTCGTGGCCGCGATCGCCTACGTCGACCCGGGCAACTTCGCCACCAACGTGCAGGGCGGCGCCCAGTTCGGCTATCTGCTGCTCTGGGTGGTGCTGGCCGCGAACGCGATGGCGATGCTGATCCAGTACCTGTCGGCCAAGCTCGGGATCGTCACCGACCGCAACCTGCCCGAACTGTGCCGCGAGCGCTACCCGCGCGCGGTCGCCTGGGGTCTGTGGGGGCAGGCGGAGCTGATGGCGATGTCGACCGACATCGCTGAGTTCCTCGGCGCCGCACTGGGGCTAAATCTGCTCTTCCACGTGCCGCTGCTCATCGCCGGCGTGATGACCGGCTTCATCGCCTTCGGGATCCTCGAGCTGCAACGACACGGCTACCGCCGCTTCGAGCTCGCGATCACCGCACTGCTCGGGATCATCTTCCTCGGCTTCCTCTACGAGACGCTGAAGATCGGCCCCTCCGCCTCCGGCTCGCTGCAAGGGCTTCTGCCGCAGCTGCGCGGATCGGGCTCGCTCTACCTCGCAGTCGGAATCATCGGCGCGACCGTGATGCCGCACGCGATCTACCTCCACTCCGCGCTCACCCAGGGCCGAATGCCGGTCCGCGACGACACCGAACGCGGACGCGTGCTCCGCTTCGAGCGCACCGACGTGCTGATCGCACTCGGCCTCGCCGGGCTTGTGAACATGGCCATGCTCGCCGTCGCAGCCAAGCTCTTCTACGGCACCGGCCACACCAACATCACCACGATCCAGCAGGCACACGCTGGCTTCGCGACCATGGTCGGCGGCGGAGCCGCCCTTGCATTCGCGGTGGCCCTGCTCGCCTCCGGCGCATCCTCCTCAAGCGTCGGCACCTACTCGGGCCAGGTCGTGATGGCCGGCTTCGTCAACCTCCGCGTGCCGTTGCTGTTCCGACGGCTGATCACGATGATCCCGGCGATCGTCGTGCTCGCTCTCGGAGTCAGCCCCACCAGCGCACTCGTGCTCAGCCAGGTCGTGCTCTCCTTCGGCATCCCCTTCGCCCTGATCCCGCTCGTCCACCTCACCAGCCGCCACGACCTCATGGGCATCCACGTCAACCGGCGCACCACCACCTACGCCGCAGTCGCGATCGCCACCCTGATCAGCCTCCTCAACGTCTTCCTGCTCTACCAGTACTTCGGCGGCGGCTAACCCGAATCCCGCGCGCCGAGAGCGGCCTTCTGAACAGAACAGATAGCGAGTTCCGCAACCGTTCGGAGGGTCGCGAGCACCGCTCCGGTCGACGCACGTCTGGGAACCGACGCGGCCACCGTGGCGTACTCCTCGGCGTTTGGCACCTCACTGACCGAGATTGGTGGAGCTGCAACGGCGGCTCGCTCCGCCGTTTGCGCTCGCTCAGGCAGGAGGGATCGAGTGGTTTCCGCGGATCACGTCGTCCGGGTCGTACTCGGCCTTGACACTCCGGAGCCGCGCGTAGGTGGTGGCGTCGAAGAGCTCGCCCGGATCGGCGCGCCGCTCAGTGAAGTTCATGAACGAGCGCCCCGCGCTCCATGTCGCGAGCGCGTCCTGCATCTTGGCCGCGTACGCCTGCGCGGCGGCTCTCATCTCCGCATCCATGGCGAAACCCACCGCGTACAGCGCGAACCCGGCGTCGATCGAGGAGAGCGCTCCGTTCGAGGACGAGGCATTTGCAAGCGCACCGCCGAGGTGACGTAACTCGACCGAGAGGAGCGGTGATCCAGAGCCAGCGCCGGCGATGCCGACGAGCGCATCGACGGCCTCGGCCGGAAGCTCCGAGAGCAGCATCCCGTCCCCGGCGTTGGGTACCGGTTGCGGCGGATCCATGTGCAGCTCACTCAGGCCGTCCACCGGGATCGTGGCAAGCGTGTCCATCTCCGGGCCGAGCCCGCGCAGTGCCGCTAGCAGCCGCGCGCCATCGGCTTCCGGCCCACGGTACGCGGCCTCAACAAGCACGAAGGCGCGACCGCGGAACGGCTCCGGGACCTCGGGCATCGGCGGGAACTGCATGAGGCGGCCGAGGGAGGTGAGCTCGTCCGGCGCGGCGGCGACGAGTTCGCGCCACGTGTGGAGAACCTCTCCCGCCCGCTCCAGAGGCCAGAACAGCGCGCCGGCGTAGACCTCTGCCACCGGGTAGAGGGCGAACTCCAGCGCCGTGACGATCGCGAAGCTGCCACCGCCGCCGCGCAAAGCCCAGAACAGGTCGCGCTCACCGTCGGCATCGGCGCGGACCGTCCGGCCGTCTGCGGTCACCGCCTCGACGGCGATAACGCTGTTGCACGCGAGGCCATGGCCGCGCGCGAGCCAGCCGATCCCACCGCCGAGCGTGTAGCCGACCACGCCGACGTCTTTGGCCGAGCCCGCCAGCGCCGCCAGCCCCTGCGCGGCCGCGGCGGGCACGACCTCGCCCCAGAGCACTCCGGCCCGGACGCGCGAGAGCGGGACCGATGAACCCGTACCGTAGTCGTACCCCACGAGCACGCTCTTCGCTTCGGCGGCGAGGCGTCCACCGGCCCAGAGCTCGTGCTCGAGGTCGAAGCTGCGCGTGCCGATCCGCGGGCAGCGCGTGCGCACCTCGATCTCCTCGCCGGGGCGGAGCTCCGAGCGAAAGTCGATCTCGACGCGCGCGAGGATGAACGGCTCGAGCCCACCGAGGACCGCGATCCGCGCCTGCTCGAGGTAGGTCGAATAGGCGGCGTTGTTGACGTGGCCCATCGGGTCGCAATCGCGGAAGCGAACCCGTTCGCGATGCGTCCACGGGAACTCGGCCATCGCGGCGATGCTATAGACGCACCTGTGAGCGAGATGAGGAAGGCCGTGTTCGCCCAGCCGGAGTGGCTGCGGCAGGTCCCGTCCGACCGGCGGCTGCCGCCCGGCGCACGGGTCGTCCACACGGGCTGCGGGACGTCGTTCCATGCCGCTCAGACCGGAGGGGCTGCGGTGCAGGCGCTCGAAGCGGTGCTCTCCCCGCCGCAGGCCGACGTCCTCGTCTGCGTGTCGCACGAGGGCGAGACGGAGCTGACGCTGGAGGCGGCGCGTGCGTTCTCGGGCGAGGTGTGGCTGATCACGGGGACGCCGTCGTCGCCGCTCGCGGAGATCGCCGGCGAGGTGATCGTGTGCACGCCGGAGGTCGAGCGCTCCTGGTGTCACACCGCGAGCTACACCTGCGCCGTTGCCGCGCTCGATGCGATCCACGGGGCCGGCGATCCGTCCTGGATCGCGCAGGAGGTCGAGAAGGCGCTCCGGCTGGAGACGGCCGCGCCGGAGCAGGACAAGATCCTCGTGGCAGGCGCGGGCCGCGACTGGCCGACGGCGCAAGAGGCGGTGCTGAAGCTGCGCGAGGGCGCCTGGGTCTCGGCCGGCGCGCACGAGACGGAGCAGCTGCTGCACGGCTACCTCGCGGCGGTCGACGAGAGCGTGCGCGCGTTCGTGCTGGAAGGCGAAGGGCCGCGCGGCCGAGCGCGCACACGATGCCGTGCGCGCGCTGGAAGCGCTCGGTTGCGAGACGACGCTCGTGCCCACACGCCACCCGGCCGTCGACATCGTTCGCTTCCAGCTGCTGACGCTTGCGATTGCAGAGGCGCGCGGGATCGATCCGGATCCGATCCGGCGCACGCCCGGCTCACCCTGGGCGAACGCTGCAGGCTCCGCGTACCCAGGCGTCTGATGCGGGCTGCGCTCATCTTCGACCTCGACGGCACGCTCATCGACACGGTCTACGCGCACGTGTTCGCCTGGCAACGGGTCTTCGAAGACGCCGGCTTCCCGATCGACGGGTGGCGCATCCACCGTCGCATCGGCATGAGCGGGGGCCTGTTCGCTCGCGCCGCCGGTCGAGAGGTCGGGCGCGAGCTCTCCGCACACGAAGCCGAGGAGTTGCAACAGCGGCACGGAGAGCTCTTCCGGGAGTTGCTTCCGAAGCGGCGTCCGCTTCCCGGTGCGGTCGCCCTCTTGCGGGAGCTCCGCGAGCGCGGCGTCGTACACGGGATCGCCACGTCCGGCAGGCGCCCCGAGATCGACGAGTCGCTCGAGGCTCTCGACGTGCCGCGGGAGACGGTGGTCGTCGACCGAGGCGACGTCCTGCGTGCGAAGCCCGAGCCCGATCTCTTCCTCGCGTGCGCCGACCGACTCGGTGTGCAGCCGGCGGAGTGCTACGTCGTCGGCGACGCGGTCTGGGACCTGCTCGCTGCGCGCCGCGCGGGCATGCTTTCGGTTGGACTGCTCAGCGGTGGCTACGGCGAGGCGGAGCTCACCGCGTCCGGCGCGTTTCGCGTCTACCGCGACGCCGAGGAGCTTCGCACCTCGCTCGACGAGCTCGGCGTTCTGCCTTAGTTCTTTAGAGCTCGGCGAGGGTGTGGAGCAGCCCGTCGACCTCGTCGGCGGTGTTGTACGAGCAGATGCCGACTCTCACCGCACCGTCCGGTAGGCCGAGGCGATCGAAGATCTCGACCGCGTAGTAGTTCCCGTGCCAGACGGCGTAGCCGGCGTGGGCCAGCTGAACCGCGACTTCTTCGGGCGTCCGCCCGGCGACGTTGAATGCGAACGTCGGAACTCGCGTGTCCATGGTCTTGATCCCGTAGAGCGTGCAGTTGTCGGGCAGCCGATCGAGGAACCGCTGACCGAGTGTGTGCTCGTGCTCGGTGATGTAGTCCCAGCCCATCCACTGGATGTGCTCGACGGCGGCGACGAAGCCCGCCAGGAGCTCGTGTTGCGACGTCCCCGTCTCGAATCGATGTCCGACCGGCTCGTTCGAAGACGGCCTCACCTTGTAGGGCCGCCAGCTCTCCAGGAGCTCTTTGCGACCGAATGCCAGCCCCATGTGGGGGCCGAAGTACTTGTAGGGCGAGCAGACGAGCACATCGGCGCCGATCGTCCTGCACGTCGATCTGTCCGTGAGGGCCGTAGTGCACCGCGTCGACCCACGCGAGCGCGCCGAACCTCGTGCGCCAGCGCGGCGATCTCCGCAACCGGCGTGATCGTCCCGACGGCATTCGACGCGTACGGAAACGCGACGGCTCGGGTCCGCTCCGAGAGCAGCGACCGCAAATGGTCGAGGTCGAGCCGGCACTCCTCGTCGATCTCCGCGAACTTGACGACGAGGTCTCGGTCGCGCGCGAGCTCGAGCCACGGCGACACGTTGGCGTCGTGGTCGAGCTTCGTGCAGACGATCTCGTCGCCTGCAACCCACTCGCGCCCTGCAGCGCGCGTGAGCGCGAAGTTGAGGGTCGTCATGTTCGGCGCCGAACGCCACCTCTTCGACACTCGCGTTCAGGAACTCGGCGGCCGTCTCGCGCGACCGTGCGACGAGCGCATCGGTTCGCTGAGACGTTCCATACGGCGCGCCGATGTTCGCGTTCGACTCGCGGAGGTACTCGGAGATCGCGTCGATCACCGAGTCCGGGACCTGGGTGCCGCCGGGGCCGTCGAAGAATGCGAGCGGCTGGCGGAGCGCCGAGAAGCGCTCACGCACCGCCTCGACAGTTGTCATGACACGTGCCACTCGTACCTCGGTGTCACGGTGAGGGAGGCGCCGACGAAGCAGTCGCGCTCCGCCATGACGGCGAGCTCCGCGCTCTGCGTGGCACGCGGCTGCAGTTGAGCATCGATCCGTACGTCGGCCTGCACGAGCGCATAGCGGCCGTCGGTCTCTCGACGGGTGACCGTTCCTTGCGCCGAACCCGACGCGGACACGTCGTGCCCGGTCCGCCGAGCGTGGTAGGTGAGACTGTCGATCGAGCAGCGCACGAGCGCGGCAAGCAGAAGGTGGTCCGGCGACCACCCTTCGGCGCGATCGATCTGCGCGCCTCCGGGAATCGTCATCCGCCCTTCGCGATCGACCTCGACCGCGTACTCGAAGACCTTCGGTTTCGTCGTCACCATGGCGCGCCAACGCTACCTTCTGGCGGGCCGGAGGGTCCGTCCGACCCCGGACCTAGATTGTCGGCGATGAGGCTCAGGCCGCTTTCAGAGGCCGAGTGCTACGCACGGTGCTACGGCGCGCACCGGAGCGACCAGGTCAGCGTCCTCAAGCCGACGCCCCGCCGGCCTGCGCTCGCCGGGGAGCAGATGCGGCAGCTGTTCGAGCGGCGGCTCGATGCGCGTGGGCCGGAGCAGGAGGCGGCGTGACGCGCGTCTGCCGCACCTGGACGCGTCGGCGCGCCTCGACCGGGGCCGGTCGCAAGCCCGCACCGCCGCTCCCGAGCTCGTGGGTCTGCACCGCGACGTGGACGCAGCGCATGCCACGCTGTAAGCCGCGTGGCCGCAAGACCGTCTAGCTCGCACAGCGCCGTCCCCGATGTCCTCGCGCCGGGCCTGCGGTGCGTCTTCTGCGGCATCAACCCGGGGCGCGTCTCGGCCGCCGCCGCGGCCCACTTCGCGAACCCTCGCAACGATTTCTGGCGGCTCCTGCACGAGGCCGGGTTCACGCCGCGCCGCTTCGAGCCGGCCGAGCAGTTCCTCCTGCTCGAGCTCGGTCTCGGCATCACCAATGCCGCCTACCGGACGACGCCGGGCTCGGGCGATCTCCGCCAAGGCGATTTCGACGCCGGCCGGCTCGAGCGCATCGCGCGCGAGCTCGAACCGCGTGCGGTCGCGTTCGTCGGCAAGGAGGCCTACCGCGGCCTCTTCCGGGAGCGGACGGAGCTCGGGCCGCAGCTCCGCACGGTCGGGCCGACGGCGCTGTTCGTGCTGCCGTCGACGTCGCCTGCGAACGCGGCGGTCCCGTACGAGGAGCGCCTGCGCTGGTTCGCGGCGCTCCGTGACTGGCTCGTCCCACTCGAGCGGCAGGCGGTACGAGGCGTGGTCGTCGACGCGAAGCGCCGCGTGCTGCTCGTGCGCCTCGAACACCCGGTCGGTGGCGGCGGCTGGTGGGTGACGCCCGGCGGCGGGGTCGACGACGGCGAGTCGGACGAGCAGGCCCTGCAACGCGAGCTGCTCGAGGAGGCGGGTCTCGACGTCGCGGAGGCCGGCCCGGTGGTGCACGAACGCGAGCACACGTTCCCGTGGGACGGCCGCATCGTCTGCCAGCAAGAGCGCTTCTACCTGGTTCGCGTCGAGGTCCACGAGCCGGCGCCGACGATCGATCTCCGTCCCGAGGGTGTGACCGAGGTGCGCTGGTGGACGCTCTCCGAGCTCGACCGCGCGCGGCGAGGTGATCGTTCCACCAGAACTGGCGCAGCTGGTTCGCATGGCAAGTCGTCCCTGAGGAGGACGGCAAGATCGACCGTGAGGCCGATGACGCCGGGAGGCGGTGCCTGCAGCATCGGGCTCGTGACGCTCAACCATGTGTTGATCGGCAACTTCGGCCTCGGTGGGGCGAGGTTCGGAGCGGTCGCGGATCGCCTCGAGAAGGCACAGGCAGCTATGGGGTGGCTGCCCGAGGCCCGGCTCGGTGAGCGCGACGAGAACGGCCGGGGCGTGGGCCGCCTCGCCGCCCGGCGCTCGATTGTCTGCTGACGGTCGACACGCTGCGC
The DNA here is from genome assembly GCA_963851065.1 of uncultured Thermoleophilia bacterium. Taxonomy (GTDB): domain Bacteria; phylum Actinomycetota; class Thermoleophilia; order Gaiellales; family Gaiellaceae; genus PALSA-600. The sequence continues at coordinate 62,352 of CAWKNW010000008.1, forward strand.
GGAGGGAGGCGCCCACGGGCCCCCAGCCGGGTCACTAGCCTGCTCCCGAGTTGGAGGGTGTCCTCGTGGCCGTGCATCTGCTCGCCGCCGCCGTCTGGGTCGGCGGCTCGACGGCGCTGGTCTTCGTCGGCGTCCCCGCCGTGCGCACGCTCGAAGGGCCTGCGCGCGCCCGCGCGATGCGGGAGCTCGGGCTCCGTTGGCGTCCACTCGGGTACGGATCGCTGCTCGTCGCGGCGCTGACCGGTGTCGCCCTCGCTGCGCGCGACTGGGAGACTCGCCCGGCGTTCCAGATCGTGCTGTGGGTGAAGGTGGCTCTCGCCCTCTGCCTCGTCGTCGTCTCGTACCTGCACAACTTCGTGCTCGGGCCGCGCCTCCAGGCGGAGATCCGCGAGGGCAGGCCGGAGCGCTCGCGCCGTGCACTCGTGGTGGTGGGCTGGACGAGCTATGCGCTGACGATCGCCGTGCCGGTGCTCGGCGTGGCGCTGGCACAGCTCGTGAACTAGCTCCTAGTTCTTCCAGCGGTTCGTGATCGGCGTGCGACGGTCACGGCCGAACGCCTTCGGCCGGAGCTTCACGCCCGGCGGCGCCTGGCGGCGCTTGTACTCGGCGCGGTCGACGAGCGCGAGCGCGCGCTCGACGACGTCGCGGTCGAATCCGTCCTGCGAGAGCTCTTCGCGCGAGCGATCGAGCTCCACGTACGCCTCGAGGACGCGGTCGAGCTTCGGGTAGGGCGGCAGCGAGTCCTCGTCGAGCTGATCGGCGCGGAGCTCGGCGCTCGGCGCGCGCTCGATGATCGACTGGGGGATCAGCTCGCGCCCTGCGCGCTCGTTGAGCCGCTTGGCCAGGCGGAAGACATCGGTCTTGTAGACGTCCTTGATCAGCGCGAAGCCGCCGGCGAGGTCGCCGTACAGCGTCGAGTAGCCGACCGAGAGCTCCGACTTGTTGCCGGTCGCGATCACCAGCCACCCGAACTTGTTCGAGAGCGCCATCAGCAGGGTGCCGCGGATCCGCGCCTGCAGGTTCTCCTCGGTGAGGTCCTGCTCGCGCCCGGCGAAGTGCTCGGCCAGCACGGCGTCGTAGGCGTCGACCATCGGCTCGATCGCGAGCTCGCGGAAGTCGGTGCCGAGCAGCTCGGCCACACGGCGGGCGTCGCGGCGGGTGCCCTCGGACGAGTAGCGGGACGGCATCGAGACGCAGTGCACGCGCGTTGCCCCGAGCGCCTCGACGCACAATGCGGCCGTGAGCGCCGAATCGATGCCGCCCGAGACGCCGATCACGACGTCGCCGAAGCCGTTCTTGGTCACGTAGTCGCGCAGTCCGAGCTCGAGCGCGAGCCGCATCTGCTCGAGGTCGTCGACCTGGGGCTTGGGCGCCGGATGACGGACGTCGTCCTGCGCGACCGGTGGCGAGAGCTCGATCACCTGGATCTCACGGGGACGGCGCCCGCGTGCCAGCGCGCGACGTCGCACGTCGCGGAGCCGCCGTCCGATCGCCGAGACCGGGTCGACGTCGACGACGAGGAGCTCCTCCTCGAAGCCGGCTGCCCGCGCGATCACCTGGCCGTCGTCGTCGATCACGACCGAGTGGCCGTCGAAGATCAGCTCGTCCTGTCCGCCGACCGAATTGCAGAGCGCGATGAAGCAGGTGTTGTCCCGGGCACGCACCTGCAGCATCTCCTCCCGCTCGCGGTCCTTGCCGACGTGGAACGGCGATGCGGAGATGTTCGCGACGAGCTGCGCGCCCGCGAGCGCCAGGTCGGTCGCGGGCGGGCCGGGCTGCCACAGGTCCTCGCAGACGGTCGGCCCGACGACCACGTCGCCGAAACGGAGCAGCATCAGGTCGTTCCCGGGCGCGAAGTAGCGGTCCTCGTCGAAGACGCCGTAGTTCGGCAGGTAGCGCTTGCGGTACACGCCTCGCACTTCGCCCTGGGCGAGCACGAAGCACCCGTTGTAGAGATCGGCATCGAGGTGCGGTGAGCCGACGAGCGCCGTGATCCCGTCCACCCGCCGCGCGATCTCCTCGACCGCCGCCTTCGCCGCCCGCACGAATCCGGGCCGGAGCAGCAGGTCCTCCGCGGGATAGCCGGTGACGGCGAGCTCCGGGAAGAGGACGACATCGGCTCGGTCGGCGCGCGCGCGCTCGAGCCAATCCGCGATCCGCGCGGCGTTGCCGTCGATGTCCCCGACGACGCTATTGATCTGTGCCAGAGCGAGTCTCATTCGCCTTACGCACATTGTGCAGTGCGCGACGCCACCTGAAGTAGAGGAAGACGGCGACGAGAAAGAACGCGAACGCGATCCAGCCGATGAGCGGCGACGACAGCTTGTTGCCGACGACGCTCAGGACGGCGGCGACGGCGAGGAGTGCGATGAGAAGCCAGCGGATCGTGTTCGGCTGCATCAGGCGACCGCCGCCGCGATCGCCTCGAGCGACTCCGGATTCTCGAGCGACGAAAGGTCACCTGGGTCGCTGCCGAGCGCTGTCGCGCGCACCGCGCGCCGCACGATCTTCGCCGAACGCGTCCTGGGCAGCGCCTCCACGAAGATCACGCGATCCGGTGCGAACGCCTTGCCGAGACGGGCCGCGACCGTCTCGGAGACCTCCCGCTCGAGGTCGGTGCCCGGCGTCGCGCCCGGCAGCAGGCAGCAGAAGATCCACGAGGTCTCGCCCTTGACCGCGTGCGGGACGCCGATCGCCGCCGCTTCACGCACGGCCGGATGGTCGGTGGCGGCCGACTCGAGCTCGGCAGGGCCGATTCGCTTGCCGGCGATGTTGAGCGTGTCGTCCGAACGTCCGTGGAGGAACCAGAAGCCGTCGGCGTCCACCGAGGCCCAGTCACCGTGCACCCAGACGCCCGGAATCCTCGACCAGTAGGTGTCGATGTACTTCTGCGGGTCACGCCAGAAGCCTCGGGTCATGCCCGGGAACGGCCGGCGGCAGACGAGCTCGCCCACCTCGCCGGTCCCGACCAGCGAGGCGCCGTGCTCGTCGACGACGTCCATCGCCATCCCGAGCGCCGGGCCGCCGACCGAGCAGGCCTTGATCGGTGAAGCGACGGTGGGGGAGAGGAAGCAGGCGCCGACCTCGGTTCCCCCGGAGCAGTTGATCACCGGCACGCGGGCCCCACCGACGTCCTCGAAGAGCCAGCGATAGGGCTCCGGGTTCCACGGCTCGCCCGTCGTGACGAAGGTGCGGAGGCTCGACAGGTCGGCGGTCGGCGCCCCGTGGGGCAGGAGCGCACGCGCGAGGGTCGGCGAGAGGCCGAGCGACGTGACGCGTTCCGCCTCGACCGTCCGCCAGAGACGGTCGGGGGTGGGCCAGTCGGGCGCGCCCTCGGCGAAGACGATCGTGCCTCCGAGCGCGCCGGCACCGACGAGCGTCCACGGGCCCATGATCCAGCCCATGTCGGTCGCGAAGTGCATCACGTCGCCTTCGTGCACGTCGGCCTGGTAGGCGGCCTCGCGCGCGATCGAGACGAGAAATCCGCCTTGCACGTGCACGACTCCCTTCGGCGCCCCGGTCGTGCCGGACGTGTACGTGAGCAGGTACGGCGTCTCGGAGTCCACCTGTGCTGCGGGCAGCGCTCCCGGCCGTTCGTCCAGCGCGAACGGTGCGAGCACGACGTGCTTCACGCTCGGCGCCTGCTCGAGGGCCTGCTCGACGATCTCGAGCATCGGCACGGGCCTCCCACGGCGCGTCGACGCCCGCTGGGTGATCACGACCTTCGCCTCGCTGGCCTGCAGGCGCTGCGCGACCGCGGGCGCCGCGAAGCCCGAGAACACCGGGACCTGGATCGCTCCGAGGTGCGCGACGGCGTGCGAGGCGACCGCGACCTCGGGCGACATCGGCAGGAAGATCGCCACGCGGTCGCCTTGCTCGACTCCGAGTGCGGCGAGCTCCTCGGCGAGGCGCGTCACGTCGCGGGAGAGCTCGGCGAAGGTCAGCTCGCGTCGGCCTCCGTCCTCACCGAGCCCCACCGCTGCGACCGCGTCGGGACGCCGCTTCGCCCAGCGGTGGACGCAGTTGTGCGCGATCGACAGGCGGCCGCCGACGAACCAGGTCGTCCACTCGGGCCCGCGCGACGGATCGACCACGCGCTCCCACGGCTGTGCGAACTCGAGGCCGAGGTCGTCGACCACGAGCGGCCAGAACCACTCGGGCTCCTCGCACGAACGGCGGACGAGCGTCCCGTAGTCGGATGCGCCCGCACGGCGCTGGAGGCGCGTGACGTTGGCGCGCTCGACGGTCGCCTCGTCCGGCCGCCACACGATCTCCGCAGCGCTCACGCCGGACAGCCTACGCCGCCTCCGGCGAGGTTAGCGTCTGCTAACTTAGTGCTCGCTAACTTGAGGGATCGGAGGGTGCGCCCATGAGGCAGCGCTTGATCACGTCGGAGAACAAGCAATGGTGGACGCTCGCTGCCGTATCGGTCGGGCTGTTCATGATCATGCTCGACAACACGGTGGTGAACGTCGCGCTGCCGTCGATTCGCAATTCGCTGGGCCTCTCGCTGTCCGAGCTCGAGTGGGTCGTGGCCGGCTACGCGCTGACGTTCGCCGCGTTCATGCTGACGGGCGGGAAGCTCGCCGACCTGCTCGGTCGCCGGCGGATGTTCATGACGGGCCTTGTCGTCTTCACCGGCGCATCGCTCGCGTGCGGCCTCGCACCGAGCGGCGGCTTCCTGATCGGCGCGCGCGTCGTGCAGGGGTTCGGCGGCGCGCTGATGAACCCGGCGACGCTGTCGATCATCACCGCCACGTTCCCGCCGAAGCAGCGCGGAACCGCGATCGGCATCTGGGCGGGCGTGTCCGCGATGGCGCTCGCGATCGGCCCGCTCGTCGGCGGTGTGCTGACCGAGCACGTCAACTGGAACTGGATCTTCTTCATCAACGTGCCGATCGGGATCGCCGGCCTGATCACCGTGCCGTTCCTCATCGACGAGTCACGCGACACGTCGCGCGAGCAGCGCCCCGATGTTCCCGGCCTCGTCTCGTCCGGGATCGGGCTGTTCGCGCTCACCTTCGCGTTCATCGAAGCCAACAGCTACGGCTGGACCTCGTGGCAGATCCTGGGTGCGTTCGCAGTGGCAGCGGTCTCGCTCGTGGCGTTCGTCGTCCTCGAGCTGCGCCAGCGCCTGCCGATGCTCGAGCTGAGCCTGTTCCGCAACCGCACGTTCAGCGGCTCCAACGTGGCGATGCTGTTCGTCGGCCTCGCGATGTTCGGGACGTTCTTCTACGTCTCGCTGTACATGCAGAACGTCCTCGGCTACTCGCCCGTGCAGGCCGGGGCGTCGTTCCTGCCGATGACCGTGCTGATCATCCTGATCGCGCCGCTGGCGGGGCGCCAGTCCGACCGTTTCGGCTCGCGCTGGCTGGTCGGCGGCGGGATGACCCTGCTCGCGATCATGCTCTTCTACTACTCGACGCTCGGCGCCAGCGCGACCTTCTGGGCGATCCTCCCCGGGCTGATCATCGGCGGCATCGGCATGGGGTGCACGATGACGCCGACGACCGCGGCCGCGATGAGCGCGGTCCCGGTGGACAAGGCCGGCGTCGGCTCCGCGGTCCTGAACTCGATGCGACAGGTCGGCGGGTCGCTCGGGATCGCGGTGATGGGCGCGATCGTCGCGTCGAGCGTGGATTCCGCCATCGCCTCCGGAAAGGCGCCGACGGAGGCCTTCTTGAGCGGCTTCCACGACGCGCTCCGCGTCGCCGGGCTGCTCGCGCTCGCGGGAGCCACGGTGGCGACGGTCGCGATCCGCAAGGTCGAGCACAAGCAGGCACCGGAGGCCGAGGCCGAGGTCGCGCCGGTGATCGAGGCCGCGTGACCCAGACACGGCAGCGGCTGACAGCCGGGGAGCGGCGCCAGGCGGTTCTCGACACCGCCTGCAGCGTCTTCGCCGTGTCGAGCTACCGGGGCGCGACGACGGCGGAGATCGCGCGCGAAGCCGGCATCTCGGAGCCGATCCTGTACCGGCACTTCGGCTCGAAGCGCGATCTCTACCTCGCGTGCCTCGACGAGGCCTGGGCGGCGCTGCGCGAGCTGGCCGAGACCGCGGTTGCGGAGAGCCCGGACACGTGTCTCGGCGCCGTGGCCGACGCGTTCATGGCGAAGCGGGCCAAGATCCGGCTGATCGACCTCTGGATCCAGGGCCTGAACGAGACGGCGGACGATCCGGTGATCACGAAGGCCCTGCGGCGACAGATCCGCGAGGTGCATGCGTTCTTCACCGGGCTGATCGTCGACGGCCAGGCGCGGGGGGTGGTCGCCGCCGATCGCGATCCGCGCGCGGAGGCGTGGATCTTCGTCGCCGGCGGACTGCTCGCGACGATCGACCAGCGGCTCGGAGGACTGCTCGGAGGGGACTTCGAGGCCGTCCGGCGCGAGCGCCGCCGCTGGATGCACGCCTGAACACCAAACCGTCCCAGGCGGCCGATCAGTAGATCCACCGATGCGCGGGCTGGCGGATCTTGCGACGGTTTCGTCCACGACCTTCGTCAGGTTGCGATATGCGAGGGGGCGAGGTGCCAGCACCGACGCACCGCTTCGTCGACCACGTCGGAGAGGTCGAGTTCGAGCTCGAGGCCGCCGACGAATCGGGCATCTTCGAGGCGGCGTTGGGGGCCTTCGCAGAGCTCGTCGCGTCTGATCAGGACGGCGTCGAGGAGCACCACCTCATCGAGCTTGACGGCGGCGACCGGGCGTTGCTGCTCGCGGACTGGCTTTCCGAGCTCGCATTCCTCGCCGAGGTGAGAGGCGTCACACCGGAACGACTTGCCGAGCTCGAGCTGTCCGCGGGGCGCCTGCGTGCGACCGTCGTCGGACGACGAAACTCGCCCCGCCACATCGTGAAGGCGGTGACGCTCAACGATCTCGAGTTCGCCGAGAGAGGAGGCGGCTGGTATGGCCACGTCGTCCTGGACGTCTGAGCTTGTGCAGGTCGACGAGAACCTCTGGGAGATCCCAGCCGAGGCGCGGGCGGACATGCGCGTGCCGGCGAGGATCTTCGCCGATCGAGAGCTTCTCGACGCGATCGTCGCAGACCGCAGTCTCGAGCAGCTGCAAAACGTCGCAACACTGCCGGGGATCGTCGCGCCCGCACTCGCAATGCCCGACATTCATCAGGGGTACGGCTTTCCGGTGGGCGGCGTCGCCGCCATGGAGCTGCCGGATGGGGTGGTCTCGCCGGGTGGCGTGGGGTACGACATCAACTGCGGCGTCCGCCTTCTTGCGCTCCCGCTCTCCGACCAGGAGCTGGGCGCGCGGCGCGAGCCGCTTGTGCATGAGATCTCCCGCTCGGTCCCTGCGGGCACCGGAAAACACGGGTCGCTGTTGCTTTCGACGGTCGACCTCGACGACGTGCTGCGCGAGGGGTCGCGCGCTCTCGTCGCACGCGGGATCGGTCGAGACGAGGACGTCGAGCTGACGGAGGCAGCAGGACGGCTCGACGGCGCGGATGTCGGTGCCGTTTCTCCGCGGGCACACGAACGGGGCCGAGGACAGCTCGGGACACTGGGTGCAGGCAATCACTTCGTCGAGCTGCAACGCGTCGATCGTGTCCTCGACGATGCGACCGCCGAGGCGTTCGGTCTCAGCGAGGGGCAGCTCACCGTCCTCATCCACACCGGATCGCGGGGCCTCGGGCACCAGGTCTGCAGCGACCACGTCCGGGCCATGGACGACGTCGGCACCAGGTACGGCATCTCGCTTCCCGACCGGCAACTCGCATGCGCGCCGGCCTCGTCGCCGGAGGGGCAGACGTATCTCGCTGCAATGGCCGCGGCCGCGAACTTCGCCTTCGCGAACCGGCAGGCAATCGCGCACAACGTGCGGAGTGCGATCGCACGGATACTCGGTGGTGCGGCAGCGGACGCGACACGCCAGGTCTACGACGTTGCACACAACGTCGCGAAGGTCGAATCGTACGACGGTCGCGAGCTGCTCGTTCACCGAAAGGGCGCGACTCGGGCATTCCCTGCCGGTATGGCGGAGATTCCCGCGGCCTATCGTGCCGTCGGGCAGCCCGTCTTCATTCCCGGCAGCATGGGAACGGTGAGCTTCGTGCTCGTCGGCGAGCCCGGGTCGATCGCGCGCTCCTTCGGCACGACCTGCCACGGTGCGGGCCGAGCGATGTCGCGCACCGGAGCGCGCAGACAGATCGACGGTGGCGTCCTTCGCCGCCGGCTCGAGGCCGAAGGAATCGTGGTTCGCTCACCTTCGAACAGAGGCCTCGCTGAAGAGGCTCCGTTCGCCTACAAGGATGTCGAACGCGTCGTGGACATCGTCGAGCAGGCGGGCCTCGCTCGTCGCGTCGCACGGCTGGTACCGATCGGCGTCGTCAAGGGCTGACGCCGTGACCGACTCCGTCTTCGTCGACTCGGAGCCGCCCTTCGGCGATCGGCGGGCGGGTGGGCGGGCGCTCGCCGCCGAACTGGAGTGCGAGCGAGGGCCTGCGCTCGTCGTCGTCGGCTTGGCTCGCGGCGGTGTCGTGGTCGCGGCAGAGGTCGCCACGATTCTCGGCGCGCCGCTCGACGTGGTTGCGGTCCGCAAGGTCGGTCATCCATTGCAGGCCGAGTACGCGATCGGTGCGGTGACTCCCGGGAGCGGAGTCTATCTGCGAGGCGCCGACGGGCTGACCGACGAGCAGGTCGCTGCGGCTGTCGATGAGGCGCGGTCGAAGGCAGCTGAACTGGACGCCCGTCTGCACCACGAGCAGCCGCCACTTGGCCTCGCAGGTCGAACCGTGCTCGTCGTAGACGACGGTGTCGCGACCGGCGCCACGATGATCGCTGCCGTGCGCTGGGCTCGGGCGTCCCGGGCGGCTCGCGTCGTCGCTGCAGCGCCGGTGGGGGCCGCACCCACCTTGAAGCCGCTTCAGCGAGAGGCCGATCGTGTCGTGTGCCCACATTGGCTGGAACCGTTCTGGGCGGTTGGCTGCTGGTACGAGTCGTTCGACCAAGTCGGTGACGCAGAGGTCATCGAGCTGATGCGCGAGAACCGAGATGTGCAGCGGGCGAGCCTGCAGACCGTCGGGCCGTTGCGACTCGGAGAATGGTAAGAGCCCCGTTGCCAGAGGGCTGTTCCCTGCTGAGGCGTGCCGGGTGAAAGAGGAAGAGCCCCGGCTGCGGCACCCGGGGCCCTTCCTGGTCAGGCGGTGCGCCCGCTTCGAGCGCTTCCCGGTCAAACGGCTCTGCGGCCCAGACGTCCGATCCGGATTGCGCGCTCTACTGGCGCTCCCCCTGCACGTCGACCTGGCGTCGGCTTCGGTGCAAGGTGGCCTCACTGTACGAGGCCGAGGCGCGTCTGTCAAGTACCTCGGTCAAGTGATCTGGACCCTCGGCGCTTGACCGGTTCGCGCCTTGTTTATGCCCCTTTTGAGGGATGTCGGAAAGGGGGGATTGCAACCGAGTCAAGTATCGGCGAGACTAGGTGCTCGGAAATGGCTCGCCGCACGCCCATGACAGCCAAGTCGACCGTCACCGCCCGCACCGGCGCGCCGCGCATCCAGCGGCTTGGAGAACGGCTGCGCCAGCTCCGGATCGGTGCCGGCCTGACCCAGGGCCAGCTCGCCGGGGACCGGTTCTCGAAGGAGTACATCTCGCAGATCGAGCGCGGCAAGACCCGGCCGACCGCCGAGACGATCGAGTGGCTCGCGCTCCGCCTGGGCGTCGACCAGTCGTTCCTGGAGAGCGGCGTCTCCGCCGACGAGCGTGCGCGTGCCGAGACGATTCTCGCCCGGGCCGACGCGCTGCTCGACGAGCACCGCTTCGACGATGCGCTGGCGGAGTACGGCAAGGCGCTGCCGGCCGTTCTCGGCACCGGCGCCGTCGAGCTCCACGTCCGGGCGCTGAACGGCGAAGGTATCGCCCTCGCGCAGACGGGCGACGTCAAGGCCGGCCTGGCACGGCTGGCCGAGGCGCGTGCGCTCGTCGAGCGCCCCGAATTCTCCGATGTCGACCGCGCCGAGGTCCTCTACCGCATCGGTGTCTGTCGCTGCCTGCTGCAGAGCATCGCGACGGCGGTCTCCCTCTTCAACGAGGCGCTCGCGCTGGCGGAGCGTTCCGGCCTGCCGTGCGACCAGCTCCGGCTCGCCATCTTCGCGTGGCGCTCGCGCTGCTATCGGAGGCAGCGCGATTTCGAGGCGGCGCGGGAGGATGTCGAACGCGCGCTCGAGCTCGCCGACGCGATGCAGGACGGTCGTGCGCTCGGCCAGGCCTACTTCCAGGCATCCGTCCTGGCGGAGCGCGACGGGCACTGGGTGCTCGCCCGCACGTATGCCGAGAAGGCGAAGGCGCAGTACGAGGAGCTCGCCGACCGCGCGAACGTCGGCCGGCTCCTGAACAACCTCGGCGGTCTCGACTTCTTGCTCGGCAAGCCGGAGAAGGCGGTCGAGCACCTCAAGCACGCCTTCTCGGTCGCGCTCGAGATCGGTCGCGACGACGACGCCGCCAAGGCGGTCTCGTCGCTGGCGCAGATCCATCTGCGCACGGGTGACGCCGCGCGCGCCGAGGAGCAGGCGCGTCACGCGCTGCAGATCATCGGCCGGCGCGAGGACATGCTCGACGAGGCCGGCAACGCCCAGCTCGTTCTCGGGCGCTCACTCCTCGACCAGGGCCGGCTCGACGAGGCAGAGTCCGCTCTCGCCGAGGCCGAGGATCTGCTTGCTCAGCTTTCGTCCGCGTCCCACCGGGCCGCGGCATGGATCGCCCAGGGTGACCTGGCGACGACGAGGGGCGACGAACGGAGGGCGGCTGTGCTCTATCGCCGTGCCGCCGAGGCGCTCCAGGACTTCCGCTTCTAGAAGAAAGGAAGGAGGTGTTCTCTGTGGCAACCAAGTTCGCTCTGCTACTCCGCCGCCGCGGCCCGATCGTTGTTGCGATCGCGCTGCTCGCGAGTGTTGTCGGAAGCGCGCACGGCGTCCACGCGTCCGGTCACGGTTTCTGGGACGGGCCACTGTAGAAGGTGCCCGTGCCATCCGACATCGTGCCAGTGGGGAGCCGGCACCGATGTCCCAGTCAGGGCTGAGTCCCGCCGGATCGCGCCGCGACCGTGTGCCGGGCAAGCCTTCTCCTTTCGAAGTGACCGCGTGTTCGAGCCGCCGGACGGTCAGGCGATGCCCTCGGCCGAGCCCATCCGTTCGATCACGACGGACGGGATCCGCGCGTGCGGCGACAGCCGCAGGCACATCCGCACGACCTCCGCGCAGTCCTCCGGTCGAATCATCTCGTCCGCCGCGAGACCCGACCAGGCGGCCATCGGCGTGTCGACGAAGCCCGGGCAGAGGGCGATTGCACGCACGCCGTCTCCGTCGAGCTCCGCGTTCAGCGAGCGCGTCAGGGCGATCACCGCCGCCTTCGTCGCCCCGTAGACGGTGAGGCCCGGCGTCGCGGCCGTGCCGGCGATCGACGCGAGGTTGACGATCCAGCCGCGACTCGTCTTGAGGAGGGGTATCGCCTCGCGCGTGACGAGCAGCAGTCCGCGCAGGTTCACGCCGAGCTGTAGGTCGACGTGCTTCGTCACGAGCGACTCGACCGTGCCTGCGATCCCGATCCCGCCCGAGTTGACGAGCACGTCGAGGCCGCCGAAACGCTCGCGATGCTCGGCCACGATGCGTCGGCAGTCGTCCTCGTGCGACAGGTCGGCTTGCACGGCGCTTGCCCCAAGCTCGATTGCCGCCGCCTCGACCTTCTCGCGGGTACGTGACGCGAGCGTCAGCTCGAAGCCCTCTTCGCGAAGCATGTGCGCGATCGCGAGTCCGATGCCGGACGAGCCGCCGGTGACGATTGCGCTCGGCACGGCTGCCGACCCTAAAGGAGATTGCCCACGCGGTGCGAATCAGCAAGGCGTACGTCGTTCCTCTCCCCCTCACGGCGGTGGCCCCCTCCGGCCGCCGCCGTTCTTTCTCTCGGCTCTACAGTCCTCCGGAGATGAAGCTCACGGATCTGGCGACGGCCGGCGGGTGCGCGGCCAAGTACTCCGCTGCGCGACTCGAGGAGCTGCTGCGCGGATTCGTGCCGGCGGAGTCGGAGAACCTCCTCGTGGGGCTCGATCCGAGCGACGACGCCGCCGTCTACAAGCTCGACGACGAGCGCGCGCTCGTCTTCACGATCGACTTCTTCCCACCCATCGTCGACGACCCGGGTGATTTTGGCGCGATCGCCGCCACGAACGCGCTCAACGACGTCTTCGCCATGGGCGGTTCGCCCCTGCTCGCACTCTCCGTCGCGGCGCTGCCGGAGGATCTCCCGGTCGAAACAGTGCGGGCGATCCTCGACGGCGCCGACGCACAGGTCCGTGCGGCCGGTGCGATGCTCGCAGGAGGCCACACGATTCGCGACTCCGAGCCGAAGTACGGGCTCGCGGTCGTCGGCACTGTGAGCCCCGCCGGCGTGTGGACGAAGGCCGGCGCCCGCCCGGGGGATGCGCTCTACCTGACGAAGCCGCTCGGAACGGCGCTCGTGCTCGGAGGCGCGCGTCGAGGCACGGCGACGCTCGACGACGCGATCGGTTGGATGCGGACCCTGAACGGGGCCGCTGCGGATGTCGTCCGCCGCGTCGGGCCGAACGCGGTCACCGACGTGACCGGCTTTGGCCTCGCCGGTCACGCGCGCGAGCTCGCCGTGCGGAGCGGCGTACGGGTGCGACTCGATGCTGCCAGGCTGCCTGCCCTTGCGGGAGCTCTCGAGTCGGCGCGGGCCGGCGTGTCGACAGCCGGGACACGGGCGAACCGCGAGTACGCTCCGCTCGAGCTGGGCGACGTGCCGGCCGAGATCGTCGAGCTGGCGTACGACCCGCAGACGGCGGGCGGGCTGCTCATCGCGTTGCCAAAGGAGCGCGGCCCCTCGCTCGAGGCCGAGTTCGCGCGAGCCGGGCTCTTCCTCGGCCGGATCGGCGCGATCGAGGCAGGTGCCGGAGTGACGCTGGCCTGACGCGGATACAGTGGGCGGCATGAGCCGTAGGCTCGACGGAGGCTCCGGGAGCGGAGGTGCCGGCTCGGCCGGCGCCGGAGCGGGCTTCAGCCGTAGGCTCGACGGAGGCTCCGGGAGCGGAGGTGCCGGCTCGGCCGGCGCCGGAGCGGGCTTCAGCCGTAGGCTCGACGGAGGCTCCGGGAGCGGAGGTGCCGGCTTGGCCGGCGCCGGAGCGGGCTTCTGAGCGTCGGCGCGGAGTCGCTCCGTCGTGCGCGCAGCTTCGCGCTCTCGGAGGCCGCGTTCCGTCGACTTGCTGTCGCCAACGTGGTGATGCTGATCGTGATCGTCGCGACCGGCGCAACGGTGCGGCTGACCGGGTCGGGTCTCGGCTGCGAGCACTGGCCGGGATGCCAGCCGCATCATTTCGAGCCGAGGAGCTTCCACAGCGACATCGAGTTCGGGAACCGGGTCGTCGCGTTCCTCACGATCCTCGTCACCCTGGCAACGGCGATCGGCGCGCGGCTCTCGGGCGTGTCACGAGCCCTGCGGTGGGTAGCGGCGGTGATCTTCGTCGGCACGCTCGCGCAGGCGCCGCTCGGCGCGATCACGATCCATTACCACCTGAACCCCTGGCTCGTGCTCTCGCATTTCCTGCTCTCGGTCGTCGTGCTGACCCTCGCGGTCGCGCTTGCGGTCGAGGTGCGGCCGAGCGCCCGCGACCGCCTGCCGTCGTGGGTCCAGTTGGGAGCGGTCGTCGTCTGGCTCTCGTTGTCCGTGCTGATCGTCAGCGGTACGCTCGCGACGGCTGCGGGCCCGCACCCCGGCAGCACTGTCGTTCGCCGGTTGTGGTCGTTCACTCCCGCCGTGTACTGGCACGTCCGTGCGACTGCCGTCTTCGGACTGTCGTTCGCGACGCTTCTCGTCGTGCTCGTGCGCAGGCACAGCGCCCATCTGCGCGGTGCACTCCTCGTCCTGGGTTTGCTCGTCGTCCAGATGACGATCGGCGAAATCCAGTACCGCACCCACTTGCCCTGGTGGCTCGTGCTGGTACACGTCACCGTTGCGACGACGCTGTGGGCCGTGGCGACCGCGGTCGTCTATGGACTGTGGCGTCCCGTGCGGCACGCGTAGGATGAGTCGATGACGGAGGAGCTCCGGATCGACGAGCGGCCGCGGCTCGACCGCCCGGTGCTCGTGGCGGCGTTCCGCGGTTGGAACGACGGCGGCCAGGGCGCGTCGCTCGCCGGGGCGTTCCTCGCGCGTGCATGGGCTGCCCGCCGCTTCGCCGAGATCGATCCGGAGGGCTTCTACGACTTCCAGGCCACGCGACCCACCGTTTCGCTCACCGACGGCGAGACCCGCAGGATCGACTGGCCCGAGAACCATTTCCTCTTCGCCCCGCTTCCGGGCGCGGGCCGCGATGCGATCATCTTGCTCGGCGTCGAGCCGAACGTGCGGTGGCGCGCCTTCACGCAGCTCGTCACCGACGTTGCGCGGGAGTTCAAGGTCGAGCTCGTGATCACGCTCGGCTCCCTGCTCGCCGACGTCCCGCACACCAGGCCGGCACCGGTCACCGGCAGCGCCACCGACCCCGCGCTGATCGAGCAGCTCGGGCTGCAGGCGTCACGCTACGAAGGACCGACCGGCATCGTCGGTGTGCTGCACGACGCGTGCTCGCGTGCCGGCCTGCCGTCAGCGAGCCTCTGGGCTGCGGTTCCGCATTACGTCTCCCTGACGCCCTCGCCGCGGGCGGCCAAGGCTCTCGTCGAGCGGCTCGCCGACCTCTTGCACGCCGACGTCGACACGGACGAGCTCGACGAGGCTGCGGACACGTACGCACAACAGGTGAGCGAGGCGGTCGCGTCGGACGCAGAGACTGCGTCGTACGTCGAAGAGCTCGAGCGCCGCGTCGACGAGCTGGCTGCGGAGGTGGATCTTCCGTCAGGTGATGCGCTTGCAGCCGAGCTCACGCGCTTTCTGCGCGAGCGGGAGAACGGCATCGGCGGCGACGACGTCGCCCGCGATCAGTAGCTGATGCCACCGCTACCCGAACGTGAACGAGTAGCCCCTCACGCCGGGTGAGAAGCGGAGCTCGAGCGTCGCGTCTTCGACCTGCCGCGACGAGCGCACCGTGTAGAGCCGGTAGGCGTTCACCCGTACCGTTTTGGCCGGCTTGCCGTCGACGAGCGCCTGGACGGTCCCGTGCCCGCCGAGCACGACGTACACGTCCTGCGCGTGGAAGTGCAGGCGCAGGAAAGCCCCTGGGCCGGCGACGATCTGCTGTGACCCGATGTTCCACGAGCCGCCGTACGTCAGCTCGTCCTGTGGCAGCGAAACGGCCGGCCGGTACGTGGCCATCCGTCCGGGTCTGAGTGCCGAGCCCGTGTAGTTCTCGATTCGCGCCGAGCCGAGGTAGGTCTCGGGCGTCGCGAGCTCGGTCGGCGTCAGGTCGGGGAGCTGACGCGCGGTCGCGCCGTGGGCGTCGAGCAGCTGCCGAATCAGCCCCTCCGTCGTCGAGTACTCGCCCTCGCCGAAGTGCGTATGGCGGATGTGTCCAGTGCGATCGATCAGGTACTCGGCCGGCCAGTACTGGTTGGCGTAGTTGTCCCACGTCTTGTAGTCGTTGTCCTGCATCACCGGATACCTGATGCCGAGTCGCTCGACGGCCGCGCGCACGTTTGACGTGACGTGCTCGAAGGCGAACTCCGGCGTGTGCACGCCGAGGATCACAAGGCCCTTCGTGTGGTACGCGGCGTACCACGCTTTCAGGTGCGGCAGCGTTCGTAGGCAGTTGATGCAGGAGTACGTCCAGAAGTCGATCAACACGACCTTGCCGCGGAGCTTCGACAGCGTCAGCGGTGGGCTGTTGATCCAGGCGCCGTCGGCGTGAAGTGGTGGTGCGACGCCGTAGTCGGGTAGACCGGATGTCCCCTTCACGGCGGCCAGGGCCGTGCCTCCACCGCGTACCTTCGCGAGCTCGCGCTTGGCGGCCGAGGTGTCCTCGACCTTGTTCTGGAAGAACGTCGTGTAGCCCGGAGTCAGCTGTGCCAGGTTGTCGTCGAGGTGGAAGACCAGGCCGAGCGCGACGAGCGCGATCAGGATCCCCGACGCCGTGCGCACGGACGCAGCGTGTCGCCGCAGGGAAGTAGCCGCCTCGCGGCCTCCGAAAGCGATCGCGAGCATCGGTACCGCCGCTCCGATCGCGTACGCGAGGGTCAGCAGGATCGCCCGGATGCCGACCTCGTTCTTGGCCGCGACCACGCTGATCGTTGCCAGCACCGGCCCCGCGCACGGCACGAAGACGAGTCCGAGCGTCGCGCCGAAGACGAACCCACCGCCGACGTTGCGCGGGCGTAGCCGCGAGAAGAAGCTCAGGGGCCGCTCCAGCAGCAACGCCGCGCGCGGGACGAGGAGCGTTGCAGCGATGACGAAGAGGAGGGCGATCGCGAGGTTGCGGAGGAAGTCCTGTGGCAGTCCGAGCCGAGAGAGGATCCAGGAGGCGAAGAGCGTGAAGACCGTGAAGCTCGCGACGAGCCCCGCAACGATTCGGATCGGATGGCGACCCGAAGCTCCACCGGCGAGGAGGATCGGTAGCACGGGGAGGACACACGGGGAGATCGCCGTGACGAAGCCCGCGATGAATCCGATGCCGAGGAGGACGACCATGCCGAGATACGGACCGTTCTAGCGGGAGTTCGTTACCTCCTGCGAGAACGGTTTGTTACGCGGCGTCTTCGGTGGCGACCGGCTCGACGGGCGCCGGTTCCGGCTCGGCAGCCGCTGCGTCCGCCTCGGCCGGCCTCTTGCCGCGCCTGCGCCGGCGCCTTCTGGGCGGCTGCTCGCCGTCGGCGGCGGGCGCAGGTGATGGTTCGGTCTGGGCTTCGACGCCGCCTCCCTCGAGCACCTGGCCCTCGGGTGCGCCGGTCGGCTTCTTCTTCCGCCGCCTCCGCCTTCGCGTCCTGGCCGGGCCGGTCTTCGGCTGCGGGAGGCTCTCGGCGATCCAGCCCGCGACCTCCTGGATCGTCCCGAGCCGTTCGCGGGCTGCCTCGAGCAGCTGTGTCGCACGCGGTGTATAGCCCTCGGCAGACGCCAGAAGCGCAGCGGCGACTTCCTTCGGCATCTCGAGCGCCGCATTGACGAGCTTGGCCGCGTTCTCCTCGTGCCGGTGTCCGCGTGAGTTGGCAAGCGCGCCGAGGAGCCGCTTCGCATCCGGATACTCCTGCGAAGCCTTGCGGTCGAGCTGCTTGCGCACCGCTTTCGAGAGGCGCCAGGTCCAGCGCCCGAGGATCTGATCGGGAGCGTCCGCCTTGCCCTCGGCGATCGCGCGGAGCAGTGTACGGACACCCGCAGCGCGGTCCTTTTCCCACGGCGGCGCGAGCGTGACGAGCGTGACGAGATCGTCGAAGTCGGCCCGCTCGACGCGCATCGAGACGCGGTCGGCGAGCGCGATCAGCCGCAGGCGCCGGTTCGGGTTCTGCGCTGCGGCCGTCGCGAGGAACGTCTCCATCGCGCGCTTCGAGGCGCCGCGTTGCGTCAGCTTCTCGACGAACGACGCGCGCTCGTCGAAGCGCAGCTGACGTCCGGCGATCTCGCCCCAGAACTCCTGCTCGTCCTCGTCGAGGAACTTCGGGTCGACGCGCTGCCACTCACGCGCGATCACCATCCGGCGGCGAAGGACGTCGGGTGTGACGGGCACCAGCCATGCCGCCGGTGTGAGCTTGCGACGCGCCCGGCGCTGCACCCGCCTGCGCGGTGCCGGCGTCACGCGCGCGCCCTCGCGATAGAAGTCGGCGCCGAGCAGCGAGTGCAGCGACACGACGCGGTCGTTGTGCGTCGCGGCCTTCGGCGTGAAGTCGACGACGATGCCCGCCTCCTTGCGCGGATGCATGCGCATGATCCGGCCGATGCGCTGCTGGTAGACGCGCTTCGAGGCGGTCGGCGCCAGGTGCATGACCACGGTGGCGCGCGGAGAGTTCCAGCCCTCGGCGAGCAGCATGGCGTTGATCAGCACGTCGATCTCGGCGCGCTCGTAGGCAGCCAGGATCTCCGCGAGCTTCACCGGCGGCGTGCGTCCCGACACGGCCTCTGCCTTGATCCCGGCGGCACGGAAAGCGGTCGCCAGGTTGTAAGCGTGGTCGACACCGGCTGCGTAGACGATGCCCGGCGTGTCGTCGAACCGTTCGCGGTAGAGCGTCGCGGCCGCCATGTTCAGCGCCTCGTGGTCGAGGGCCTGCGCGAGTGCACGCTCCTCGAAGTCGCCGCCGACGATCGGCACCTGGTTGATCGCGGCAACGGGTGGCACGCGCAGGCAGCGCAGCGGCGCGATCAGGCCGCGTCGTGCAGCGTCGGCGAGCGGCAGGTCGTCGACCGAGGCGGGGAAGACATCGGAGACCTGCTTCGCGATCAGCTCCTCGGTCGCCGTCATGCCGATGTAGATCGGGCCGTCGAGGCTGCGAATCGCCGCCGACGTCTTCTCGCCGAGTGCCGTGTGGGCCTCGTCGCAGATGACGAGCTGGTACGCGGAACGATCGATCTCGCCGACGTGGCGCGCGAACCACGCGTAGGTCTGGATCGTGATCGGGTTCGGCACGCGCGCGGCCGTCTGTCCCGTCAGGACGGCATCGGTGAGGCGGTCGCCGTACCCGTGATCGCGCAGCTCGCGCCGGAACTGATCGACGAGCAGGCGGCGATGGGTGAGGATCAGGACACCTTCCGTCCGGGCGGCCTCGACGAAGCCCGCCGCTGCGATCGTCTTGCCCGACGCCGTCGGATGGCGGAACCGGTAGCGGCGGACGGCACCGGGGTCGGAGACCGGTTCAGGCTCGTCGTCGAGCTCTTCCCCGGCCAGTTCGAGCTCGTCTTCCGGCTCGTCGTCCTCGTCGGCCGGAGCCTCTTCGAGCGCCTGGCCGTTTCCGCCGCCGTTGCCGTTCAGCTCCGCCTTCTGCGTCGCGGCGATCAGCTCGGTGAGCATGCCGGCGAGCGCGTCGACCTGGTGGCGGCGCAGCTCGGTTCCGGAGCTCAGCTGGGGTGGGCGCTCCGAGAGCACCCGCTCGAGCCCGAGCAACAGCGCATAGCGCACCTTCCACTCGCTGGAGGGCGACGGTGCGGTCGCGCCCAGCTCGGCGAGCGCGTCGTCGAGTGCCCGGCGCCGGGCGGTGCCGGGCGCAAGGACGACGTCCGGGTCCTCGTCGGGCCGAAGGAACGGCTCGCCTGCCCAGGCCTCTGCGCGGAGGGCGTCGGCCCGAATAGCGGCTACGCCGTCCGACTCTGTCGGAGAATGCGTGATGGTCTCTTGCAATGCCTGCGGCACGCCTTCTGTGCCGCCTCCTCAAAGGATCGCGCCCGCGTCGATCGCACCTCCCGCGTTGCGCAGGCCTCACAATAGCCGATCTGTCGGCGGACCGCGCGCCCAGGCGAGATCATGGGGTTTCGATGTTCCGCGGGACAGCCTCGTACTACGCGCGATACCGGCCCGGGTACCCGCTCGAGCTGCTCGAGGAGCTGGGCGTCGCCGCCGGTCTGGACGGAACGGGTCGGCTCCTCGACCTCGGCTGCGGGCCTGGAACGATCGCGATCCCGCTCGCTGCCCATGTCGAACAGGTGCTTGCCGTCGACTCCGAGCCCGAGATGCTCGCCGAGCTTCGTCGCGCGGCGCCGCCCAACGTCGTGGCGGTGGAGGCGAGCGCGGAGGAGATCGACGCGAGCTGGGGGACGTTTCGGCTGGCAACGATCGGCCGAGCGCTTCACTGGTTCGACGGTGAGCTCGTCCTGTCGAAGCTCGTCGGTCTGACGTCTGCCGTCGCGCTGCTCGGCGACTCTCTCGACCAGAGTGAGGCGCTTTGCTCCGTTCTCGAGATCTCGCGCGACCTGCTCGGGGAGCGGCCGCCGATGCGCGAGCCCGGCGTTCGCTACGAGCAGGCGCTCGCGGACTCGCCCTTCTCCGAGGTCGACGAACTGTGGGCCATGGTCGAGCGGACGTGGACCGTCGACCAGCTGATCGGGTTCGCCTATTCCACCTCCTTCGCCTCGCCGCTCCGTGTCGGCGAGCGGCGCGACGAATTCGAGTCGGCGATGCGTCAGCGTCTGCAGCCGCACTACCGCGAGCGGCTTCGCGTGTCCGCGCTGCTCGGACGTCGTCCCCGATGACCGATTGGGCTTCGGTTGCGGAGGCGAAGCGCGCTCGATACGACACAACGCACGGCGAGCTCGACGAGCGTGCCGTCGTACGGCTCGGCAATGCGGCGTAC
This sequence comes from uncultured Thermoleophilia bacterium, assembly GCA_963851065.1. Classification (GTDB taxonomy): domain Bacteria; phylum Actinomycetota; class Thermoleophilia; order Gaiellales; family Gaiellaceae; genus PALSA-600. The sequence goes on from CAWKNW010000008.1 coordinate 82,507, forward strand.
GCCGCCGGGCTCTCGTTGCTGATGCTCGGCTCTCCCGCGGCGGCGGAGTGGCTGCTACGAGCGGCCGAGCGGTGGCGCTCGAGCTGGGACCTCGGGCCCGGCGTCGATTCGTGGGGGCGGCCGGTCGGCGCGTTGAAGGCTGCGCTGCTGGCCGGCGACGAGCATGCCGTGGACGACCTCGCGCGCTGGACGGCCGGGCTCGAGGCGGCCGACGCCGCGTCCCCGATCGGCCGCTACGCGGCGGTGCTGGCCCTGCTCGCGACGGGCCGGTTCGGGGACGCGTCATCGCTGGCCGGAACGTTGCGCGGACGCGGCGACTTTCCGCACGACGTTGCCGGCGCGCTCGCTGCGATTGCCGGCGGCGACGAGGCCGAGCTCGGCCCGGCCGTGGGCTCAGTCGTGCGCTCCTTCGAGACGCGCCAGGAGTACCTCGAGGATGTCGCCGTCGCCGACACGGCGCTCGTTCTCCAGGTTCTCGCACGAAGGCGCGGGCTCCGCTGCGAGCTTCCTGCCTCGCCCGTGTTGCCTGCCGTCTAGTCGGTTTCGCCCTGCTCGATCGCGGGGTGGAACGCGATCGTGATCGACTGCAGCGGCTGCGAGTCGTCCTCGAGGTCGGTCAGCTTCTCGATCAGATCGTCGAGGAGGCGGCGCACGGTCTCCGCGTCGAGCTTCGAGTGCACCTGTGCGCTCCTGAACTCGCCCTTCGCGGCGTAGAGGTCGAAGCCGCGCTGCAGCTCGTGCAGCTGGGCGGACTGGAGCTCGCTCGCCAGGCCCGCTGCGCGGATCTCGGGCCCCACCTTCAGGTGCTTTGCGATCGGCCGGTACGGCTTCTCGCGGCCGCCGGCCGGTGCCCGCTCGATCAGGCCAGCCCGGTGGAGCATCCGGACGTGGAAGTGCAGGTGCCCGGGATCGACGGACAGGCGCTCCGCCAGGTCGCGGTTCGTGAGCGGGCGATCCGAGTCGCCGAGCGCCTGCAGCACCTTGAGGCGGAGCGGGTGGCCGAGGGCCTTCAGCTGCTCCGGCCGGTCGATGTGCAGGACATCTCTCGGGGTCGACTCGGGCTCGACCGAGGACTTCATCCGCCTATCTTCCCTGCCGCGGCAGTGTCTGACCAGACCTCCACCGGAACCGGCGCCAGACGGAGCAGGCTGGCGGGGACCTCGCGTGAGATCTCGCCCGCGAAGGCGTTTGCCACCGCCTCGGCCTTGTCCGCGCCGGCCACGTGGACGACGATCCGGCGGGCCGAGAGGAGCGTCGGCAGCGTCATCGTCACCCGGTCGACCCACGGCTCGAGGCCCGCAGGCCCGCTGATCGCCCGGTGGTTCTCGACGTCGAGCTGCGGCGACCCCGGGAACAGCGACGCAATGTGCCCGTCCGAGCCCAAGCCGAGCAGGAGCAGGTCGAGCTCGACTCCGTCGAGCGCATGGTCGAGCTCGCCCGCCGCGTCCGCCGGCTGCAGCTCACCGCGGATCCGGTGCACCGCGTGCGGCGGACGCTCGAGCAGGTCGAGCAGGTTCTCCTTCGCGAGCAGGTAGTTCGAGCGCCGGTCGTCCGGCGGCACGCACCGCTCGTCGCCCCACCACAGGGTGACGCTGCTCCAGTCCGGCTCGGCGGCGGCCGCCCGGCGGTAGGCCGGTCCGGGGGTGACGCCTCCGGTCAGGACGATCGACCCTCCGGCGCGCGCCTGGCCGGCGATCAGGTCGCCGACCTCCGCCGCGTGATCGTCGCTTACGTGCAGGTCAACATTCGAAGCCGCGATCGGGAAAGCGTATGTAACCGGCGTGGAACGAGGCGAGCAGGTACACGCTTGCGAGCCCCGCCCACTCGCCGTACGGGGCCAGCAGCTCGTCGGTGTCCTCGGGCTCTGCCCGCCGCCCGCGTAGCTGCGAGACGAGCTTGACGAGCCCGAGGTCGCGCGCCAGGCCGCGCTCGTAGCGACCGAGGCCCTGCAGGCAGACGACGCCGATCGACCACGGGCCGATCCCGGGCTCCCGTTCGAGCCGGCGCGCGACCTGCTCCGTCGGCTGGTGCTTGAGCGACTCCAGGTCGAGCGTGCGACAGAGCCGGACGAGCGTCGATGCACGCCGGGCCCCCAGTCCCAGCTTCGCCAGATCGGCCGGCGACCGTCTCCCGAGCTCCGCCGTCGACGGAGCGGCGTACAGGCGGTCCTTCCCGCGCGAGGTCGCTCTGATCACGTTCGCCTCGATCTGGCGGGCACGGCGCGCCTGGATGAGCTGACCCGAAACCGCGCGCAGGAGTGAGTGCGCCACGGTTGCAGTCCGCACGGGCCGCAGGCCGCGCAGGCGGCGGGTTGCTTCTCCGATCAGCGGATCGTGGGCAAACCGTCGCAGGAGCTCCGAGTGGTCGTCCTCGAGCCCGAGCACGAATCGCACGTGCTCGACTCCGGCGTCGCTCTCGCAGCGGACTGCGATGCTCCCGTCTGGCCGCTGGACGGCGACCACCCGCTCGAGCTCCCCGTCGACCGCGATCGTGGCGTCGTACACGCCGCCCCGAACGACGCGGGTCGGGTCACTCGCAAGCCGGCCCGAGAGCCGGAGGGAGTACGGCCCGCGCGGCCTCAGCTCAGCCTCGACGCGCATGAGTCGATCCTAGGCGCGAAGTACCCTCGGGCCGATGGTGCAGGGCCTCGCCTCGTGGACGTCGCTGCGAAGCCGCGAGCAGAAGCTGCGCCTCTTCTTCGAGTTGCTTCAGCCCGGGCCCGAGACGACCGTCGTCGACGTCGGCGTCACCGACGCTCCGTTCGGCGCCGGCTCGACCGACAACTTCTTCGAGGCCCGCTATCCGTGGCCGGAGCGGATCACGGCGGTCGGCGACACCGAGCTCGACCGGTTCCGTGCGGCGTTCCCCGCAGTCCGGGCGATTCGCGCCGACGGACGCGCCTTGCCGTTCGGCGACGGCGAGTTCGACGTCGGGTTCTCGAACGCGGTTGTCGAGCACGTCGACGGCGGCCGCGAAGGACAGCGGCAGTTCGTCCACGAGCTGGCACGCGTCGCGCGCCGGGTGTTCGTGACCACTCCGAACCGGTTCTTTCCGATCGAGGTGCACACCCTCCTCCCGTTCGCGCACTGGCTGCCGCCGTCGCTCCGCGAACGCGCCGTTCGCGCATGCGGCTTCGACGCAACGCTCGACCCGCTCGGCCCACGCGAGCTCGCGTCCCTGTTTCCTTACAGCGTCCGTGTACTCAACCGCGGAATGACGCTGATCGCGGTCGGACCTCGGGCGCCCAGGTGAGCATCCGCCGCCCGGTCTGGGTGCTGCACGTCCTGGTCGTGGGCCTTGCGCTCCACAACCTCGTCATGTCGCAGCTCTGGCGGGCGGGTGTCCGTGGCAGCGCTCTGTCGGTGCTCGCAGCCTGGAAGGACGTGCTGCTCGCCGGTGCGCTCGTCGCCGTGTTCGCCGGGCTGCGTGGGCGACCGCTTCGGCCGACCGTCTGCGACTGGCTCGCGCTGGCGTTTGCCGGCTTCGTGGTCGTCTACGCCCTGATCCCGCAGTCGACGCTCGGTGGAGGCGCCACCCACTCCGGCGTCCTGTACGCGGCGCGCCACGATCTGCTGCCGGTCGAGGCCTACCTGCTCGGGCGCGCGCTCGCGCTGACGGTGGAGGAACAGCGATCGCTCGTCCGCACCGTGCTCTTCACCGCAGCGGGTGTCGCGACGGTCGGGCTCCTCGATGTGTACCTCGTGCCGCTCTCCTTCTGGCGGCACGCCGCGGGCTGGTACGAGCACCAACTCGGCCTCGTCTATCACGGCCTCAGCGGGCTTCCCGAGAACTTCGTCTACAACGCCGGCAACAACGTCGTCTTCCGGCGGCTGACCTCGACGTTCCTCTCCCCGCTCGCGACTGCCTACCTGCTCGTGATCGCGCTGCTCCTGATGTCGCTCCGACGCCGTACCTCGACGCTGCTCGCGCTGCTGCTCTTCGCCGCGTTGCTCTGGACGCATACGCGCGCCGGCCTTGCCGCGCTGATCGTCGGCCTGCTCGTGCTCGCCGTGCTACGGCGTGCGCTGGCGCCGGCCGTCGTGGCCGTGCTCGTCGCCGTCGTCGGAATCGCGTTCGTGAAGGGCTACACGCACTTCGGCCCGCGAACGCACTTCACCGCCTCTGAGCTGCGCTACCAGGAGCACCATGCGCAGGCCAGCCCCGGAGCGTCGCACGACGCGACGAGTGCGAACGAGGCCTCGACGAGGGAACATCTCCAGAGCCTCAGGGACGGCCTGCGCACGGTCTTCCACCATCCGTACGGATTCGGGCTCGGCAACGCGGGCGTGACGGCTGTGCGAACGAAGGTGACGGTCGAGGCCGGCGAGTCGACCTACACCGAGCTCGGTGCCGAGACCGGCATCGTCGGGGGACTGCTCTTCGTCGCGTGGTCGCTGGCGCTGCTGTGGCGTCTCTTCGGCGAGCCTGCGATCGCGGCGGCGTTCGCCGCGACGCTGTTCCTCGGCTTGCAGACCGACGTGATCGGCGTCCCGTGGCTCGCAGTCGTCGTGTGGGCGCTCGCGGGCTCGGCCGCGTACCGCGTTTCAGGTCGCGTAGCGAGTCGGGCCGCAGTGTGACGTCTTCGTCAATTCTCGCGTGATGCCCTTGCGGCTCGGCGCACCGTTCGTACCGTTGGTGGACGATGCGAATCACGGTTGTCGAGGTTGCGCTGTTGGCGGCGGCAGTGGTCGCGGTGATCGCGCTGCTTCCACACGGGTCGCGGCCGAAGGCCCGTGTGTTGCTCCGCGCGAGCTGGGCACTCACCCCGGGCGTGGTCAATCCGGCAGTCACGCAGACGACGCTTCGTCGCACCGTATGCCGGAAGGGCTGGACGCGGACGGTGCGGCCGCCAACCTCCTACACGAATGCGCTCAAGCTGGCGCAGATGCGCGCGCGCGGGCTACGCGGCCCGCCGTCCGCGTATCAGGAGGACCACCTGATCAGCCTGGAGCTCGGCGGGAATCCGACCGACCCTCGCAACCTCTGGCCGGAGCCGTATCCGCGCGCCGCGGAGGTCGACCGGATCGAGAACGAGCTGAACGCACGACTCTGCGCCCGTGAGTTGACGCTCGACCAGGCACAGCGTGCGGAGTCGGCGCTCAAGCACCGAGACGGCTGAAGCTTCTTAGTTGTCTCTCAGGCGCCCGTGGTGAGATCAGATCACGTTCTACTTGCGCTATATCCGGAACGAGTTGCTCCGCCGTCGCGCGCGGACGGTGCTCACGTGTCTCGGCCTCGGTCTCGGGGTCGGGCTCGTGATCGTGATCTCGAGCCTGTTCGCGGCCTCGACCACGCGCAGAAGAAGACCCTGGATCCGCTCGCCGGCATCGGCACCGATCTGACGGTGACGCTCTCGCCGCAGCAGAGCACCTCGAGCTTCGGCGGTCCCGGCGGTGGGCCGGGCGGGGCCGACCGCGACCTGATCCAGGCCAACCAGTCGGTGGTGACCGACCTTGCGAAGCTCGGCAAGCCCGGCCAGCACTTCGTGCACGACTTCTTCCTGCCCGGGTCCCAGCTGACGTTCCAGCAGAGCGCCGTCTCGCAGATCAAATCGATTCCCGGCGTCGCCTCGGTCACGACGGGCCTGACGCTGCTCGCCGAGCACCAGCAGGGGATCGTGCCCAAGATCGTCGCGACGCTGAAGACGCAGCGGCAGACCTTCCAGATCCAGCGCAACATCCCGCGCCCGACCGCTGCTCAGTTCGCCGCGATGCAGGCCTGCTTCGCGAAGCTTCGCGGCTCGAACAGCTCGAGCGGCAACAACGGCGGGAACAACGGGAACGGCTCGAGTCCGGCGGCAGCCTCGGCGGCAACGGCAACGGCGGCGGCTTCGGAGGCGGCTTCGGCGGCGCGAGCCGGGGTGCCTTCGCCAAGTGCCTGCCGGCGAGCCTGCAGCAAGCTGCGCACGCAGTTCACGACGCCGCAGCAGACGTTGCGCCAGGTGCTGAACCCGCCGCAGACGAACATCCAGACGAGCGCGTACACGATCGGCGGCGTCGAGCAGACCGATCCGACGCAGGGGCTCGTGACCACGGCGCAGGTCACCAAGGGACGCTTCCTCGCCCCGGCCGGAGGCCACGAAGCGCTGATCTCGGGCTCGTACGCTGCCAAGCACTCGCTCAGGGTCGGCTCCAAGATCGACCTCAACGGCACGTCGTTCGTGGTCGTCGGCATCGTTGCGCCGCCGCTCGGCGGCCAGACGGCCGACATCTACCTGCCGCTGAAGCAGCTGCAGACCCTCGCGAACCAGAAGAGTCTCGTGAACGTCGCGCTCGTGCGTGCCGACAAGAGCTCGCAGGTCGGCGCGGTACAGAAGGCGATCTCGACCGCGCTGCCGAACGCGCAGGTGGCGAGCTCGAAGCAGGTCGCGGACACGATCAGCGGCTCGCTCGTCAACGCGTCGAACCTCTCGCACGATCTCGGCTTCGCGATCTCGGCCAGTCGCTGCGCTCGCGGCCTTCCTGCTCGCCGCGCTGCTCGCGCTCTCTTCGGTCGGGAAGCGCGTGCGCGAGCTCGGCACGCTGAAGGCGCTCGGCTGGACGCAGGGAAAGGTCGTCCGCCAGATCGCCGGCGAGTCGCTGACGACCGGTGTTCTCGGCGGGATTCGTCGGGGTCGACGATCGGGTTGATCGGCGCGTTGCTCATCGACGCGTTCGGACCGAAGCTCACGGCGAGCTCGACGACGGCTGCGTCCTCTGGCTCTCCTCGGCAACCTCGCAGCCGCGACCCAGCGCACTGCGACGAGCACGGTTTCGCTGACCGCCCCAGTGGGCGTGTCCGTCCTCGCGATCGGCTTCGCCCTCGCCCTCCTGGGCGGGCTGATCGCGGGGACGGCGGGGGCTCTTCGAGCGGCGCGGTTGCGTCCCGCCGATGCGCTGAGGAACGTCGAGTGACGGATCCGCAGTACAAGGCGAGCGGTCTCGCCAAGTTCTTCCAGCGCGGCCCGACGACCGTGCGCGCGCTCGACGGCGTCGATCTCGAGATCGCGGCGGGCGAGTTCGTCGCACTCGAAGGCCCGAGCGGATCGGGCAAGACGACGCTGCTGCAGCTGCTCGGTGCGCTCGACCGCCCGAGCGCCGGCGATGTCGCTGTTCGAAGGGCGCGACCTTGCCCGGCTGCCGGATCGCGAGCTTGCGTCGTTGCGGCTTCAGTCGTTCGGATTCGTCTTCCAGCAGTTCAACCTCATCCCGACGCTGACCGCGCTCGAGAACGTCGAGTCGAAGCTCGCACCGACGGGTGTCGACGACACTCGAGGGTCGCGCCGAGCGGATGCTCGAGGAGGTCGGGCTCTCCGAGCGGGCGCACCATCTGCCGGCTCACCTCTCGGGCGGAGAGCAGCAGCGTGTTGCGATCGCGCGTGCGCTGTCGGTCGAGCCGAGGGTCGTGCTCGCCGACGAGCCGACCGGGAACCTCGACACGAAGACCGGCGGTGAGATCATCGATCTGCTCGCAGGCGCTCGCAGCCGAGCACGGCTCGACGGTGATCGTCGCGACGCACGACACGTCGCTCGCGTCGCGGGCCCCGCGTCGCCTGTCGATGCGCGACGGGCGGCTCGTCGGCATCGCAGCCATCGCTTAGCCTCTTACTGTCAACGCGCCTTCGAGCTCGGTAAGCAGCTCGACGAGGCGCTCCTGATCCGCAGCCGGCATCGTCGCCACCGCCGGCAGGAACGCGGCGAGCACGCGGGCCTTGCGCTCGTCGACGACCGTGCGACCCCGGTCGGTGAGACTGATGCGAACCGCTCGGCGATCGGTCGGGTCCGGTGCCCGTTCGAGCAGGCCGTGCTCGACCAGCGCGTCGACCGCGCGGCTGGCCGTCGGCGGGCTGACGCCCAGCCGGTCTGCGAGGTCGTGGAGCCGGACCGGCTCGGCCTCGTGCGTCTCGAACAGCGCGACCCGCTGGGTCGGTGTGAGGGGAGACCCGTCCTCGAGCCCGCCGCTCAGGCGGCTCAGGTTCCGGACGACACGGCCGAGCACGTCGAGCAGCTGCGTCTCGCGATCGGTCGCGATCATGCGCTGATTATTGCACATCGCAATAGTTGCGTTCTGTTGGTATTATCGCCCGGTGACCGCAGCGCCCGACCAGCCCCGGCAGCAGGTGCGCCTGATCTTCGTGGCGCTCATGCTCGTGCTGCTGCTGGCGTCGCTCGACCAGACGATCGTGTCGACCGCGCTGCCGACGATCGTCGGCGACCTCGGCGGCCTCGCGCACCTGTCATGGGTCGTGACCGCGTATCTGCTCACGGCGACGATCGCCGGCCCGCTCTACGGGAAGCTCGGCGATCTCTACGGGCGCAAGATCGTGCTCCAGGCAGCGATCGTGATCTTCCTGATCGGATCGGCGCTCTGCGGCCTGTCCCAGAGCATGGCGCAGCTGATCGGGTTTCGCGCCCTGCAGGGCCTCGGCGCCGGCGGCCTGATCGTCGTCACGCTGGCGGTCGTCGGCGACATCATCCCCCCGCGCGAGCGCGGCCGTTACCAGGGCTACTTCGGCGCCGTCTTCGGCGTGTCGACCGTGATCGGCCCGCTGCTCGGCGGGTTCTTCGTCGACAACCTGTCATGGCGCTGGATCTTCTACGTGAACCTTCCGGTCGGCTTCGTGGCGCTCGTCGTGATCGCGACCGCGTTCCATGCGCGCACGAGCCGGCAGCGGCACGAGATCGACTATCTCGGCGCGGCCGTGCTCGCCGGTGCGCTCGCATCGATCGTGCTCTTCACGAGCCTCGGCGGGACGACGTGGCCGTGGGGCTCATGGCGGATCGTCGCGCTCATCGTGGCGTCGGCGGTGCTCGTCCCGGCCTTCGTGCTGGTCGAAGCGCGCGCCGCCGAGCCGATCCTGCCGTTGCAGCTCTTCCGCAACCGCACCTTTCGCACGACGAGCGTGGTCGGCTTCATCGTCGGGTTCGCACTCTTCGGCGCGATCACGTATCTGCCGCTCTACCTCCAGGTGACGAAGGGCGCGTCGCCGACGCGCTCCGGCCTTCAGCTCACGCCGCTGATGGCAGGCCTTCTGATCACGTCGATCGTCAGTGGTCAGCTGATCACGCGCCTCGGCCGCTATCGGATGTTCCCGATCATCGGCACCGGTGTGATGACGGTGGCGATGTTCATGCTGTCGCGGCTCGAGGTCGGGACGAGCTTGTGGATCGCCGCGGTCGGCTCGTTCGTGCTCGGGCTCGGGCTCGGAATGGTGATGCAGGTGCTGGTGCTCGCGGTACAGAACTCGGTTCCGCACGAGGTGCTCGGCGTCGCGACGAGCGGGTCCACACTGTTCCGCCAGGTCGGCGGCTCGATCGGCGTGGCCCTGTTCGGGACGATCTTCGCGAGCCGCTTCCGCGCCGAGCTTGCCTCGCGTCTGCCCGGCGGCGTCAACGTTCCCAGGGTGGCCACGCCTGCGGTGATCCGGCAGCTGCCGGCCGAGCTTCACGGAGCCTTCGCCGACTCGGTCGCGGCTGCGCTACATCCCGTGTTCCTCGTCGCGACGGGCGTGTCGTTGCTCGCCTTCGCGATCGCCTGGCTGATCCCGGAGGTTCCGCTGCGCGCCGCCACGCGCACGGCCGACCCGGTTCCGCCGCCCACCGACGAGCGTCCCGTGTCCGAAGCCGCCTAACAGGGGATTTCGACCGCGGGTCGCGCTGCTACTGTCGGACTCAAATGGCCAAGCCGGTCGAGCAGCTCGAATCGGTGGTGATCCGGTTCGCCGGCGACTCCGGCGACGGCATGCAGCTCACGGGTGGGCGCTTCACCACCGAGACCGCGCTCACCGGCAACGATCTCGCGACGTTCCCGGACTTCCCGGCGGAGATCCGAGCGCCGGCCGGGTCGCTCCCGGGGGTCTCCGGGTTCCAGCTCCACTTCGCCGACCACGACATCCTCACGCCGGGCGATCAGCCCGACGTGCTCGTCGCGATGAACCCCGCGGCGCTGAAGACGAACCTGCCCGACCTGCCGAAGGGCGCGACCCTGATCGTCGACCTGGACGCGTTCACGAGCCGCAACCTGCAGAAGGCGGGCTACGCGGAGAACCCGCTCGAGGATTCTTCGCTCGAAGGCTGGCAGGTGCACGCCGTGCCGCTCACCACGATGACGGTCGGCGCGCTCAAGGAGATCGAGGGCGTCACGCCGCGCGAGGCCGAGCGCGCGAAGAACATGTTCGCGCTCGGGCTGATGTCCTGGCTGTACGGCCGTCCCGTCGAGTCGACGATCGACTTCCTTCAGACGAAGTTCGCGAAGCGGCCGGCGATCGCCGAGGCGAACGTGAAGGCATTCAACACCGGCTATCACTTCGGCGAGACCTCCGAGGCGTTCGCCGTCCAGTACGAGGTCAAGCCCGCGAAGCTCGAGCCGGGCCTCTATCGCCAGATCACCGGCAACACGGCGCTCTCGTACGGGTTGATCGCCGCGTCGAAGCTGTCGGGGCTCCCGCTCTTCCTCGGCGCCTACCCGATCACGCCGGCGTCGTCGATCCTCGAGGAGCTCGCGCGCCACAAGTCCTTCGGCGTGCGCACGTTTCAGGCGGAGGACGAGATCGCGGCGGCGGGTGCCGCGCTCGGCGCGGCGTTCGGGGGCGCGCTCGGCGTCACCACCTCGGCAGGGCCCGGAGTCGTCCTCAAGTCGGAGACGGTCGGGCTCGCCGTCGCGCTCGAGCTGCCGCTCGTGATCGTGGACGTCCAGCGCGCCGGGCCGTCGACCGGTATGCCGACCAAGCCGGAGCAGGGGGACCTGCTGCTCGTCCTCTTCGGGCGCAACTCGGAGTCGCCCGTGCCGGTGCTCGCGCCGGCCACGCCCGGCGACTGCTTCCACGCGGCGATCGAGGCGGCTCGCGTCGCGCTCACGTACCGCACGCCCGTGTACCTGCTCTCGGACGCCTACCTCGCCAACGGGGCCGAGCCGTGGAAGGTGCCGGATGTGAGCTCGCTCGAGCCGATCGAGGTCGTTTTCGCAGAGGCCGACGCCGACGGCCAGGAGTTCCTGCCGTACAAGCGCGACCCGGAGACGCTCGCGCGACAGTGGGCGATCCCGGGCACGCCGGGGCTCGAGCACCGGATCGGTGGGCTCGAGAAGCAGAACGAGACGGGCAACGTCTCCTACGACGCCGACAACCACGACCTGATGACCCAACTTCGCGCGCAGAAGGTCGCGGGCGTGAAGGTCCCCGACCTCGAGGTCGACCACCAGGAGGGTGCGGATGTGCTCGTCCTCTCGTGGGGCGGCACCTTCGGCCCGGTGCACGCCGGTGTGCGACGGGTGCGCGCAGGCGGGGGGAAGGTCGCACACGCCCATCTGCGGTGGCTCAACCCCTTCCCGGCGCAACACGGGACACGTGCTCAGAAGCTACGACCGCGTGCTCGTCCCGGAGCTCAATCTCGGGCAGCTGCTCCGGCTCGTGCGCGCCGAGTATCTCGTCGACGCGGTCGGCTACAACCGCGTCAGCGGGCAACCGTTCAAGGCGGGCGAGATTGCGGACGCCGTGGAGGCGTTGTTGTGAGTACAGAGTTGAAGCTGACCGCGAAGGAGTTCAAGTCCGACCAGGAGGTGCGCTGGTGTCCGGGCTGCGGTGACTACGCGATCCTCGCTGCGGTGCAGAGCTTCATGCCCGAGCTCGGCCTTGCACGCGAGAACATCGTCTTCGTCTCCGGCATCGGCTGCGCCGCGCGGTTCCCGTACTACATGCAGACGTACGGGATGCATTCGATCCATGGTCGCGCGCCCGCGATCGCAACCGGCCTCGCCGTCTCGCGGCCAGATCTCTCCGTTTGGGTCGTGAGCGGAGACGGCGACGCGCTCTCGATCGGCGGCAACCATCTGATTCACGCGCTGCGTCGCAACGTGAACATCAAGATCCTGATGTTCAACAACCAGATCTACGGCCTCACGAAGGGCCAGTACTCGCCGACCTCCGAGCAGGGCAAGGTCACCGGCTCGACGCCGTTCGGCTCCGTCGACTACCCGTTCAATCCGCTTTCGGTCGCGCTCGGCGTCGAGGCGACGTTCGTCGCGCGCGCGATCGACACCGACAAGCCGGGGCTGACGAACGTTCTCCGCCGTGCCGCTGCTCATCAGGGAGCGGCGTTCGTCGAGATCCTCCAGAACTGCAACATCTACAACGACGGCGCGTTCGACTTCGTGCGCGACGACAAGGAAAACCGCCTGTACCTCGAGCACGGTGCGCCGGCGGGCGACACGGGCATCACGCACGACGAGCAGGACTTCGCGACGGCATTTGCACTCTCGCGCGTCGGCATCGAGACGCACGGCGTCGTGCCGCTCGGCGTCTTCCGCGATGCACAGCGCGCGAGCTACGACGAGCTCGTGCAAAGCCAGCTCGACCGCGCGACGGACGCCGGTGCAGGTGACCTGCAGTCGCTCGTCGCCTCCGGCGACACCTGGTCGATCGGCTGAGCGTTCTCTACCACGTGTACGTCCGCTCGTTCTGCGACTCGGACGGCGACGGGATCGGCGACCTCCGCGGAGTGCGCTCGAAGCTCGACTACCTGCAGTGGCTCGGCGTCGACGCGGTCTGGTTGAGCCCGACCTTTCCGACCCCCAACGTCGACTGGGGCTACGACGTGGCCGACTACCTCTGCGTCAACCCCGAGTACGGCACGCTCGACGACCTCGACGCGCTGATCGCCGATGCGCGCCGGCGCGGGATCGAGCTCTGGCTCGACCTCGTCCCGAACCACACGTCGATCCGCCATCCGTGGTTTCGCGAGCACCCGGAGTACTACGTGTGGTCCGAGAGCGTTCCGAACGACTGGACGTCGGTCTTCACGCGCAGGTCGGCCTGGACGTACGACGAGATCCGGCGCAGCTACTACCTGCACCAGTTCGCGCCCGCGCAGCCCGACCTCGACTGGTGGAACCCCGACGTCCGACGCGAGTTCGAACAGATCCTTCGCTTCTGGTTCGACCGCGGCGTCAGCGGCTTCCGAATCGATGTCGCGCACGCACTCGTCAAGGACCGTCAGCTTCGCGACGGAGTGACGCACATGCGCGATCGCCCGGAGGTGCTCGACGTCTATGCACGCTGGCAGGAGATCGCGGCCGCGTACGATCCAAAGCCGACGCTCATGGGCGAGACGTACGTTCCGCTCTCGCGACTGTGGCGCTACGCCACACAGCTCGATCTCGTCCAGAACTTCGACTTCCTGCGCTCCGCGCTGCAGGTCGAGGAGCTGCGCCCGATCGTCGAGCAGGTCGAGGCCAGGCTCCCGGCGGGCCGCTCGCCCGTCTGGTTCGGCTCGAACCACGATCACTCACGCCTCGCGACCCGATGGGCGGACGGAGACGAGCGGAAGGCGCGGGCGGCGCTCTTCCTGCTGCTCACGCTCCGCGGGACCGCTTTGCTGTTCCAGGGCGACGAGATCGCGCTCACGGACGGCACTGTTCCGCCCGAGCGCATCACCGATGTCGCCGAGCCGCCGCGCGATCCGGAGCGCACGCCGATGCCCTGGACGAGCGGCGCCGCGGAGTGGCGTGATCCGTGGCTCCCGCTCACGGACACGACGCGCAACGTGGAGGATCAGTCGGCCGACCCGAAGAGCATGCTCGGCTTCGTCCGCTCGCTCATCCGGTGGCGACGGGAGCTCGGCGACGCGCCCTACGCGACGCTCCGCAGCGAGCCCGGGGTCTGGGCGTATGCCCGCGGCGCAGCGACCTGTGTCGTCAACCTCACGGACGAGGAGGCGCGGCACGACGGCCGGCGGCTCGGCCCGTGGGAGACGCTGCTGTACTGAGGCTAGCGCCGCCAACACCTGCACCGAGGCGCGGCTCATCAGCGCGCGCGAGGCTGTGTTGTCGGCGTCGACGAAGGCGTGGAGTCGTTCGATGCCGGCAGCGCGCGCATCCTCGGCGAGGCGCGTCATCAGGAGCGTGCCGACGCGGCGGCCCTGCCATTCGTCGGCCACCTCGACGGCGACCTCGGCGGTCCGACCGTCCCGCACGAGGCGCGCGATCCCGATCGGCTCGCAGTCGACCAGCGCGACGAGGACGTGATGGTTCTCGTCCACACGCGACAGGTGTTCCAGGTCGTAGGCGGTGAGGATGTTCTTCGCTCCGCCGAATCGTGACAGGCGGGATCGTGGCCCCAGCCGGTCGAAGACGGCCTGGACGGCGTCGGTCTCGCCGTTTCGAAGCGGCCGAACCGTGATCCCTTCGATCAGCTCCGAGTACATGCCGTGCCTCCTTGCATGTCGTCGAGGCTACGGCCCACGTCGCGTCGCGTCGTCGGTCGCTCTGGCGAATTCCCTGTCGTCCATGAGAACGATCTTGGGCGCGCGACTGGCCCGCCGCGTCGGCGGATCGGGCCATCTTTCGCTGATGGCCCGACCGGGCCAGTAGGCTCCCCAGTACGTGGAACAGGAGGTCCGCTACCTGGATTTCGAGGGGCGCCGCCTGGCCTACTCGACGTTCGGCGAAGGCCCGCCGATCGTGATCGGGCCGCGCTGGGTCAGCCACCTCGAGGAGGAGTGGGCCGATCCGCGGCAGCGGGCGTTCTATGCGGCGCTCGCCGGCACGCATCGCGTCGTCCGCTTCGATCGTGTCGGCTGTGGGCTCTCGTCACGCGAGCTCGACCCGCGACCGACGATCGAGTCCGAGTCGCGGCAACTCGAGGCGGTGATCGATGCGATCGGCGAGCCGGCGATCGTCTTCGCGTCGTCCTGCTGTTGCGCCTCGGCGTCGCAACTTGCCATTCGCCGGCCGGAGTCGGTCCCGAAGCTCGTGTACTTCGGCGGCTACGCAGCACGTGACGATATTCCCGAGGTGACGAAGCGGTCGCTGATCGAGTTCGTGCGCACGAACTGGAAGCTCGGCGCGCAAATGCTCGCCGGCCTCTTCGACCCGCATGCGAGTGGGGACGAGATCGCCTACTACACGCGCATGCAGCGGCTCGCCGCGTCGGCGGAGGCCGCGTCGGTGTTCCTCGAGCTCGACCTCGGCGCAGACGTTCGCGGACTGATGCCTCGCGTCAACGCGCCGGTGCTGGTCCTTCATCGCCGAGGCGATCGGACCGTGCCGATCGGGCGCGGTCGTGAGCTCGCAGCGTTGCTTCCCGGCGCGCGCTTCGTGCCGCTCGCCGGCGACTCGCACCTGCCGTGGTGCGACGATCAGCGGGAGCTGCAGCGCGCGCTCGCCGGGTTCCTTCACGGCGACGTCGTCGCTGAAACCAACGGTGAGTCGCCGCTCACAGCGCGCGAGACCGAGATCCTCCGTTTCGTCGCGACCGGGATGAGCAACCGCGAGATCGCGTCCACGCTCATCCTGTCGGAGCACACGATCCACCGGCACGTCGCGAACATCCTGCGCAAGCTCACGCAGTCGACGCGGGCGGCCGCAGCTGCGCACGCTGCGCGTCAAGGGCTGATCTAGCGTCCGAGCCAGGCTGCGATCCGCGCGGCGATCTGCTCGCCTCGGTCCTCCTGCAGGAAGTGACCGGCGCCTTCGAGCGGCGGATCGAGCGCGGCGCTCGGCAGCAGCGCGGCCATCGCCTCGGCTGCTCCGCGCGCCGAAGATCGGGTCGCTGTCCGAGAAGAGGACGAGTGCAGGTCGGTCGAATGTGCGCAGCCGCTCGCGCACGTCGAGCATCGCGCGTGCGGAGGCGTGGCTCGAGCTGGTCGCGACGAGCTCCGGGAACATGGCGATCCCGACGCGTGCCTCGGGTACCGGAAACGGCGCGTCGTAGCCCGCGATCACCTCGTCGGCCACGGGTTGGACGAGCGACAGCCGCACGAGCTGGCCTGCGACGATGTCGGTTCCGACCCGGCGCATGAACGCCTGGAAGCGCAACCACTCGTCGTTCGGAGCCTGCGCTCCGATGCCGGTGTTGAGGACGACGAGGCGCGCGATCCGGTCGGGATCGCTGACGCACAGCCGGAAGCCGATCGGGCCGCCCCAGTCCTGCACGACGACGGTCAGGTCGCGCAGATCGAGAGCACGGACCAGGCGCTCGATCGACGTGTAGTGCCGGTCGTACGAGTACCACTGGCGGTCGGTCGGCTTGTCCGACCGGCCGAACCCGAAGTAGTCCGGCGCGATGCAGCGGCTGCCGCGCCGAAGCGTCGGGATCAGCTTGCGGTAGAGGAATGACCAGGTCGGCTCGCCGTGCAGCAGCAGGATCGGCGCGCCGCTGCCTTCGTCGAGGTAATGCAGGCGGAGGCCGTCCTGGTCGAGGTAGTTCGGAGCGAAGTCGAATTCGGGCAGATCCTCGAAGCGCTCGTCGGGTGTGCGGTACGCGTTCATCGCTCTCCCTCCTCGTCGGAAGGTTCGAGAATGACGCGCTCAGGGGGACGTTGCGGCAACTCGGACGCGACGTACGAGCGCACTGCCTCGTCGATGCCGATGTCACGCTTCGCGCGCTCGGAGAGGAACCACCGGTGCTCGAGCACCTGGTGGAACACCTCGGCCGAGGGGAGCCTGCCCTCGAGCCGTTCGGGCACGGCCGCGACGGTGGGCTCGAACACCTCCTGCCGCCACTCGGACGCGACGGCCGACTCGGCCAGAGGGCGGCCTGCTTCCCGCTCGCGCGCTTCCCGATAGCGCGCGATGTCGTTGAGCATGCGGCGCGCCTGGTTCTCCTGTGCGTCGAGGCCGGTGAGCCGCAGCAGCCGATGGCGGTGGTGGCCCGGCTCGACCACGTGCGGGTCGAGCGAGACGCGGTAGCCGCCCTCGGTCGCGTCGAGGACGATCTCCTCGACGTCGAAGCCGAGCTCGTTCAGCCGGTGGAGGCGCTCGTCGAGCTTGTACCGCTCGTCCGCACGGAACGTCTCGTCGCGCGTGAGCTCGTCCCAGAGCGCGCTGTATCTGGAGACGATCTCTTCACCCGTTTCGTCCGGGTCGAGATCGGCAGGCAGCCCGACCTCGGCTTCGACGTCGAGCAGCTCGCCGACGATGTTCTGCTGCGCGATCTCGAGGTCGTAGGAACGCTGTCCGTCCGAGAGTGCGCCGTGGAGCTCACCGGTCTCCGCGTCGACGAGATACGCCGAGAGCGCGCCGGCGTCACGCCGGAAGAGCGCGTTCGAGAGCGAGCAGTCGCCCCAGAAGAACCCGCGCAGGTGCAATCGGGCGAGGAGCTCGACGAGCCCGTTCAGCAGATGCGTGCGCAGGTCGGGGATGCCTGCGCTCGTGAAGAGCACGCGATACGGCAGGGAGTAGTCGAGGTGGCGCGTGACCAGGATCGCATCGAGGTCGTTGCCGCGGTCGGTCACGATGCCGACCGGCTCGACGACCGGGAGCGCCTGGCCCTGCAGCCGGCGCAGGAGCGTCCACTCGCGCCGGGCGGGCCGTTCCGGCAGTTCCTTGAGCGCGTAGAGCGCTCCGTCGTACTCGACGAAGCGAACGACGTGACGGCTGATCCCGCGGACCACCGTGACGAGCCGTTCCGACTCCCAATCCTGCAGCGGCGTGTGCCACGGCAGGTCGAGGAAGCTCGGGTGGCCCGTGCGTGCGACCAGCTTGAACGTCGAGCTCAGGCTACGAGTGTAGGACGGGCGACCGGCGGCCGTCGGCGCAGCACGTAGAAGCCGCCCGCAGTTGCAGCGAGCGCGCAGGCGCCCGCGACCGTGAACGCAAGCTGTGTCCCACCGCGGTCGCAGAGCCAGCCCACGAAGAGCGCGCCGAACGGCGAGAGACCGTTCCACGCGTAGAAGTACAGGCCGAGCACGCGGCCGCGCAGGTGATCGGGCGTCGAGAGCTGGATCTTGGTGTTCGCTGTCGCGGTGTAGGCGGCGAACGACAGGCCGCAGACGAAGAGCAGCGCTGCCGCGAGCGAGAGGCTGTGCGCCGGTGCGATCAGGAGCTCCGCGAGCCCGAAGCTGCCTGCTCCGACCAGCAGCACGCGCCAGCTCGCCCTCGCGAACGAGGCACTCAGCAGCGCCCCGATCAGTGCGCCGACGCCGAAGCTGGCAGAGAGGATCCCGAGCGAGCGAGGGCCGGCGTCGAGCGTCTGCTTCGCGAGCAGGGGCAGCAGGATGTTGAAGTTGAAGCAGACCGACGCGAAGACGACCATCATCACGAGCACCACCTTCACGGTCGTCGAGCGCCGTGCATAGCCGATCCCCTCTCGCGTTCCGCGCCAAACCGTCGGACGCGTTCGGTTCTCGAGCGGATAGAGATCTTCGGTCCGCATCGCGAGCAGCGCTGCGAGCACGGCGAGGAAGCTGACCGCGTTGATCGTGAAGGCCCAGCCGGCCCCGAACGATGCGATCACGACGCCCGCGACCGCCGGCCCGAAGATGCGCGCCGTGTTCACGAGGCTGGAGTTGAGCGCGATCGCGTTGGGCAGCTCATCGCGGCCGACCATGCGGAACGTGAGGTTCTGACGCGACGGCGCGTCGAAGACGAGCGCGGTGCCGGTCAGTGCTGCGATCACGTACAGCTCCCACAGCTGCGCGTGACCGAGCAGCGTCATGGCTGCGAGCGCCGCAGACAGGGCCATCTGGACGGCCTGCGTGACGATCACCGTTCGGCGGTTGTCGAAGCGATCCGTGACGACGCCCGCGAGCAACCCCAGCACCGTGAACGGGCCGAACCTGCAGATCGAGATCAGTCCGACAGCGAGGCCGCGTGATCCCGGCGGCGCGAGCTGAATCGCCAGCCAGTACATGGCGACGTTCTGCATCCACGTCCCGCAGACCGACGCCAGCTGCCCGGCAAAGAAGAGGCGGTAGTTGCGGTGGCGGCGGAGGCTGACGAATGTCCGGCGTGACGCGAGCGCGACAGCCGTCATCGGGCCCGCGATTCGAGCAGCCGCTCGAGCGGCTCGATCGCGGCTTCGATCCGATCCCGCTCGTCGTCCGTCAGGCCGTTCAGGTGCTCGGCGAGCCAGGCCGTGCGGCGCTTGCGGACCGAGCGCAGGACGCGCTCGCCCTCGTCGGTGATCCGCAGGCCGATCCGGCGGCGGTCCGTCGCCCGCGCACGCTCGATCAGGTTCGCCGCCTCGAGGCGGCCGAGGTGGCCGGACATCCCGGGAGCCGAGATGCGCTCTCGCTCGGCGAGCTCCGAGGCCGTGATGTCCGGGCTCGCGGAGATCTGCGCGAGCAACGAGACCTGCCCCCCGGTCACGCCGAGCGAGTGGATCTCACGGCGAAGCTCGCGGGCGAGTCGCAACAGCGCCGGCCGAAGCCGGTTCGCGATCGCTACGGTGTCGCCGCCTTCCTGAACCATTAACCTGGTTAACTATAACAGATCGGGACGACGGTTGCGGGCCAAGGTAACGGGTACGGTGGCGCCGTGGCGAACCCGCTCGAGTCTCTGAAGGCGCTCGGCGAGCAGCTGCGGGCCCAGATCGGGGAGGAGCTCGACTTCGAGCCGCTTCGGCGCACGGAGCCCGCGCGACCGCTCGACGAGCTCCTCGAGGAGCTCGACGCCCTCCCCGGGCTGGAATCGGTCAAGGAACAGGTGCGCGCGCTCGTGGCGTTCCTCCGGGTCCAGGCGCGCCGGAAGGAATCCGGATTGTCCGAGGTCGCGACGACCCAGCACCTGGTCTTCCTGGGCAATCCCGGAACCGGCAAGACGACGGTCGCCCGCCTGCTCGCCCAGATGTACCGGTCGATGGGACTGCTTCGTCGCGGCCAGCTGGTCGAGGTCGACCGAGCCGGGCTCGTCGGGCAATACGTCGGTCTGACGGCGATCAAGACCGAGCGCGTCGTCCGTCGCGCGCTCGACGGCGTGCTCTTCGTCGACGAGGCCTACGCCCTCGCCCGCGGCGAGGAACGGCTCGACTTCGGCGACGAGGCGATCGAGACGCTGCTGAAGCGGATGGAGGACAACCGCCACCGGCTCGTCGTGATCGTCGCGGGCTACCCGCGCCTGATGCACCGGTTCCTCGAGTCGAACCCGGGTCTGCGCTCGCGGTTCTCCCGTGAGATCACGTTCCCCGACTACTCCACCGACGAGCTCGTCGCGATCTTCGGGCGCTTCGCAGCCGACGCGGAGTACACGCTCGCCGACGATGCGACCGATGCGCTGCGGTCGATCTTCGAGGGCGCCGAGCGGCACGAGGGCTTCGGGAACGCGCGGTTCGCCCGGACGCTCTTCGAGCAGGCCCTGAATGCCCAGGCGCTTCGACTGGGCGCCGGCGACGTCGAGGCGCTCTCGCCGGGCGAGCTGATGGGTGTCACCGCCGCCGACCTCGTCGCCGGCGCGCGGGCGCTCGGCGAGAGCCCGCCGGACGGGCGTGGCGAGCGCGGCTCGTGGTTCGGCCGTCGTCGGTGATGCAATCCGGCCCGCCGGTTCGCCGTAAGCCGCCCTCGTTACCCTGGGGTGGGTGAGAGCCGGAGCCGCCGTGCTGCTCGCCTCGATCGTCGCGTTCGTGGCGGTGCCGAGCGGGCGACCTGACGTCAGCGCGTGCGGGCTGCCGGCATCGTCGCCGCTCTGGGTCGACTACGCCGGTCACGATGCCCCGATCACCCCGAAGCCGGGGCTCGTGCTGGCGGTCTCGTCGGGGACGGCGGTGCCGGCCGAGATGCGTCAGGCCGGTGCGGCGACGGTGTTCTTCGACCTCCACCTGAACGACCGCGTCGGGACGCCGTCGGCTCCGGCGGATCCCTCGACCATCCAGGAGAAGGCGGCGAAGGAGTTCGCATTCGCGCAGCAGGTGACCGGCTGCCCGACCCCGCTGATTGCCGAGAACGAGCTGTTCGGTGCTCAGACGCCGACGCCCTGGACTGCGACAAACGCCCAGTACCGCGCCAACGTGCTCGCGCTCGCAAAGGCACTCGATGCGCTCGGCGCGACCGTCGGGATCACGATCGCCAACCCGCCGTACACCGGCGGCGACGCGGCCGACTGGTGGCGCCAGGCGGCACAGGCGGCGATCCTGATCCGGCAGGTCTACTTCACCGCTCCCGGGCCGAAGGGCCTCTACGGGCTCGGTCCCCTCCGCGCGAGTCGCGCGATGCGGCGCGGCATGCGCGGGCTCGTCGCGCACTTCGCGCAGATCGGCATACCGGCGTCGCGCGTCGCACTCGAGCTGCAGTTCCAGTCGGCGCCTGGCCAGGGTGGCCGGAACGGGCTCGAGCCCAAGGCCGCGTGGCTCGAGATCGTCAAGCTCGAGGCGCTCGCCGCGAAGCAGGTCGCCGGTGAGACGCGTGTCGAGGGGATCTGGTCGTGGGGATGGCCGGCGTTCTCGGCGGCCGGCGCCGATCCCGACAAGCCGGCCGCGGCGTGCGTCTACCTCTGGGCGCGCGACAGCTCGCTCTGCGACGGCCCGGCGCTCGCCGGGCCCGGATTCGACACGTCGCTGAGCGAAGGGCAGATCGCCCTGCCTCCCGGCGTCCGGTGCTCGCTCGGCACACAGACGATCCGCAAGGCGGACGTCGGTCGTGTCGCAGTGCTCACCGGCGACCTCGACTCTGCGGCGAGCGCGATGCTCGAACGCGCGGTCCTGCGAGCGGCGGAGCCGATCGACCCTGCGACGGTGCTCTCGGCAGAACGCGCGATCGTGCGCGACCGCTTCGGCGACAGCACGCCCGCCTACCGTGCGTCACTCGCCGACGCTCAGGTCACACTCGCCGACGCGCGTGCGATCATCGCCGACCGGCTCGGGCGCGAGCGCGTCGAGGAGCGGTTCCGGCCGCGGCCTCCCTCCGCCGCGAGCACGGCGGCGTTTCTGGCGACGTATGCGGCGACCCGTGTGCGGCTCGTGACGGTTGCACCGCGTGCGCCGTGGCTCGGAGACGTCGACCAGGGGCTCGCCGTCGAGACGCTCGCGCCGATACAGGTGTTCCGCCTCGCGACGAACCGCAGCGCGACGATCGACACGATCGACGGGCGATTCACCGTCCGCCCGCTGGCGCCCGCGCTGCCGCTCTTCGCGCTCTCGCGCGCACAGGCGGTCGGCGTGGCGAAGAACGTTCTCGATCGCTTCGCCCGCGACGACGTGTTCCAGTCGTGGCTGCGCGGTCAGGAGGGCAAGCTGCTCGGTTCCGCGGTCTGCGCGCGCGACAACCTGCCCTCCGCAGCCGATGTGGACCTGACCGCCTGGGTGCCCTTTCTCGGCGATTAGATCCAACTCCTCGAAACCGGTACGGGCAGGCCCGGCGCGTGTCCCTCGGCCGGGCCTGCCCGTCGTCTGGGCGTGCGATGCTCGTTCGGAGCTACAGCGTGGGAGCGGTGGCAGGCGGTGCCGGCGGTGTCTCCGCCGCCGGTGGCTGCTGACCGGCGGCGTGGAAGCTCGCCCGCAGCTTCAGCACCGCGATCCGCGCTTCGAGTACGGCTGCGCGCATCTCGAGGTTCGTCGCCCGGATCTGCAGGTTCGCCTGGCGGATCAGGGGGCGAAGCTGGTTGCCCGGAACGCCCTGCAGGCGCGCCGCCTTCACGTCGGCGCGGAGCTTCGCCCGATCGCCGAGACAGACACTGAGCAGCGACTTCCAGTCGCCGGTCAGCTTCAGGATGTCGATCCTGATCTTCACGCGCGCTGCCTTGGGGTCGGACGTTCCGGCGAGCGAGTTCGCGTCCGCCTCGAGGGCGTTCGCGTCGGCCACGACGGTGTCGTGCTTGGTTTGGACGTCGGAGACGAGCTTGGCGATGTCGGCCTGCACCGTTGCGACGGGGTCGTCGGCGAGGGCGGTCACCGGCACGAGGGCCGCGACGGTGATGGCCAGTGCCGTCAGGTAGAGGATCTTCCGCATGGCTTGGGGTCAGCTCCTGGGGTGTCGAGGTTCGAGGGGAGGTGCCGACGGAGCGTGTGCGCGGGGTGTCAGCCCGGCGTCTCCTGAACGTAAGCCCTCTGTAAAAGGGAATCAGCTCAGCTGGAAGACCTGGACGGACTCGATGTACCCGATCGAGTACTCGTTGTTGTCGGTGCAGTGCATGCCGAACGATGCCTCGCCGCCGGTCCAGAGCGCCACGACCGCGCCCGCGTCGGAGGTGGTGGGCGTGTACGCCGTGTTCTCGCCCCAGGGCCCCGTCAGATGCATCGTGATCTCGTGGCCGGTGAAGTGGCCGACGACGAGAAACGTGGCTGCGGCTGCCGGCCTGAACTCGATATAGGCGGCGCTTCCGACCCATTCGCCGGCGGGTCCCGTCTGCACGATCGTGTCCATGAAGATCAAGTCGGAGCTCGTGTCCCAACGACCCGGCATGTAGACGTCGATGTTCCCGAGCGGGTCGTACGGGCGCCGCGCCGTGAGCTCGAGCAGCGCCGGCTCGGTCGTCGTGATGTCCTCGTGCGCCAGTTCGGAGGCGAGCTCGGCGATCCGCGCGCTGCTCACTCGTTGCAGCAGCGGCACGTCGATCGAGACATGGGTCTCCGGCGTCGTCCCCCGGAGCGATCCGTGGCCGTTGGTCGGTGCCGTGGGACGGGACATGCTGCTCTCCCTCCTCCGGTGCCGCAGAGCCGGAATCTCGAATGACGCTCTCCACGGTACGCCTTGCGCGGGATGGCATCAACTCGCGCCGAGGGCACCGGCGATCGTGAGCGGGACGAGCAGCGCGCCGAGGCGCGAGTAGGTGGCGACCGACGCGTCGGCCTCCACGGCGCGCGCGGCGCGAAGCCAGAGGAATGCGGACAGCGAACCGGTCACGGCGAGGTTGGGGCCGAGGTCGAGCCCGACCAGCAGCGCAGCGGGGTGGGCGGGCGGCTGCGCCGAGAACAGCACCGCGGCGGGAAGGTTGTTGAGGAGAATCGACGCGACGGCCGAGGTGGCCGCGGTCGTCCACCTTCCACTCGAGGCGAGGAGCGCCGCCGGGGCGTGCCACGACCGGGCGACGGTGCCGAGGCAGACCGTGAATGCGAACAGCACCCCAAGGGTGCGAACGCCGATGCTCGGAAGCTCGCGGCGCGCTGCGGTTGCGCAGACCCCGACCGCAAGCACCGGGAGCGCCGGCTGGTGCACGGAGACGACCAGCACGGCTGCGACGGCGACTGCGATCACACCGACCCCGAGATGGAGCGGCTGCGGCGCACTCTCCTGCGGCGCCAGTGCCTGCGGGCGCAACGCCACGACCACGAAGGTCGCCGTCAGCGCGCACGACGCGAGCCAAGCGCGAAGCATCGAGGAGCCTGCACTCGCGCCGCCGAGCACGAGCAGATTGGTCAGGTTCGATCCCGGCAGGAGCAGCGATGCCGAGTTGGCCATGAACACCGAGCCGTAGAGAAACGGCCGCTCGCTCGTGCCGCACCTGCGCGCGGTGTGGACGAGCACCGGTGTCATGAACACGACCGAGGTGTCGAGGTTGAGGATGGCCGTCACGACCGCGACCACCGTGAGCAGCGTCAGCAGCAGCGCGCGTGGTGGAAGTCTCAGTCGAGCGATCTGCGCGCCGGCTGTCTCGAACAACCCGTCTCCGGCGGCGACCGACCCGATCAGCAAGAGGCCGGTGACGAGCGCGAACGGTGGCCAGGACTGTCCGGTGGCGGCTACGATCTGGTGCCATAGCACGCTTAACAGTTAAGCACACTTAACCTATGCCGAGACCCCGCCACCATGCCTCGAGCCGGAGCGCGGCGGCCGCGCTCGCCCGGACCGCACCGCTCGTGAGCCGGTGGGTGGAGCGGTTGCTCGCGGCGCACGAACCGACGCTCACCCTCGCGCAGTACCTCGTCCTCGAGGCGGTCGGATCGGGAGATGTGCTCGGGGTCGAGCTGGCACGGCGGGCCGCCGTCTCGCCGGCTGCGGTCTCTCAGCTCGTCGCGGGCCTCGAGACGGCCGGTCTGGTGGACCGCCGGCGGTTTGCGGACGACCGACGCCGTCAGCCGCTCGTGCTCACGGACGCGGGGAGATCGTGCCTCGCGTCGGTCCAACTGCTGTTGCAGGACCGGCTCGCCGGCCTGGTCGGCGGGCTCCACGGCCCGGAGGCCGACGCGCTCGTACGGCTGCTCGGCCACGTCGAGGCGGCGCTCGCGGGAACTGCCCCGCCGAGGCGGCCACCACGGCCGCCGCATCCACGGCCGCCGAAGCGCCACGAGTGAGTCCGTGCCGGCCTCCTACGATGGTGGCGCGTGACGTCTTCTGACCACGGTCACTCGCACCTCCGCGTCGAAGCCGACGCCGACTCGCGCCGGCTGACGATCGCGCTTGCGCTGATCCTCGCGCTGATGGTGGTCGAGGTCGTCGCGGGAGTGCTGGCCAGCTCGCTGGCACTCGTCTCCGACGCCGCGCACATGTTGACCGACGCCGGAGCGCTGGTGCTCTCGCTCGTCGTGATCCGTCTCGTCCGCAGGCCTGCCGGGGGCAACCTGACGTTCGGGCTGCGCCGTGCGGAGATCCTCTCCGCGCAGGCGAACGGGGTGACGCTGCTCGTGCTCGCAGGGTTGATCGTCTACGAGGCGATTCGCCGGTTGATCGAACCGCCGAAAACGGTCGGCGTCGTCGTCCTCGTCGTTGCGCTCGTCGGGATCGGCGTGAACCTGTTGGCCGCGGGGCAGCTTGCACGCGCAAACCGCAGGTCGCTCAACATCCGCGGCTCCTATCTCCACCTCGTGACCGACCTGTTCGCGTTCGTCGCGACCGCTGTTGCCGGTCTGATCATCCTCGCGACCGGGTTCGACCGAGCCGATCCGATCGCCTCGCTCCTGGTGGCGGGGATCATGCTGTGGGCCGCCTACGGGTTGCTTCGAGACTCCGGTCGTGTGCTGCTCGAAGCGGCGCCCGAAGGCATGAGCGTCACGGAGATCGGCGAGGCGATTGCCGCCTTCCCTCACGTCGAGAGTGTCCACGACCTCCACGTCTGGGAGGTGTCGTCGGGCTTCCCGGCTCTGTCGGCGCATGTCCTCGTACGACCGGACGACGACTGCCACGGCGTGCGCCGCGGTCTCGAGCGCCTGCTCGTCGACCGCTTCGGAATCGAGCACACGACGTTGCAGGTCGACCACTCGCAATCCGAGAAGCTGATCGCAATCGAGCGGCAGGGCACTTCCGATAGGTAATTTCCGGTTTCGGTCGTTTGCATTCGAGGAGGAGACGATGGCGCTACAGCTTGGCGAGACGGCACCTGATTTCGAGGCCGAGACGACGGAAGGACGGATCCGCTTCCACGACTGGATCGGTGACTCCTGGGCCGTCCTGTTCTCGCACCCGAAGGATTTCACGCCGGTCTGCACGACCGAGCTCGGCTACATGGCGAAGATCAAGCCCGAGTTCGACCGCCGGGGCGTCAAGATCATCGGCCTCTCCGTCGATCCCGTCGAGAAGCACGCGTCCTGGGCGAAGGACATCGAGGAGACGCAGGGGCAGGCGCCCAACTACCCGATGATCGGCGACAGCGACTTCAACGTCTCGAAGCTGTACGGGATGCTCCCGGCCGACGTCGACGGCGATGCCGCTGCGCGGACGCCGGCGGACAACCAGACCGTGCGGAACGTGTTCGTGGTCGGGCCGGACAAGAAGGTGAAGCTCGTTCTCGTCTACCCGATGACGACCGGCCGGAACTTCGACGAGGTGCTGCGGGTGATCGACTCACTGCAGTTGACCGCGAAGAACAAGGTCTCGACGCCCGTCAACTGGAAGGACGGGGACGACGTGATCATCGCGGGCTCGGTCTCCGACGACGAGGCGAAGGAGTTGTTCGGCGAGTGGGAGTCGCCGAAGCCGTACATCCGCATCGTCCCGCAGCCGCGCTGAGAGAACAGTCGAGCTGACGACCTACGCGGCGTCGAGTGCCGCGAACACGTCGAGGGCAGAGATGGGCTCGAGCACCACCTGGGGCTTGTTGGCGGCGACCTTCACGGCGTCGTTCGTCGAGTTCGTCGAAGCGTTGACGATCGTCGTCGCGATGGGCGCGACGCGGAGCTGGCGCTCGGCGCTCGCCGGCTCCGCTGCGGCACTCGGCGCGCTCGCGATCTTCACCGCCGTCGCGGGCTACGCGCTCGTGAGCTGGCTGCCGCGATCGGCTCTCGAGCTCGTGGTCGGCGCGCTGCTGCTGATCCTCGGGCTGCAGTGGCTGCGCAAGGCGATCCTGCGGTCGGCAGGCCTGAAGGCGTTGCACGACGAGGATGAGGTGTATCGCCGCGAAGTGGCTGCCGCCCGAGCCGCGGGCGACGAGCGACGGCTCGGCCTCGACTGGTTCGCGTTCGTCGTGTCGTGCAAGGGCGTCTTTCTCGAGGGGGCGGAAGTGGTGTTCATCGTGATCACGTTCGGTCTCAACGCTCACGATGTACCGCTCGCAGCCGGCGGTGCGGCCGCCGCCTTCGCGGCCGTCGTGGCGATCGGCGCGATCGCGCACCGCCCGCTCGCCCGCGTTCCCGAGAACACGCTCAAGTACACCGTCGGTGTCCTGCTCGCGAGCTTCGGGACGTTCTGGTCGGTGGAAGGGCTCGGCGTCTTCCAGCCGGGGAGCGCCGACCTCGAGTGGCCGGGAGGCGACTGGTCGATTCTCGCGCTGCTGGTCGCGTGGCTCGTGCTGTCGCGTCTCCTGATTCGCGCCCTGCCGTCGATCGCGCGCCGCGGCGTCCCGGCGGTCGCCACGCCGTGACGCTCACGTCCGCGATGCGCGCCTTCGGTCGCTTCTGGTGGGACTTCGTGGTCGGTGACGACTGGAAGATCGCTGCCGGAGTCGTGTTGACACTGCTCGTCGGCGGAGCGTTGGCGGCGGGCGCCGCCACCGGCGCCGACTGGCTCGCCCCGGTGATCGGCGGCATTGCGCTCCTCGTGTTCGTGGTGGAGATGGTGATCGACGTGCGGGGCTCCTGACGTGGACGAGGTCGGGATCGGCATCGTCGGCTACGGGTTGATGGGTCGCGCCCACGCGCACGGGTACACCGTGGCGCCCCACGTCCGCGACCTCGCTGTCGTGCCGCGGTTGCGTGCGATGAGTGGTCGCGACGCGGCGGCGGTTGCGTCTGCGGCCAGGCGCTACGGGGTCGAGGAGTGGACTGTCGACTGGCACGAGCTCGTCGCGCGCGACGACGTCGACATCGTGGACGTGTGCACGCCGCCCGGGACTCATGCCGAGGTCGTGCTTGCGGCCGCGGCTGCGGGCAAGGCCGTCGTCTGCGAGAAACCGCTCGCAGCCGACTACGCATCGGCTCGGGCGGCGGCCGATGCGGTCGCCGCAGCCGGCGTGCACAACGCCATCGGATTCAACTACCGCCGCCTGCCGGCCGTTGCGTTGCTGCGGCAACTCGTCGAGGACGGAGCAGTGGGGGAGGTGCTGCTCTGGCGCGGCAGTTGGCTCTCGGACGAGTTCCTCGATCCGGACATCCCCTTCGACTGGCGGTTCGAGCGCCGGCTCGGTGCCTCGACCTTCGCCGACCTCGGTGCGCACCTCGTCGATCTCGCGCTCTGGACCGTCGGTGAGATCGACGAGGTCGCGGCGCAGTCGGAGACGTTCACGCGCGTGCGAAGCGGCCGCGCGGTCGATGTCGACGAAGCCTCCTCGGCGCTCTTGCGGTTTGCCGGCGGGGCGCGCGGAACGCTCGAGGTCGCGCGGGTGTGCTCGCGACGGCCTTGCGACTTCGTCGTCGAGGTGAACGGGACGGAGGGGACGCTCCGCTTCGATTACGCGAGGCTCAACGAGCTCTGGTTCGGCGATCAGGGGGACGACGGTCGTCTGTACGGGCTCCGGCGCATCCGCGCGGAGCACCCGTCGCACCCGTACGCATCCGGCGGGTGGCCGATCGGCCAGGGCGTCGGCTACGGGATCAGCTTCGTCAACCAGGCAGCCGACCTGCTCGAGCGCTGGCCGCAGGAGCCCTGGGAGCCCGGTCTCGGCCACGGCGCCCGGGTGCAGGCCGTGTGCGAGACGGCGGAGCGGGCCGCGGCGGAGCGCCGGTGGGTTCGCGTCGACGAGGTGACGGGTGAGCCGGCGTAGGCTCGACGGAGCCGGCCAAGGAGCGCAGGTGCCGGCTTCGCCGGTGCCGGAGCGGGGTTGCCGGCGTAGGCTCGACGGAGCCGGCCAAGGAGCGCAGGTGCCGGCTTCGCCGGCGCCGGAGCGGGGTTCCGTACGCGCGGCCGTGATGACGGCGCCGGGGGAGATCGGGGTCGAGCGGTTCGAGGTGCCGGAGCCGGAGCCGGGCGCCGTCGTGCTGCGTGTCGGCCTCTCGGGCGTCTGCGGGACCGACAAGCACACGTTCCGCGGCGAGACGATCCAGTACGCCGGCACGCCGCACGAGCGGCAACTCGCCTACCCCTTGATCTGCGGCCACGAGAACGTCGGAGTCGTCGAGGCGGTCGGCGGCGACGTGCGCGCGTTCGACGGCACGCGTCTGTCACCCGGCGACCGGATCGTCCCCGGCGCGAACGTGCCGTGCGGATCCTGCTGGTACTGCAGGAACGACGAGCCGTACTACCTCTGCGAGCACCTCGAGGACTACGGCAACTCCTTGAACGTGTCGCGCGCGCCGTCGCTCTTCGGCGGCTGGGCCGAGCTGATGTACCTCCTGCCCGGGACCCCGCTCTTCCGCGTGCCGGACGAGCTCGAAGACGAGCTCGCCGTCTTGACCGAGCCGATGGCGGTGACGCACGGCGTGGAGGCCGCGCGGAACGTTCTCGGCGTCACGGCCGGCGAGAGCGTGGTCGTGTTCGGGGTCGGGCCGCTCGGCCTCTGCCATCTGCTCAAGTCGCGTCTGACCGGCTGCGGCGAGCTGATCGCGATCGATCGATTGGGCTCGCGTCTCGAGTCGGCAGGCGAGCTCGGTGCCACGTTGACACTGGACGCATCCGAGCTCGACCAGGAGGAGCTGGTCGCGCGGGTGCACGAGCGCACGATTCGCGGCGCGGACGTCGTCCACGACTGCTCGGGTGTGCCCGGCACGTTCGGCGCTGCTCTCCGCATGGCTCGCCCGGGTGGAGTGGTCGTCGAGTCGGGCGACTTCGTCGACCTCGGACCCGTCGAGATCAACCCGAACCGCGACATCTGCACGCGCAGCGTGACGGTGATCGGCATCGGCGGGGAGCGAGCAACGGCCTATGGGCCGTCGCTCGATCTGCTCGCCGCCAACCGCGCGTCGCTCCCAGTCGATCGGATCGTCACGCACCGGCTGCCGCTCGAGCGCGCCGGCGAGGCGCTCGAGCTCTCGCAGCGCGACGGCGCGATGAAGGTCGTGCTCGACCCACGGATTTAGCGCGCTACCGCTACCGCTCGCGGTCGTAGCCGAGTGCGTGCGAGATGTCGTGCGCGCCGTCGACGAGCAGCCGCACGAATTCGTCGCGATCCGCGCCGAGCACGAGCGACTTCATCCCGCCGATCGAGAGCGCCGCCCGCACGCCCCCGGTGTAGTCGATGATCGGCGCGCCGAGCGATGCGATTCCGGGCGTGACGTCCTCGTCGCTCACGGCGTAGCCTCGCTCGCGCGTCTCTCGAAGCTCACCGAACAGCTCCTCCGGCGACGGCGGTGCCTCGTCCCCGAGCGGTTCGAGCCCTTCGTCCACGTACTCCTCCCACTCGGACTCCGGCTCCCATGCGAGCAGCGCCCGCGGGCCGGCTCCGGCATGGAGTGGCAGCGACCCCCCGAGGCGAAGGGCAAGCGACTGCACACGCAGGCCTTCGAGCCGCTCGATGCACACCGCGTTGCGCCCCCGGCGCACGAGCAGGAAGACCGTTTCGCCGACGCGCTCGTGGATCCGCTCCATCACCGGCAGCGCTGCTTGCCGCTCGTCCAGGCGCTCGGCGACGGCGGCGCCGAGTCGCATCAGCTTCCAGCCGAGGCGATAGGTGCCCGCCCGGGAGCCCGGCTCGACCAGGTCGAGTGCCTCCAGGCTGCGGACGAGCCGGTAGGTGGTCGTCCGCGGCTCGTCGATCAACTCGGCGAGCCGGCGCGGGGTCGCCTCGCGCTCGTCCGCGAGCTGCTCGAGCAGGTAGACCGCCTTGGCAAGCGCACGGATAGGGTTCTCCCGAAGCTGTTCCTTCCGTTCCCTCGTCGCCAGGCTGTCCACCTCCTATTCCGCATCCTAGACAGGCTGTCCACATGATGGTACGTTCGCCCCGGCGGCGGCGCTAACGACGTTTCTCGAGTGACGACGGTTCCGACTCTCGCCGAGCATGCTTCTCCACCCGTCACCGCGGGCATCGAGCTGCGTGCGGTCGTCAAGCGGTACGGGACGCAGACGGCGCTGCGCGGTCTCGATCTGGAGATCCGGGACGGCGAGTTCTTCTGCCTGCTCGGCCCCTCCGGGTGTGGCAAGACGACCACGCTCAACCTGATCGGCGGGTTCGTCGCGCCGACCGAGGGGGAGATCTGGATTCAGGGCAGGCGCATCGACACGCTGCCGCCGCACAAGCGTCCGGTCAACACCGTGTTCCAGTCGTACGCCCTGTTCCCGCACATGAACGTCTTCGAGAACGTTCGGTTCGGGTTGAAGATGGATCGCGTTCCGCGCGATCAGTCGAGCGACCGGGTTCAGGAGGCCTTGCGCCTCGTCGGGCTCGAGGACTTCGGCGACCGGATGCCGAGCCAGCTGTCCGGCGGTCAGCAGCAGCGAGTCGCCGTCGCGCGGGCCCTCGTCAAGCGACCGGCGGTTCTGCTCCTCGACGAGCCGCTCGGCGCGCTCGACCTGAAGCTGCGGCAGCGCCTGCAGATCGAGCTCGCGCAGATCCACCGCGACGTCGGCACGACCTTCGTCTACGTCACCCACGATCAGGAAGAGGCGATGTCGATGGCGGATCGCATCGCCGTCATGAACGACGGCCGGATCGAGCATCTCGGCACGCCGGAGGAGGTGTACCGTCGTCCGGCGTCGCGCTTCGTCGCCGACTTCATCGGCGATTCGAACTTCTTCGACGCTACGGTGACCGGCGACGTGGCGCAGCTGACCGACGGCAGTCGCGTCGGCTGCTGCGGCGGCCGCGACGGGCGCGCGACGCTGATGGTGCGACCCGAGGCGATCACATTTGGCGGCGGCGCCGGCGCGATCGTCGGGCGCGTGCTGCAGACGTCCTTCCTCGGCAGCTTCGTGCGCGTCGCGGTCGAGACGCTTTCGTCCGAGGCACCGGTGGTCGTCGCGCTTCGCGAAGCCGCCAACGTGCCCGACGATCGGCGACGAGGTGTCGCTCTCCTGGGCCGCCGCCGACGGGATCGTGCTGGAGCCGAGCGAGTGACGCGCGGCCGCGACGCGCGACAACGGCGCCTGCGCCGAAGGATGTCGCGCCTCGGATCCGGCGTCGCGTCGTACCTCGGCTTCGTGCCGGCCATCCTGCTGCTCGGGCTCTGCTTCCTGTCCCGCTCGGGATCATCGTCTGTTACTCGTTCTGGGAGACGATCGACTACGCGGTCGTCCACACACTGGACGTTCGGCAACTACACGCTACTTCTTCAGCGTCAGCGCGTACGTCTCGACGATGTGGGCGACGCTCTGGGTCGCCGTCGCTCGCGACCGCGCTCGCGATCGGTCTCGCGTTCCCGTTCGCCTACTGGCTGTCGCGCTACGTGCCGAGGCGGTTGCGCACGCCGCTGCTCGTGCTGGTGATCGTCCCGTTCTGGGCGAGCTACCTGCTCCGCGTCTACTCGTGGCTGACGATCCTCGGTCAGCAGGGCGTGCTCAACCGGTTCCTGCAGTGGGCCGGCATCACGAACCACCCGCTCGGCGTCTTCCTCTACGACCGGCCGGCAGTGATCCTCGTCCTCGTCTACCTCTACTTCCCGTTCGGGGCGCTGACGCTCTACTCCTCGATCGAGCGGTTCGACTGGAACCAACTGCGGGCGGCGATGGACCTCGGCGCCTCGCCGCCTGCAGGCGATCTTCCGGATCCTCGTGCCGCAGATCAAGCCGGGGATCATCACCGCGATCATCTTCGTGTTCATCCCGATCCTCGGCGAGTACCTCACGCCCCAGATCGTCGGCGGCACGGGCGGCGTGATGATCGGGAACCTGATCGTCAACTTCTTCCAGGAGGCCGAGTACACGCGCGGGGCGGCGTCTCGCTGCTCGTCGCGTGTTCATCGTCCTGCTGCTGGTCATCTTCCGGAAGTCGCTCTCGGCGAAGGAAGCCTATGGCGCGTGACGTCGAGGTTCTGTCGGGGCGCGGGTCGCGCCGTGCGCGTCCTGCTCGACGGCTACGCGATCCTGATCTACGTCTTCCTGTTCGCGCCGATCGTGCTGCTCGTGCTGTTCAGCTTCAACGCGAATCGCTACGGCACGTTCCCGATCACGGGATGGACGCTTACTGGTACCGGCAGATGCCTTCAGCGACTACCAGGTGCACGGGCGCCGTGTCGACGACCCTCAAGGTCGCTGCACAGGTGACGGTCATCTCGACGGTCGTCGGAACTGCCGCCGCGTTCCCACTCGTGCGGTCGCGCCTCCCGTTCCGCGAAGGCATTCGGCATCATCCTCATCCTGCCGATCATGATTCCCGGCCTGCTGATCGGCGTCTCGCTGCTCGTCCTGTTCACGAGCACGTTCCACTGGACGCTCTCGACCCGAGACGGCGGTGATCGGGCAGGCGGTCTACACGACGCCGTTCGTGATCCTGCTCGTGGCGGCGCGGCTGCAGGGATTCGACACGGCGCTCGAGCGGGCTGCTGCCGACCTCGGTGCGAACGCCTTCCAGCGCCTTCGGCGCATCGTGCTGCCGCTGATCTTCCCGGCGATCCTCGCCGGGGCGCTGTTCGCGTTCACGCTGTCGCTCGACGAGTTCATCATCACGTACTTCCTGATCGGTGCGAACAACACGCTGCCGATCTACATCTACACCCAGATCAAGTTCGGAATCACTCCGGAGGTGAATGCTGTGGCGTCGATGCTCCTTGCCGGCTCGCTGCTTCTGCTCGCGCTCGCGTTCGTGCTGCCGCAGCTGTTCGTCGCGTGCGGCGCGCCGGCGCGCGGATGAGGACCGCCTCATGAGGATCGCCACCGCGCCCGTCTCGTGGGGGATCTGGGAGATGACGATCGACCGTGCCCGACCTGATCCCGCCGCAGACCTACCTCGACACGATCGTCGACATGGGGTACACGGCGACCGAGACCGGGCCGCCCGGGTACTTCGCGCCGAGTGCGGCCGAGGCCGCCGAGCGCGCGGGCCGCGCGGGTGTGGAGCTGATCGCGACATTCCTGCCGCTCCGTCTCGACGATCCAGCCGGGTTCGAGGAGGATCTCGCCGCGCTCGACCGCACGGTGGAGGTGCTCGAGGCGACCGGTGGCGGAGTCGTCCTGCTCGCCGACATGGAGACGCCGGACCGCGCGCGCGCTGCCGGGAGCGACGAGCGGCGCCGCGAGACCGGGTGGGACGACGAGACGTTTCGAGCGGGCGGCCGAGCGGCTGCAGCGCGCGACGGAGATCGTGCGCGGTCGCGGCCTGGACGTCTGCGCTTCATCCGCACGCGGCGACGCACATCGAGTCGGAGAGCGAGACCGACCGGATTCTCGAGCGAACCGGACATCGGGCTCTGCGTCGACACCGGCCACACCGTCGTCGGCGGAGGTGACCCGGTCGCCTTGGCGCAGCGCTATGCAGCTCGTTTGCGTCCACGTCCACCTGAAGGACGTCGACGGCGAGTTGCTCGGCCGGATGTCTCGCGGTGAGGTCGACATGGACGAGGCATGGCCGCTCGGGATCTTCTGCGAGTTCGGAACCGGGGTCGTCCCGATCCGCGAGTTCCTGGCGCTACCGGAGGTGCGGTCGCTCGACGGCTACGGCGTGATCGAGCAGGATCGCGTCGCGGTCACGATCGACGACATGCCGGCCGTGCGCGCTTCGGACGAGCGCAACCGCGCGCTCGTCGAGCAGTGGCTCGCGTGAAGGGGACATCGGTATTTTTCGTCTGGCGCTGATCGGTGCGGGGCGGATGGGCGCGACTCATGCGCGGGCGCTCGAGTCCTCGGACGCGGTCGAGGTCGCGTGTGTCGTCGACCCGTCGGACGAGGCGGCGGCCCAGGTTCGCGCGGCGCGGGCGACGCTCGACTCGCTACCCGCCGTCGACGGCTTCCTCGTCGCGGTTCCCACTCGGCTGCACGTTGCGGTGACGACCGCGCTCGCCGAGCACGGCCTGCCGATCCTCTGCGAGAAGCCGTGCGGTCTGACGACGGAGGAGACCCGCTCGATCGCGGCGCTCGGGGTGCCCGTTCAGGTCGCCTACTGGCGGCGGTTCGTGCCGGCGCTGCGCGAGCTCCGCGAACACGTCGTGACCGGCCTGCTCGGCGACCTCGTGTTCGTCTCGTCGGCCCAGCTCGACGAGACGCCGCCGCCCGCCGCGTTCCGCGATCCGGTGTCGAGTGGAGGGATCGTGGTCGACATGGGCGTGCACGAGTTCGATCAGCTCCGCTGGCTCACCGGGCGCGAAGTCGGCTCGCCGTCCGCGGCGTTGCGGGCTCCGTCGGGTTCGACCCTCCGGTCGACGGCGATCCCGAGCTGGTCGAGCTGAGCGTCGAGCTCGAGGGCGGGATCGCGGGGGCGATCACCCTGGGCCGCCGCTACCCGCCGGGCGAGACCTGCCGTGTCGAGGTGATCGGCCTCCTCGGCGCCGAGCGAATCGAGTTCGTCGCGCCGCCCGACGGTGACGAGACGATCGCCGCTGCGTTGCGCGCGCAGGCCGAGGACTTCGCACGCGGGGGCGGCGAGGGGACGACGATCGACGACGCGGTCGCGGCACTCGACGCGGCGCAGCGCGGGAAGGACGCGCTGGGGCTTCCCTGACGTCCGATGCCGCCCGTCTTGGCCGGCCGGGAGGCGAAGCGCGCTACCGCGATGTCGGGCGAAGAGGGAGGGATGGGTTCGGGAAGGGAACCGCAGGTTCTCTTCCCGACGAGGCGAGGAACATCGCCGTGAGCAGCTCGGTGTCGATCCGAGCCTGTTCGGGCGGCGTCAGGCACGCAACACCTTCCACGCAGCAGGCGTGGAAGTGGACCAGCTCGCGCCGGAACGACTCCTCGAATGAGCCGGTAGCGGCGTCACGGCATTCGCGTAGCTCGTCGGGATCCTGCCGCTCGTAGACGGTCGGGCTCATCTTCAGCCACGGCGAAGGGAAGGTGAGCGACCGGACCGTCGTGTCGAAGTACAGCTCGATCCTCTCCCGGTACTCGCGCGTGTCGAGCAGCTGGATCCACGCGCTGTCCCAGCGCGAGCCGTTCGCGAGCACCGGCATAGCCGGCAACCGACCGGCCGCCGTTCCACCACGCGCCGTCGACGACTCGGGTGGGGAGCGGCTCTCCCATCCGCTCGAGGAAGCCGTTGACGATGTTGACGTGGTGGACGAGCGAGCCGAGGTAGCCGTCCGAGAACGCGAAGCACGCCTCGGGATCGCCGCGCCCGACCGCCTCCTCGACCTGCTCGCTCTCCGCGCGCTTGGCGGCGTCGATCACGTCCTGCGGCACGTCCGTTCCGCGCACGACGTCACCCGGCAGGAAGTACGGCAGCCATTCGGGATCGTTCACGACGATGTTGACGTAGCGCAGGTCGGAGGCGCTGTCCGGCAACTCGGCGAGCGCGCGCTGGACCGCCGGGTCGTGCCGCTTCATGTAGCCGACCTGGACGACCTTCCCGGCGCGGTCGCGTGCGTGCGTGATCCGGTCGATGTCGGCGAGGGTGATCGCGAGCGGCTTCTCGCAGAACACGTGGAGGCCCGCCTCGAGCGCGGTCAGCACGATCTCGACGTGCGTGCCGGCCGGCGACGCAATCAGCACAGCGTCGAGGCCGCCGTCGTCGATCAGCGAGCGCCAGTCGGCATGCTCTCCCGGGATGTGAAACCGTGCGCACATCGCCTCGCGCACCGTCTGCGACGGCTCGGCGAGCGCGCTGATCTCGAAGCGGTCTTGAAGCTCGTTCAGGTGCGGGAGGTGCTCGGTCTGGGCGACCATTCCGCCCCCGATCACCCCGGTCCGGAGACGCTCGTTCCGTTGGCTGGACACGTTGTCCGCATCATGGTACGTTCGCCGCGGTCCGCGCAACCGGCAGCGACGGATCGTGCTGGCAGGCAGGTCGTGAACGGATAGAGGAGGCGAAGCGCATGGATCATCTCGAACGGCCGATGACGCGCAGAGGCCTGCTCGGCGCCGGTGCGGTCGGTGCCGCGTCGCTCGCCGCGGCGCGCACGCTCGGACGGCCGGCCGCGCGCTCGGCGCGACACGGGTCGAGGCAGGCGGCGTGACGCTCAACTGGCTGACGTGGTCCGACCACTACTTCCCGAATCAGCTGCAGCAGGTGAAGAAGCAACACCGGCATCGCGCGGCCGTGTGCAGCTGATCAGCGACGACTCCGACGCGTACGTCAAGGTCAAGGCCGGCGGCGGCCACTGGGACATCTCGTCCGAGGACGCGCTCTGGGTGCCGAAGTTCTACAAGGAGGGGCTGATCGTCCCGTTCGACATCAAGTCGTTCCCGGTC
This sequence comes from uncultured Thermoleophilia bacterium, assembly GCA_963851065.1. Lineage (GTDB taxonomy): Bacteria > Actinomycetota > Thermoleophilia > Gaiellales > Gaiellaceae > PALSA-600. The sequence continues at coordinate 119,703 of CAWKNW010000008.1, forward strand.
TCGAAGCAGCTCTATCCGGTCGCGCTGAACGTGCCGTTCTGGAAGGCCGGCAACCTGCAGATGGGATACCCGTTCGGGTGGTCGAGCCTGCAGATCTACTACAACCCGAAGTTCGTCACGACCAAGCCCGACAGCTACCACGCGCTGCTCGACCCGAAGTACAAGAAGAAGATCGTGCTCGAGAACCAGCCGACCGATCTGATGGCGATGGCCGGGCTCGCGACGGGTGCGAAGCAGCCGTACAACATGACCACGGCGCAGATCGCGAGCGCGAAGGCCTTCCTCAAGCAGCTGAAGCCGAACGTGCTCAAGCTCGTCGCCGCAGAACACCGAGGTCGTGCGTGCGCTGACCGACGGGTCGGCGTGGCTGACGATCGAGAACATCGGGACCGACCAGCGCGTCGCGGACGCCAAGGGCCCGATGATCAAGGTCGGCCGATCCGAAGGAAGGGCTGTACGGCTGGATGGACGCCGAGATGCTGCTCAAGCAGTCGAAGAACCAGAGCTCGTTCGAGACGTTCATCAACAAGATGGAGCAGGCGCCGTGGATCGCGAAGAACTTCCTCGCCAACGGCCGGCCGCTGTTCAACGAGAAGGCCTACAAGATCCTCGTGAACCAGGGCCACAAGGATCGCGCCGACCGCTTCTTCTACAACCAGCCCGAGCGGCCGATCAGCATGACGCTGAAGGGGCCGTCGGGGAACGTCCAGGCGTACATCGACGCCTTCAACGAGGCATTCGCGGCGTGATCATCGGCGCGGAGCCGCGGCGACCGCCGCGGCTCCGCGCCTCCCTGGCTCCGGCGTCCGGCGCAGCCAGACGGCCCAGATCACGACCGCGGCGACCAGGACCGCCCCCCAGCCCCAGTTCACGGTCGGCTGCAGCACGCTCGGGAAGTCCGAGTGCGCCCATCCGCGCTCGACGATCTGCTCCTCGAAGCCGTCGTTGACGATGTTGCCGAGCCCGTAGGCGACGAGCAGGGCAAACAGCGGTGCGACGCCCCGCCGGAGCGGGAGGCGTGTGAGCAGCAGCACGGCCAGGATCAGGAGCAACCCCTGCCAGCCGTGGTGGATTCCGTGGTGGACCGCCGGATGCACCGGGCCGTGCGTCGTGATCGGCCGTCCGGTCTGGAAGACCCAGCCGAGCAGCGGCACGCCGTCCAGGTAGAGGCCGAGTGCGGCGGCGATCCACTCGGCGCAGATCAGGGCCAACGACAGGCTGCGAGCGCGATGCGCGCCGGGCCTGCCGGACGTGCCGCGGGGACGTCCGCGCGGAGCGACAGGACGAACGCGAGGATCACGCCGGCGGCCGCGACCGCGTTCACCGGCTTCGCGTCGAGGTTGTTCTGGTCGACGACGCCCGGAACCGCGACGACGAGGCACAGGAGCCCGGCGACGATCGCCAGCCAGCGCGGCTGCGGCGCGACGACGAGCAAGACGGCGATCGCGATCAGTGCCGCCGGGAAGTTCAGCTCGACGAGTGCCCGCGAGAGGCCGCCCTCGAGGCCGGTGCCGCTGACGTTGTAGAGCTCGTGTGCCGGAAGCCTCGAGTACGTGATCAGCGCCAGCAGAAGGTCGACCGCCACGAGCAGCCAGACCTCCACCACGACGCGCCGTCCGGGCACGCGGCTCATCGCTTCACCGTACGCTTCTGGCCGTGAACTTCGACGTTTCCGAGCTCTCGGCGGTCGAGCAGGCGGCGCTCGTGCGTGCGGGTGAGATCTCGGCACGCGAGCTCGTCGAGGCGTCCCTTCGGGCGATCGAGCGTGACAACCCGTCCGTGAACGCGTTCGTCGCCGTGTTCGGAGACCGCGCCCTCGCGGAGGCCGACCGCGTGCGCGCGGGAGACCCGCGGCCGCTCTGCGGCGTCCCGATCGGGGTCAAGGACCTCCTCTCCGCGACCGAAGGGATGCCGACGACGGAGGGGAGCTCCGCGTTCGGCGACTGGATCGCCGACCACGACAGCGCCCATGTCCGCCGGCTGCGCGAGGCCGGTGCGATCGTGGTCGGGAAGACGAACACCCCCGAGCTCGGGCTGCGGCCGGTGACCGAGAACGCGCGCTACGGCGCAACCAGGAATCCGCTGCATCCGGAGCTCTCCGCCGGCGGCTCGTCGGGCGGCAGCGCTGCCGCCGTCGCCGGCGGGATGGTTGCGCTCGCGGACGCGAGCGACCTGGGCGGCTCGATCCGGATCCCGGCCGCATGCTGCGGCGTCGTGGGGCTCAAGCCGAGCCGCGGCCGGGTGTCGATGGCGCCGGACTTCGGCGACGTCGGCGGTGGGCTGCCGTGCGACGGCGTCCTCGCCCGCACCGTGCTCGACGCGGCCGCGGGGCTCGACGCGATCGCAGGCTACGAACCTGGCGACCGCGAGGTCGCACCGCCGCCCGCGCGCCCGTTCGCCGACCTCGCTGCGCCCCAGCTGCTCACGGTCGACGTCGCGACGACGGCGCCACTCGGTGTCCCGGTCGACGACGAGCCGCGGGCTGCGGTCGAGCGGACTGCAGGCGTGCTCACGGAGCTCGGCCACGAGGTGCGGGAGCGCACTCCCGACTGGGACGACGAGACCTTCCCGGAGAGCTGGTCGACGTACGTGACCGGCGTCGCACAGCACCTCCTCCGCGTGGTCGAGCGTCTCCACGGACGGCCGCTCGACGCGGAGAAGCTCGAGCCCGCGACGCGCGGCTGGCTGGTCGACTCCGCGCCGGTGACGCTGATCGACTACCTCGAGGCCGGCGAGCGGCTACGGGCGTTCGCTCGCCGCGTCCTGCAACGCTGGCCGGACGATCTCGTGCTCGTGACGCCGACGCTCACGCGCCTTCCGTCGGCCGTTGGAGGTCTTCGTGCCGAGGCCGGCGTGACCGACGACGCCGCTGCGTTTCAGCGCGCTCGTCCGCATCTGGAACGTCACCGGACAGCCGGCGATCTCGCTGCCGCTCCACGAGACCGCGGACGGCGTGCCGGTCGGGGTGCAGCTGATCGGGCCTCCCGGACGTGACGACCTCGTCCTCGCGCTGGCCGCGCAACTCGAGCGGTCGGTCTCGGAGGTCGCGTGATGCATGCGTCGATCTGGAGGTACGGCGGTGATCCCGACGATCTGCTTCGCCGTTATGACCGCATGCTGGCCGAGGTCCCGGCCGCGGCGATGAGCTTCCATCTGTGCCTGCGCGACCGCGACGGGATCGTGGTCGTCGACACGTGCCCGAGCCGGGAGGTGTTCGAGGCGTTCGCCGCCGGCCCGTTCCGTGAGCTCCGCGCCCGTCACGGTCTCCCTGACCCCGAACATGTCGACGACTTTCCGGTGCACGCCGCGTTCGCGGCGGGCACGCGCCTCGACACATGAGAGCAGTCGGCGCCTGGAACGCGTGGTCCCGCGTCGCCGGCAGCATCGCAGCGGTTGCACTCGTCACGGGGGCGATCGAGCTCTTGAAGCCGTACGTCCCGGTCCTCAGCCTCGGCGTCCTCTACATCTTCGCGGTTCTCCCCGTAGCGATCGCGTTCGGTCTCACGGTACGCGGTCTCCGTGGCGGTCGGGTCGATGCTCGCCTTCAACTTCTTCTTCCTGCCGCCTCTGTACACGCTGACGATCGCCGACTCCCGGAACTGGTTCGCGCTGGCGGTCTTCCTCGTCACGGCGGTGGTCGTCAGCGAGCTCGCGGCACACTCGAGGCGGCGAGCGGACGAGTCGGCGCTGCTCGCGCAGGTGGCGACGTCGCTGCTCGAGCGAGGTGACGTGACGACCCAGCTGGACGCGATCGCCGGCGAGGTTGCGCGCACGCTCGGTGTGGGTAGCGCCCGGATCACCCTCGACGCAGCCGAACGGCCGGGTCGTGGCGAGGTGGGAGAGACGCTCGTCGCCGGCGGGAGGCATGTCGGGACGATCTTCCTCTCCGGCGGCGAACGGACCGCGGCGCCGCGGCGCCGCATCGTGCCGGCGCTCGCATCGTCTGCTCGCCGTCGCAATCGACCGTGAGCGTCTGGCCGAGGAGGCCTACGAGGCTGAAACGCTGCGGCGGAGCGATGCGGTGAAGACGGCGGTCATCCAGGCGGTGTCGCACGACCTGCGGACGCCGCTCGCCACGATCGAGACCGCGCTCGGCAGCCTGCGGAGCCATAGCCTCGCGTTGAGCGACGAGGATCGCGCCGAGCTGCTCGAAGCGATCGCCGTCGAGCTCGATCGGCTCGAGCGTCTCGTCGAGAACCTGCTCGATCTCTCGCGCCTCCAGGCAGGTGCGGCCGAGCCGGTCCCGGAGCTGTGGACGGCGGAGCAGCTCGTGGCTGACGCGCTCGACGAGGTGGACGGCGCCGAACGGGTTCAGGTCGTGCTGGGCGAGGGTCTGCCCGTAGTGCGTGCGGACGGGGCGCAGATCCAGCGCGTGCTCGTGAACCTGCTCGAGAACGCGCTCAAGTTCTCGGCGTCGGCTGCACCGGTCCAGCTGCGGGCGAATCCCTCCCGCGACGAGGTCGTGATCCGGGTGACGAATCCCGGCCGCGGCATCGCGCAGGCCGACCTCGGACGGATCTTCGAGCCGTTCCAGCGGGCCGCGGGGGAACGAACCGGGGGTGCCGGCCTCGGGCTCGCGATCGCGAAGGGCTTCACCGAGGCGAACGGGGGCCGCATCTGGGCCGAGTCGAGGCCCGGCCAGGGAGCGACCTTCGCGCTCGCGCTGCCTGCGGTCGCGACTCCGGCGCGGGTGTCGGCGTGAGCGGCGAGCGCGTTCTCGTCGTCGACGACGAGCCGCAGTTCCTGCGCGCACTCGCGACGAGCCTTCGTGCCGCCGGCTATCAGGTGAGCACTGCGACGACCGGCGAGGAGGCCCTGACGAGCGTCGGCCTCGGCCCGCCCGACGGGATCATCCTCGACCTCGTCCTGCCGGACACGACCGGAACGGACATTTGCCGCGAGCTTCGCACCTGGAGCGAGGTGCCCGTGATCGTCGTCTCCGCGAACGGCGAGGAAGCCGAGAAGATCGCCGCCCTCGACGCCGGCGCCGACGACTACGTCACCAAGCCGTTTGCGATCGGTGAGCTCCTCGCGCGCCTCCGTGCCGCGCTTCGCCGCTCCGGTCCAACCGCTTCGCCGGTGATCGAGATCGGGCAGATCCGCGTCGACCTCGAGAAGCACGACGTCTCGGTTGCGGGCCGGCGCATCCACCTGACTCCCAGGGAGTTCGACCTTCTCCGTCTGTTCGCGCAGAACGAGGGCAAGCTCCTGACCCACCGCATGATCCTGCGGGAACTGTGGGGGCCTGCCTATCAGACCGAGTCGAGCTACCTTCACGTGCACATCTCCCAGCTGCGCAGCAAGATCGAGCCGGACCCGACGCGCCCGCGTTACCTGCTGAACGAGCCGGGCGCCGGCTACCGGCTCGTCGACCCGGACGCGAGCGAGAAGTCGCGTCTTTAGTGCTCGTTTAGCCCGACGCCCTGATTCTTTAGGCCGGCTTTCGTCCGGCGGCCCTAGCTTCGTCGGTATGAAGCGCAGGCGCGCGTTTGGCTTCCGGAGCTTGATGCGGCCGTTGCCGCGGCCGTGGACGGTCGCGCTGGCATACGCCGCCCTGGCCGGAGCAGCGACTGTCGTCGGCTTCGGCATCGGGCTTCCGTGGCGCCTGACGGCCGTCGCGGCGGCCGCTTGTTTGCTCGTGGGGCTCGGGCAGGTCGCCCGGATCGCCCTTGCCCTCGCCCGTCGCCGTCGCACGGCCGACCGGCTGCTCCGCACTGGCGTGCGGGTGCACCCGCAATCCGAGCTCTTGATGTGGCGGGCGGCGGAACTGACGTCCGACCGCAACCGCAAGATGCTCGCCGGTTCGCTCGGCAGGGTCGTCCGAGAGGTCGACCGCCCGTCTCTCATGACCGCGGTGCCGTTGAACCGGCGCGGCCTGCGCCCGCATCTGCCGCTCGTCCGCTCGCTCATCGATCGCCTCGCCTCGGCCGAGCGTCCGGTTTCCGCCCGGGGAATGGTGCTCGTCGAGGAGTTGCTCACAGACGGGTTCGTGAGTCCGCTCTATCTCGGCGGGCGCACGGAGGACGTGCCGGGGACGATCGAGCGCTGCCTGGCCGCGCTCGACGCTGAGAGCAGGTCGGAGCGATCTGTCGCTCAGCCCGGACATGGGGCGATTTCAGAAGCCGACCCGGCCGTGGAACCCGAGTTCACTCAGGAGGAGGACTCCGCTGATGTTCGACATCGCTGCTATCGCCATTGCGCTCGCGTGTTTCGCGTTCGCCTACCGTCATCCTCAACGTCCTGAACCGCGTCTGATGTCGGCCGCGAATGTCTTCGGCTTGATCGTCGCGATCGCCGTGTTCGCCTATCTGGTCTACGCGCTGTTCCGCGGGGAGCGGTTCTAGGTGTCCGGGCAGGGGATCACGCAGATCGTCGTCTACTCGGTCGTCCTGATCGCACTCGGCTACCCGCTGGGCATCTACATGGCCCGGATCTACTCGGCCGAGCGCGTCGGCGGTCGCCGGTTCGGCGCTGCTTCGGGGCGCCGAGAACGGCTTCTATCGGCTCCTCGGCATCGACGCGAAGAAGGAGCAGGACTGGAAGAGCTACGGCACCACCGTCCTCGTCTTCACCGTCCTCTTCTGGGGCCTGCTGTACCTGATCCAGCGCGCCCAGGGGCACCTCTTCCTGAACCCCGATCACATGAAGGGCGTTCCCGCCCACCTGTCGCTGAACACCGCCGCCAGCTTCGTCACGAACACGAACTGGCAGTACTACGGCGGCGAGACCACGATGTCGTACCTGACGCAGATGGCGGGTCTCGCGGTGCAGAACTTCGTGTCTGCGGCGGTCGGGATGGCCGTGCTCGTCGCAGTCGTGCGGGGGATCGCGCGCCGCTCGTCGGGCACGCTTGGCAACTTCTGGGTCGATCTCTACCGCTCGCTGGTCTACATCCTGCTGCCGCTGGCGGTGGTCGTCGGTGTGCTGCTGATGTGGCAGGGCGTCCCGCAGACGCTCCACGGCCATGCGACGGCCCGACACGCTGCAGGGCGCCGCCCAGACGATCGCCCGTGGCCCGGTCGCGTCGCAGATCGCGATCAAGCAGCTGGGCACGAACGGCGGCGGCTTCTACAACTCGAACTCGGCCGTGCCGTTCGAGAATCCGACCGGGCTCTCGAACTTCATCGAGCTGCTCAGCATTTTGCTGATCCCGGCGGCGCAGGTGTTCATGTTCGGGAGGATGGTCGCCGCGCGGCGACATGCGTTGATGGTCTTCATCGCGATGTTCGTCGTCTTCGCTCTGGGCGTCGCGATCAACCTGCCTGCGGAGCAGCACGGATCGGCGGTGTTGCGTGCCTCCGGCGTGAACATCACTCAGGGCCACGGCCAGTCGGGCGGCAACATGGCCGACAAGGAGGTCCGCTTCGGGCTCGCTTCGACGACTACCTGGACGGTCGCGACGAGCGACGCCTCGAACGGCTCGGTCAACGGCGGCTTCGATGCGCAGACGCCGGCCGGCGGTGCCGTGCCGCTCGTCAACCTGTTCCTCGGGGAGGTGATCTTCGGCGGCGTCGGCTCCGGCCTCTACGGCATGTTCTTCTACATCGTGATCGCGGTGTTCGTCGCCGGCTTGATGGTCGGCCGGACGCCCGAATGGCTGGGCAAGAAGATCGAGGCGCGCGAGATCAAGTACGCCGCGGTGGGGGCGCTCTTCTGCCCGACGATGGTGCTCTTGCTGGCGGCGATCTCGATCGCGACCAAGAGCGGCCTCGCGTCGATCTTCAATCCCGGCCCGCACGGCTTCACCGAGACGCTGTACGCCTACGATTCCCAGAGCAACAACAACGGCAGCGCCTTCGCCGGCTTCGGTCTGACGAACTTCAGCGCCGATCTCGGGACGATCGCGCTGCTGCTCGGCCGCCTCGCGCCGCTGTTCGCGGCGCTCGCGCTCGGCGGCGCGTTGGGGAAGAAGAAGATCGTGCCCGTTTCGGCCGGCACCTTCCGCACCGACGGGGGGACGTTCGTCTTCCTGCTCATCGGTGTGATCGCTCTCACGGCCGGGCTGATGATCTTCCCGGCGCTCACACTCGGTCCGATCGTCGAAGGGTTGATGCACTGATGCGTCATATCGTCAGCTCCGTCGTCGCGATCGTCCTCATCACCGCGTTCTTCGGCTTCGGCTATCCGCTCGTGATGACGGCGTTCGCGCAGGTTGCCTTCTCGCACCAGGCGAACGGCAGCCTCGTCAAGGTGAACGGCAAGGTCGTCGGCTCGAGCCTTGCCGCACAGGGCTTCACGGGCAAGCGGTACTTCCACGAGCGCCCATCGGCAACCTCGCCGGCCTACAACGCCGGCGGCACGACGTTCGCCAACCTCGGCCCGACCAACCCCGATCTGGCGAAGAACGTGCAGGCAGCGGCCGCCGCGATCCTGAAGCTCGAGGGCCCGTACAACCCGGGCCTGACGATTCGACGACATTCCGGTCGACGCGGTGACGACATCGGGGTCGGGCATCGATCCCGACATCTCGCCCGCTTACGCGGCGCTGCAGTCCCGCCGGATCGCGGCTGTTCGCGGATTGTCGCTCAAGAAGGTGCAGCAGCTGATCGAGCAACAGACGACGGGCCGCTCGTGGGGCTTCTTCGGAGAGCCGGGCGTCAACGTCCTCGAGCTCAACCTTGCACTCGACAGGCTGGGAGGGAAGTAGATGTCGACGACCGCTGTTCCGTCTGAGGCTACGAGGATGAGGCGCGCGAGCGTCTTCTCCCGCGAGCTCGTGCGCGCCGCGGTGATCGACTCGTTCCCGAAGCTCGACCCACGCCGCCAGTTCAAGAACCCGGTCATGTTCATCGTCGAGCTCGGCAGCGTGATCACGACCGCGATCTTCTTTCTGGAGATCGCGCGCGGTGAGACAGGTCAGCTCTGGTTCGTCGCCGTCATCGCCTTCTGGCTGTGGCTGACCGTCCTCTTTGCGAACTTCGCCGAGGCGATCGCTGAAGGCCGCGGCAAAGCGCAGGCGAACGCGCTGCGCGCAACTCGCACGACGACGGTCGCCCGGCGTCTGGTGAACGGCAGCATCGAAGAGGTTCCGGCGCCCCAGTTGCAGCGGGGAGACCGTGTGGAGGTAGTCGCCGGAGAGGTGATCCCGGCCGACGGTGAAGTCCTCGAGGGCGTCGGGTCGGTCGACGAGTCGGCGATCACGGGCGAGTCCGCGCCCGTCATTCGCGAGTCGGGCGGCGATCTCTCCGGCGTCACCGGTGGCACCAGGCTGCTCTCCGACCGGCTCCTCATCGAGGTGACCCAGGAGCCGGGCAAATCGTTCCTCGACCGGATGATCGCGCTCGTCGAGGGGGCAGCGCGGCGCAAGACGCCGAACGAGATCGCGCTCAACATCCTCCTTGCCGGCCTCACGATCACCTTCCTCGCCGCGGTCGTGACACTGGAGCCGTACGCGGTCTACGCGGGCTCCCCGCAGTCACAGACCGTGCTGATCGCGCTGCTCGTCGCCTTGATCCCGACCACGATCGGCGCGCTCCTGTCGGCGATCGGGATCGCTGGCATGGACCGGCTCGTCCAGCGAAACGTGCTCGCAATGTCCGGTCGCGCCGTCGAGGCGGCCGGGGACGTCGACGTCCTCCTGCTCGACAAGACCGGAACGATCACGCTCGGTAACCGGCAGGCCTCGGAGTTCATCCCCGCGCCCGGCGTCGACGAGCGCGAGCTCGCCGAGGTCGCCCAGTTCGCCTCGCTGGCCGACGAGACGCCCGAGGGGCGCTCGATCGTCGTGCTTGCGAAGGAGAAGTACGGGCTGCGCGAGCGGGAGCTCGGCGAGACCGGCGCAGAGTTCGTGCCGTTCACCGCGATGACGCGCATGAGCGGCGTCGACTACAACGGAACCCAGCTCCGCAAGGGAGCCGCCGATGCGATCAAGGTCTTCGTCGCCGAGCAGGGCGGTAAGACACCGGCCGAAGTCGATCTCGCCGTGCAGCGCATCGCCGAGCAGGGCGGAACGCCGCTCGTCGTCGCCAAGGACAACTTCGCCCTCGGCGTGATCCACCTCAAGGACATCGTCAAGGGTGGCATGCGCGAGCGCTTCGACGAGCTTCGCAAGATGGGCATCCGCAGCGTCATGATCACGGGGGACAACCGTGTCACGGCCGCCGTGATCGCCCAGGAGTCGGGCGTCGACGACTTCCTCGCGGAGGCGACGCCGGAGGCGAAGATGACGTTGATCAAGGACGAGCAGGCAAAGGGACGGATGGTGGCGATGACCGGCGACGGCACGAACGACGCGCCGGCGCTGGCCCAGTCGGACGTGGGCGTGGCGATGAACACGGGCACGTCGGCGGCGAAGGAGGCCGGGAACATGGTCGACCTGGACTCGAACCCGACGAAGTTGATCGAGATCGTCGAAGTCGCGAAACAGCAGCTGATCACCCGCGGTGCGCTGACGACGTTCTCGATCGCGAACGACGTCGCGAAGTACTTTGCGATCCTGCCCGCGATGTTCGCGTTCACGTACGCGACCAAGCCGGGGCAGCGCGGACCGCTGAACGCTCTCAACATCATGCACCTCGGCGATCCGAAGAGCGCAATCGTCTCTGCGATCATCTTCAACGCCTTGATCATCCCTGCGCTCGTTCCGCTCGCCCTCAGGGGCGTCAAGTACCGTGCGATCGGCGCGACGGCGCTGCTGCGGCGCAACCTGCTGATCTACGGGCTCGGCGGGGTCATCCTGCCCTTCGTCGGGATCAAGCTGATCGACCTGATCGTCCACAACGTGTTCGGCGCATGAGGCTGCGTGCGCGGGCGCTACCGGATTCTTCTCGGCATGGCGGCGGGAGTTGGCAAGACCTACCGCATGCTCCAGGAGGGTCGGCAGGCGAAGGCGGAGGGACGCGACGTCGTGATCGGCTATCTCGAGCCGCACGACCGGCCTGAGACGTCCGAGCTCGCCGAAGGGATCGAGGTCGTGCCCCGGCTGCGCAGCGAGCACGGCGCACTCGAGCTGGAGGAGATGGACGTCGATGCCGTCATTGCGCGAAACCCGGACCTCGCGTTGATCGACGAGCTCGCGCACACGAACGCGCGAGGCATGCGGAACGAGAAGCGCTACCAGGACATCGAGGAAGTGATCGCCGCCGGGATCGACGTCATCTCGACGGTCAACGTCCAGCACCTCGAGAGTCTCAACGACGCAGTCTTCGAGCTGACCGAGGTACGTGTCCGCGAGACCTTCCCGGATCGCGTGCTCGACGAAGCGGACGAGGTGGTCCTCGTCGACCTGACCCCGGAGGCGCTTCAGCAGCGTCTCGAGGCGGGGAAGGTGTACTCGAAGGAGCGGGCGGACGTTGCGTTGATCAACTTCTTCAGGCTCGAGAACCTGAGCGCTCTTCGTGAGCTCGCGCTGCGGGAGGTGGCCGAGGACGTCGAGGCACGGCGTCAGGCCGTCGTGCTCGATGCATCAAGTCAGCAAGCGGTCGCAGAGCGAGTGCTCGCCCTGATCGAGCCTCAACCGAAGTCCCAACGCATCATGCGGCGCGCCTGGCGCTCGTCGCAGCGGCTCGGCGGGGACATCGACGCGCTCTGGGTCCGCCCGTCGGGACGTCCGCCGACCGATGGTGAGGTGACACAGCTGGCGGCGTTGCGCCGCTTGGCCGGCATCCTCGGCATCCATCTGCTCGAGGAGGAAGGTGACGATCTCGTCGCCACCGTCCGCCGTGTTGCACGCGAGCGCGGATCCACCTACGTCTTCGTCGGCACGCCGGACGAGTCGCGTCGCCGCGAGATCTTCGGCGGTTCGCTCCTCTCGCGGATGGTGCGCGAGCTTCCCGGAATCGACATCCGCGTCGTCGCCAGTCGCGCCGATCGCTCGAAGCTGGACGAATGACCGCGCTTGTCGTCGTGCTCGCGGTACTGGTCGTCGTCCTCATCGCCGTCCTCGCCTACCGCAGCCGGACGCCACAGGCGTTGCGGCGACCCTACGGCGGCCGTCGCATCCTCGTCCCATTCACCGGCAGCCTCGATCCCACGGTGCTCAACGCTGCGATCCGGATCGCACACGCCGAGGGTGCCGTTCTCGTCCCGGCCTACCTGCTGATCGTGCCGCTCGAGTATGCCGAGGACTCGCCGCTGACCAAGGACGTCTCGGTCGCGATGCCGGCTCTCGAGGCGGTCGAGCATGCCGCGCTACGCGCAGGCGTTGCCGTCGACGCGCGCATCGAGAAGGGACGAACCCCGACCCACGCGCTGCGCCGGCTCTGGCAGGTCGAGCAGTTCGACCGTGTGATCGCACCGGCTCCGACCGAGCATCGGCCCGGCCTGTCGCCCAGGGACGTCACGTGGATCCTCGCGCACGCCCCGACCGAGACGCTGATCCTCAAGCCCTCGCCCGCCCCCGAGGAGCAGGACACTCGACCTGTTGTGGTTCCTGCATGAACATGAGCCGGATCGACAGTCCGACGCGAGGCGCGGAAGCGTCCCTCGGTCGGTCCCCGCGCCGGGCGCGCAGAGATGCGGGGCGCCTTGCCGAGGCTCTGCTTGCGCTCGAGCCGCCGAGCGCCCACGAGAGCTTCCGGCCGCCGCGACCCGGCCGAGCCGCGTCGGTCGCGGCAGTGCTCGTATTCGTTGCAGCGATGCTGGGTGCGTTCGGGATTCTCTCCTGGCGTGCGGTGATCCTCATTGCGACGCCGGTTCTCGCGCTCGCGCTCCTCCGGGTCGGGTTCGTGTGGAGCGACCTGTGGAGGAGCCGCAGCCTTGCCGACCGGCTGCTCGGCTCGAACGAGGTTGCGCCGCTCTCGCCGCTCGCCGCCTGGCGGGCCGAGGAGCTGACGTCGCCGGCTGCCCGTAGGCGGCTTCGGCGCCTGACGCGAGGACTGATTCGGGAGAGCAAGGCCTCGCTGGGCCCGAGCCTGTCACCGTCGGAGGAGGCGGCCGTGCGTGACGCGATCGTCCTCCTGCAACGGCTCGATGCTCGTCTCGGAGACCTCCCGTGTGCTGTCACGCCGTCGGGCGTCCTCGCAGTCAACTCGCTCGTCGGCGGCGACCGGTGGAGCCCTCTCTACTACCCCGAACGCGCCGCCGACCTCGTCGACGGGGTCGGTGACGCGCTCGCGTTGCTGTGAGCGGTCTGGCTCGTGCCGGCGGTCGAGGTCGTCGCGGCGATCGCGCTGTACGTCGCCACGCATGCGCTCGACCAGGCGGCCTATCGCGGGTCGCTGAACCTTCCGTCGTGGGTGATCTTCGGAACGGCTGACGCCGCACGCCAGATCCTCACGACCCTCGCGGCCGCGGTCATCACCGTCGTCGGGGTCGTGTTCTCGATCACGATCGTCACGCTGACGTTGGCATCGACGCAGTTCGGGCCGCGGATGCTCCGCAACTTCATCCGCGACCGCGGCACGCAGTTCACGCTCGGCACCTTCGTCGCGACGTTCGTCTACGCGACGCTCGTGCTGATCTCGATCGGGCCGCGTGCGGGTGGGCCCGACTTCGTCCCGCACCTCTCGATCACGGTCGCCGTCGTACTGGTGACCGTGTCGATGGCGGTCCTCATCTACTTCATCCACCACATCGCGAGCTCGATCCAGCTACCACGCGTGATCGCCAGCATCGCAGGGCGACCTTTCGCGGGCGATCGATGCCGAGTTCGACGGTGACCGGTGCCGCTGCCATCGAGTCAGGGCCGTCCGTAGCCGAGCTGATGACCCGCCTGGCCGAAAGCGGCGGGATCGTCCCCGCGCCGTCGAGCGGCTACCTCCAGTTCATCCGGCACGAGACGCTGATCAGGCTGGCGGCCGAGAAGGGCGCAGTGATCCGTTTGCTGCACCGGCCGGGCCAGTGCTCGCCGACCACCGGCGCAAGCTGCTCGCCGGCGCGCGCGGGCGCGTGCTCGAGATCGGAGCCGGCACCGGTGCGAACCTCGCGTTCTACGGCGACGGTGTCGAATCGCTGACCGTCGTCGAGCCGGATGCGCCGATGGCCGGGCGCCTCGAGCGCAAGGCCGAGCAGGTCGGTCGCCCGGTCGAGCTCGTGAGGGCGCCGGCCGAGGAACTGCCGTTCGCGGACGACAGCTTCGACGTCGTCGTCTCGACGCTCGTCCTGTGTACGGTCGGCGACCAGGCAAAGGCGCTGGCCGAGCTCCGCCGTGTGCTGAAGCCGGGTGGCCGGCTGCTGTTCATCGAGCACGTGCGCGCTGAGGACGCCGGCCTTGCCCGCTGGCAGGACCGGCTGAACGGCATCAATCGCGTCGTGGCCCGCGGGTGCAACTGCAACCGCTCGACGGTCGACGCGATTCGTGGCGCCGGCTTCGCGATCGTGGACCTCGATCACGACCGGCTGCAGAAGGTGCCGGCGTTCGTCAGCCCGCTCGTCGTCGGGAGCGCGGAGGCAGCTTAGTTAGGAAGCGGTCGCCGGCCCCATCCCGTTGCGCAGCAGGTTGCCGCGCCCGGTCGGCCACGGCAGGGCAGCGGAAAACGGTCGAGCGAAACGGCAGAGAGTCATTCTGTCACGGGCTCAGGCTCCTCGCGAAGCCCGCGTACTTCATGGGAAAGCGTCGGTCGGCCAAATCCCTTAAGCGTGAGCTCGCCGATCGGTTCGGCTCGGACCTCGTCTTCGACTGCGGCATACACGCGCTGGCTGATCAGCGTCTGTCCGGTTCTTGCCTCTGTGCTCAGGCGAGAAGCAAGGCTTGTCGCCGGACCAATGGCCCCGTAGTCGTAGCGACCCTCGAAACCAATTCGACCCAACGTCACATAGCCGGAGGAAATGCCGATGCCGAGTCCGAGCTCAGTCCCGCGCTTGTGCCATTTCTCCGCCAGCTCGCGGAAGCGCTCCTGAGCACCGAGAGCGAAACGGATTGCGTGCAACTCATGCTGCTCGAGAGGGAGTGGATCGTTGAAGAACACCATGATCCCGTCGCCGGCGAAGTGCTCGAGCGTTCCCTCGTGACGAGCGACGAGTTCGCCGACACTGCGGTGGTACTCGCGCAAGAGTTCCAATAACTCCTCCGGCGCAGCGGTCTCGGAGAAGGCGGTGAAGCCACGCAGATCGCAGAATAGACAGGTGATAAAGGCGCGATGACCCGCTAAGAGCTTCTCGCCTTCCTGGGAAGATACGAGCTCCGCCACCTGCGGCGAGACGAAGCGAGCCAGCTCGCTTCGCTGGCGCTCCACGGCATCGATCAGGCGAGCATTGGCGATCGCGATCGCAGCTTGGTCGGCGAAGGTCTTGACCAGCTCGATCTGCTCGTCGGAGAAGCGCTCGGGCGCACGACGTCCGACGGCGATCGCGCCTATTAGCTCCTCATCCATGAGGATGGGCACCCCGAGCAGGGCGCGGTTCCCGATAGTGCGAATAGCTTCCCACGTGTAGTCAGGATCAGCTTCGACGTCCGGGATCTGGACCGTTTCGCCGCTGAGCGCGACACGGCCAACGATGGAGCTCTTGTCGCGAGGATGAGGATGCTGCCGGTTGAACTCGTAGATCTCAGCTGCGCCGCTGTGGGAGAAGAGGTGCAGAAGGTCACCCTTCGCCAGATAGA
The DNA here is from genome assembly GCA_963851065.1 of uncultured Thermoleophilia bacterium. Taxonomy (GTDB): domain Bacteria; phylum Actinomycetota; class Thermoleophilia; order Gaiellales; family Gaiellaceae; genus PALSA-600. The sequence continues at coordinate 135,184 of CAWKNW010000008.1, forward strand.
GCTCCGCATTCTCACCCCCGCACAGTCGCCTCGCTGCTTCAACGACCTCATCGAGGACCGGTTGCAAGCCAGCAGAGCGAGCGACCGCACGGAGGACGCTGCTGATCGCACGCTGCTGCTCCCGTGCATCTTCGAGCCGAAACGCCAGCTCGGACGAAGTGTCTCCCACTCCAGACACGCAGCAGCATCTTCGCATCTGTTTCGCCATCCGTAAGCGCCGTCTTTGCCGGGAAGACTGGCGTAGCCAGATCGCGCCCGGGCCGAAGAGGCGTCCCCGCTCGGGGGTCGCCCCCGAACGCTCGCGCCGCCGGCGAGCACGCCGTCAGCGGCTGACGCCGCGCCCTTCGCCGCCCAGCTACCGCTGATCTAAGCCCCTGGCGAGCCTGACCGGAATTCGTTTGCGCGTCCGGTCGGCCACGGCAGGCAGTTCGTCCCCGAGCCGGGGACGGTGAACACGTCGATCCCGTGGTCGAACGTCGTCAGCACGATCTCGAGGGTCCCGTCCCCGTCGAGATCGGCGATCGAGGGTGCCGCGGGAACGCCGATGCCGTTCCCGTCGTTGCCCTGGTGCGGCAGGCGGATGTCGTACAGCAGCTTGCCTGCGCCGGAGAGCACGACCAGCCGGCCGGAGCCGGGCGCGGGACCGTACGTGCCGAAGATCAGCTCCGGCTTGCCGTCGCGATTCAGGTCGGCGGCGACGACCTCGGACGCGAACGTCTTCGGCGCGCCGTGTGCGTAGTCGTAGCGCCACAGGCGCCTGCCGGTCGGGCCGATCGCGTAGACGAAGCCGTCGGGCACTGCGGCAACGATTTCGGGACGGGAGTCGCCGGCGATGTTCGCGACCGTGGGAGCGGGGATCCCGCTCGGTGGGTACCAGTCGCCGTCGGCGCGCACCGCGGGCTTGCTCGACAGCGGCAGCGCGACGAAGCCCTTGTGTCTCATCGCCGAGCGGGCGCCGCCGTCCTGCGCACCGTCGAGCACCATGAACGCATACGCCTGCGTGACGTACGGCTCACCGAGCTCGGCGTTGGGCAGGCCGATCACCTCGTTCTTCCCGTCGCCGTCGAGGTCGGCGACGACCGGCGGGGACGCCGTCCACTGCAGCCACGGCGTCTTGCGCACATCGGGCCACGGCCCGACATGGCGGTGATACTGGTTGCCCTCGACGGTCGGGCTCACCCAGCGGATGAACTGGCCCCAGCCGAGCCGCCGGCCGGCGTAGCCGCTCTCCCGGTTCGTGAACCACGGAGCCGCGAGCATCGACGTCCCGTCGTCGTTGAAGACGTTGATCTGGTGGTTGTCGAAGGTGACGACGATCTCGAGCTGCGGATCGTCGTCGAGGTTGCCGATCGCGACGTTCTCGCCGTAGGCGCCGTATCCGTGGTTGCCGATGCCGTTGAAGGCGGCGTCGTTTCCCTTGCCGGGCAGCCGATTGTAGCGCGGCCATGAGGTCGTCGGCGCGCCCTTCGGGTGCCACAGGCGACCGTTGGCATCGAAGACGAACACCTGCGACCCGGTCGACGAGGTGTTGGTGGTCGTGACGACGACCTCGACGTGACCGTCGCCGTCGAGATCGGCCGCCGCCATGCCCCGCGCTTCGGGGCACTGACCTCCGCTGCAGGTGGAGGCCGGCCAGCCCTGCTTCAGGCGGAGCCGGCCGCCGATGAAGTCGTATGCCGCGACCGTCCCGTCGTTCCCGCCGACGACGATCTCCGGGATCTTGTCGCCGTCGAGGTCGGCGACGACGCCTGGCGCGTACACGCGCCCCTTCGTCGCCGTGCCCTTTGCGAGCAGATGCCCCTTCGCGTCGAAGAGGAATGTCGAGTAGAACGGTGCGACGATCTCGAGCTTCCCGTCGCCGTTCAGGTCGACGAGGCTGGGCGACGAGAACCAGCCGGTCTCACCGGTGGGGATGTTGCGCACGAACCGGGGCGCCTTCACGTTCGACGTCCCGCCGGCGGGAGAGCAGCCGGTTCCGGCGGTGGTCTTCGCGTGCGTCGAGCCTGCGAGTGTCAGCGACAACCCGGCGAGCAGCACCGCGGCGGCGGCGGAGCGCGTCATGAAGCCTGGGATCGTAGTCCCCGGCGGTGTCGGAGCCTGCCGGTCAGCCGAAGAGCGGCTCGGCGGCCGCGGCCGCGCTTCCGCTGTGCTTCGGCGCGCCGAGCACGACCTCCACGGCGACCGGGCCCGGCCCCGCCTGCGGAGGCAGCACGTTGCCCTCGAGCTCGCGTCCGTCGACGGTGAGCGAGGAGACACCGTTACCGGTGCCGCCGGGGTTCCGTACCTCGATCTCGTAGACGGTGCCGCGGAAGCGCCGCGTGACGTGGAACGACTCCCATGAGCCCGGGATGCAGGGGTCGATCCTGAGCCCGTCGTAGTCCGGCACGATCCCGAGCAGCCCCTGCGCGCCGCTCGTGAACGCCCACGCGGCGGTGCCGGTCAGCCAGGAGTTCTTCGCCTCGCCCGGCGTGGCCGCGTCCGGCCCGGCGATCGTCTGCGCGTAGACGTACGGCTCGCTGCGGTAGGTCTCGATTCGCTCCTCGCGCGTCGAGGGACAGATCGCGAGATACGTCTCGAGCGCCTTCGAGCCGTCACCGAGCAGGCACCAACCGAGCGTGATCCACGGATTCGTATGACAGAAGACGCTGCCGTTCTCCTTGTAGCCGGGCGGGTAGCTCGAGATCTCGCCGAGCTCGGCGCGGTAACGGCTGTACGGCGGTTGGAGGAGGACGATCCCGTCCGGCGTCGCAAGCCGACGCCGCACGCTGTCGAGAGCGCGCCGTGCGCGGTCGCTGTCCGAGCCCGCGCCGCCGAGGACACACCAGGCCTGGCTCTCGACGAAGATCTGCCCCTCGTCACAGACGTGCGAGCCGACGGGGTGGCTCTCGGCGTCGAACGCCCGCAGATACCAGTCGCCGTCCCAGGCTTCGGCCTCCACCGCATCGAGAACCTGCGTGCGCGCCCGATCGAGTCGTCTCGCGTCGTCCGGCCGGCCGAGGAAGCGGTAGAGACCTGCAAGCTCGCGCGTCGCGTAGATGAAGAGACCGGCAATCATCACCGACTCCGCAACGGAGCTCTCGACGTCGCCTGCAGTCTGGAACGACTCGTTCGGCTCCGTGGAGAAGCAGTTCAGGTTGAGGCAGTCGTTCCAGTCGGCGTGGCCGATCAGCGGCAGCCCATGGGGACCTCGACGCGCGCGCGTGTACGCGATGCTCGTCTCCAGGTGGTGCAAGAGGTCTTCGCCGCTGCCCAGCGTGTTCGCGTAACCGACCGCTTCCGAGAGGATCGACGTGTCTCCCGTCTCCTTGACGTACGCACACGTCGAGATGACGAGCCAGAGGGGGTCGTCGTTGAAGCCGCCGCCGATCTCGGCGTTCCCTTCCCGCGTGAGCGGCTGGTACTGGTGGAAGCATGTGCCGTCCGCAAGCTGCGTCGACGCGAGATCGAGGATTCGCCGCCGCGCCTGGTCGGGGATCAGGTGGACGAAGCCGAGGATGTCCTGGTTGGAGTCGCGGAAGCCCATGCCGCGGCCGATGCCGGTCTCGAACAGGCTCGCCGAGCGGGAGAGGTTGAAGGTGACGAGGCACTGGTACTGGTTCCAGGTGTTGAGCATCCGTTCGACGTGCGGGTCCGGACACTCGACCTGGAACCGTGAGAGCAGGTCGTCCCAGAAGCCGCGGAGACGCGCGAACGCTTCGTCGACCGCCGCAGGATCGGAGTACCGGTCGAGCACGTCGAGCCCGACCTGCGTGCCGCCCTCCTCGACGTAGGCGAGCACGAACGAGAAGGTCTCCGCGGAGCCGGGTTCGAGGTGTACGTCGACCTGGTGCGCGCCGATCGGGTTCCAGCCGTGCGCGATACTCGACGTCGCGTGCCCGGCGAACGGCACAACCGGCTCGTGCAGTCCGTTGTGCGTGCCGACGAACGCGTCGCGCGAGGTGTCGAACCCGGCGACCTCGCGCGTGCAGCCGAACAACGTGACGTGGTCGCGGCGCTCGCGGTGCTCCGTCGTGTGGAAGATCGCAGCGCCGGCGCGTTCCACCTCGACCTCGCCGATCGAGTACGTACGCTGGTAGTTCGTCATGTCGTTCAGTGCCTCGTAGAGGCAGAACTCGGCGTACGAGAACAAACTCAGGTCCTTCGCCTCGACTCCGGAGTTGCGCACTGTCGTTCGCCAGATCTCCACGTTCTCGCCGGGCGGGACGAAGAAGCAGAGCTCCACCTCGACTCCGGCTTTCGCGCCGAGGATGCGTGTGTAGCCCAATCCGTGTCTGCACTCGTACCGGTCGAGCGCCGTCTTTGTCGGCTTCCAACCGGGGTTCCAGACCGTACCGCGGTCGTTGACGTAGACGTAGCGGCCGACCGAGTCGAGCGGCGCGTCGTTGTAGCGGTAGCGCGTGAGCCGCCGCAACCGCGCATCACGCCAGAACGTATAGCCGCCACACGTGTTCGTGCACAGGCCGAAGAGATCCTGTTGGCCAAGGTAGTTGAGCCAGGGCAGCGGCGTGTCCGGCCGCTCGATCACGTACTCCCGGGCGGCGTCGTCGAAGACACCGTAAGCACCGGACATCGCTTCGAGTCTAGGCGCCTCCTCGTCCGGGCGGATGCGTGCCTACTACGGACTCGACAGCTGGTCTTTCCACACGGATTGCGCGAGCCCGCGTCAGGGACGGAACAGCGCCGCGAACTCGCAGAGCGCCTGGTCGAGCGCGTCGTCGTAGCTCAAGTCGAGGAACCGCTAGAACGACCGGCGGCCCGCGGCGAGTGCGGCACCGGCACGAGTGGCGAGGGCCGCGTGGTCGAGCGCCGTCTGCTCGAGCTCCTCCGCAGTGACGACTCGGTCGATAGCGCCGACGCGAAGCGCATGCTCCGCGTCGAAGGGCACGCACGCCGGCGAGGACGTACTGGAGCGCGTGGCGGGAGGAGAAGCCGCTGGAGCAGCGGCACTTGCGCGGTCATCGGCCAGAATCCCCCGCTCGCCTCGCGCGTGCAAAGCTGAGCGTCGGCGACCGCAGCCGAGTAGTCCGCGGTGCACACGAGTGCGAATCCCGATCCGAGCGCGTCGCCGTTCACCGCCGCGAGCACGGGCGTTCCGAGCGTCGGGATCAGGCGCAGGAGCTCGACGAGCGCCGTCGCGAACGCGACCGGATCGCCGCCCGCCTGGATCGCAGCCACATCGAGGCGCCCATCGTCCCCGGGTCGAGGAGGTTGCGCGGCGGCCGTTCGATCCGCAGCCACCGCGTCGCCCCGACGGTCTCCATGCGGACGCTCGGCATGGCGTGTGCGTACACCTCCGCGGCACGGACCGTCAAGCTCTCATAGACGAATGCCGTGGCTATCTCCAATTCGACGAATGTCCGTCCACTGTTGCTTAACAACCGCGGCCTTGTTAGACATCGCGCCACGTGGCTGCACCGGTGCGATCCGTCTTCACCGCCGACGGGCTCGGGTGGTACGCGTCCCTTCCTGCGGCGCCGGCTGCCCGCATCGGCGACCTCCTCGTCGTCTCCGGCCAGGTTCCGCTGGACGACGAGATGAACGTCGTCGGACCCGGCGACCTCGTCGTCCAGACGCGGTACGTCTTCGAGTCGATCGGCCGCCTCCTCGTGGCCGCCGGCGCAACGTTCGACGATGTCGTCGACGTGATCGCCTTCACGCAGGACCCGCGACAGATCGGCACCGTGCTCGACGTCGCCGGCGCGTTCTTCGAGCGCGACTACCCGGCCTGGTCGATCGCGTCGTTCCTCGGCTCGTACGTGCCGGGGGTGCTCGTCAGCGTGCAGGTGATCGCGCATCTCGGGCCTGGGACGAAGGAGTGCTTCACCCCGGACTCCCTGCGCTGGTGGGGATCGCGCCCGGTCTCCGGCGGCTGCAGGAAGGGCGACCTGCTGTTCGTCTCCGCCCAGTCGGCGATCGATGCCGATGGCAACGTCCTCTCTCCGGGGGACCACTGCGCGCAGGCGCGTGCGTCGTACCAGGGAATCCTCGAGATCGTCGGCATGGCCGGAGGGTCCGTCGACGACATCCTCGACTTCACCTCGTTCCACGAGGACCTGCGCGGCGCGGAAGCAACGTTCACGGACGTCTACATGCCCGAGGTGCTCGGCGGCGAGCGCTCCGATGCGCGGGCCCCGTCCACGAGCCACGTCGGCACGCCCGGGCTGGAGAAGCCGGGGCAGCTCGGCGCCTTCCGTGCCGTGGCCGACCTCTCGCCGGGGAGGCGCACCGCGTTCACTCCGGAGCTCAACTGGTGGAAGAACGTCCTGCCACTCGCCGGCGGCGTGAAGAAGGAGAACGGCACGTTCGTGACCGTCGCGGGCCAGGTCGCCTGCGCCGCGGACCAGAGCATCGTCGCGCCCGGGGACACCGGCGGGCAGGTGCGGTACATCCTGACGGAGATCCGCGAGGTGCTCGAGGGCTTCGGCGGCTCGCTCGACAACGTCCTCGGCGTCCTCTCGTTCCACAAGGACCCGCGCGCGTGGCGCGAGGCCATGCAGGTCGCGGCCGAGGTCTTCCCGCCGGGTGCGGGCCCTGCCTGGACAGCCGTCTCGATGCCGGCGCTGTGGATGGAGGGCTACCTCCACGAGATCGCCGCGATCGCCGTTCTCTAGATGAGCGAGGGAAGACTCCGGGGGAAAGTCGTGCTCGTCGCGGGCGGCACGTCCGGCATCGGTCGCGCGATCGCCGTGCGGTTCGCTGCCGAGGGAGCGGCCGTCGTCGTCGGATCGAGGACGCGCGAGTCGAACGACGGCGCCGTGCCGACCGACCAGCTCATCGGCGAGGCGGGCGGCGTCGGCGAGTACATCCCGCTCGACGTCGTCGACCCGGCCGCGGTCGAGCGAGCTGTCGCGCACACGATCCGGTCGCACGGCGATCTGCACGTCCTCGTGTTCTCGGCCGGCACGTTCTCGGGCGGAGACTCGCGCGAGGTCCCAGTGGAGGACTTCGACCGCCAGTTCGCGGTCGACGTGCGCGGTGCGTTCTTGTGCGCACGCGAGGCGCTGAAGCACTTCGTTCCGAAACGCTACGGAAAGATCGTGCTCGTCTCCTCGAACTTCGGCCTCGTCGGCGTGGCCGGCTTCGCCGCCTACTGCTCGGCGAAGGCGGCGGTGATCGGGCTCGTTCGCGCGCTCGCGGTCGAGCACGGGCCGAGCGGGGTCAACGTCAATGCGCTCCTTCCGGGTGCGACGCACACCGCGTCGAGCGACCCGTTCCGCGAGGACCCTGCGATCGACGAGATCTGGCGGCGGATGACGCCGCTTCGCATGCCGGGTGACCGGTTTGTGGCGGATGCGGAAGACGTTGCCGGCGCTGCGCTCTTCCTCGCTTCCGACGAGTCGCGCGCCATGACGGGCGCCGGACTCGTCGTGGACGGAGGGTGGACGGCGCTGTGAGCGAGCTCTCCGGCGCCGTGGGGCAGCGTCCCAGGACGGCACAGTCCGCGCTTCTTGCGGGCCTCGCTCTCATCGCAGGAGTGGTCGTGCTGCTCTGGTACGCGCCCGACTCGTACTCGATCTACAAGACGTTCCACGTGATCGCAGCCGTTGTCTGGGTCGGGGGCGACATCACGTTGACCACCCTCGGCATCGTCTTCGAGCGGCGCGGTGACGCCGAGACGCTGGCGACGCTCGGCAAGCTCGGCGCGTGGATCGGCGTCCGCGTCTACACGCCTGCGGCGTTCGCGGTGTTCGCCTTCGGGGTCGCGCTGATCGAGCATGGCGGCTGGGGCTGGGGACAGGCCTGGATTGACCTCGCGCTCGCCGGCTGGGCCGTCGCGACGGGCGTGGGAGTCCTGTTCGTCGGCCCCGAGCTCGGGAGGATCGACCGAGCTGCGACCGAGTTCGGGCCGCAGTCCGAGCAGGTCGCCAGGCGAGTGCGGCGTCTGTTCACGGTGTTTCGTTTCGACACCGCTCTCCTCGTCCTCATCGTCTTCGACATGACCCTGAAGCCTGCGTTCTGACGAAAGAGAAAGGCCCCGGTTTACAGGATCTTGTGAACGGGAGCGAGTCTTGTAGCATGATTTGTGCCACGATTCGGGCATGCCACGTTCGTTGCACGTTCGTCTCGACGACGCCTCGGCCGCGGCGCTCGAGGTGATCCGCGCCGGGGAGATGACCAACTCGGAGGCGGTACGCACAGCGCTGCGGGAAGCCGCGGCGCGCAGGCGGGTGCGCTCGGCGCTCCGTGCGGAGGTGCGGCGCCTGGCGGCCGATGACGGCGATCGCGAGGAGATGCGAATCGTCCGCGAACAACTCGCAGACCTGGCCCCTCGACCGCCAGACTGAGGTGGTCCGCGGCGAGCTCTTTCGCCTGCCGTCGCCTCGAGGTGCGCGAGGCCACGAGCAGCGCGACGCCCGCTACGCGGTCGTCGTGCAGGTCGATGAGTTTCTCGACCTGAGCACGACGCTCGTCGCGCCAACGTCCGCAAGTGCGCTCCCCGCGAGCTTCCGGCCGACGATTGCGCTGGGCGGACATGAGACGCGCGTACTCGTCGAGCAGACAACCGTGGTCGATCCGCAGCGTCTCGGCCGATCGGCGGGACGCCTCGCTGTTGACGAGCTCCGGGCCGTGGATGAGGCGCTCGGGCTCATCCTCGGCCTTTGACGCACTTCGAGCGACGACCGGAGCGACGGGACTCGAACCCGCGACCTCCGGCGTAACAGTCGTGTGGGAGAATCCCGCTCGTGCCGGTGCTGCTGGTGTTCGGGGCGCGCAATCTCGGCAGGACGATCGCATCCGTCTTCTCTGCAGACGGCTGGAGCATTGCGGCTGTAGCTGCGAGCGAGGAGACCATCGACGCCTTCCGTTCGGCGCTACCGGGTGCGCTCGGCCTCGCCGGCGACGCTCGGCAGGAGTCAGACGTGCAGCACGCGCTCGACGCAACGCGCAACCGTTTCGGGTCGCTCGACTTGGTCGTGAACGCGGTCGGCACTCGGTCACGGGGCGGGTCGTTCGGGGGTGGAGCGCTTGTCGACGCTCCCGCCGATGCAATGGAGCCGTATGTCGACGAGCTCGTACCGGCGATCTTCAACGTTGTCCGACTCGGTGGCCGCGCCCTTGTGGAGGGTGGAGGCGGAACACTTGTCCAGATCACCGGCGGCTCAGCGCGACGCGCGATCGGCGGCCGTGGCCCGTGGGCGGCGGGGGCGTTCGCGACGCGTGCGCTCCTTCAATCGGCGGCGCTGGAACTTCGCGAGCGAGGCGTCCACGCGGCGCTGCTGATCGTCGACGCGACGATCGCGAGCCGGAAGAACGCGGCTCAGCTCGTGGACCGACAGGAGGACGAGACAACGACGGAGCAGGACGTCGCGGCGGCGGTGCGCTACCTCGCCGAGCAGAGCCCACGCGGGTGGACGCACGAGCTCCAGATCACACCGCGTCTCGATCGCTGGGTGCCCTGAGACGCCCCTGCGGTTCGAGCCGTACTTACCACAGGAACCGACGCGGGAGATCGGCCACAGCTGACCCGCGGGCTGCGACGGCATCCATAGGCCGCCGCGGTTGCAGGCGAGAATCGAAGCGGGAGCGACGGGACTCGAACCCGCGACCTCCGGCGTGACAGGCCGGTCATGGCGCTTGCGGGCTGAGCGGATATCGGCGGGGATTCCCGGGCTTTCCGTCCCTGGCGTTGCGGGGACTCTCGGCTGCCGGCGGGATGTCCGCCAACCTCGTGCGGGATCAGCGCGGGATGCGCTGTCGCCTCGCTTGGCAACGAGAGCGGATGTGCGCGGGTGTCGCCTGGGGGTCACCCGGGTGCGTCGCCCAAAAGCTGCTCCAGGCGGTCGAAGCTTTCCGACCAGCCGGCTTCGTGGAGCTTGTGGCGTTCCTCTGTCGCGAACTCGCCGTGGCTGAGGCGAACTTCGGTCGCCTCGCCCCTGTCCTCGAGAGTGAGGGTGACCAGCGTCTCCCGGTCGTCCGGATGGGGTGGATCCCAGCAGAAGGTGTACGCCAGGCGGGTGGGCGGCTCGACTTGCCGGATCTCGCCGAACACGTGAAACAGGTCGCCCTCCGGAGGCTGCATCGCGATCCGATAGCCGCGACCGGCTCTCGGATCGAAGTCGGTCCTCGGCGTGGTGAAGCCCTTGGGCCCCCACCACCTGCTGAGCTCGGCGGGGTCTGTCAGCGCCCTGTAGACCGCGGCGCGGGGCGCGCGGAACGTCCGCTCGAGATGCAACACGAGCCCGTCGCGTGGGCTCACTGCACAGCCTTTCGGGTCGTTGCAGCACGTGCCCGGCTGCTCCCTGTCTCCTGTCGGGCGAGCGCGAAGAAATCGAGGTAGGGCTCGATGTCTGCGAGGAGGCGTCGGCCGAGGCGGCCCGGCGGTGCGGCAGTCCATTCGGAGGCGAGGGCCTGCCGCGCGTCCGCACCGTCCAGCGGTGAGCGCTCCGTCCGTCTCTGCATGGCTGTGCGGCGCGAGATGCGGCGCCACCGTTCCATGTGCTCCTCCCAGACCGGGTCTCCGGACGGCGGTGCGCTCATCGCAGAACCTGGCTCAGATCGCGTGCAACCGGCCGATCCGTCACGCCCACAGGCCTCTGGCCAAACACGCTCAGCGCGTCCCAGGCCCGACGAACGAGCTCATGCCGGCGGCTGTCAGGACGAGGGGGCGCAGCTGCCGGGCGATCGGCTCCCGCTCTCGCGATGCCGTGGGCGACCCAGGCCGCGTCCGCCCCGACGCCGCCGATGAAGTGCGACGAGCGCCGGCGCTGGAGCTTGAGGCCGAGGACGTAGAGGCCGAGTACCGGCGTGACGCCGTGGCTGTGCACGACCTCCCCGTCCTCGCCGAGCACCGGGAGGTGGAGCCACGAGTACTCGCGCCGGTAGCCGGTCGCCCAGATCAGCGTCGAGATCCCGCTCTCCGCCGGGTCGAGCGAGTGGGGGCCGGCGGGGATCTGAACCGCGGGTGGCCGGTCGGGTGGGTGCGGCCGGCGGCCTTCGTGGGTTCGGTCTATGTGCTCGTCGATCCGGTCGAGCAGGCGGAGCAGGCGCCGCTCGGAGTCGTCGATCGTCGCGTTGAGGTCGTCAGCGAAGACGGCGCGTCCGGCGTCGAAGGTCTCGAGCCGGCCGGCGACGGTGACGCCGAGCTCGTGCAGGACGGCGAGGTCGAGACGTTCGCCGCCGTGCCCGCTGAGGCGGAGGCTCGGCGCGCGCTTGGAGGCGGCGGGGTCGGCCTCGTCGATCGTCCGCTCGAGGTCGCCGAGCTCGTGCAGCCAGTGCCAGATGTCGCGGCCGCGGTAGCGGCGCGGGACCGGGCGTGGCGGCCGACCGCGAGCACGACCGGGCGGCCCGCACGCCGGAGCTCGGCGGCGATCTGCAGCCCGCTCGGCCCGGCGCCGACGACGAGGACGCCGCCGTCCGGGAGGGCCGCGGGGTTGCGGTAGCCGTTGGCGTGCAGCTGCGCGAGCTCGGGCGGAGCCGAGGCGGCCACAGCCGGAATGCGAGGCTCGGCCGAGTCGCCGGTCGCGATCACGACGTTTCGTGCCCGCCACCGGCCGGCGCTCGTCTCGACGTGGAAGCGGCGGCCCGGCCGCGTGACCGACGTCACCGTCACGTGGTCGTGCACGGGGGCGCCGAACGAGCGCGCGTAGCGGTCGAGGTACGTGACGAAGTCCTCGCGCCCGAGGAAGGCGTCGGGATCCGGGTGGGGCTCGCTGCCGTCGAGCCGGCTGAGCCAGTCGGGGGTGAGCAGGGTCAGCGAGTCCCAGCGCTCGGAGCGCCAGCGCTCCCCGATCAGTCCGTGCTCGAGGACGGCGTGCTCGAGACCGGCACGGGTCACGTGACGGCTGAGCGGAGAGGCCGGCCTGGCCGGCGCCGACGATCAGGGTGTCGGTGGAGTGGCTCATCGAGATCAGTGGAGGCTGGGCTCGCCGCCGAGGACGAGCTCGCCGAGGTAGTCGTAGGCGCGGTTGGCGCCGAGGGGGTGCATGAACGCGGTCGCGCGGACGTCGCGGTAGGCCCGGGCGAGCGGGCTGCCGTTCAGGTAGCCGGCGCCGCCCGAGAGGGCGAGTGCGCGGTCGACGATGCGGACGGCCGCCTCGCCGATGAAGGTCTTCGCGGCCTGTGCCTCGGCGAAGAGGAAGGCCGGGTCGGTTGTCCAGTCGGGGGCGAAGTGGTCGTCGATCAGGGTGGCGGCGCGGGAGAGGATGGCGCGGCAGGCGGCGAGCTCGACGGCGTTCTCGGCCGCGAGGCCGCGCGTGCGCCCGTCCGGCTGGCGGCCGTTGCCGGCGATGCGCCCGGCGACGTGTGCGTGGGCGTGCTCGGCGATCCCGAGCGAGGCGGCCGCGTGGAAGAGCCCGCCGTCGAGGTTGCGCTCGATGAACGCGTCCACGTCGCCGACGGGGAAGCCGCCGCGGAGGGCGTGCGGCGGCAGGTGGACGTCCTTGAACGAGACCGAGTGGCTGCCGGAGGAGCGCATGCCGAGCGCGTCCCAGTCGTCGTGGACGACGACGCCGGCAGCCGTGGCGGGGATGACGGCGTAGCCGTAGAGCTCGCGGCCGTCGCCGTCGCGGTAGGTGACCGACGCATAGAGGAGGTCTGCCGCGGGCGACATGGTGCAGAAGACCTTGCGGCCGGAGACGATCCAGCCGTCGTCGGTCCGGACGGCGACCGTGGCCGGTCGCGTGAGGTCCTGCGCGGGCTCGCTGATCGCGGCGGCGAAGACGAGGTCCTCGCCCGCGATCTCGGCCAGCGTCCGGCCGAAGGCGTCGGCGCGGCGCTCGTTCCCCTGCGCCGTCGCGATCTGCCAGCGCCGGAGGACGTTGACGAGATAGGCGAAGTGCATGTTGACGCCGATCGCCAGGGCTGCGTCGCCGCGGGCCAGGCGGCTGGAGGCGACGACCAGGTCGTGAATCGAGGTGACGCCGAGGCCGCCGAGCTGCTCGGGGACGGGTGCGGTCAGGTAGCCGCTCTGCTTCACGCGCGCGAGGCTCTCGAAGGGGAAGCTGCCGTCGCGGTCGTGCTCTGCGACGTTCGGCCGGATCTCCTCGGCGAGACGCTCGGCGAGGGCGACGAGGCGCTGTCCGGGCCTGGTTCTGGCGGTCAGCTGGAAGATCACGGTCGGGCTCCTTTCGAATGTCGTCGGGCGTGCGGGTCGGCGAGCCGGTGGTAGTCGCGGTGGAAGTAGAGGAGCGGCGCGCCGCTCCGGGCCGATCGGGCCTTGTGGACGCGGCCCACGAAGATGGTGTGGTCTGCGACCTCGAGCTGCTCGACGAGCTCGCAGTCGAGGTGGGCGAGCGCACCGTCGACCATCGGGCTCTCGCTCCGGGGCTCGCGCGTGAAGGGCTCGAGGAACTTCGCCGCACCCGGAATCGAGCAGTACTCGGCGACCATCTGCTGGCTCTGCTCGAGGATGCTGAGGCCGAAGCGTCCGGTCGCGGCGATCGCATCTGCGCTCGACGCGGTCGAGGCGAGCGAGACGAGGACGGTCGGCGGGTCGGCCGAGACCGAGGCGACTGCGGTCACCGTCGTCCCCAAGGGGCGGCCGTTGCGGCTGCTGGTCACGACGGCGACGCCGCCCGCGAGCCTGCTCATCGCCTCGGCGAACGCGGCCTCGTACGCGGTGTCGGTGGAGTGGGTCAGCGGGAGCGTCATCTCGTCCTCCGTGGCTGTCCGGCCGGCGGCCTCGGCGACCGCCGGCCGGCAGCGGTCGCTTCAGTCGCCGCCAGCTCCACCTGGACGGGGACGCCGTTGGTGACCATGTCGAAGACGGCCGAGCGCCTCTGGGCGCGCTCGAGGACCTCGCGCAGCTTCTCGACGGGCGCGTCGCCCTCGAGGCGGAACGTGGCCCGGATCTGCGTGAAGCCGTTGCGGTAGTCGTCGTCGAGGCCGAGCGCGCCGCGGACGTCCATGTCGCCCTCGAGCGTCGACTCGACCTCGCGCAGGTTCACCTTCCGCGCCGCGGCCACGTAGACGATCGAGGTCGTCAGGCAGGCGGCGAGGGCGTGCAGCAGGTACTCGGCCGGGTTCGGCCCCGTGTCGGAGCCGAGCAGGATCGCCGGCTCGCCCGCGTCGATCACGAACGCCTGGCCGCGGGAGGTGTCCTCGCCGCCCGCGGCGTAGAAGTCCTGGATCGTCGTCTGGTTGTGCGCGCCGTCGATCCAGCGGTTGCGTGCCCGGAACGTGAACGCGGCGAGCTCGGGCTGCTCGCCGAGCAGGTCGAGCGTCCCGTACATCTGCGCGGTGTCGACGCCGTTGCGGATCTGCTCGATGACCTCGGTCATCTGGGTTCCTCCTTCGTCTGCGGCCGGCCCCGTGCCGGCCCTGCCCGACGAGAGTCGCCGAGGCCGGTTGGCGGGCGACTGCGCGCGGGTAAAGGTCGGGTAGCTGCCGCGACGAGACGGGGTCGGCGTCTGCGCCCGAATGGAACCGCCGTCCCGGCCGCGATACGCCCCGACGATGGTGGGCGCGTTCCGGATGACCTCACGCATCCGCTCGGCGCCAACCGCGCTCACGACTATCTCGGCGGTCGGGCTCGAGCCGACCCTCCACTGAGAGGGCGATGGCCGCGTTGACCCGTCCGCCGGCGGGTGCAGGGCGCAAATGGGCCGGCCGGGATCGACCTGGTAGCGTCGGCCCGGCGCACGATGGACTTTCGGCTCCTCGGTCCGCTGGAGGCGTTCGCCGAGTCTCGGTTGCTGAGCGTCCCGGCGGGGAAGCAGCGGGCGCTGCTCGCGGTTCTCCTGCTGAACGCGAACCGCACGGTCGCGCGCGACCAGATCGTTGACGCGCTCTGGGGCGAGTCTGTGCCGGACTCGGCTGCGAAGATGGTCCAGATCCACGTGTCGCAGCTCCGGAAGCTGCTGCCCGAGCCGCGTCTCCGGACGCGCGGCGCCGGCTACGTGCTCGAGGTCGGCGACGACGAGCTCGACCTGCTCCGCTTCGAGCGCATGGTCGCCGACGCCCGCCGGGCTCTCGCCCAGGAGGATGCCCAGCGGGCGAGGCAGCTGCTCGGCAGCGCGCTCGCCCTCTGGCGCGGGCGTGCGCTCGTCGAGTTCTCGGAGCCCTTCGCAGCGCACGAGGCCCCGCGGCTCGAGGAGCTGCGCCTCGGCGCGCTCGAATGGCGGATCGAGTCCGACCTGGCGCTCGGCCACCATCGCGACGTCGTCGGCGAGCTGGAGACGCTCGTCGTCCAGTACCCGCTCCGAGAGCGGCTCCGCTCGCAGCACATGCTCGCGCTCTACCGGTCGGGTCGTCATGCCGAGGCGCTCACCTCGTACCGGTCGTACCGGCACGGGCTCCGCGAGGAGCTCGGCATGGAGCCGTCGTCGGGGTTGCGGGAGCTCGAGCGGCTGATGCTGCGCCAGGACACGAGCCTGGAGCGAACCCGCGAGCCGAGGCGCGGCGGCGCGGACCTCGGCCTGCCGCAGATCGAGGCGGACGTGCGCTTCGCGCGCAGCGGCGACGTCCGGATCGCCTACCAGGTCGTCGGGGAAGGCCCGGTCGACCTCGTGCTCGTCCACGGCTGGGTCTCCTCCTTCCAGCCCGGCTGGGAGAACCCGAAGCTGGCGGCGTTCTACAGGCGGCTCGCGTCGATCGGGCGCCTGATCCTCTTCGACAAGCGCGGCACCGGCCTCTCGGATCGCGTCTCCCCGGAGCACCTGCCCGACCTGGAAACGCGCATGGACGACGTGCGCGCCGTCATGGACGCTGCCGGGTCCGAGCGGGCCGTGGTTCTTGGCATCTCCGAAGGGGGGGCGATGTCGACCCTCTTCGCCGCGAGCCACCCCGAACGGACACGGGCGCTTGTCCTGATGGGCACGTTCGCGCGGATGATGCAGGCGCCCGACTACCCGATCGGCGTCGCGACCGACGACATCTGGACGCGGCTCGCCGCGACCGAGGAGGACGACTGGGCGTCCGCGGTGACGACGGAGTGGCTCGCCCGGATGGGGCCCGACGTCCTGCGCGACCCGGCCGCCCTCCGCTGGTACACCTCGTACATCGTCCGTGGAGCGAGCCCCGCCGCGAACAGGGCGATCTGGCTCATGAACGCCGAGATCGACGTCCGAGACGTCCTTCCCTCGGTCAGCGTGCCTGCCCTCGTCCTCTACCGGAAGGACGAGTTCTTCAACGCGGCGACGCGGTTCATGGGCGAGCGCATCGCCGGCGCGCGAGTCGTCGAGCTGCCGGGCAACGACCATCTGCCCTGGGAGGGCGACCGCGATGCCGTGCTCGACGAGATCGAGCGCTTCGTCGGCGACGTCCACGACGAGGTGGAGCCGGACCGCGTCCTGGCTACGCTGCTTCTCACCGACATCGTCGACTCGACCGCCCGCGCCGCCGCCGTCGGCGACCGCGCCTGGGCCGACCTGCTCTCACAGCACCACCGGCTCGTCCGGACGGAAGTCGCGCGCTTCCGCGGCCAGGAGATCGACACCGCCGGCGACGGGATCTTCGCCTCGTTCGACGGCCCCGCCCGCGCCGTCCGCTGCGCCTCGGCGATCGTCGCCGCCATCCGCCGACTCGGGATCGAGGTGCGGGCCGGAGTCCACACCGGCGAGGTCGAGCGCTCCGAGGACGGTCTTCGCGGCATCGCGGTTCACCTCGCGGCCCGGATCGTCTCCGTGGCCCGCCCCGGAGAAGTCCTCGTCTCGGGCACGGTCAAGGACATCGTCGCCGGCTCGGGCATCCAGTTCCAGGAGCGCGGCGAGCACGAGCTCGCCGGCGTACCCGGAAGCTGGCGGCTCTTCTCGGCCGACCCGGCCGTGCGCGCCTCCTGAGACCGCCGGGTCGGGTCCGGCCGCCGTTGTGCGGGGATTCCAGGCCGATTCGCGTGCGGGATTTACGCGGGATGGGCGAAAGGCCGGCGGTCGATCGTCGACCTTCAGAGACGGGAGCGACGGGACTCGAACCCGCGACCTCCGGCGTGACAGGCCACTTCGAACGTCGCGAGGTGAACAACGATGGACGCGCCATCGCTCTGTTCATGCGGTTCTAAGCGCGCGCAGCGGAACACGCCCGCATAGCTGAGCGGAGCGGCGTGGCGACGTTTGCTGCCCGTCTGCTGCCCGACCGCCCCGGCGCAGTTGTTGAGTTGACCCCTCGTCATCGTCGAGGATCACGCCCGGTCCGTGCCGGTGTTTGAGCGCGATTCGCGTGCCGAGTGCGACCAACGTTAGCCCGCTGATCCGGTCGACGACGCGCTTGACGTTCGGCCGGGCGAGAACGTTGCGCGGGCGTCCCGCGAGGGCCTTGCACCGGTCGGCCGCAGGCCTCACCATCTTCCGCATGGCGGTCGTGCAGGGCCTGTCCACCACCCCGGTCGCCGGTGAGCTGCTCGAGCGCGCCGGCGAGCTCGCGGCGCTGACGGCGGCGCTCGACGCTGTCGCGCGCGAGCGGCGCGGCCAGCTCGTGCTCGTCCGAGGCGAGGCCGGTGCCGGCAAGACCATGCTCGTGCGCTGCTTCTGCGACGGAGTGACGGGCGCGGATCCGCTGCAGCCGGGTGTAGTACTCGTCGCGGTTCCGCTTCAAGTACAGGCTCAGATACTGGGTTGCCATCTGATCTGCGGACACCCCCAACGGGAGCTGAACCGCCGCCTGGCCACCGGGGGCTTCTCGATGCTCGGAGATGAGAGCGCTCGAAACCGGAACACCCGCGGTAACGAGCCGGCGTTTCGAGCTCAGGCGAGAAGGACGCTCGCGCAGGCGAGCGCTGCTCGCTTCTCATGGTTGTGACGACCGGTGCGCTACTTTGCCGGAGCCCCTACTGCCTGCTTTTTGCTTGTGCCGGTCGCGACGCCTAGCAAGTGGCGGTTCATCCAGTCGAGCAGCGCCTCGTTCTGGGCGCGCCGGTGGCCGATCGGCCCCAATATCGATCCGACGTGCGGCGTGTTCGGAAAGCGGAGCATCTCAGCCGGCACGCCGTTGACGCGGAGCACGGTGAAGAACTGCTCGGTCTGCTCGGCTGGGCAACGGAAGTCCTGCTCGTGCTGCAGGAATAACGTCGGAGTGGTGCACTGGTGCGCATACGTGATCGGCGAGCAACGCCGGTAGACGTCCTCGACCTCGTTGGGCGTGCCGCCGAGCTCGCGCACGCTGAAGTCTGCTCCCAGGTCGCTCGTGCCATACATCGAGAACCAGTTGAAGACGGGGTTCTCCGGGCAGGCGGCCTTGAAGCGGTCGGTGTGTCCGATCACCCAGCCGGTCAGGTTGCCGCCGCCGGAGATACCGAAGACGCCGAGCCTCTCGGGGTCGGCCAGGCCCTCCTCGATCGCGTGATCGACGCCGGCCATCAAGTCGGCGTAGTCGAGGTTGCCCCAGTCGCCTCTGATCGCGGTGGCGAAGGCGTCGCCGTACCCGGTCGACGCTCGGTGGTTGACGAGTAGGACGCCGTATCCCGCGCCGGCGAACATCAGGTGGTCGAAGTTGAAATGGGCTCCCCAGGCAGAGTGCGGCCCCCCGTGGATGCTGAGGACTGTCGGCAGCGGGGTCTCCGATCCGGCCGGTTGCAGGAACCAGCCTTCGACCGGTTCCCCGTCGATGCTCGGGAAGCTCAGCGGGGTGACGTTCGGCAAGGCGAGTTCCGCGAGCACGTCCTCGTTGAGCTGAGTGAGGCGGCGCTCTTCTCCCGTGTCGAGGTCGACGAGGTGGAGGTCGCCAGGCTCGGTGAACCCGAACGCGGCGAAGAGGACGCTCTGCCCCCGTGCGGAGAGTGGGACGCAGTTGCGGGTGCCGCCGGCCACGATTATCTGTGACTCGTCGCCGTCGAGCGCGACTCGCACGAGTGCGACCTCGCCGCCGGTCTGGACCGACACAACCGCGTCCTGATCTTTTCCACTCAGGAGCAGCTGCCCGAGGCCCAGCATCGCCGCCGGGTTGTCGGGCTGGATGCCCCCGTCGATGTGACCCTCGATGTCCGCGCCGCGCCGCTCGCGCATCCCGGTTGCGGGGTCGAGGACGTAGAGCGATGGCCGGGAGCCGATCACCTTGTCGCGCTCGAAGAACAGAACGTACGCGACGCGTCCGTCCGCCATCGGCGCATGGCTGGAGACGAGCCCATCAGCCGCCGTGAGATCGGTGACGACGCCTTCGAGGTCGATGCGCCGTAGCCTCGACATGATCTTGTGCGAATCGGGGTCATGCGATGCGACATAGACGAGCGACTCGCCGTCGGCGCTCCACTTCGGCAGCGAGTTCATGAAGCGGTCGTCGGTCAACCGACGCGGCTCGGCGCCATCGTCTGTGACCTCGAGCACGTAGACGTCCTGGACGGCATCGTCGAGCACCCCGATGTTGTCGAAACGCCACACGGTTCGGGTGATGCGATAGGGGCGCTCCGGCTTGCGCGGCTCTTCCTGTGGGCTCGCCGTGAAAGCGACCTTGGTTCCATCAGGCGACCACACAGCGCCGCCGCCAACGCCCTGAGGGAGATCCGTCAGCTGGCGCGGTTCGCCGCCGTCGAGCGGCAGCAGCCAGAGCTGCGGCTTCTCCGTCCGGCTCGACATGAACGTCACCTTCGACCCGTCGGGAGAGATGGCAGGCGCCGAATTCGTCGAATCGGTGAACGTCAGCCGCCGAACACTGCCGCTCTCGACCTCGAGGAGATAGAGATCGTTGTGCTCGACCTCATCGCCGTCTTCGTCCTCGCCGGCAGCGATCCGCGTCTGCGCGAAGACCACACGAGTCCCATCGGCTGACAGGTCGGCGGCGACGACAAACCGGAAGCGGAACAGATCATCAGGGGAGATCGGGTGTCCCATCGGTGTCTCCTCGTGCTCGGGGGCGAGGTTGGCGCTGGAGCCAATCTTGACGGGTCTCTACGCCGCAGCAAAGCAGCAACCCGCCGGCCGCTTCGGCAAATCACTGAAGCCGACAACACCGGATCACCGAGTCCCCCGATCCGTTCTGGCGACGCCGCAATCTGAGCAGCGATCGTCAAGCGTCCGGAACGAGCACCCAGATCCGGCGAGGGGTGTGCGCTCAGAAGTGGTTCGTGTACGAGAGGAAGCGCCACCCGTCCGGAGTGTCGAGCAGGTGGTAGCTCGTCCAGGTGTCTCGGAGAACGTTGCCATCCGCGTCGACCGCGTTCCAATGCACGGTCGCAAAGACGGAATACTCGCCGAGCTGGCGAGCGTCGATCTCGACCTGCCTCCACACCACAACGCCCATAACCTTGTAGGCGGTGATCGCCCCGGCGAAGTGATCTCGCACCGCGGCGCGGCCTGGCATGTGGATCGCCTCTCCTTTTCGGACCGCAAGGAATGGCCAGAGGCAGAGATCGGTGACGCCCTCCACATCCCGTTCCGAGTAGCGGCGGATGTACTCGTCGACGGTGGACTGGACCGTGGCGGTCACGGTAAAGACTCTGGCAGTTGTCGCATGTGCGGTCAACGAGCGAACGCCGGCCCGAACGACACTCCGATGACCTGATGCGTTCTCGCGATGCTGCTTTCTGAGGAGCGTGGAGCCTTAGGGCAGAACGGCGTTGGTTACGCGAGAGGACGCTCGCCCAGCCGAGAGCAGTTGGGGTCATGCATCGAGTCGGAGCACGACCTCGTCCGTTTCCTCGTTGCGCCCATGAGCGAACCCGCGCCCCTCGCCCACGACGCGAAAACCACACTTCGTCAACACGCGAATCGACGCGGCGTTGTCGCTCGCAGCGCCAGCGTAAAGCGGACGGGTTGCCTCCAGCTGCAAGAACTCCTGTAGAGCACGCGTGGCAATCCCGCGACCCCAATCTTCACGGCCTATCCAATAGGTGACCTCGCGGCGACCCTCCAAGTCGAAGCTCGCAATCTGACCCACAACTCGACCGTCGACCTCGACGACCCTGTTCGTCGTCGACACGTCGCTCCTCAGCCGCGCCCACCGTCGCTCGAAGCTCGTTCGATCATTCTGATCCGGCGAAGTGAACGCAGCCATCCGTATCGCGTCGCGATCCGTCCAGTGCTCGAACAGCACGCCGAGATCACGATCTTCGATCTCGGAAAGGACAAGCTGTCCCGAGCCCTCCCGCACGGCTCCTGGTTCCCGATGGCACCCGCCGCCGCGAGCGCTGCTGCGGTTTGGACGCAACACCTACTGGGCCGTCATGTGGATGAACCGGCCGCCCCTAGTCCGAAAGGTGTCAGTTCTCCCGCCGTGGATCGCCGTACGCATCAGGGCGTGGCAAGTGCGTCGGCCGGGAGGTCGGACGACGCATCTTGAACGTGTTCGGTCCGGTGCTTGACTTGCCACAACTTGCCACAACGCCGTCTCGCGCTTGCCCGCGCAAGCCGTCCGGGAAAGAAACAACCGCCTGAGCGGCGGTTTTTCTACGGGAGCGACGGGACTCGAACCCGCGACCTCCGGCGTGACAGGCCGGCGTTCTGACCAACTGAACTACGCCCCCGGTTCGGGCCGGAGTGTAGCGACGGCAGGGAAGAGCCGGTGCCCGCCTAACCCGGGAACGTGAACCGCGTCGACTGGATCGCCCTGGGCGTGATCGCAATCGCAGCGCTCGCCGGCCTCAGGCGCGGGCTCGTTGCCACGGCGCTGTCGCTCGGCGGCCTCGCGTTGGGGGCGGTGATCGGAGCGAGACTCGCTCCGCACGTCCTGCACGACGCGTCGAGCTCGCCGTACACATCGCTCGCCGCCCTCGTCGGTGCGTTGATCGGCGCGCTCGTGCTGCAGCACCTGGCGTCGATGGCCGGGTCGATCGCGCGCGGCGGCCTGTCGGTGCTCCCGCCGCTCCGGATGCTGGACGCTGCCGGCGGATTGGTCGTCGGCGGCGCGATAGGCCTCTGCCTGGTCTGGATTGCCGGCGCCGCGCTGCTGCAGGTTCCCGGACAGAAGAGCCTTCGCTCCGACGTGCAACAGTCGCGCATCGTCCGGCAGCTGGACGAGGTCGTGTCGCCAAACCGCCTCTTCGGGCGGTTCGCCCAGTTCAGCCCCTTCGAGCTGATCACGGGCCCGTCACTCCCCGCCGGGCAGGCTGCGCCGGGGATCGTCTATGCCCCGGGGGTGACGCGGGCCCGTCTCGGCGTCGTGCGCATCGTCGCGACCGCGTGCGGCCGCGGCATCGAGGGCTCGGGTTGGGTGGCGAGGCCGCATGTCGTCGTCACCGCCGCCCACGTCGTCGCCGGTGCGAGCGGGATCGAGGCGAACGGCTATCGAGCTGTCCCCGTCTACATCGACCGGACCGAGGACGTCGCCGTCCTCCGCGTCGCCCGGCTACAGGCGAACGTCCTGCCGCTCGTCGATCCGCACCGAGGTGACTCCGTCGCGATCCTCGGTTACCCCGGTGACGGCGGCCTCGACGTGCAGCCGGGGGTCGTCGGTGACACGGGCGAGGTGCTGACGGACGGTGCGCTCAGGCAGGTGACCGCCCTCGGCGGGTTGATCCGGCAGGGCAACTCGGGCGGCCCGGCGGTGAACGCCGCGGGGCAGGTCGAGGCGACGGTGTTCGCGCAGCACGTCACCGGCGGAGGGGGCTACGGCGTTCCGGCCGCGCCCGTGCGGGTAGGGCTCGCCCACGCCCGCGGACCGGTCTCGACCGGCGCCTGTTGATCAGAGCAGCTCGAGCGCCGCTTCAGGCCGCCGGAACGGCGGGATCACGTAGACGCCGGCCGCCAGCGAGCGCGACCCGGCGATCAGCTCCTTCGCGAGCTCCCGTCCGACCGCGGGGGCGTCACGGCCCGCGTCGCGGAGTCGTGCCTGCACCGGCTCGGGGACGACGATGCCGGGCACCTCGTTGTGCAACCGCAACGCCAGCTGGTGGCTGCGCACGTAGAAGACACCGACCAGCAGCGGGATCGGGCTGGCACCGCCGAGCCGCTCCAGCATGCGCTCGAGATACGAGAGGTCGAACAGCGCCTGCGTCATCGCGAACTGCGCACCGGCATCGACCTTCTCGGCGAACCGGGCGAGCTCGGCGTCGAGATCGTCGGCGGCCGGGTTGACGGCGACGCCGGTGAAGAAGGAGGTCGGTGCGTCGATCTCGCGTCCGTTCGCATCGGTGCCTCCGTTCAGGTGCGCGAGCACGCGTGCGAGCCCGATCGAGTCGACCTCGTAGACGCCGCTCGCACCCGGGTAGTCGCCGACCTCCGGGGGGTCCCCGGTCACGGCGAGCACGTTTCGGACGCCCTCGGCATGGGCGCCGAGCAGCGCCGACTGCAATCCCATCACGCTCGTGTCGCGCGGCGTGACGTGCGGGATCGTCTCGATGCCGCACTCGCGTTCGATCGCGACGGCGGCCATCAACGCATTCATGCGCGCACGCGCCATCGGGTTGTCGTTGATGTCGAGAACGTGAACCTCGCCGGAGGCTGCGAGGGTGCGCGCGACGTCCAGCATCGTCGCCGCGTTGCCACCCCGCGGCGGATCGAGCTCGACCGACACGACGAACCGCTGTTCGCGCAGCATGCGCTGCAGCTTCGTGTCGACCGGCGCCCCCGTGCGTGGAGCCCGATCCTCGCGCGGCCGGATGACGATCGGCACGCTCGGCTCGCGGTGCTCGAGGATCGCGTTGCGGATCGCGGCGATCTCGGTCGGCGTAGTCCCACAGCAGCCGCCGATCAGGCGGGCACCGAGACGGGCGGCGTGTGCGGCGAAGTCGGCGAAGTAGTCGGGCGTCGCGTGCGGGTACACGACTCGACCGGCGGAGAGGGACGCCAGCCCGACGTTCGGGAGCGCAGCGAGCGGCGTGTCGCCGGTTCCCATCGCCTCGAGCGCGCGGAGGGCAGCCTGGATGCCCGAGCCGTGGTTCGCGCCGATCGCGGCCAGGCCGAGCGGACGGAGTCGCTCCGCTGCATCGGCCGCCCGCACGCCACCGATCGTCTCTGCGTCCTGGTCGAACGAGAGCAGCGCGACGATCGGGAGCGACGACACCCCGCGGACCGCGTCGATCGCGATCAGCAGCTCGTCCAGGTCGTAGAAGGTCTCGACCATGAACAGGTCGACGCCTCGGCCCTCGAGCAGCTCGGCCTGTTCGGTGAAGAGCTCTGCGCGGTCCTCGTCGCTGCTTCGGCTTCCGGCGTCGCCGACCGGCCCGATCGATCCGGCGACGTAGACGTCTCGGCCGGAGATCTCGCGGGCCTCACGCGCCAGCTTGACCGCCGTCTGGTTGATCGCGGCGAGCTCCTCGTCGAGGAAGTGCCCACGCAGCTTGCGTCGGTTCGCCCCGAAGGTGTTGGTCTCGATCAGGTCGGCGCCCGCTCGAATGAAGCCGAGATGCAGCGAGATGACGCTCTCGGGCGCTCGGAGATTCGCTTCCTCGGGCACGCGGAGCCCCGGCACGGCGGCCGAGAGGAGCACACCCGTGCCGCCGTCGGCGATCAGCGGCGGGCCGTTGCGCAGACGTTCTGAGAACCCTTGGGCCACGGCGCCAGGAGCGTAGTGGATGCATCCACCGGTCAAGCGCAGTGGTCAACTACGAAACGGGTGATGGATCAACCGCTTCTGCCGGAGCAGAGTGCGACCGTCATCCGCGGGCCCGATGCGGCGGGGCCCCCGGAGGCGAAAGACCCCTCAAGTCGGCTGCTCCTCCTGCCGATAGGAGGACCAGACTCCCCGGGGGCTGACGGCAATCACCCTTGCGGCGAGACGCGGGAACGGCCGGCTATGAGCCGGCCGTTTCGTGTTCTCGGCTCTTTCGTCAGCGGAGCGCGACGCGACACACGTAGATGACCCAGCCGTGCGCGGTCGCAGCGCGGAGCGACAGGCCGCCCGCGCGGGTGGCGCGCCAGCTGACCTCGTGACCGCGTGTCGACACCACGACCGGATGTCCGACCACGGCGACCGCAACCTTCGTCGGCACGAATCCCAGCTCGGCGCGGATCGTGGTGCCGCGACGAACGACCGCAACCTTCGGCGACGATGCGATCGGCGCCCCGCACCGGAGGCCCCAGCACCACGACGAGATCGCAAGCGGAACCCTTCCGGAGCTCGTCGTGAGGTATGCGCCGGGCGGCCGAGACAGGCCGAGAACGAGAGCGAGCAGCACGCTCATCGATCCGACCCTACTGAGACTTGCCGCGGTTGGTGATCAACCTGAGGAAATTCGATCCCGATCCGGTGAATCCTTGTGTAGAGTCAGGCGCGTCAGAGGGTGAGCCGGAGCGTCCAGAACGTCCCGGCTCAAACGTTGGTTGTTCCCCGTCAACCGCGTCAAGGCCGGAGGTCGTGCTCAGGTGCTCACTGTCGACATTGCTCTTCCCGAGGTAGAGGAACTCCAGAAGCTCGTCGAGTCCGGGAAAGAGAAAGGGTTCCTCACCTACGACGAGATCGTCAAAGGGCTCGACGAAGTCGAGCTCACCAAGGAGCAAGTCGAAGACTTCACCACCTATCTGATCGACCACGGCGTCGAGCTCGTCGAGGGCGAGGAGCACAAGCGTCTCCCGCACGAGCAGCCCCTCGTCGAGGAGGAGCCGAAGAACGCGCCGAAGCTCGACCTCACCGTCGAGCCCTCGCTCGACTCGTTGCGGCTCTACCTCCGTGAGATCGGGAAGGTTCCGCTGCTCACCGCAGACCAGGAGGTCTATCTGGCCAAGCGGATCGAGCGCGGCGACATGATCGCGAAGACGCAGATGATCGAGGCCAACCTGCGCCTGGTCGTCTCGATCGCGAAGGGGTATCTGGGTCGCGGGCTCTCGTTCCTCGACCTGATCCAGGAAGGCTCGCTCGGGCTGATCCGTGCGGTCGAGAAGTTCGACTACCGGAAGGGCTACAAGTTCTCGACGTATGCGACGTGGTGGATCCGTCAGGCCGTCACGCGCGCGATCGCCGACAAGGCACGGACGATCCGGATTCCCGTCCACATGGTCGAGAAGCTGAACAAGGTCGTGCACATCGAGCGCCAGCTCGTGCAGCGCCTCGGCCGCGAGCCTCGCCCCGAGGAGATCGCGGAGGAGCTCGAGATCACGACCGACGAGGTGCGCGAGATTCTCCGCATGGCGCAACATCCGGTTTCGCTCGAGAAGCCGATCGGCGAGGAGGAGGACTCGGAGCTCGGCGACTTCGTCGAGGACGAGAACACGGAGACCCCCGACGAGGCTGCGTCGCTCACTCTCCGACGCTCCGACA
Organism: uncultured Thermoleophilia bacterium; assembly: GCA_963851065.1. Classification (GTDB taxonomy): domain Bacteria; phylum Actinomycetota; class Thermoleophilia; order Gaiellales; family Gaiellaceae; genus PALSA-600. The sequence goes on from CAWKNW010000008.1 coordinate 161,182, forward strand.
TCGAGCATGCGCTGAACGCGCTCCCCGAGCGCGAGCGGCAGGTGATCGAGCTTCGCTTCGGCCTGACCGGCGGCCAGCCGTGCACGCTCGAAGAGGTCGGCAAGGCGTTCGGCGTCACGCGCGAGCGAATCCGGCAGATCGAGAACAACACGCTGAAGAAGCTCGAGGGCCTCCCCGAGGCGCAGGCACTTCGCGACTGCGTCTGAACGTCAGGAGCTCAGGCGTCCGTGCGCTCTGCCGGCACGAACAGCCGGCAGTGCGGGCACTTGAAACCGCGGTAGCGCTCTGCCGCGCCTTCGATCAACTCGCCGCTGAACCGCTTCTTGCAATGCGGACAGACGACCGCGACTCCGCCGTGTCCTTCACGCACACGCATCAAGCGCTCTCCACGACGGCGACGGACTCGATCGTCACATCGTTGCGCGGCCGGTCGCGTGCGTCGCGGTCGAGCCGGGAGATCGAGTCGACGACGTCCATGCCCGAGGTGACCCGTCCGAAGACGGTGTGCTTCCCGTCGAGCCAGGGGCACGCGTCGGCAGTGACGATGAAGAACTGGGATCCGTTCGTATTCGGGCCGGCATTCGCCATCGCCAGCGCACCGCGCTCGATCCTGCGGTCGTTGGACTCGTCCTCGAACTGGTAGCCCGGTCCGCCGGAGCCGGTCCCGGTCGGATCACCGCCCTGGATCATGAAGTCGGGAATCACGCGATGGAAGACGACCCCGTCATAGAAGCCCTCACGCGACAACTTGACGAAGTTTTCGACGGTCTTCGGCGCGTCCCCTCCGAAGAGCTCGATCTCGATCGTGCCGTGGTTTGTCTGCATGGTGGCGTTGGTCATCCCGACACCCTACGTATGCCACGGGTGACGCGCGGTAGTGACCCTGGATGCGTCTCGTCCCTGCAGAACGTCACCTGTTGCGGGCAAGACGTGCGACCATCGGCCTGTGCAGCCGAGGTTCGCCGGCGTGGCGATCGCGGTCGGCGCCGCTCTCGCTGTGGCCGTTCTTGCCGGCTGTGGCGGCCCGACCGAGCCGGCGCACGTCCGCGCCGCGTCCGCCGACCGCGAGTGGGTCGACAACGCGACGGGCGTGCTCGACCAGCTCGGCGGCGACGTCTCGGCAGCCGAGCCTGCGCGGCCCGGCCTGGCTGCTGCGAAACGGTCACTCGGTGATCTCTCGCAGCTCTACGGGCTGCTCGTCGCCTACACCGACCTCGGCGGCTGTTCCAGGATGGTCAGCGGGATCGGGAAGGCGCCCCCACGGTTCGCCGACGTCGTTCGCCGGCTCGGCCCGGCATGCGTTCGCTTCGAGCGCGCTGCGGCACTGTTCACGCGTGCCGCGTCCGGCCACGACGCGCGTGCCCTGCTCGCCGCGTCACGCGAGGTCGAGGCGGGCCAGCCGCTTCTCTACCGGGCGACGCTGGCGTTCGCTGCGGCCCGATCAGCGCCCGGTGGGTGACGCCGCGAGCACCGAGGTGTGCGTCGCGAACAGATCCGGCTCGCAGACCGTCAGCGCGTCGATCACCGCCGGGTCGAAGTGCGTCCCTGCAGCCTCGCGGAGCTCGCTGACCGCGCGTTCCCACGGCATCTTGTCGCGGTAGGGGCGATCGTTCGTCATCGCATCGAGGGCGTCGGCCACGGCGAAGATGCGCGCTCCGAGTGGAATCGCGTCCTCGGCGAGGCCGTCCGGGTAGCCGGTCCCGTCCCAGCGCTCGTGGTGGGAGCGGACGACGCCGAGGCCCTCGCCGTGCAGCAGCGGGACGTGGGCGAGCAGCGACTCGCCGATCGTCGTGTGCTCCTCCATCTGGCTCCGTTCCGCCGCGTCGAGCGGGCCGCGCTTGAGCAGGATGCGGTCGGGCACGCCGATCTTCCCGACGTCGTGGAGCAGGAAGCCCCATTCGAGGCTCGTGTCGTCGATCAGCCCCGGAAAGAGCTCGACGGTCAAGCGGGTTGCGTAGGACGTGACCCGTTGCGAGTGCGCGCTCGTGCCGAAGTCGCGCGACTCGAGCGCGGCTGCGAGCGCCTCGACCGTCTGCCGGTACGACACCTCGAGCAGCTCGTGCTGGCGCTGGCCGATCGCGAGCAGGCGCCGGAGGTCGCCCATCACCGCGGGGTCATCGGTGCTCGTCCGCGTCACATGATGGAGCGGATCGATTCCGAGCAGACGCTCCAGTAGGCCGAGCAGCTGCAAGGGATCGAACGGCTTCGCGAAGAAGCCCTGGGCTCCGACGGTGAGCGCCGACACTCCCGCCTCGCGCGAGCCGCTGATCACCACGATCGGCACGGTGCGGGTCCGCGGGCTCTCCCGCAGTCGCTCGCAATAGAACAGGCCGTCGACGCCAGGGAGCCCGACATCGAGCACGATCGCGTCCGGTAGCTCTGCCGCGATGATCTTCTCGGCCTCGATCACGTGCCCCGCCTCCCGCATGTCGATCCCTTCGAGCTCGAAGGTCGCGCGGAGGAGTTCGCAGAGCAGCGGATCGTCGTCGACGACGAGTACGGTTGGCTTCCCCATGACAATCGATGCATCGGCGCGAAGGCCGCCGACCGTTAGCCCGGTCGGTGATGTTCCCCCTTTTGGGGGACGCGCTACGCCGACGTAACCTGCGAGACGGAGATTCGAGGAGGATCGGTCAGCGTGTGCAGGACGACGCAGTAGCGCTCGGTCAGGCGAAGAAGCGTCTCGAGCTCCTCGGCGCTCGCGTCGCTCTCGAGGTCGAACCACAGGCGGATCGCCGCGAATCCGACCGGGGCGTCCCGGTCGACCGCCATCGTGCCGCGGAAGTCGAGATCGCCCTCCGCGTGCACCGAGCCCGAGACGGAGATCTCGAGCGAGGTGGCGACGGCGCGCAGCGTCACTCCGGCGCATGCGACGAGCGCTTGCAGCAGCATGTCGCCGGAGCAGAGGAGTGTTCCGTCCCCACCGCTCGCGGGATGCAACCCTGCTTCGGCGAGGGCGCGTCCGGTCTGCACCGAGCACGAGATCCCCGCATCGAGTGCGCCCGACGCCTGCAGGGTGACCAGCGCCGACGCTGGATCGTCACGGTAGCGCTGCTTCAGCGGCTCTTGCACTGCACGGAGCTCGTCGCGTTGCATCAGGCCTCCAGATAACCGTCGCGGACCGTGCCGAGCAGCGTGCCGCCGTGGACTCGGCCGCCGTCCTCGGCCATCACGTCGACTTCGAAGCCCGGATACATCGGCTGGAAGCGGCGGCGCTTCCAGTCCTTCACGTTGCTGCGGTTCTTCATCGCGCGTCCGAAGGGGTACCCCGGCAGGTGCTCGCGGTCGCCGCGCACGTTGCGTCCGTCGAGGTGCCTGATCACGACCTTGAACCCTTCGACGCGAAAGATCTTCCGCTCGACCGCCTGGACCGTCGCCACTCCAACGATGTTACGCAGGTAGGCGGGCGACAGCGACGACCCTCCCCGCGGCGAGCGGCACGAGCGCGAGCAGGGCGAGGATCGCCGCAACGGCGAAGGGCCGCTTGAACGACATGGCGATCGCGTCCTGCTGGACGCGATCCAGCGACTGCTGCAGCGCATCGAGTTTCGGAACGGCGTTCGCATCGTCGCGGCGTGCCTTCTCGAACGCGCTCGTGAAGTCCGGAAGCTTCCCGTGTCCGGAGGCACGCAGAGCTCGATACAGGTTGATCGTCAGCGGGATCTTGTCGAGCAGCGGAACCGGGGCCTTCAGCACCATCACGATCCCCTTCGTCTTCGCTGCGTCGGCGTTGTGCGAGAGGTCGTCGGACAGCATCGGGGCGAGCAGCAGCAGCCCGAGCACGATTCCGGCGTGCCGCGACGCGACGCCGGTGATGCCTGCCTCCTCGCTCGTCGGGGGCAGGCAGACGCCGAGGCCCGCTCCGCACGCGACGAGCGCGACGACGTTGACGGCGATCGACCCGGGTGCGAGCGAAAACAGACCGAGCCCGGCCGCGAGTGTGACGACCCCTGCTGCGACGGACGCTGACGGGAACCTCCGCCGGACGACGATGGCCGAGACGGGCAGCAGCGACACCATTCCGGCGGCGGCCAGCGGCGAGAACCCGTGTCCCTCGACCAGGAGGACGACCGCCAGGAAGAGCGCACCGACCAGCGCGCCCGAGATCAGTGCGACGACCGCCGTCGCGTCGGCGCGGCCGAGGCCGCGGATCCGGAGCGGAACGTCCTCGGATCGCAGCGCGGCAGCGACTGCCACCAACGCGACCGGCGCCTGCGCGACGAAGATCGCGCGCCAGTCGAAGACCTGCGTGAGCGTTCCGCCGAGCGCCGGCCCGGCGGCTGCGCCGATCGCAGCCGCGGCCGCCCAGACCGCAGGGCCGAGCTCGACGAACGCTCCGCAGAGCACGAGTGCTCCGCCGACACCCTGGACGGCGCGCAGCGCGACGAGCATCGAGAGCGAGGTCGAGACGGCGCAGCCGATCGTCGCAGTCGCGAAGACGAGGAGCCCGACCGTGAGCAGCCTGCGCGTTCGAAGACGGCTTGCCGCGATCACCACGACGGTGCCCGCGATCGCTGCCGCGAGGTTGTACGCAGTCACGACCCACGCCGTGCTCGGGATCGACCGCCCGAAGTGCGCGAGCAACTGCGGAACGGCGAGCACCACGATCGCGGAGTCGGCTGCGGCGAGCGCGACGGCGGTGATCAACGTCACGCGAAGAAGACGCGGCATGGCGCTTATCGAAGCTACTCGGGGCTGCAGCGCGGATCGTGGTACACCGCGAGCGTCAGCAGCGCGTCGTGGAGAGCCACGCGGCTCGCGGCGTCGAGCGGGGCGAAGAACTCGTCCTCGACGCGCCGCACGACCGCACGCAGCTTGACGAGCTGGCGGCGCCCGTCCGGGGTGAGGCTCACGACGTGGCGGCGGCGGTCGTGTGGATCGCGACGCCGCTCGACGAGGCCCCTGGCCTCGAGCGAGTCGAGGATGCCGACGAGCTGGCTGCGGTCGACGCCGAGCACGTCGGCGATCGTCGCCTGGGTCTCCCGCTCCCCCTCACCGAGCAGTGCCAGCAGGCTGTAGTGGTAGGCCTCGAAGCCGACGCGCTCGAATGCCTCGAGTGCCCGGGCCTTCAGCAGCAGTCCCAGCTTGGCGAACAGGAATCCGCCGCTCGCCAGCAGCTCGCTGGGGACGCGCGTCGGCTTGAGCAGGTTCGGTTCCGGGGCGATCGATGACATCGGGAATAAGTGTAGCGCCCAAGCGTTTGCTGTTGCTATCGTTGAATTCGCAAACGATCGGGGGATAGAACGAATGACAGCTCAGATTCTCGCAGAGCCCGCGGCCGGCGAACAGGCTGCCCGCAGGAAGTGGCTCGTGCTCGCGGTGGTCGTCGCCGCACAGTTCATGGTCGTCCTCGACGTCGCGATCGTCAATGTCGCGCTGCCGTCGATCCGGACCGACCTTCATTTTTCGCAGGAGAGCCTGCAGTGGGTGATCACCGCCTACGCGATCTTCTTCGGCGGCGTGCTGCTGCTCGGCGGGAGGCTCGCCGACCTGCTCGGGCGCCGACGGCTGTTCATCATCGGGCTCGCGATCTTTACGGTCGCCTCCCTGCTGGACGGCCTTGCCTGGTCGGAGGCGTCGTTGATCGTCTTCCGGTCGGTGCAGGGGCTCGGTGCGGCGCTGCTCTCGCCGGCCGCGCTCTCGATCCTGACGACGACGTTCCGCGAGGGCCGTGAACGCAACCTTGCGCTCGGTGTCTGGGGTGCGGCCTCCGGAAGCGGCGGCGCGGCCGGCGTGCTGCTCGGCGGTGCGCTGACCAGTGCGCTCAGTTGGTCCTGGATCTTCTTCATCAACGTCCCGGCCGGGATCCTGGTGATCGCGGTCAGCCCGTGGCTGCTCCGTGAGAGCCGTGCCGATCTCGAGCACCGCAACTTCGACGTCGCAGGTGCGGCGACGATCACGAGCGGGCTGATGCTCCTCGTGTACGCGATGACCCGCGCCACGCAGCACGGGTGGGGGACGCCGGAGACGATCGGCCTCCTGGCTGCATCGGGCGCGCTGATTGCGGCGTTCTTCGTGGTCGAGCTTCGCTCCAAGGCGCCGCTTCTGCCGCTCCGGATCTTCCGGCTGCGAACACTGACCGCGTCCAACGTGAGTGGCCTGCTGATGGGCGGCGCGATCTTCTCGCAGTTCTTCCTGCTGACCCTGTACATGCAGGAGGTGCTCCACTACTCGGCGATCCAGACCGGCGTCGCGTACATCGGCTTGACGCTGACGATCATCGCGTTCTCCGCGGCGTCACAGGCGCTCGTCACGAGGCTGGGCGTCCGCTGGGTGCTGCCGGTGGGGCTCGGGCTCTCGGCCGTCGCACTGGTCCTGTTCGCGCGACTGCCGGTGGACGGTCACTACTGGCCCGACCTGTTCCCGGCGTTCATCATCGGGGGGGTCGGCCTGGCGCTCGCGTTCGTGCCGATGTCGATCGGCGCGCTGACGGGCGTCCAGCAGGCTGATGCCGGGATCGCGTCAGGGCTGATCAACACGAGCCAGCAGATCGGCGGAGCAGTCGGCGTCGCGCTCGCGACCACGATCGCCACCACCTTCACGGCTCACTACGTGAGCGATCACGCCGGGTCGAACGCATTCGGCGCGGCCGCGCTCACCCACGGGTTCGGGATCGCCTTCTACGTCCTGGCCGGTCTCGCAGCGCTCGGTGCCGTGCTCTCAGCCGTGATGCTCGAGGCGAAGCCTGCGCCGCAGGCCGCCTTCGACGCCGAAGCGGTCGAGCTGGAGGCTGCGGCATGAGCCGTAGGCTGGACGGAGGCTCACAAGGAGCGGAGGTGCCGGCTCCGCCGGCGCCGGAGCGGGTATGAGAAGCGAAGAACGGAAACGAGAGGACTTGCGGTTGCAACTGACAGGCCTCGTTCACGTTCGTGCACTCCTCGATCTCCGCGGGGCCTCGCCCGCGGAGATCGAGGCGCACGCCGCCGAGATCGAGCGGCTGCGGGCCCGGCTCAGCGAGCCGGAGCCCGCTGCCGCCTGATCGGCAAACCGATCGACCGGCGTCTCTCGTATTCCTGCGCAGACGATTCAACGACGCAAAGGAGCACGGACGATGGGAACTCGGATTGTACGGCGAGTGTTACCGCTCGCCCTGCTGGCCGCGATCGGGGCGGGGGTCGCCGTCGCGGCGACTGCGACGCACGCAGGCACGGTCAACACGTCGGCGACCAAGTACGGAGCGGTGCTCGCGAGCTCGAACGGGCGCACGCTCTACCACCTGACGGCCGAGAAGCGCGGCAAGATCGGCTGCACCGGCACGTGCGCCCAGGCCTGGCCGCCGCTCACGATCAAGAAGGGCTCGAAGCCGACGGCCGGCACGGGAATCAAGCCGGCGAAGCTCGGCACGATCAAGCGCCCTGACGGGTCGATGCAGGTCACCTACAACGGGTACGCCCTCTACCGCTACGGCGACGACACGAAGAAGGGCGACGCGAAAGGCGAAGGCGAGAACGGCGTCTGGTTCGCAGTTTCGCCGGCCGGCACACTGGTGAAGTCGAGCGGCGGCACGACGAACACGCAGTCGACGACGACGCCGCCAACGACGACCAACAACGACACCACCACGAGCCGGGGCTACGGCTATTGAGGCGGTAGAACGCGCGTTTCTGCGACGATCGGGGCGTGGGGACGCCTCGCGATCCCGAAGAGCTCGACGCGACGGCGACGCCCGTCGTCGTCGAGCTCTCGCCCGCGTCGACCGTCGGTGCGGTTCATCTCACGGTTTCGGATCTCGAGCGGTCGCTCGGTTACTACCGCACCGCGATCGGTCTCGATCTGCACGAGCTGGGCGGCGGCCGCGCGTCGCTCGGATCCGGTGGACGCGAGCTACTCGTGCTCGTCGAGCAGACGAGCGCGCGACCGGTTCCCGGCGCGACCGGGCTCTACCACTTCGCGCTCCTCGTCCCGGGGCGGGTCGACCTCGCGCGCTGGCTCGCGCATGCGATCCGCGACCGCGTGCCGCTCGTCGGGCTGTCCGACCACTTCGTCAGCGAGGCGCTCTATCTGAGCGACCCCGACCGGCACGGGATCGAGATCTACTGGGACCGGCCGCGCGAGGTGTGGGAGGGACAGGTCGCGTCGCGCCTCACGACCATGCCGCTCGACGTCGACAGCCTGTTCGGGGAAGTCGACGACCCGGCGGCAGAGCCGTTCGACGGCCTCCCGGACGGGACGAGGATGGGTCACGTCCATTTGAAGGTGGCGTCGATCCCGGAGACCGTCGCCTTCTATCGCGATGTGCTCGGGTTCGCGCTGATGGCACAGCTCGGCGGGCAGGCGGCCTTCCTCTCCGCCGGCGGTTACCACCATCATCATCGGCGCGAACACGTGGGAGAGCGCGGGCGGCGCTCCACCGCCGCCCGGTGCGGCGGCGCTCCGGCACGCGACGATCGTCTTCCCCGACGCCGGCGAGCGGGAACGCGCCGTCGGTCGGCTCGAGCAGGCCGGAATCGAGGTCGGCGAACGAGACGGCGACCCGTCGACGTCAGACCCCTCTGGCAATGCGCTGGCGCTCGCTGTGCCGTAGATCGTTCGCCGATCGGGCGGCGCACATGCGGCGTCGGCGAGAGAGTGTTAGGCTCGCCTCTCACCACCCCCTCAGTGTCATCTCAAGGCCCCTCGGGCCGAGTTCGAAAGAGAAAGGACAGTGAGCCACTTGAAACCGCGCCTGTTGGTCATGGCAGGGGTCGTCGCTCTGCTGGCGCTGCTCGTCTCGCTGAGCATCGCCACCGCAGGGACGAAGAAGTCGGCGCAGACCCGCGCCGCAGCTGCGATGCCAGCGCCGAAGGTTCCGAACGCGTCGGCGATCAAAGCGAAGTACGGAGGCCAGTCGATCACGTTCGTCGGCGACTCGGTCGGCGGGGGGCACCAGCGCGACACTGCGCTGGCGACACAGTTCACGAAGGACACCGGCATCAAGGTGAAGGTGGTCCCGCATCCCGCCGCCTCGGACGCCGCGTACTCACAACTCGCACGGGCGTTCTCCACACATTCGTCGTCGATCGACGTCGCGATGATCGACGTCGTCTGGCCGGGCGCGTTCGCGCCGTTCCTCGTCGACCTGAAGCCGGTGCTCGGTGCGCAGTCGAAGATGCACGCGCAGGGAATCATCAAGAGCGACACCATCAACGGCAAGCTCGTCGCGATGCCGTGGTTCGGCGACTTCGGGATGCTGTACTACCGCACCGACCTGCTGAAGAAGTACGGCTACTCGGCGCCGCCGACGACCTGGGCCGATCTCTTCGCGATGGCGAAGAAGATCCAGGACGGCGAGCAGGCGATCAACCCGAACTTCTCCGGCTTCGTCTTCCAGGGGAACGCCTACGAGGGACTGACCTGCGACGCCCTCGAGTGGATCGCGTCCTCCGGCGGCGGCAACTTCATCGACTACGGCAAGGTCACGATCAACAATCCGAAGGCGGCCGCGATCCTCAACCTGTTCCGCCAGCCACATCGGCGTCACGACGCCGCGCGGCGTAACGACGTACCAGGAGGGCGAGGCGCAGACCGCGTTCACCGACGGTGACGCCGCCTTCGAGCGCAACTGGCCGTACGCGTACTCGCTCAACCAGGCCACGGGCTCCAAGGTCGCCGGCAAGTTCGCCGTCGCTCCGCTGCCGCACGGCGCGGGCGGCGGCAACTCGGTCGCGACGGTCGGCGGCTGGCAGCTCGCCGTGTCGAAGTACTCGAAGCACCCGGACGCAGCGATCGAGTTCGTCCGCTACATGACGAGCAAGCCCGTCGAGAAGTTCGACACGATCACGAACTCGAACGTGCCGACGATCCCGTCGCTCGCGAATGACCCCGAGGTCAAGAAGGCCGCCCCGTACTTGAACCCGGCGACCGCGAACGTGCCGCGCGTGCGACCCGCCCTCGACCGTCCTCGGCGTCAAGTACAACGAGGGCTCGATGGACATCTACCAGGCGATCAGCCGCATCCTCAACGGGGCGCTCGGCGAACAGCGTGCTGCCGGGCCTCCAGTCCCAGCTCCAGGCACTCCTGAAGTAGGGCACGCGCACTGACCCGAACCGAGGGAGGATGGCACTCACCGTCCTCCCTCGGTTCTTTCTCTCGATCCCGCCCATGGCATCCGTCGCCACACCAGTCCGCACACGCCGCCGCCGCAGAGGGACGAAGCTCAAGCGCCGGCAGACGCGGGTCGCGTGGCTGCTGCTCCTGCCGTCGCTGGCGGTCGTCGCGCTCGTCGCGCTGTACCCACTGGGGAAGACCGTCTTCCAGAGCTTCACGGACCAGGAGTTCCTCGCCCTGACGCCGACGAAGTGGGTCGGCCTGCAGAACTACAGGGAGCTCTGGCACGACACGCTCTTCCGCAACTCGATCTGGACGACGATCAAGTTCACTCTGATCACGGTCGTGTTCGAGTTCGCCCTCGGCCTGGCGATCGCCCTCGTGGTGAGCTCGAGCTTCAAGGGCCGCGGCGCCATGCGCGCGATCATGCTCGTCCCGTGGGCGATCCCGACCGTCGTCGCGGCGCAGATGTGGAAGTGGATGCTCGACGACACCTTCGGCGTCATCAACGACCTGTTCGTGAGAGTCCACCTCATCTCGCACCCGCACGCCTGGATCGCCGAACCGAGCACGGCGCTGGGCGCGGTCTGTGCGGTCGACATCTGGAAGACGACGCCGTTCGTCGCACTGCTCCTGCTCGCGGGCCTGCAGGTGATCCCGCAGGACCTCTACGAGGCCGCCAGAGTGGACGGCGCGAACGCGTTACAGCAGTTCTGGAAGATCACGCTCCCGCTCCTCAAGCCGGCGATCCTCGTCACGCTGATCTTCCGCACGCTCGACGCGCTGCGGGTCTTCGACGTCTTCTACGTCTTCTTCGGCAACCGCGCCGACACGCAGACGATGGCGATCTACGCCCAGAGCACGATCGTCGGCAACGGCCATGTCGGCTACGGCGCGGCGATCAGCGTCGTGATCTTCCTGATCATCGCGATCTTCGTCGTCGTCTACGTGACCGTCAATCGGGTGAGCGGGGAAAGGCTGTGAGCGCGAGATGAGCGCGACCGCAGAAGCAGCACGGCCCGTCGCGCGGCCGGTCAGCCGGCTCCGCAGGATGCGGAAGAACCGCGTCGGGCGCCTCGTCACCCGGGTGCCGTTCTACTTCCTGTCGTCGCGATCGCCGTCTACTGCCTCTTCCCGTTCTACTGGGTGGTCCGCTCGTCGTTCACGCCCGAGGTGAACCTGTTCCAGACACCCATCAAGTACTTCCCGTCGCATCCCACCTTGGCGAACTACCGCGGCGCGCTCAGCGCGAACTTCTTCACGGACGCGCTGCTCAACTCGGCGATCGTCGCGGGGTCGGTCACGCTGCTCTCGCTGGCGATCGGCTCCTCCGCCGCCTTCGCGCTCGGCCGCTTCCGCTTCCACGGCCGGACGTTCGTCCTCTACCTGGTGCTGTCGATGACGATCTTCCCGCAGATCGCGATTCTCGGCGCCCTCTACACGACGATCACGAAGCTCAACCTCTACGACACGCTCGGCGCGCTGATCTTCACCTACCTGATCTTCACGCTCCCGTTCACGATCTGGGTGCTCACGAGCTTCATGCGAGCGCTCCCCGGCGACCTCGAGGAGGCGGCCTACGTCGACGGCGCGACGCCGCTGCAGGTCTTCTGGAAAGTGCTGCTGCCGCTGATCGCCCCGGGCCTCGTCACGACCGGCCTCCTCGCGTTCATCTCGGCCTGGAACGAGTACCTGTACGCGCTGTCGTTCATCCAGTCGCCGAACCACTACACCGTGCCGCTCGCGATCACGTCCTTCGTGAGCAACACCGGCAGCGCGTTCGCGGTCCCGTGGGGCCAGATCATGGCCGCGACCGTGATCGTCACGCTGCCGCTCATCATCCTGGTGCTGGTCCTGCAGAAGCGGATCATCGCCGGGCTCACCGCCGGCGCCGTCAAGGGCTAGACGGCTTCGCGCGTCTCCGGGTCGAAGAAGTAGAGCCGGCGCGTGTCGACTGCGAGCTCCGCGGGCTGACCTGTCGCGATGCGCGTCTGCGGGCTCACGCGTGCGCACATGCGTGACTTGTCCCCGGCCTCGCCGCCCCCGAAGTGGACAGCCGCGTCTTCGCCCGCGTCCGCGGCGATCGCGCTGGAGACGATGCCCGTTGCGGAGGTGGCGAAGTAGAGCAGCACCTCGGCGCCGAGCGGCTCCATCAGGTCGACAGTGACCTTCAGCCGCCGGTCGCTCGGGACCGACTCGAGGGTCGCGTCCTCGAAGTCCTCCGGACGGATGCCGAGGATGACCGTCTTGCCGATGTAGTCCTTCAGCCCCGACCGGTTTCGCGCGGCAACCTCGTCGACGGTCAGCCGGTGCTCGCCGAAGCTGACGGACAGCTGGCCGTTCGTCTGCTCGAGCTGCGCCTCGACGAGATTGATCGAGGGCGAGCCGATGAAGCCGGCGACGAACTCGTTGCTCGGCTGGTCGTAGAGCACCTGCGGCCGGTCGACCTGCAGCAGGCGCCCGCCGTTCATGACCGCGACGCGGTCGCCCATCGTCATCGCCTCCACCTGGTCGTGCGTGACGTAGATGGTCGTCACATCGAGCCGCCGCTGGAGCTGGTGGATCTCCGCTCGCATCTGCACGCGCAGCTTGGCGTCGAGGTTCGAGAGCGGCTCGTCCATCAGGAACGCCTCCGGCTCGCGCACGAGCGCACGACCCATGGCGACGCGCTGGCGTTGCCCACCGGAGAGTGCTCTCGGCTTGCGCTTCAGGAACTGCTCGATCTGCAGGGTCTTCGCCGCGTTCTCGACGCGCTCCTTGATCTCCTGCTTCGGCATCTTGTGGAGGCGAAGGCTGAACGCCAGGTTGTCCTCGACCGTCATGTGCGGGTACAGCGCGTAGCTCTGGAAGACCATCGCGATGTTGCGTTCCTTCGGAGTCAGGTCGTTGACGATCTGGTCGCCGATCCGGAGCTCGCCGCCGCTGATTTCCTCGAGGCCGGCGACCATGCGCAGCGCGGTCGTCTTGCCGCAGCCGGACGGGCCGACGAGAACCATCAGCTCGCCGTCCTCGATCTTCAGGTCGAGGTCGAAGACGGCCTGGGTTCCGTCGTCGTAGACCTTCGAGACGCCGTCGAACTCGATCTCCGCCAATGGCCCCGTCCTCCTTCGAACTGCGAGCTTACTGCACCGTGCAGGCCGCGCAATCCCGATCGGCGTCGCCCCGGATGATCGCGTGCCCAGAGCGCTCGCGCCGCGATGATGCGGTCGTGACGCTCACCGTCCTCCAGGGATCGACCTTCTGCGTCTCCGACGACCTCGGCGACCTCGTCGCCGGCCCGGCGGGTCTCTACGCCGACGACACGCGGCACCTCTCCCGCCTGCTCCTGACCGTCGACGGAGAGCGCCCGCTGCTGGTCGCCTCGCGCAACGTCGAGCACTTCACCGCGTTCTTCTGCCTGCGCAACCGTCCGTCACGGACATTGCCCGAGAATGCGTTGCTGATCAGCCGCGACCGGTTCGTCGGTGGCGGGCTGCAGGACCGCCTGGTGGCCACCTGCCGGGCGATGAAGCCCATCGCCTTCGAGCTCGCACTCGAGCTCGAAGCCGATTTCGCCGACATCATCACCGTCAAGGAGCACGCGATCGTGGCGGGACCGCCCGCCGGCCTGCGGCCGCTGCCGCCGCCGGGCGCGCACCGCTTCGACGCCGCCGGGCAGGAGCTCGTGCTCTCCGACGCGGAGGGCGGAGCGGGTGTGCAGACCGAGGTCGTCTTCTCGCAGCCGGCTGCGCTCGACGGCGACCGGGCCTGCTGGCGCGTGGAGCTCGCCCCGGGGGAGCGGTGGGAGCTCTGCATCGACGTCGTGCCGCGTCTGGGCGGCGTCGTCGTTCAGAGCTTCGCCGAGGCGCGTCGGCACGCCGCCGAGTCGCTCGAGGCCTGGAAGGCGAGCGTGCCCCGTCTTCGTTGCTCGTGGGAGCCGCTCCGGCGGACCTACGAGCGGTCGGTCGCCGACCTGGCGGCGCTCCGGCTCCCGGCGGGCGACGGCGGGCTCGGTCCGCCCGCCGCGGGGGCGCCCTGGTTCATGACGGTCTTCGGGCGCGACTCGATCATCGCTTCCCTGCAGACGCTCGTCCTCGGACGGGAGCTCGCCGCCTCGGTGCTCGAGCAGCTCGCGGAGCTCCAGGCGACCGAGGACGACCCCCTGATCGACGCGGAGCCCGGCAAGATCATTCACGAGCTGCGGCGAGGCAAGGCCGCTCCGGTCTGGTTCCCCCGCTATTACGGGACGATCGATGCGACGCCGCTCTTCCTCGTCCTGCTCTCCGAGCTCTGGCGCTGGACGGACGACGCGGCGCTCGTGGCGCGGTTCAAGGAGCCGGCGCTCGCGGCGCTGGCCTGGATCGACCACTGCGGCGACCGAGACGGCGACGGCTTCGTCGAGTACGAGCGGCGAACGACTCGAGGTCTGCCCAACCAGTCGTGGAAGGACTCGCACGACTCGCAACGCTTCTCGGACGGGCGCTTGGCGCACACGCCGATCGCCCCGTGCGAGGTACAGGGCTACGTGTTCGACGCCAAGCGGCGCCTGGCCGAGATCGCACGCGACGGCTGGAACGACCCCGGTCTCGCCGACCGCCTCGACCGCGAAGCCTTCGCACTTCGCGATCGCTTCGACCAGGCCTACTGGGTCGACCGGCGTGGCTACTACGCGCTGGCGCTCGACGGCGAGAAACGGCAGGTCGACTCGCTCTGCTCCAACATCGGGCATCTGCTCTGGAGCGGCATCGTCCCGGAGTCTCGAGCGGACGCGATCGCCGAGGCTCTGCTGGGCGAGGAGCTCTGGTCGGGCTGGGGCGTGCGGACGATGTCATCGGGCGACGCCGGCTACAACCCACTGGGGTACCACACCGGAACCGTCTGGCCGCACGACTGTTCGCTGATCGCTCAGGGTCTCGCCCGGTACGGGCGCTGGGAAGAGGCTTTCCGGGTCGCGCACAGCGTGCTCGAGGCCTCCGCGCACTTCGACGACGAGCTCCCCGAGGTCTTCTCCGGGCTCTCGCGGAGGGAAACGCCGTTTCCGATCGCCTACCCGGCGGCGGCCCGCCCGCAGGCCTGGGGGGCCGGTGCCGGCGTCCTCTTGCTGCAGGTGCTGCTCGGGCTTCGGCCGGACCGCCGGACGCGCACGCTCGAGGCGGTCGCTCCGACGGGCAGGCCCGAATGGCTCGGGACGGGTCGGCTTTCCGGCGTCTCTGCGTTCGGCCGGGTATGGGACGTGGAGCTCGAGGGAGGCTGCGTGAGCGTCTCCGTCACGCACTCTGAGCTCTGACCTCCCTTGCGGCCGGTTGTCGGCCGTGCAACACTCATGTTGCATGGATGCGCCAGCAAAGATGCGGAGCGAGCGGACGCCGCCCGTGGACGAGTCGCTTCGCCAGGCGACGATCGAGGTTCTCCGCGAGCGCGGCTTCGGCGGCCTGACGCTGGAGCGGGTCGCCGAGGTGGCGGGGCGGGCGCGCTCGACTCTGTGGCGGCAAGGCCTCGGCCGGGACGAGCTGCTCGCTGCGCTCGTCGGCGAGCTGGCCGACGACTTCCGGGCGGCGATGTACCCGGTACTGACGTCGGCCGGCACGGGGCGCGAGCGGCTCGCCCGCTCGCTCGAAGTGCTCTGCGATCTGCTCGACCGGCATCTCCCCTTGATGCTCGCGACCGACGAGGCCTTCCACCAGCAACCTGCGCCCGGCCGCCACCCCGACTACCTCTACCCGTTCATCCAGTTCCTGCGCGAAGGGACGGAAGACGGGTCGATCCCGCCTGCCGACGACCTCGTGGCGACTGCCGACGTCGCGTTCAACGCGGTGGCGTGGCCGTACGTCCACCTGCGCGGCCGGCACGGCTGGCCCGCCGGGCAGGCGAAGGACCGGATCGTCGGCGCCGTGCTGAACGGCATCGCACCGGTGGCCTCCGGCGAACGACGACGAAAGGAGCGACGATGAGCATGACGCTTCCGTACCGGGATCCGCTCGTCCCGCGCGACCCCGGCGAGCGCCTGATCCCCGAGCCGCCGCGGCGCGGCGAGCCCGGAGGGCCGCCGTGCGGGATCTGCACCGGGCAGGCGACCGCGGCCGTCTGGTCCGACGAGAACTGGACGCTGCATCCGCCGGTCGGCGGCAGCCTGCCCGGCGCCGTCTGGCTGGCGAGCCGCGTTCACGTCGATTCCTTTGCCGACCTGCCGGATCGGCTCGCCGCCGACTTCGGGCGCGTCGCGGCGCGTGTCGAACGCGCGATCCTGTCGCTCGGCGACGTGGGTCGCGTCCATCTCTACCGCTGGGGTGACGGCGGCGCGCACTTCCACGTGTGGTTCCTGCCGAGGCCGCTCGGCATGGTCGAGGCGTCGGGAATGATGCTGCCGCTGTGGGAGGACGTGTTGCCCAACGTCTCGGACGAGGAGCTGGCGGCCGCGGCGGAGCGCGTCGCTGCCGCGATGTGACGTGACGGGAGCGGTACTCGCGCGCCGGCTCGGCACGGCCGACGCCGTGGTCATCGGCCTCGGGGCGATGATCGGCGCGGGTGTGTTCTCGGCCTTCGGGCCTGCGGCGAGAGCTGCCGGCAGCGGCCTCTTGATCGGGCTTGCGATCGCGGCCGGCGTGGCCTTCTGCAATGCGGTCGCCTCGGCGCAGCTGGCAGTGCAGTACCCGACGTCCGGCGGAACGTACGTCTACGGGCGCGAGCGGCTCTCGGAGTGGTGGGGGTTCGTGGCGGGTTTCGGCTTCGTCGTCGGCAAGACCGCGTCGTGCGCCGCGATGGCGCTCACGTTCGCGGCGTACGCCGTCCCTGGGCCGGCCTGGGTGCAGCGCCTTGCCGCGGCAGCTGCGGTGATCGCCCTCACGACCGCGAACTATCGCGGCATTTCGCGGACTGCCGGTCTCGCGCGCCTGCTCGTCGCGGGCTCGATCGTGGCGCTGCTGGTCGTCGTCGGCGCGATCGTCGCCAGTGGCGAAGCTGACGCGAGCCGGATCGGCAGCCTGACGCCGCTCGGCCACGGTGGTGTCTACGGGCTTCTGCAGGCGGCCGGCTTGTTGTTCTTCGCGTTCGCCGGCTACGCGCGGATCGCGACGCTCGGCGAGGAGGTGAGCGATCCGGAGCGGACGATCCCGCGCGCGATCCCGCTCGCGCTCGCGATCGTCGTCGTCCTGTACCTCGTCGTCGGGGTATCGGCGCTCGCCGCCGCCGGGCCGGCCGCGCTCGCGGCGAGCACCGCGCCGCTCGCGACGGCGGTCGACGCGGTCGGCGCAGCCTGGGCGCTTCCCGTCGTCCGGGCCGGCGCTGCGATCGCGAGTCTCGGTGCCCTCCTGGCGCTGATCGCCGGCATCGGCCGGACCGCGCTGGCGATGGCGCGGAACGGCGATCTGCCGCATTGGCTCGACTCGGTGCACCCGCGCCATCGCGTGCCCGACCACGCGGAGCTCGCAGTCGCCGCGGTCGTCACCGTGCTGGTCCTGACGACCGACCTGCGCGGAGCGATCGGCTTCTCGTCGTTCGGGGTGCTCCTGTACTACGCGGTCGCGAACGCCGCCGCCTACACGCAGACAGCCGACCATCGCCGTTGGCCGCGCGCGCTCAACGCGGCCGGCCTCGTCGCGTGCATCGCGCTCGTCGTCTCGCTACCGGTGCGGGCGGTCGTCGCCGGCATCCTCGTGCTTGTCGTGGGTCTTGCCGGACGTGCCGTCGCTCGGCGCGCCGTCGGCACGCAGCATGCGCAGCCGGGCGATTCCAACCGGGCAGAGCGCGATCGTCCCGAGCGCCGCGAGCAGGATCGCGGCCGCCTGGGGTGAGGTCAGGGTGTGGTGCTCCAGCCCGAGGGTGACGACGGCGGCCGGCATCCCGAGTTGAGCGGTCGCGGCGAGGCCGGCGGCCAGGGGCTGCCTCGTGATGAGCGCTCCGAGCTCGTGAACGAGGACGTTCGCCGCGAGCAGCAGCACGCTGAGCTCGAGTAGCGAGGGACGGTAAGCGAGTGCACGCAGATCGACCTCGGCGCCGAGCACGACGAAGAACAGCGGGACGAAGAAGCCGGCGGCGATCCCGGTGACCTGAGTCGACAGCCGCTTGGGGCCGCTGATCAGCGCGACGAGAAGGCCGACGGCAAAGCCGGCGATCAGGACGCTGGTGCCGCTCCGGACCGCGATCCACGCGAGCGTGAACAGGATGAGCAACGAGATCCGCAGATCGAGCGCCCACGCTCGGTGGTGGGACGCGTGCCGCAGACGATGGACGATCGACATGCTGCGGACGAGGCGCGCGATCAGGAAGAGGCCGATCACCCCGCCGATCACGGCGAGGCCGCCGAGCGCGGCATGGAGCGCCTTGCTCGGCTGGATTACGAGCGGGAGCGCGACGATGGCGGCGACGTCCGCGATCCCGACCTGCGCCATCACCACGAGTGCGCGAGGATCGGTGAGAAGATCTTGCTCCTCGAGCGCGGGAAGCAGGATCGCCGCGGAGCCGCTGGCGAGGAGGAGTGCGTACACGGCGCCGTGCCCGTTCGGCGTCAAGGCCGCGACCGCGACCCCGGCAGGCACCGCGAGCACGGCGACCACGATCGCGGCGAGCAGGCCGCGTCGCACTCCCAGCGAGATCCCCGGTTGCCGGATCGGCACCTGCATCCCGGCTCCGAACATCAGCATCGCGAAGCCGACCGCGGCGAAGAATGCGAGCCCTGACGTGTTCGGGTCGAGCCAGCGAAAGCCGGTGTCGCCGATCACCACGCCCGCCGCCAGCTCGCCGACCACGACCGGGACGAAGCCGCTCTGGCCGACGACCGCGAGCAGCGGTCCTCCGAGCCCGGCGGCAACGACGAGCGCAAGCACGCCGAAGGTCACTCGGCGAGCCTAAACCCACAGGTTGACAGGCGATCACACGTCCGGACGACGGCTGCCGGGCAAGTCGAGCACCACGGTCGAGTCGAAATCGTCCGTCGCGTTGACGACGCGGCGGTGCCTGGCGGTTAGGAATCGTGCATCGACGAAGGAGGCACGACGTGAACCGTCTGAACACACTGATGTTGGCGATCGCAGCCCTCGTCGGAGCGATGGTCGCCGATCTTGCCGAGACGATCATCGATCCGGCAAACAGTGGCAATGCGAAGAAGATCTACGACGCAGCGCTCGACCAGCACGGCCGGATAGTGCTGTCGGCGGGGCTCCTGCTCGTGTCGTCGGTGCTCATCGTCCCGGGCGTGAACGGCATCGTCGGATCGCTGACAGGACGGGCGACGCGGCTCGGATGGGCGGCACGGTTCTTCGCCCTGCTCGGCGCGATCGGCCACGGGGCCCTGGCAGGCGTCTACCTCATGTGGGCATCGATCCCGGGCGGAGGTGCGACCCGGGCCCAGCTGATCGACGTGATCGACCGGATGAACAGCTCGCCGTCGCTCGTGCTGATCTTTCCGCTCTTCATAGCGTTTCCGGTGGCTCTGCTCGCGACGTACGGTGCAGCAGTCAGGGCCGGTCGGGCGCCCGCGTGGGTGCTCGGTGCTGCCGCTGCAGCTCTCGTGCTCGCCGTCGCGCATCCCGTCTCGGATCGCTTCTCGACGTCGGCCGCGCTGGTGTGCCTGATCGCGGCGGCCATCGGCATGGCGGCTCAGGGTGTCGCCAGCAGCGTCCTCACGGCGCGCGCGATCACGACGTCTTCCCGCGCCCGCACGATCTGAACGCGCACGGCCGAGTGCTTCGACGAGATGGTCGCCTCCCCGGCGACCTTCTCGCTCGCCTGGTCGTCGAGCACGACGCCCAGGAACGCGAGTCGCCGGCAGATCGCGGCGCGGACGCGCGCCGAGTGCTCCCCGATCCCGCCCGTGAATGCCAGTGCGTCGAGACCGCCGAGCGCGACCGTCATCGCCGCGACGGCCTGGGCGACGCGGTACGCGTAGATGTCGAGCGCCAGCGCAGCGTCCGGCGACGGGTCTCGTTCCAGGGCGGCGACGTCACCGGTCCCGGCGAGACCCGCCAGCCCAGACTCGTGCTCGAGCGCCTGATCGAGCTCCGCCGCCCCGACTCCCTTGCGTAGGAGGTACAGCAACGAGCCCGGGTCGACCGGACCGGGCCGCGTCGCCATCGGAACGCCCTCGAGCGGGGTGAAACCCATCGTCGTGTCGACCGACCGGCCTTCGCGCACGGCCGTCACCGACGAGCCGCCTCCCAGGTGGCAGACGACGAGTCTTGCCGCCGCCACGCGCTCGGCTGCCCACTGCACGGAAAGGCCGTGAAACCCGAAACGGCGGATCCCGCGTTCCCGGAAACGAGCGGGGAGGAGGTACGTCCGCGCGACGTCGGGCAGCGTACGGTGGAAGGCGGTGTCGAACACCCCGACGTGCGGAACGTCGGGAAGCGCCTGCCGCGCGGCCATGATCGCGTCCACCGCCGGAGCGTTGTGCAGCGGCGCGAGCTCGACCAGGCGCTCGAGCTCGGCGATCACGGCGTCGTCGATGCGGGTCGGCTGCCACAGCCGCTCACCGCCGTGCACGATGCGGTGGCCGACCGCACCGACCGGGGGAGCCGCCTGCAGCGACGAGACAGGCGACGATTCGTCGTCCTCGCCGACCGTCGTCAGCTTCAGGCTGGTCGAGCCGGCGTTGACGACGAGGACGGGGCTGCGCATCGCCCGGCGACTCTACGGCTCGTCCGTACATCGCCGCACTTCGGTTCAGTAGGCCGCCCGATGTCCGCTGCGCGACGATCGTGCACGGTGGCGTCATGTCCGAGGACTCGCTGACGGAGCGGGAGCAGGCGACTGCCGTCCTGCTCGCCTACGGTCACACGAACCGTGACGTCGCCGCCGCGCTTCAGGTCTCGGTTCGGACGGCCGAGGCGGAGCGTGCGCGGCTGATGCGCAAGCTCGGCTTCGCGCGTCGCGCCGAGCTCGTCAGGTGGGCGCTCGAGCACCACCTCCTCCGCTGAGCGACTGTGGAAAACCCGTAACGGCTTTCCGTGCAGCCCACGATTGCCCGGTTGCCGAATGCGACCACAGTGCCGGAAAAGGAACACAGCAACAGGTCGAACGCGCGGAGACGAGCCTCGGCCCTAAGGAAGGAGAAAGAAGATGCGCAAGGTCTTCGAAATCGGTGGACTCGTCGCCGCTGTCGTCCTCATCGGCTTCGGCGTCGCTGCGATCGTGATGGGAATCAACGGTCGCTCGACGGTCAACAACAGCCTCAAGCAGGAGCAGATCGTCGGCACGCCCGACATGACACCGGCCGCGATCACTGCCGAGGCAACAAAGGCGAAGCTCAACGTGAACAAGTTCCGATCCCGAGCTGCACCGTCGCCAACAAGCCGATCACCGACGGCGCAACGGCACGCTGCTTCGCGCAGTACATGCGGATCCACACGCTCGACGCGACAGGCGGCTACGTCTACTCGCAGATGGGCATCTACACGGCAGCGCCTGACGCGCCGAAGTCGGAGCTGATGCCCGGTGGCGGCACCGACAACGTGAAGTACGCGCAGATCGACTCCACGCACCAAGCGCCGGTATCCAACGGTGCCCGCAACATCTGGGTCACGTACACGGCACTTACGACCGCGTTGAACTCCTCCTACATGGCGAGCCAGCTCGCACTGTTCGGGATCGTCGTAGGTATCGCTCTCCTGCTCACGGGTATCGGGTTCGCGATCCTCGCGATCGGCGGAGCGCTGCGGAATCCCGACACCGCGCTCACCTGGTTCAAGAAGGATGAGCCGACCGCAATCAAGCCGGTTCCTACGACTTAGAGCCGATTCGTACGACCGATAGGTGAGGGCCGCGTGAGCGGCCCTCATTCGTTTCGAGCTGGTGACCGATGACTTCGGCCACTTTGCGGCGTCTAGGGTTGAGTCGTGAACGAACCGGGAACCGTCGAGCACGTGGATCCAGATGTCCTGAGGAGCGACGAGCGCATCGCCCACGCCGGCGGCCTCGCCGCGCTCGCCGGCGCGTGCGCGCGGCATCCGAGGCGCGTGATCATCGGGTGGATCTCGGCGTTCGTGGTCTTGATCGGGCTCAACGCCGCATTCCACGGGAAGCTGATCAACGACTTCAAGATCCCGGGCTCGGACACGCAGAAGGCGACCGACCTGATCAACGCGAAGTTCGGCGGTGAGAAAGGCGCCGCACTGCGCGTCGTGCTGGCGGCTCCCGGCGGAGAGCGACTCGACACTGCCGATCGCTCCGCCGCGATCGAGAAGATGCTCGTCGCGTCGCACGCCTCGCAGCGCACGCTGGCCACCGACTCGTCGGACGTGGCGAAGATCACGAACCCGCTCGCCGAGGCCGGCTCGAAGCAGCTGGCCGACAGCGGCCAGATCGCATTCTTCGACGTGCAGTACGACCGGACCGGCTTCGAGCTGCCGCGCTCGGGCATCGTCGCGATCGAGAATCAGCTGCGCGCGATCGGCGAGCCCGCCGGGATCCAGGTCGAGTTCACGGGTGAGGCCGAGAACGCCCCGCCCACGCAAGGCATCAGCGACCTCATCGGGCTGCTCGCGGCGTTCGTGATCCTGATGGTGCTGTTCCGGGCGCTGGTGCCGACGGTGATCCCACTTCTCTTTGCGATCGTCGCCGTGCTCGGCGCGTTCCTCCTGCTGTTCCTGGCGGCCCGCCTCACGCACTTCAACACGATCACGGAGATCCTCGTGCCGATGATCGGGCTGGGCGTGGGCATCGACTACACGCTCTTCATCGTCACGCGCTTCAGACAGTTCCTCCATGACGGGCTCTCGCCGCAGGAGGCGGCGGCCGCCGCCGGGGCGACGGCGGGCCGTGCCGTCATCTTCGCCGGCGTGACGGTGGCGATCTCGATCACCGGGCTCGCGCTGATCGGGCTCGACTTCATCACGAAGCTGGGCATCGGCAGCGCGCTCGGGGTCCTGACCGCGGTGCTGCTCGCCAACTCCTTGCTGCCTGCCGTCCTGTCCCTGCTCGGGCCGAGGATCGACCGCGGCCGTCTCGGGATGCGGCCTGTCGACGAGTCGCGCGAGGGACAGGCGCGCACACCGATCGCAGCGTGGGGTCGCTTCGTCTCGCGCAACGCACGGATCGTGCTGCCGGTCGTGATCGTCGTCCTGCTCCTGCTCGCCTCGCCGGTGCTCGCCGTCCGGCTCGGGCTCGCAGATGCCGGCACGGCTCCGAAGGACCAGACGACGCGCAAGGCCTACGACCTGCTCACGAAGGGCTTCGGGCCGGGATTCACCGAGCCCATCCCGATCGTGGTCGACATGCGGTCGGATCACACCGCTGCCAAGCGACTCGAGGCTGCGCTCAGGTCGGTGCCCGGCATCACGCAGGTCGACGCGCCGATCTACAACGCGAAGACAGCCGAGAAGGCGTCGGTCGCGATCGTGAAGACCTACGGCAAGTACAAGCCGCAAGATGTGAAGACCGACGACCTCGTCTCGAAGCTTCGCCAGACCGTCATCCCGCAGGCGCTCGATGGATCGCCGGCGCACGCATACGTGTCGGGTTCGAACGCAGCCTTCACCGACATCGGCAACCGCATCTTCTCCCACGCGCCGTGGTTCCTGCTCTACATCATCGGAATCACGTTCCTCGTGCTGGCAATGGCGTTCAGGTCGGCGGTGGTCGCGGTCAAGGCAGCGCTGACGACGCTGATGTCGGCGCTGGTCGGTTTCGGTGTCCTGACGTTCGTCGTCCAGCTTGGGCAGGCCATGGGCGTGATCGGTCTCGACCGCACCGGGCCGATCGAGAGCTTCGTGCCGCCCATCGCATTCGCGATCCTCTTCGGCCTGTCGATGGACTACGAGGTGTTCCTGATGAGCCGGATCCGCGAGGAGCACGTGCACGGGAGCACGACGGTCGAGGCCGTGAAGGACGGAGTAGCCGGTGTCGGGCGGGTGATCGCAGCCGCCGCGCTGATCATGTCCTCCGTCTTCTTCTCGTTCCTGCTCGCGCCGGACCGGGTCTCGAAGGAGTTCGGCCTGCTGCTCGGGGTCGCGATCCTGACCGATGCGTTCCTGATGCGACTGACGCTGGTGCCGGCGTTGTTGACGTTGCTGCGCGAGCGGACCTGGTGGATTCCGGGTTGGCTCGACAAGGTGCTCCCCGACATCACGATCGAGCCGCCGGCCGAACGCGACGAGTCGGGGGCGAGGCCGCCCCAACCCGAGCCGGCCGACGCTGCGGCGCGCCTCTGACAGGGGAGGAGCGCGCTGTGTAGAGCGGCGCTCAATCCTCCGCGACACGGACGTCGAGCTCGCCGTCTGCACGCCGCTGGATGCGGAGCGGCCAGACGTTCCCGCCTGGCGAGGTCACCACCAGCTCGACCGGCCGGTCGGTGACATCGGCGAGGCGCCCGACGGCACGGCGTGCGTCGAGGAGCTCGCGATGCCTGATCAGCGCCGCGCGGATCGCGGGAATCAGATCCGCGGCGCGAAACGGCTTCGAGAGGTACGAGAATGCTCCGGCCGCCAGTGCACGCTCGACGAGGCCGCGATCGGAGTGCGCAGTCACCATCACGATCGGGATCGGCCGCTCGGCGTGGATGCGGCGCGCACATTCGATCCCGTCGACGCCCGGCATCCGCACGTCGAGGAGCGCGAGGTCCGGCTCCAGCTCGCGTGCGAGCTCGATCGCCTCGTCTCCGTCGCGGGCTTCGCCGCAGACGACGAAGCCGTGCTCTTCGAGCATCTGGCGCAGGTCGATGCGGATGATCGTCTCGTCCTCCGCGATCAGGACGCGTGCCGGAAGTTCGGTGTCGCCGCGGTCGCCGGGCTCGAACGTTTGCATGTGTCCTCCTTGGACCAACAAAAAAGCCTCCAGATGCCGGAGGGCAGCTGAAGGCGTCTTCGCCAGCGCGGCCGCGACGATGCGGACGCGAACGCAGCATAGCGCAGCGATCGGCGCGCTTCAAAGATTGAAGTCTTGGTCTTGACGCGACCGCCGGCGTCTGTATGGTTACGCGCACGTTCGCGGCAACGATGTCGCGCGCGGAGGCAATGAGGCCTCAGGACTCCGACGAGTCCTGGGGCCTTTTTTCGTGGGCGAGGACAAGGAGAGGTCGATGCTGTATCCGCAATGGTTGAACCCGGGCGACAACGCATGGCAGTTGACTGCGGCGACGCTCGTCGGGCTGATGAGCGTCCCCGGTCTGGTCGTGCTCTACGGCGGTGTCATGCAGAAGCGCTGGTCGGTGAACAGCATGATGCTGGCGTTCATCGCGTTCGCGCTCGTGCTCGTGGTGTGGGTGCTGTACGGCTTCAAGATGGGTTTCGGCACGCCGTTCCACGTCGGTTCGAAGGGCGGCTTCTTCAGCAACTTCCTGGGCAAGCCGGGTAGCGTGCTCTCCGCTCACGGACTGCAAGGCCAGGCCAAGATCCCCAACCTCGGTGCGGCGGGCGTTCTCGACTTCCCGCAGTCCTCGCTTGTCTACTTCCAGTTCGTCTTCGCGGCGATCACGCCGATCCTGATGCTCGGCTCTGTCCTCGGACGCGTCAACTTCAAGGCGTGGATCCCGTTCGTCGTGCTCTGGACGACGTTCGTGTACACGGTCAACGCCTTCCTGATCTGGGGCGGCGGCTGGTTCGCGCAGCACGGCGCAGTCGACTTCAGCGGCGGGTACGTCATCCACCTCTCCGCCGGTGTCTCGGGCTTCGTCGCCGCCTGGGTGATCGGTCCTCGACTCGCGCGCGATCGCGAGATCGACGCGCCGAACAACCTGGCGATGGTCGCGGTGGGCGCCGGGCTGCTGTGGCTCGGCTGGAACGGCTTCAACGGCGGCGACCCCTACAACGCCGGCGCCGACGCGGCGGCCGCGGTGCTGAACACGAACCTGGCGACGGCGGTTGCGTTCCTCGTCTGGGTCGGCTGGGACTACGCAACGGGCCGCAAGCCGTCGCTGATCGGCAGCGTCAACGGCATGATCGTCGGCCTGGTTGCGATCACGCCGGCTGCGGGCTTCGTGAACGGGTGGGGCGCGATGCTGATCGGTGTCATCGCCTCGTCGATCGTGTATGTGGCCTACAACTACCTGGCGCTGCTCCGGCCGTTCCGGAGCGTCGACGACACGCTCGGCGTGGTCTACACGCACGGCTTCGCCGGGGTGATCGGCGGGCTCCTCACCGGTATCCTCGCCGACTCGGCGATGCAGGTCGTCCCCGGGTTCTCGGTCACGGGCAGCCTCCATCTGCTCAAGTGGCAGGCGTTCACCGCGCTGTGGGTGATCGCGTTCTCGGCGACCGGCACATTCGTGCTGCTCAGGCTCGTCGGGCTCGTCGTGCCGCTGCGGATGAGCGAGAAGGACATGGAGATGGGCGACATCGCCGTCCACGGGCACGAGGTCTACCCGTCCGACATCCCGTCGCTCGGGTTCCCGTCGGGGATCCCGTCCGGCGCAACCGCGACCGCCGCTGAAACGCCGGCGTGAGCACGAGGATCATCGTCTCGTACGACGGAACAGGCTCGGATCGCGATGCGCTGTCCTTCGGGCGTCTCCTTGCGGAGGCCGGCGCATCGCTCGAGCTCGCGTACGTGAGGCACGCGCAGGAGAGCGAGAGCACGCGCGAGCGGCTCGCCGAGAGCGAGGCTCGCGCGCTGCTCGCGGCCGGCGCAGAGGAGGTCGGTGAGCGCCGACCTGCCGACGCACGTGGTGCTGAGCGGATCGACGCCGGCCGGCCTCCGCGATCTCGCGCTTCGCCTCGAGGCCGACATGATCGTCTTCGGGTCCGAGTACCGCACCGCGCGGGGCCACATCGATCCGCAGGCATCGGCCCGCCGGCTGCTGGACGGCGGGCCGATTGCGCTCGGGCTCGCCCCGGCCGGCTTTCACGAGGTGTCCGGCTACGAGGTCGGAACGGTCGGTGCGATCGGGGAAGACGGTGACCCGTGTGTGCTCGAGACGGCCGAGGCGCTGGCGTCGCGCCTCGGTGCGGAGGTCGCGCCGCGCGCGACCGCGGACGTCGACCTGATCGTCGTCGGGTCGAAACCGGGAGCGGTGACCGGTCGAGTGACGATCAGCGCCGCCGCCGAGTACCTGATCGAGCTCGCGCGTTGCCCCGTGGTCGTCCTCCCGCGTGGCGTCGCGCTGGCGTTTCGGTAATGCCTGCAGAGGCGGTGCGGCTGAAGAGGCGGATCGGTCGCCGAGACCGGCGCTTCTTCGCCGCGCTCGTCTGCGCGGCGGTGGTCGGCATTCCTGCGATCGTCCTGGTCGGCCGCCACGGCGGGGCGCAGGCGTCGCCCGGGAGCGCGACGTGCATCGAGGCCGCTCACGCCGGTGTGCTGGGGGGCGGGACCTACCACTACTGCGGCGCAGATGCAGTCGCGTTCTGTCGCCGGTTCTCCGCCGAGGAGAGCATCGCTGCGAAGTGCGAGACGCTCGCTCGGGCTTCGACCGGCAAGAAGCGTCGCGATCCCTGAGGAGCCTCTAGAGTTCGTTTCGGAATGACGCTCGTGATCTGGGCGCGAGTGGGTGGGGATGCAAGGACGCAGGGAGCGCCAATAGCCAAGGCTATTGGCGCACGAGGACGCAGCAGCGTGCCCGCCCAGCGTGTCCAGGCGACACAGACTTCATTTCGAACGAGCTCTCGGCCGGCCGCTGTCGCCGGTCCCAGAGCGTGGCGTTCAGGAACGCTGCCGAGACGATCAACCGGGCGACGATGTAGAGCCACAGCAGGAGGACGGTCGCGCCACCGAGCGCACCGTAGAGCTGGGGCTGAGTTTCCAGTCTCGGCGCCAGGTAGAGCGAGACGAAGACCTGGACGAGGATCATCCCGAGACCGGCCAGCACCGCACCGGGAAGCAGCGCGGGCCGCGGCGCCTGCCCGTGGGGCAGCAGCGACATCGCCCACACGGCCACGGCGGCGTACACGGCGAACATGCCGAGCATCGTGAGGAGGCCCAGCAGGCCGCTCGTGTTGTGCCGAATCCACTGTGAGCCGACGCCGAGCGCCGAGACGGTCACCACCGTTGCCGTGAACAGGAGGCTCGCGCCGAGCGGGTTGCGAAGCTTCCCGGCGCGATCCGCCCACGCGATCTGGTGGGTGACGCGCAGCGCCCGGACGGCGCCGATGCCGAACCACTCGAGCAGGACGAGCCCGAAGGCGAGCAGGTACCAGCGGCTGTGCGCTTCCTCGCTGAACGCTGCTCGAACGCTACGCGCCGCGGCGCCTCCGATCCCGAACTTGCGGGCGGCCGTCACGACGCTTCCCTTGTCTGCGTCGACCCAGAAACTGCCGAGCGCCGCGAGGACGAGGCCGAACGGGACGAGCCAGAGAAAGAGCCGGTAGGCGACTCCGCCGGCGAGCAGCGACGAGCCGGCGGCCCGTTCGCGTTCGAGCGATTCGAAGATGGCCGGTCCCCCGGGAACGCGGGTTCGCGCCGTCTCGGCCGCGCGCAGTCCGACCGCGCGCAGCTCTTCGCTCTTCGTGCGCGCGTCGGCCAGGTTCACGCCGTCAACGCATGCGCTTGCCGCGCCATCGCCACTGCTTCGAGGCGGGAGTGGGCGCCCAACGCCCGCAGAAGGTGGCGAATGTGGTTGCGGACGGTCTCGAGGCTCAGGTGCAGCTCGGCGGCGATCTGGCGCGTCGAGTGTCCGTGCTCGAGCAGGCGCAGGATCTCTCCCTGGCGCGGCGTGAGGTGAGGGTGAGGCTGCGTCTCGGGCGGTCCCTCGTTACGCACTTGCCCGAAGACACCCACGACCCGACCGCCGCGGTAGAGCGGCACCGAGCAGATGTCGACCTGCACGCGATCACCGTCGGCATCGACGATCACGACGTCGTGATGATCGGTGGACTTTGCCGTTCCGGTGACCTTGCGTGCGAACGTCTCGCGCGCGCGACGCACCTCTTCGGGTGCCACCACAGAGGTGAATTGCCGCCCGACGACGTTGCCGACGATCCGCTGTGCCGCCGGGTTCGTCCAGCGAATGATGCCGGTGTCGTCGATCATGTAGCTCGGAACGCTGATGTTCTCCAGCGCATGCTCGACGTCGGCGTCCATCGCATCGAGTGCGGACATGGAGGCGAGTCTAGTCCCTGCTTCGCTCAGGTCGAGAAGCCTGCAATCGCGTTTCCGCGAGAAACCGCCTTACCCACAGTCGGAGGAGACTACGGCACCGAGTAGGTTGCGGTGCACGTGGCGCGCGTCACCTACATCGGTCATGCGACCGTTCTGCTGGAGCTCGACGGCGTGCGGCTGCTCACCGACCCGGTGTTGCGCCGGCGTGTGCTTCACCTCCGGCGCGACGCAGCCGTCTCCGCCGAGGGGCTCGCGAATGTGGACGCTGTGCTCGTCTCCCACGCGCACTGGGATCATCTCGACGTCCCCTCACTGGCGCAGCTCGGTCGAGACGTGCGGGTCGTCCTGCCCCGTGGCGCGGGACGGATCGTGCGTCGTCTCCGGTTCGCGAACGTCGTCGAGGTCGACGTCGGCCAATCGGTCGAGATCGGAGACGTCACGGTGACCGCCACCGAGGCGGAGCACGACGCCGGCCGCGGGCCGTTCGGTGTCCGCGCACCCGCGCTCGGCTACCTGGTCACGGGGTCGAAGCGCATCTACTTCGCCGGAGACACCGACCTGTTCCCGGCGATGGCCGAGCTCGCTCCGCTCGACCTCGCGCTCCTTCCGGTCGCAGGGTGGGGACCGCGCTTGCCGCCGGGTCATCTCGACGCGCGGCGGGCCATCGAGGCGCTGCGCCTGCTCGAGCCGCGATCGGCGGTGCCGATCCACTGGGGAACCTACTCACTGATCACGAAGCGGAGACCGACCCCGACTGCTGCGCGGGCACCGGCGGATGAGTTCGAGCGGCTCGCGGCCGAGCGGGCGCCGAACGTCGAGGTGCACGTGCTCGCGGTCGGCGAGACGCTCGACCTCGCCTGACGCTACGACACGAGCTGCCGTGCTGTTCTAACGTTGCCGTTTCCGTGACCGAGACGACGATTCCGCACTACGGCGAACTGCCGACGTGGGCGCCGGAGCGCCCGCGCATCCGGCCGTTGCGCCTCGTCGTCACCTGGCTCGTCTCGGCCATCTCGCTCTTCGTCGCCGCCGAGATCGTCCCGCACGTCAGCGTCACGGGGTTCCTGGGAGCGGTCGTCGCCACGCTGCTGATCGCGATCCTGAACGCTGCGCTGCCGCCGATCATCGCCGCGCTCCGGCTTCCCTTCGCGCTCGTCACCGGGTTCCTGCTGGTTCTGGTCATCGACGCCGCGATGCTCTGGGCCGCATCGGAGATCGCGCCGGACGCGATCCAGGTCGACTCCTTCTGGTGGGCGTTGGTGGCTGCGCTCCTCGCGTCCGCCGTCACCGTCGTGCTCGACGCCGTGTTCGGGACGAACGACGACGACACCTACACGTTTCGCGTGGTCCAGCGCATCGCCCGCCGCTCCAAGGAGCAGATCCGGACGGACGTCCCCGGAATCGTCTTCCTCGAGATCGACGGGCTCGGGTTGCCGATCCTGCGTCGCGCGATGCGCGACGGCAACGCCCCGGTGATGGCGAGGTGGCTCGAGCAAGGGTCACACCGCCTCGACGAATGGGAGACCGACCTCTCGTCGCAGACCGGTGCGAGCCAGTCGGGGATCCTGCTCGGGTCGAACGACAACATTCCGGCCTTTCGCTGGGTCGAGAAGGAGACCGGAACGATGATCGCCTGCTCGGCGCCGAACGACTGCGCCGAGATCGAGCGGCGGCACGCGAGCGGGCAAGGCCTCCTGACCGACGGTGGGGCGAGCCGCGGCAATCTGCTCTCCGGGGAAGCCGACCACGTCATTCTCACGGTCAGCAGAATCGAGGAGGAGAAGGGCGCGAATCCCGGATACCGCGCGTTTCTGGCCAACGGCTTCAACGTCACGCGGGTGCTCGTGCTCTTCACCTGGGAGCTGATCCTCGAGTGGCTCGCCGCACTTCGCGCGGTTCGTCGAGATGTTCGTCCGCGCGGTCACCGCGGCGGCATCTATCCGTTCCTCCGCGCGACGATGTGCGTCTTCGTCCGCGACCTGATCGTGTACGGCGTGATCACGGACATGATGAAGGGCCGGCCCGCCGTCTACGCAACGTTTTCCAGTTATGACGAGGTCGCGCACCACTCGGGCCTCGAGCGCGCGGACACGCTGGAGGCGCTCAGGAAGCTCGATCAGCAGTTCGGCCGGATCGAGCGCGCGCTCCGCTACGCGGCGCGGCCGTACGAGATCGTCGTGCTCTCGGACCATGGGCAGACGCAGGGTGCGACCTTCAAGCAACGCAACGGGTTCGGCCTGGGTGATCTCGTCGAGCGCTCGCTCGCGCGTGGCAACGTCACCGAGGTCGCGAACGGCGACGAGCAGTCGAAGATGGTCGGACACGCGCTCGGCGAGGCGACGGGTCACAAGACGAAGCGGGCGAAGAACGACGTGTCGGACCGCCAGGTCGTCGTTCTCGGCTCGGGCAATCTCGGGCTCGTGTACCTGATGGAGGAGAAGCGGCGGCTGACGCTCGAGGAGATCGAGGAGCGGCACCCGAACCTGCTTCCGGCGCTGCGCGAGCATCCGCACGTCGGGTTCCTGCTCGTCCGGTCGTCGAAGGACGGCGCGGTCGTTCTCGGTCCTTCGGGCACGCGCTATCTCGCCGACGACCGGGTCGTGGGTGACGACCCGCTCGTGCCTTTCTCTCCGAACGCCGCGTCGCACCTTCGCCGCACCGACGGCTTCGAGCACGTCGCCGACATCATGGTCAACAGCTTCTACGACCCGCAGCTCGAGGAGGGCTGTGCGTTCGAGGAGCTGATCTCGTTCCACGGCGGAATGGGAGGCCCTCAGACGCGGCCGTTCATCCTGCACCCCGTCGCTCTGCCGATGCCGGACGGCCCGATCGTCGGCGCAGCTGCGGTCCATACGCTGCTCTCGGGCTGGCGCCGGTCGCTCCAGCCGGCCGAAGACGGCTGACCTGCGGCTTCTGCGGGCGAGGGCCGGGCAGGAGATGAGTGCCTCGCCGGTGAACCCCGGTAGCACCATTCGCACGACCGCCGAGGCATAGCGACGATGAATCTCCGATTCTGGCAGCACCGCGAACCGGCACCTGTCGCCGACGTCCCGCGGCCTGTCGAGCAGGTCGTCGTGCAACTCGACGCCGACCAGCTCAAGGAGCTGTCCACCGTGTTCTCGTCGCCGCGGTGGCTGCGCGACCTCGGTCTCGCGTCCTGGTTCCTCGTCGGCGTCGGCGCGCTCCTCCTCGGCCTGACCTGGGTGCTCGGGGTCACGTCGACGATCGTCGTGCCGGTGGTCGCGGGAGGAGTCGTCGCGATCGTCGCCTCGCCGGGCGTGACCTGGCTGCAGCGGCACCGTGCGCCGCGGGCACTCGGTGCCCTGATCGTTCTGCTCGCCCTGGCGGCGGTCGGGGTGGTGATCCTCCTGCTCGTGCTGGGCGGGATCGTCGGCGAGAGCGGCCAGATCTCGGCCACGGCCAGCAGCGCCGCCGACAAGATCCAGGGCTGGATGCAAGACGTCGGCGTCAACTCGTCCGGCGCCTCCAGCGCGAATCAGGACGCCTCCTCGTCCGTCCCGTCGATCATCTCCACGCTCGTGAAGGGAGTCGCCGCCGGCATCTCCGGGATCGCATCGCTCGCGTTCGGCATCTCGTTCACGCTCTTCGCCATCTTCTTCCTGCTCAAGGACGGGCCGGCGTTCCGTGCCTGGGTCAACCGGCATCTCGGCGTGCCGCTGTCCGTCGCCGAGACGATCACCGGTGGAATCGTCACCGCGATGCGCCGGTACTTCCTCGGGGTCACGATCGTCGCGACGTTCAATGCGATCGTGGTGGGGGTCGGTGCCTACGTGCTCGACGTTCCACTCGCCGGGACGATCGCGGTCGTGACCTTCGTCACGGCCTACGTCCCGTTCATCGGCGCCGTGGTTGCGGGCGCGTTCGCCGTTCTGATGGCGCTCGGCGCGCAGGGGACGACCACCGCGCTGATCATGCTCGTGATCGTCATCCTCGCCAACGGCGCGCTCCAGAACATCGTGCAGCCGATCGCGATGGGGGCGACGCTGCGGATGAACCCGCTGCTGATCCTCGTCGTCACGATCTCGGCGGGCGCCTTCTTCGGGACGGTCGGCATGATCGTCGCAGCGCCCTTGACCTCCGCTGCGATCCACGTCTCGGCCGACCTCGGTCGGGCCCGCACCGCTGCACGGCGGGCGCAGGGCCCGGACCCGGGCGTCGCGGCCGAACAGCCGGCGTAAACCGGGTCGTTTAAGGTCCCGGCGATGAGCGAGGCAGGCGCGGGCGTGGCCGAGGTTGGAACAGGCGGAAGGTCGCGCGTCCGCAGGTTCGCCAAGATCGGCGCCTGGCTGCTCGGGATCGCCGTCGTCGTCGGGATCCTCGATCTGCTCGGCGTCGACGTCAGAGGGTGGTTCAAGGATCTGTGGGATCAGATCAAGGCGATCCCCGTCCAGTACATCGTCGCCGGGGTCTTCTTCCAGAGCCTGCAGACGATCTTCGCCGGGCTCTCGTACTACGGAATCCTCTCCGCCGCCTATCCCGGTGAGGTGACGATCCCGCCGATCGTCACGGCGTACGCCGTGGGCGTCGCCGGGAACAGCTTCCTCCCGGCGAACATCGGCACGTTCGTGACGCTGGTGATGTTCGTCGCGATCATCCCGAGCTGCACGCTCCCCGGCTCGATCGCCGCGTACCTCGTGCAGAAGATCTTCTTCACCGTCGCGGGCACGTTCGTCTACCTCTACCTGTTCCTCTCGGTACCGGGCTCGTTCAGTGAGAACCTCGGCAACATCTCCGCCCATCCGGCGTTCACGATTCTCATCGTCGCCGGCGCCGGCTTCCTGATCGTGATCCTCGTCCGCGCCTTCTGGAAGCAGGTGAAGAAGCTCTGGCAGCAGGCGAAGCAGGGCGGAGTGATCCTCTCGCAGCCGAAGCGCTACTTCGCGCGCGTCTTCTTCCCGTCGTTCCTCTCGTACGTCGCGAAGTACTGCGTGATCGGGATCTTCCTCGCCGCCTTCGCCATCCCCGTCACCTTCGAGTCGATCACCTGGGTGGTCGGGTCGGGCTCGCTCGCCAACGTCGCGTCCTTCACCCCGGGGGCGGTCGGTGTGACGCAGGCGACGAACGCGCTCGCGCTCAAGACGTGCTGTCACGTTCCCAACAACACGGCCGTTGCCTACTCGACGGCGCAGCAGTTGATCACGACGGCCTGGAACGTCCTGTTCGCGATCGTGCTCGTGGTGATCGTCTTCGGCTGGTCGGGCGGCAAGCTGCTCGTGTCGACGTCATACGTCGGCGCGAAGGAGGAGGTCGCCGAGCGGCGGGAGGAGAGCAAGCGGAAGCGCGAGGCCAAGAAGGCGGAGAAGGCAGCCGAGAAGGCAGCGAAGCAGGCAGGCAACGAGTAAGCGTCGACCTCGAGCGGCAGCTCTAGTCGATGGAAAGGACGACGGCGCCGTCCACGGCGCCCGAGCGGAGCGTGTCCAGGGCCCGGTTCGCCTGGGTGAGCTCGAAGACGCTGACCTCGGTGCGCACCGGCACCTGCGGCGCGAGTGCCATGAACGCCTCGCCGTCCCGGCGCGTGAGGTTGGCGACGGAGCGGATCACGCGCTCCTGCCACAGAAGCTCGTACGGGAACGCCGGGATCTCGCTCATGTGAATCCCGGCGCAGACCACGGTTCCACCCTTGTCGACCGCCGCGAGGGCAGTCGGCACGAGCCCGCCGACCGGCGCAAAGACGAGCGCAGCGTCCAGTGGCTCGGGCGCCGGTTCGGTGGAGCCACCGGCCCACTCCGCTCCGAGCGACCGGGCGAACGCTTGCGTCGCGAGGTCGCCGGGCTGCGTGAACGCGAAGACGCGCCGTCCTTGCCAGCGCGCGACCTGGCAGATGATGTGCGCGGCAGCACCGAAGCCGTACAGACCGAGGCGCCCCGCATCACCGGCGAGTGAGAGCGCCCGGTATCCGATCAGCCCCGCGCAGAGCAACGGTGCCGCCTGCAGGTCCGGATAGCCCTCTGGGATCGGAAAGCAGAAGCGGGCGTCTGCGACGGCCTGCTGCGCGTAGCCGCCGTCGATCGTGTAGCCGGTGAAGCGGGCGCGATCGCAGAGGTTCTCTCTGCCCGCGAGGCACGGTCTGCATTCACCACACGTCCACCCCAGCCATGGAACGCCGACGCGCTCGCCGGGTGCAAAGCGCTCGACGCCCGGGCCGTGCTCGATGATCGTGCCGACGATCTCGTGGCCGAGGACGAGGGGAAGCTTCGGCTCGGCCAGGTCTCCCTCGACGACGTGAAGATCGGTGCGGCAGACGCCGCAGGCCCGCACGTGCAGCCGAACCTGCCCCCGATCGAGCACCGGCTCGTGAACCTCGGCCTCCTGGAGTGGCACCCCGACGCCGGTGAAGACCATCGCTCTCACGCTTCTAAGCGTGACATGAAGCGACCTCCGCGGGTTTTCCCTGAGCCATGATCTGCGTGAACCCTCACGACGGGATCGCCGCTGTCGGTGATCATCGAGTCATGACCGCCATCTCGTACGCCGTCACCTGGCAGGAGCGGGGCGCAACCCCACTCGTGGGTCGGCTCCAGTTCGACTCGGGGGCGATCGCGTTCGAGGGGCGCGACGAGCGTGAACGGGCGGTTTGGCGGACGATCGGCTACGACGATCTTCGCGCGCTGCGGCTCGTGATCGACGAGAGCGACCCGGCTTCGGGGCGCGCACTCCTCGTCGAGACGACGGCCGGGCAGGTCGTGATTCGCAGCGCAGAGCTGCACGCCGGGGTGCTGCAAGAGCTCGCCGGCCGGCTGGCCGACCTCGAGCTGAAGCAGGAGCGGCGCGCTGTCGTGGTGCTGCCGCTCCGAGAAGGTGCAGAGGCGCGCGCCCACGAGCTCGCCGCCGCAGGACCGCCGTTCGATCCTTCGGAGCTGCCACTCGAGTCGCACGAACTGCTGCTCACGTCCGGTGAGGCGATCTTCGTCTTCGAGTCGCCGTCCCGCGTGGCGCTCGAGTCGATTCTCGACGCGCTCGACGTCTGGGCGGCTGCGGCGGCCTGGAGCGATCTCGTCGCCGGCCCCCCGCGAATCGCATCCGTGGCGTACTCCTGGCACCGCGAGGCGTCCTTGGAAGGGATCGGGCTCGGTCTATGACAGGCGAGCAACGAGCAACAGGAGGTTGGACGATGAAGAGAATTCTGATCGCAACGGATGGCTCGGCCAGCTCGGAGGAGGCAGTCGATCTGGGCCTCGAGCTCGCCTCGGAGCATGACGCGACCGTGTTCATCGTCCATGTCGTAGCGGCGATCGATGTCGCGCCCTGGAGTGCGTTCGGCATGAGCGCCGGAGCCTCGCACGTGCAGACCCCGCAGGATCGCGGGCCACTCGACGAGGCACTCGCGCGCGCCGACGAGCGGGGCATCTCCGCGACCGGTGAGCTCTTGACGGGCACCGCCGTCGACGAGATCGTGGCGTTCGCGGACTCGCACGACGTCGATCTGATCGTCATGGGCTCGCGCGGGCACGGCGTGGTCGCAAGAGCGCTCCTTGGAAGCGTGTCGCTCGGTGTCCTCAGGGAGACGCGCCGGCCCGTCCTCGTCGTTCGGGCTGCGCGAGTCCCGGCTCACGCGTAGGGGCGCTACTCGTCGAGGAGCTTCTGGTCGATCGCGTAGCGAACCAGCTCGGCGCGGCTCTGAAGTCGAAGCTTCTGCATGATGTGCGCGCGGTGGGTCTCGGCGGTGCGGACGGAGATGTAGAGCTGCTGCGCAATCTCCTGATTCGTGTGCCCGAGGGCGAGCAGCCTCAGGACCTCGCGTTCGCGGTCCGAGAGCGGATCCTCGCCCGCCCGGCGTTCAGCATCGGCGTCGGCGGCG
Source organism: uncultured Thermoleophilia bacterium (assembly GCA_963851065.1). Taxonomy (GTDB): domain Bacteria; phylum Actinomycetota; class Thermoleophilia; order Gaiellales; family Gaiellaceae; genus PALSA-600. The sequence goes on from CAWKNW010000008.1 coordinate 197,964, forward strand.
AGCAGACGAGCGCCGAGCTCCGGGCTCACGTACCGGCCGCCGCGCGCAACCTCGCGAATCGCGGCAACGACCTCGGTGTCTGCGGCCTCCTTGAGGACGTAGCCCGTCGCCCCGGCCGCGAAGGCTTCGCGGACATAGCGGGGGTCGTCTTGCATCGACAACAGGAGCACCTTCGCATCCGGGTTCTCGTGTACGAGCAGCGGGAGGACTTCGAGGCCGGTCTGGTCCGGCATAACGACGTCCAGCAGCAGCACGTCCGGCTTGAGCGCGCGGGCCTGGAAGACCGCCTCACGCCCGGTTCCTGCCTCGCCGACCGGCTCGATGTCGGGCTCCTGGGCGAGGAGCAGCCGGAGCCCCGAGCGTACGACTGCATGATCGTCGACGATCAGGACGCGGATCGGACTGTCTCCCATTCGCCGGACGTTAGCGCGGCGGGATTACGGCGCGCTCAGGAGAAAGCCGCAGGGATTCTGCGGTAGTGAGCCGAGGCTCACGCGCTGGAACCGGTCTACGGTGGGCAAGTGCACGCCAACGCGAACATCAAGGAACGCTTCGCGCGTCAGTATGCCGTCCTGTGGAGTGCTTCCGGGGGCGCCGGGTCCGGGCGGCTCGAGGTGCATCACGATCGGTTCGAGCTGTCGGGCAAGAATGCGGTCCTCACCGTCCCGTTCGACGACGTGGCCGACGCGCATATCGCTCGTGGTGCCGGAGACCGCCTGAGCGGTCTCCCCGTGCTGTCGCTTCGTCGCCTCGACGGCGAAGGCGTGCGGATCGCGAGCCTCGAGGGCACGGGCGCGCTCTACGAGATCGCCCGGCTCGTCGAGGGCGGAGGGCCTCCGCTCCGCGCGAGCGGGACGTAGGCTGCGAGCGTCGTCCCGGCGCCCGGCGCGGACTCGACGTCGAGCGTGCCTCCGACGAGCGCCACCCGCTCGCGCATGCCGACGACGCCGAGCGCGTCGTGGCGGACGTCTTCCGCGTCGAAGCCGCGGCCGTCATCCTCGACGACAACGCGGATTCCGTCCCCCCGCTGTGCGATCACGATGCTCACGCGCTCCGCGCCCGCGTGCTTGACGACGTTCGTCAGGGCCTCCTGGATGACGCGGTAGAGGACCGTTTCGATCTCCGGCGGGAATCGCCCGTCGGGAAGGCTCGCCTCGAGTGCGGTGTGGATCCCCGTGCGCTCCTCGAAGGTGCCGGCGAGGCGCTCGACCGCAGGCACCAGGCCGAAGTCGTCGAGTGCCGTGGGGCGGAGCTCGACCGCGAGGCGGCGCACGTCCTGCAGCGCCTGCACGATCAGCTCGCGCACATCCGCCACCGCACGGTTGGCGGCCGTCTCGCTGTCGGCGGCCCGGATCGACTGCAAGCCGAGCAGGATCGAGGTCAGGGCCTGTCCGGTCTCGTCGTGGAGCTCGCGCGCGAGCCTGCCTCGTTCCAGCTCTTGCGCCTCGACGACGCGACGCACGGTGTCCCGGGCCACGCGCTCGGACAGATCGACCGCGACCGCCGCACGCGCGGCGAAGATCTCGGTCAGCCTCAGGTCGGCGTCGGTGAAGCGCGGATCGCGACCGAGCTTGTCGTTGACGGCGATCACTCCGATCGGTTGCCCGCGGGCGATCAGCGGGACGAACATGCCGGTTCGGATGCCGAGCTGCCGCGCGTCGTCCTGATCGACCTCGGGGTCGTCCATGATCGAGTCGACGCGGGCACTCTGTCGACGTTGCAGGACCTTCCCGCTCTTGGATCGCTCCAGCGAAGATCGATGTCCGAGCAGCTCGGCTGCCACGTCGTCCTCTCCGCTGACGGCCGCCACGCGCAGCTGATCGCGGTCAGGCAGGCCGATCAGCACCAGCCGGGCGCCGAGCAGTTCCCTGAGGCGTTGGCAGATCAGCTCGAGCATCACGTCGAGGTCGGACTCCTCGACCAGCGACCTGACGACCTCGTGCAGTGTCTCGAGCTGGCGGGACCAGCTCGTTGCGGCCTCGTACAGCCGTGCATTCTCGATCGCGACGGCCGCCTGGGCTGCGAGGAGCTTCACCGCTTCTTCGTCCTCGGCGGTGAACTCCGCGCCGTTTTCCTTCTCCGTCAGGTAGAGATTGCCGAAGGCCACCCCTCTGAGGAGGATCGGGACGCCGAGGAACGAGTGCATCGGAGGGTGGTACGCGGGGAAACCGACCGAGCGCGGGTCCTCGGTCAGGTCGCGCAACCGGAGCGACTGCCCTTCCCGGATCAGCACGCCCAGGATCCCGCGTCCACGCGGCAGGTCGCCGATCGCCGCGTGCGTCTCGGCGTCGATGCCGTGCGTGAGGAACCGCTCGAGCTCTCTCCCGTTCGCGTCGATGACGCCGAGAGCCGCGTACCGCGCGCCGGTCAGCGTCGCCGCGGCTTCGGTCACGTGCTGGAGGACGCCGTCGAGCGAGAGCTCCGACGTGATCGCGATGCCCGCGTCGAGCAGCGAGCGTAAACGGCTCTGGACCGTGACTGCGGCCTCCACCACGGCGAGCCTACCGGCCGTCCCTCGTCTCTGTGGTAAACCCGCAATGTGGTCAGCGTCGGCTCCGATTGCGGGCCGGCTTCGGACGAACACACTGGAGCCGTCCCGAGAAGGAGGTAGACGATGTTCGAGAAGGTGATCTGGGCGACAGACGGCTCGGAGGCAGCCGATCATGCCCTCTCCTACGCGAAAGAGCTTGTCGCCTCGGCCAACGGAACGCTGTTCGTCGTTCATGCCGAAGAGCACTTCTACGGTGGACGGAGCGGCGGGTACCCGGTCCTCGCGGACGAGGAGGACCTGAAGGCGAAAATCCGCTCGCAGGTCGACGAGCTGCGCGCGGGCGGCTTGGATGTGAGTCTCGAGATCGTGCTGGGGCATCCAGGGCAGTCGGCCCACGCAATCGCAGAGTTCGCGCGCGAGCACGACGCCGACGTGATCGTCGTCGGAACCCGCGGGCTCGGCCCGATCCACGGCCTCCTGGTCGGGAGCGTCACGCATCGGCTGCTCCACACCGCCCCATGCCCGGTGTTCGCCGTTCCCGCTTCGCGAGCCACCAGGGACGCCGAAGCCGAGCGGCAGGTCGCCGGGACGGCGCAGTCGTGATCGAGGCCGGCGCGGACGAAATCGTCGACGTCGTGCTCAGGGACGGCGGGACGCTTCGTCTGCGGCCTCCCGGCCCGGCCGACAAGGATGCGCTCGTCGAGTTCTTCGCACGCCTGTCCGACCGGAGCCGGTACCTGCGCTTCCACGGTATCCAGCGCGTCGACGGCGAGCTCGTTGTACCCTTCCTCGCCGACGAGCCCGAGGTCGGCGCGCTCGTCGGGACGCTCGAAGGGCGGATCGTCGCGCTTGCGAGCTACGCCCGTCTGAAGGAGGGCAACACGGCGGAGATGGCATTCGCCGTTGCAGACGAGGAGCAGCGGCGGGGGATCGGGATGCGGCTGCTCGAGCAGCTGGCGAACAGGGCACGGCAGGCCGGTATCGACAGATTCGTTGCCGACGTGATGGCCGAGAATCGCCCGGCGCTTGCAGTCTTCGCAGCTGCGGGGTTCGAGATCTCGCAGCGCTTCGAGCACGGTGAGGTCGAGTTGCGGTTCCCGATCGGCGCGACCGAAGCGCTCCGCACGCGGGTCGACGAGCGAGACCACGCCGGTGTGGTCGCATCGTTGCGACCGTTCTTCACTCCGGGGACCGTCGCCGTCATCGGTGCGTCGCAGCGCCGCGGCTCGATCGGTGGAGAGCTCTTCCGCAACATCCTCGCTGCCGATTTCGCCGGTTCGGTCTATCCCGTCAACCGCGGTGCGACGTCCGTCGCGGGAGTGCACGGCTACCGGTCGATCGAGGAGATCTCGGATCGCATCGACCTCGCGGTGATCTGCGTTCCCGCCGCGCAGGTGATCGACGCAGCAACGGCCGCGCTCGAGTCCGGCGTGCGCGCGCTGTGCGTCATCTCGTCGGGCTTTGCGGAGGTCGGGGCCGAAGGTGGGAAGCGGCAGGAGACGCTGCTTTCGCTCGTTCGCGCTCACGGCGCCCGTCTGATCGGCCCGAACTGTCTCGGCATCTCGTCCGCGGCCGTCGGGTTGAACGCCACCTTCGCGCCGAACGCGCTTCCGAAGGGGCGAATCGGCTTTTCCTCGCAGAGCGGCGCCCTCGGCCTCGCGCTGCTCGAACAGGCCGCCGAGCGCCAGCTCGGCTTCTCGTCCTTCATCTCGATCGGCAACAAGGCCGACGTCTCGTCGAACGACCTGCTCGAATGGTGGGAGGACGACGACGCGACCGATGCCGTTCTGCTCTACCTCGAGTCGTTCGGGAATCCGCGCAAGTTCGGCCGAATCGCCCGGCGTGTCTCACGCCGTAAGCCGATCATCGCGCTGAAAGCCGGTACCACGGCGGCCGGCGCACACGCGGCCAGCTCGCACACGGCGGCGCTGGCGGGTTCGGATGCTGCCGCCGACGCGCTGTTCAGGCAGGCGGGCGTGATCCGCGCGCGGACGCTCGAGGAGCTCGCCGATGTCACCGTTCTGCTCTCGAGCCAGCCGCTGCCGCAGGGCCGGCGGGTCGCGGTCGTGACGAATGCCGGAGGCCTGGGGATCCTGTGCGCGGACGCATGCGCATCGGCTGGGCTTTCGCTGCCCGACCTCACCGCCGAGACCCGCGCTGCGCTCGCGGCGATCCTCCCGGCCGAGGCGAGCACCGCCAATCCGGTCGACCTCCTCGGATCGGCGACGGAGGCGACCTACGAGGCGGTCCTCCCGCTGCTGCTTGCAGACCCCGGCGTCGACGCCCTGATCGTCCTCTTCGTTCCACCGGTGGTCGCCGGGGCCGAGGAGGTCGCGGCGTCGATCCGGACCAGCGTCGAGATGGTGAAGCCGGACAAGCCGGTTCTCGCCTGCGTGATCAGTCACGCCGGCATGCCTGCCGCGTTCCGCGAGCAAGACGGAGCCGTCGCGACGTTCGCGTACCCCGAGTCTGCGGCGCGCGCGCTCGGGCTTGCGGCGGACCGGGCCGAGTGGCTGCGCCGACCGCCGGCGCCGGCGCTCGAGCCCGTCGAGGTCGACTCGGCCCGCGCGAGGCGGGTGGTCGACGACGCGCTCGCGGGCACAGACGATGCCTGGCTCGACGCGAAGAGCGCGCGCTCACTGCTCGAGGCGTACGGGGTGCCGATCGTCGACGAGCGTGAGGCGGACACGGTGGAGAGCGCGGTTGCGGCGGCGGCAGAGCTCGGGTTCCCGGTCGTCGTGAAGACGGCGGAGCCGGGGGCGCACAAGACCGAGCGCGGTGGCGTTGCCCTCGACCTCGTCGACGCGAAGAGCGTCACGGCCGCGGTCGAGAGGATCGGCTTGCCGGTTCTCGTCCAGCCGTTCGTCCGCACGGGGACCGAGCTCCTGGCCGGCATCGTCCAGGATCCCGTCTTCGGGCCGCTGGTCGCCTTCGGGCCCGGCGGCGTCCTCGCAGAGCTGATCGGCGCCGCCGGACTGCGGCTCGCGCCGGTCACGAGGCTCGAGGCCGAAGAGCTCGTGCTCGAGGGCAAGGCGGGCAGGCTCGTGCGCGGCTTTCGGGGAGCTCCCGCAGCGAGCGTCGACGTTCTCGCAGATCTTGTCGTTCGCCTGTCGCGGCTCGCCGACGACTTTCCCGAGATCGTCGAGCTCGACCTCAACCCGGTGCTCGCGCGGCCCGACGGCTGCTGCGCGGTCGATGTGCGGGCGCGTGTGAGAATCGCTCCGTCGCAGCCCTCCGTCAAAGGTTGGTGAACGAGATGGATGTACCTGACACGTCGAGAGGCGCCCCGCTGGCTGCGGCTCATCCGTTCGACGTCGACGCGGTCAGGCGGCGGCTTGCGGATACGGGCGGGTACGAGGTCGTGCACGCGTCGCCGGGACTCGAGGTCGGCGTGTATGTCCTCGTCGCTCCCGAGCCCGATCGCCAGCAGCCGCACGCAGACGACGAGATCTACATCGTCCTCGAGGGGATGGGAACGCTGGAGGTGGAAGGAGCGCCCGTGGAGCTTCGCGAGGGGCACGCGGTCTTCGTTCCAGCGGGGGCCGAGCATCGCTTCGTCGGGTACGAGCGCCTCAGCGTTCTCGTGATCTTCGAGCGTCGCCAGGCTTCTAGGTGAGCTCGGGCGACCTCGCGCTGGTCGACGCGTACTGGCGCGCCGCCAACTACCTCTCGGTCGGTCAGATCTACCTCCTCGACAATCCGCTGCTGCGCGAGCCGCTCGCGCGCGAGCACGTGAAGCCACGTCTGCTCGGCCATTTCGGCACGACGCCGGGGCTCAACCTCGTCTACGCGCACCTGAACCGCGTGATTCGCGCCCGCGACTCGAGCGCGATCTACGTCGCCGGCCCCGGCCACGGGGGACCGGGTCTCGTCGCCAACGCGTACCTCGAGGGCACCTACAGCGAGGTCTACCCCCACGTCGGGCGCGACCTGGCCGGTCTGAAGGAGCTGTTCCGTCAGTTCTCGTTCCCCGGAGGCATCCCGAGTCATGTCGCGCCCGAGACACCGGGGTCGATCCACGAAGGCGGAGAGCTGGGATATGCGTTGTCGCACGCCTTCGGAGCGGCGTTCGACAACCCCGACCTGCTCGTGTGCTGCGTCGTCGGCGACGGCGAGGCCGAGACCGGCCCGCTCGCGACCGGCTGGCACGGGACGAAGTTCCTGAGCGCGCGGTACGACGGAGCCGTGCTGCCGATCCTGCACCTGAACGGCTACAAGATCGCGAACCCGACCGTGCTCGCACGGATTCCCGAGGAGGAGCTCGGATTGCTGCTCCAGGGGTACGGATGGCGTCCGCTCTTCGTCACTGGTGACGATCCCGCGCAGGTGCACGCCGCGCTCGCCGTGGCACTCGACGAGGCGCTCGAGGACATCGACGGCTTTCAGAGGGCTGCGAGGAGCGCCGGCGCAGAGGGTCGCCCACCCTGGCCGATGATCGTCCTGCGCACACCCAAGGGGTGGACAGGCCCCAAAGAGGTCGACGGCGTCCTGGTCGAAGGCACGTGGCGCGCGCACCAGGTTCCGATTGCAGGCGTGCGCGACAACCCGGCGCACATCGTGCTGCTCGACCGGTGGCTCCGAAGCTACCGGCCGGAGGAGCTCTTCGACGACGACGGTGCCCTCGTCGAGGAGCTCGCCGCTCTTCCGCCCCGCGGGGAGCGGCGCATGAGCGCGAACCCGCACGCGAACGGCGGCATCCTGCTGCGAGAGCTCCACCTTCCGGACTTTCAGGACTACGCCGTCCGTGTGGAACGACCCGGAACGTCGACGAGCGAGGCGACCCGGGTGCTCGGAGGGTTCCTGCGCGACATCGTTCGGCGCAACCCGGACAACTTCCGGATCTTCGGGCCCGACGAGACCGAATCGAATCGCCTGGGAGCCGTGTTCGAGGCAACCGCGCGCGCCTGGGACGCCGAGACACTGCCCACCGACGATCCGCTCGCGCCCGAGGGGCGCGTGATGGAGGTCCTGTCCGAGCATCAGTGCCAGGGCTGGCTCGAGGGTTACCTGCTCACCGGCAGGCACGGGCTGTTCAACTGCTACGAGGCGTTCATCCACATCGTCGATTCGATGTTCAACCAGCACGCGAAATGGCTGAAGACGACACGGCAGATCCCGTGGCGCCGCCCGGTCGCGTCACTCAACTATCTCCTGAGCTCACACGTCTGGCGCCAGGATCACAACGGTTTCTCCCATCAGGACCCGGGGTTCATCGACCACGTCGTCAACAAGAAGGCGGAGATCATTCGCGTCTACCTTCCGCCCGACGCAAATTGCCTGCTCTCGGTGGCCGACCACTGCCTCCGCAGCAAGCACTATGTGAACGTGATCGTCGCGGGCAAGCAGCCGGCGCTCGACTACCTGTCGATCGACGACGCGATCGCGCACTGCACGCGCGGCCTCGGCATCTGGGACTGGGCTTCGAACGAGGGGACCGAGGAGCCTGACGTCGTGCTTGCCTGCTGCGGCGACGTGCCGACGCTCGAGACGCTCGCCGCGACCGCGCTGCTCCGTGAACGGCTTCCGAGGCTCAGGATCCGCGTCGTCAACGTGGTCGACCTGATGCGGTTGCAGCCGCAGAGCGAGCATCCGCACGGGCTCTCCGACGCGGAGTTCGATGCGCTGTTCACAACGTCGAAGCCGGTGATCTTCGCGTACCACGGATATCCGTGGCTGATCCATCGGCTGACGTACCGGCGGACGAACCACGCGAACATCCACGTGCGCGGCTACAAGGAAGAAGGAACGACGACCACGCCTTTCGACATGGTCATGCTGAACGACCTCGATCGCTTCCATCTCGTGCTCGACGTGATCGACCGGGTGCCGGGGCTCGGCGACGCCGCCGGGCAGCTACGGCAGGAGATGGTCGACGCGCGGATGCACGCGCGGCTCTACACACGGCAGCATGGCGAGGACGACCCCGCGATCAGCGGCTGGACCTGGACGGTCTGAACGGCAGCTCCGCGTGCGCAGATGCCCGCGATCCGCACCGAAGGGCTGACCAAGCGTTACGGGTCGACGGTCGCGCTCGAAGGGCTCGACCTGACCGTCGAGCGCGGCGAGGTGTACGGGTACCTCGGGCCGAACGGCGCCGGCAAGACGACGACGATCCGCCTCCTGCTGGGGCTCCACCGCGCGTCCAGGGGCCGCGCGGAGCTCTTCGGCTGCGACTCCTGGAACGATGCCGTCCGCGCGCATCGGCGCGTCGCCTACGTGGCCGGCGAGCCGACGCTCTGGCCGGGCCTCACGGGAACCGAGACGCTCGCCTACCTCGGGAACCTGCACGGTCGCACCGACACCGCGTACCGAGACGAGCTCGTGGAGCGATTCCGGCTCGACGCAGCGAAGAAGGTTCGCGCGCTCTCCAAGGGCAACCGCCAGAAGATCCAGCTGGTCGGGGCACTGGCGACGCGCGCCGAGCTGCTGATTCTCGACGAGCCGACGAACGGGCTCGATCCACTCATGGAACAGGTCTTTCGCGAGACCGTGGTCGAGGCGAAGCAGCGCGGGCAGACAGTCTTCCTCTCCTCTCACATCCTCAGCGAGGTCGAGGCGCTCTGCGACCGGGTCGGGATCCTGCGTGAGGGTCGTCTCGTCGATCAGGGAACGCTCGCCGAGCTGCGACACCTCTCGGCGCACACGCTCGAGGTGACGTTCGCAGGGTTGCGGCCGGAGATCCCCGAGATGCCCGGCGTCCACGCGACGGTCGTCGACGACAGCACGATGCAGTTCGAGGTCACCGGTCCGTTGACGGAGCTGCTCGCGGTGCTGGCACAACAACGGGTCACCGCGCTGACGAGCCGCCAGCCGTCGCTCGAGGAGATCTTCCTTCACCACTACGACGGAACCGTTGCGAGCGGCTGAGAAGCTCTCACAGAATAGAGTTGTGTCGCCCGGCCGCGCTCGGCGGCGCGCTGCCGCGTCCTCGGTCGCGTCCATATGTCTCATATGAACGCTCCCTGCGTCCTTGCATCGCACTCGCCGATCGCACCCGGATCGACGAATCTCATTCTGTGAGAGCTTCTAGGGCGATCACCCGGCGGGTGCTCGGGGATGGGAAGGTCGCCACTGCCTCGTTCGCGCTCATCTTCGCCGCGATGGGATTTGCGAATGCCGTCGGCTACCGGCGCACGTATCCGACCGTGCGCGAGCGACTCGAGCTCGCCCGCACCTTCGGGCTGAACAAGGCGGTTCAGCTCTTCTACGGCCGGCCCCACGAGTTGCTGACGGTCGGCGGCTACGCGGCGTGGCGGCTCGCCGGCTTCGGCTCGATTCTCGCGGCGGTATGGGCGATCTTCGCCGTCGTCCGGGCGCTCCGGACCGAGGAGGATCTAGGGCGCCAGGAGCTCGTGCTCGCGCAGCCCGTCGCGAGACGAGCCGCGTACGCCGCCGCACTCGCCGGCGTCGCCGTCGCCGCAGTGATCCTCTGGCTGGTCGCGACCCTCGCCCTCTTCGCCGCCCGCCTGCCGCTCGGCGGCTCGGCCTACCTGGCCCTGGCGACGATCTCGCCCGCCGGGGTCTTCGTCGGCGTCGGAGCCGTCGCGAGCCAGCTCGCCGCGACGAGGCGGGTCGCGATGCAGATCTCGCTCGGCGTCCTGGCGGTCGCCTACCTGCTTCGGGTCGTGGCCGACATCGCGGGGGGAGCCGGGGCCGTCCGGTGGGTCACGCCCCTCGGATGGGTCGAGGAGCTCCGACCGTTCGCGCGGCCGGATCCCGCGCCGCTGCTCGCGCTCGGGCTCGCCACGGGAGCGCTGATCGTCGTGGCCGGCGCGGTCGTCGCGACCCGCGACATCGGGAACGGGCTGCTCCCGGCGACGGACACGGCGCCGGCGCGACTCGGATTGCTGAAGGGCCCGACCGGCGAGGCGCTCCGCGCCGAGCGTGGGAGCCTGGCGGCCTGGGCGCTCGGCATCGGCGTCTTTGCACTGACGGTCGGAGTCCTGTCGACGGCGTTCTCGAAGGCGAACCTGTCGGCGAGCCTGGAGGAGGAGCTCCGCAGGCTCGGCGGTACGTCGATCGTCACGCCCTCCGGGGCACTCGGCTTCTACTTCGTCTTCTTCGTGCTGGTGGTGAGCCTGTTCGCCTGCTCGCAGGTCGCCGCCGCACGTCGCGAAGAGGCCGACCAGCGGCTCGAGCTCCTGCTTGCGCTGCCACTCGGCCGAACCCGCTGGCTCGGCGGCCGCGTGACGCTCGCCTGCCTGGGGGCGGGTGCGCTCGCGCTCGTCGCGGGTCTGCTCGCGTGGGTGGGCGCGGCCGTGGAGAACGCCGGTGTGAGCCTGCCCCGCCTGATCGGAGCCGGGGCGAATACGTTGCCCGCTGCGCTCTGCTTCCTGGGGATCGGCCTGCTCGCCTACGGCGTCTGGCCGCGGGCGAGCGCCGGGATCGCGTACGGCGTCGTCGTCGGTGCGTTCCTGCTGCAGCTGTTCGGCGCGTTGGTCGGTGCGCCCCACTGGGTGCTCGACCTGTCGCCGTTCGATCACGTCGCGCCCGTCCCCGGAGCGCCCTTCCGTCCGGCGTCGGCGGCGGTCATGGTCGCGGTCGGTGGGATCGCCGGCGGCGGTGCCTTCCTGTCGTTCCTGCGGCGGGACCTGATCGGCAGCTGAGAGCCCGCGGGCAGCGGACAAGCCGCAAGCCGATCGGTACCGGCGCGGATGCCGGCTCCGGCATCTCCGGTGACGCTCGCGGGGAAGGAGGCGGTATGTCCGTCATCGAGCAGGCGCATGTCGGCGACGAGATCACGATCAGCGGGCCGGGCCATTCCGGCTCGAGCTCCAATCTGCACGGCGAGATCCTCGAGATCTTCGGGAGGCCCGGGGAAAAGCTCTTCCGGGTTCTCTGGGCCGACGGAACCGTGACGGTCGTACCCCCGGGCGCGGTACGAACGACGTCGACGCCGCGATCGGCGCCGGCCCGGATCCGCGTGCTCGGCTCGCCGTCGAACCTGGGATCGGTCGGGCTGGTGCAGGGCTGGCGTGAGCTCGGGCTCGCCGCTGAGCTCGTGTCCGGCGACGAGGCGCTCCGGACGGCACGACCGGACGACATCGTCATCGGCCGACTCGATGTGCTGCCGAGTCTCGACGGTGTCGAGCCCGGCCTGCTCGCGCTGCTCCTGCTCGAACGCCGTGGCGCCCGGGTGATCAACTCCGTCGACAGTCTGCTCACGGCACACGACAAGCTGCGCTCGGCGGCGATCCTCACCAGGTCGAGGTTGCCGCATCCGAAGACGGCGTCGTTCACTTCGGCCGAGCCGGGGCCGCCGCTTGGGCCACCGTGTGTCGTGAAGCCGCGTTACGGCAGCTGGGGGAAAGATGTCTTTCGCTGCGAGAGCGACGCGGAGCTCGCCGGATGTCTCGATGCGATTCGGGAGCGACCGTGGTTTCGGCGTCACGGGGCGCTCGTCCAGGAGTTGTTGCCGACCTCCGGTCGTGACCTGCGGGTCATCGTGGCGGGCGGGCGGGTCGTCGGCGCGGCCGATCGTGTCGCGGCTGCAGGCGAATGGCGCACGAACATCTCGCTCGGAGGATCGCTGCAGCCCACGCGGCCTTCCGAGGATGCCGCCGAGCTCGCCCGGACGGCTGCCGCAGTCGTCGGCGCCGATCTCGTCGGCGTCGACCTGCTCCCGGTCGCAGACGGCGGCTACGTCGTGCTCGAGCTCAACGGCGCCGTGGACTTCGACGAGCGCTACGCGCTGGGCGACGAGAGCGTGTTCGTCGAGGTTGCGAAGGCACTTCGCCTTGGCGTGTGAGAGCTTCTAGAGACGAGACGGGTGGTGACGCTGCGCGCCGACACGCGTTCGCCACTCGAGGTGTGACGCGTCGACCGAGACGACACCGGGGACGAGCGAGATGTAGACCGGAACGAGTTCGGCGACGGTGCGAGTCGCGACGACCCCGGTCACGGCGACTTCGCCCTCCTCGACGACGACGTCGATCGTTGCGGGGTCGATCCACAGCGTGTCCAGCAGCACCTCGGTGCAGATCTGCTCCTCGAGCTCCGAGTCCGGCCTTACAAACGCCCGGACGATGTCGTTGCGCGTCACGATCCCGACGAGCGTCCCCGCGTCGACGACGGGCAAGCGATTGACGGATCGCTTGACCATCACGCGAGCCGCCTCGGCAACCGTGCAGCTCGGGTCGACGGTGATCGCCGGGCACGACATGGCGTCGGCTGCCGTCTGCGCTCCGCGCTTCAGCGCCTCGCGATCGTCGTCGCCGAACAGCCAGTTCGAAGGGTGCTCGCGAGAGCCGAATTCCGCGCTGGTCTTCACGAGGATATCGCCCTCCGAGACGATCCCGAGCACCTTCCCGTTGTCGCCCAGGACGGGCACGCCGGAGATGCCGCGCCCGAGCAGCAGGCGAGCGACGTCCTTGAGTGAGGTCGTCGGCCTGACGCTGACGACCTCACGGCTCATGATCTGCTCGACTCTCATGATCGAGGAGTGCGGCTCTTGGCCGTCCCGGCACGGCGAGGACGGATCGTCGCATCGCTGCCCGGGAAGAAGACGCTCTGGTGGCCGTCGTCCCAGCGCACGCGATAGTGGTGGCGACGGTCGTCGCCCAGCACCTCGATCACCTCGCCTATCTGTTCCCTGTCACCGACCCGGTGGCCGGAGACGATCACCAGGTCGCCGGGCTTGACCGGTCTCGGGCTCTTGGCGGTCGGCATGTCGTGTTCCTCCTCGTGCGGTTACCTCGAGACTCGCGTCGGCGCGCACGGTGGGCATCGGGTCGTCTGCCGATCCTCGTCGCGGACAAGTACGTAGGCGGAGACGCTCAGGCGCGCTTTCGACGGAGTCGGAGGTTGGCGTAGTTCCCCGCATTCCCCGCCGGGCATTTCCTGATGCGACTCGCCCGGCATGGCGCGAGGCTCCAGGTGTTGGGCGTGGCGTTTGCCCGCCCACCAGCATTCGACCAAGGAGGGAACCATGGTCACCCGCAGGAGGCACACAGCCGTTGCCTGGCTGCTTGCTGCCGCGGTCGCAATCGCCGCTGTTGCGGCGTTCGGAACCGGCGGAGCCGGCGCTACCTGGCAGGCGAAGTCGTACCCGCGTGATCAAACGCTCGTCACGAGCGGCACGCAATGGGGGAACATCGCAGGGATGAACCCGTATGTCGGCAACAACGCTGCCGGCATGATCGGGCTCGTCAACGAGACCCTCCTGCGGTACGACCCGCTCGCGAACAAGTACATCAACTGGCTGGCTCAGTCCGCGTCGTGGACCGGGCCGAAGCAGTACACGATCGTCGTCCGCTCGAACGTGAAGTGGTCGGACGGCAAGACGTTCACAGGCAGTGACGTGGCGTTCAACCTGAACCTCGCACGCTTCAACACCTCTGCCTGGAACAACCTCTACCTGAACCTCAAACTGCCGATCTCGGTGAAGGGCAACAAGGTGGTCGTCAACTTCAAGTCGACCCCGAACTACGTCCAGTGGCAGAACATGGTCTGGAACATGCCGATGATCAGCCCTGTGCAGGGCAAGACGATCAAGACTGCGCAGGAGCTCACCACCTACAACCCCCACAGCCCGACCGGTACGGGACCGTACAAGCTGGATACGTCCGGCTTCGACGTGACGACCCGTGTGGTCTGGGTGAAGAGGGACCACTGGTGGGCGTCTGACCAGGGCGTTTCCGGAGCGCCTGCCCCGAAGTACATCATCGACCTCGTCAACACGAGCAACACGAACAGCCTCTCGGCTGTGCTCGCCGGTGTCGAGGACCTGAACAACAACTACCTGCCGGGCGTCAACAAGCTCGTCGACCGCGGCAAGGTGGTCACGTACTTCCCGAAGGCGCCGTACATGCTCTCGGCCAACACGGCGTGGCTCGAGCCGAACACGACCAAGCTCCCGTTGAACGATCCGGTGTTCCGCCGGGCGCTCGCGATGTCGATCAACATTCACAAGATCGTCACCGACGACTACGGGAACATCGTCCTGCCGGCGAGCCCGACCGGGCTGCTGCCGACATGGCAGAAGACGATCAACGCGGGCCTCGTGAAGAAGTACGGCTTCACCTTCAACACAGCGGGAGCGAAGTCGCTGCTCACGAAGGCGGGCTACAAGCTCGACAGCTCGGGGATGTTCGAGAACAAGGACGGCTCGAAGATCGACCTCGAGATCGCGGTCCCGCAGGGTTGGTCTGACTGGGAGGCTGCCCGGGACATGATCATCGCGTCCGCCAAGGACGCGGGGATCCGCATGCACGCCAAGGTGAAGGACTTCAACACCTGGCAGAGCGATCGCAACACGGGCAACTTCGACCTTGTGATCGACAACCACTACCAGCTGAGCGACAACCCGTGGACGTACTGGAACGGGCTCTTCCACCTCCCGATCGTCACGACGGGAACCGGCCAGACGTTCGCGAACTACGGGCGCTACCAGAACGAGACTGCGTGGGCTCTGACGCAGAAGCTCGACCGTACGCCCACGTCTGACACGGCGGCGATCACGTCCATCAACAACATGCTGCAGGAGACTTTCATGAAGAGTCTGCCCGCGATTCCTCTCTGGTACAACGGAATCTGGGCCCAGATGACCACGAAGTACTGGACGAACTGGCCCACTGCCAACGGCAGCGGTCGCCACACCATCCCGTGCATGTGGGGCGGCTACCTGCAGATGACGGGGATCGACACGATCACGCATCTCCAGAGCGCAAGGGTGGCGGCGGGCGGCTAACCGCCCTGTTGCCATGAACGGTCGATGACTGAGCACCCGCCCCTCCTCTCGCAAGTCAGCGGGAGGAGGGGCGAGGCTCTCCGAGCATGAGGCGATCCGATGCTGCGTTACCTGCTGAGAAAACTGTTCATCTACAGCCTCACCTTCGTCGTCGCCGTGACGATCGACTGGTCGATCCCTCACCTGATGCCGGGCAACCCGGTTCTCACGTTGATGGGGCGGATCCAGATCCAGGATCCGCGGGTCGCGCAGCACGTCTACGCGAACTACATGAGATCGTTCAACCTCGATCTCCCGCTCTGGAAGCAGTACTACTACTTCTGGGTCTCACTGCTCCACGGTGATCTCGGCACGAGCATCCTGCAGTTCCCCTCGCCCGTCTCGTCGATCATCGTCCACGCGGTTCCCTACACGCTCGCCCTGCTGATCCCGTCGATCCTGCTCTCCTGGTACGTCGGCAACAAGCTGGGCGCGATGGCGGCGCGGCGGAAGGTGCTCGACAACACGCTCCTGCCCTTCGGCTACCTGCTGACCGCGACGCCGTACATGTGGCTCGCGATCATCCTCTCCTGGCTGTTCGCGGTCACCTGGCAGGTGCTTCCGGTCGGGTTCGCCTACGACCCGACTGCCGGCAAGGGCTGGTCGCTCTCGTTCGGGCTCGATCTGTTCCGCCACTGGCTGCTGCCGTTCCTCTCGCTCTTCCTCGTCGGGTGCGGCGGCTGGGCGATCGGGATGAGGAACCTGATCATCTACGAGCTCGAGTCCGACTACGCCCACTACCTCGAGGCGCTCGGAGCGCCGAGGAAGCTGGTTCGCAAATATGCGTTCAGGAACGCGCTCCTTCCGCAGATCACGGGCCTCGCGCTCGTGCTGGGTGCGGTGATCGCAGGCGCGCTCGTCACGGAGATCGTCTTCTCCTATCCCGGTCTCGGGTACCAGATCTACCGCGCGATCACGAACGAGGACTACTTCGTGATCCAGGGCATCTTCCTGTTCATCATCGTCGGCGTCCTGGTCGCGAACTTCATCGTCGACCTGGTCTACGTGATCGTCGACCCGCGGACGCGAATCGGCATGCAGGGAGGTGGGCAGGCATGAGCTCGGCCGGGCAGGTCGACGAGCGGACGACGCCGGCGCTCGCGCCGGCCCCCGGAGGAGTCCCGGTCGCGACCGAAGGCGGGCCTGCGCCCGCCGTCGCGCCGGCGCCGGTCATGTCCGGCTTTCGCGAGGCGGTCTACTTCGCCTTCCGGAACAAGAAGCTCGTCTTCGGGCTCACGATCACGCTCGGCATGCTGCTGTTCGCGCTCGTCGGGCCTCTGATCGCCCGGCATCCGCCGCTCGAGTTCGGCGGTCAGCTCTCCGTCGCGCCGACGACGAAGGACGGCTACTGGTTCGGCACCACGCTGCTCGGGCAGGACGTGTTCTCGCAGTTCGTCACCGGCCTTCGGATGGCCTTCATCGTCGGGGCGCTCGCGGGCGGAATTGCAGCGGCCATCGGCATGCTCGTCGGCTTCACCGCCGGCTATCGCGGCGGCTTGGTGGACGAGGTCCTGAACATGCTCACGAACGTCGTCCTGGTCATTCCGACGTTCGCGGTCCTCCTCGTCATCGCCGCCTACCTGCAGGTGCGCGGGATCATGACGGAGGCGATCTTCATCGGGCTGACGTCGTGGCCCTGGGCGGCGCGTGCAATTCGCGCGCAGACGTTCTCGCTCACGTCACGAGACTTCGTCAGCCTCGCGCGGCTCAGCGGCGAGAGGAGCTGGAAGATCATCTTCAAGGAGATCGCCCCGAACATGAGCTCCTACCTGTTCATGATGTTCATCCTGCTGTTCGGGGGCTCGATCCTGATCGCCGCGACGCTCGATTTCATCGGTCTCGGGCCATCGAACACGATCTCGCTGGGGATGATGATGCAGCTCTCGGTGCAGAACGCCGCGCTGCAGCTGCATCTGTGGTGGTGGTTCCTGCCGCCCGGGCTGGCGATCATGATGATCGTCGGCTCGCTCTACGTGATGAACGTCGGGCTCGACGAGGTGTTCAACCCGCGACTGAGGAGCATGTAGCCGTGAGCCTCGAGGTCAACGATCTCCAGGTCTACTACCGGACGCTGCGCGGCGACGTGCAGGCCGTCGACGGTGTCACCTTCCGGGTCGCCGACGGCGAGATCATGGGTCTCGCCGGCGAGTCGGGATGCGGCAAGTCGAGCCTGGGCAACAGCCTCGTCTACCTCACGGGTCGCATGAAGTACGTCGGCGGGACGGCGACGCTCGACGGTGCCGAGCTCCCGATCTGGGACTTCGAGGCGATGAACGAGCACCGCTACAGAGAGATCTCCGTGATCCCGCAGTACGCGATGAGCGCCCTCAACCCGACGCGCAAGATCGGCAGGATGACGTCCGAGCTGCTCCACTCGCGCGGGGTCTCCTACAAGAGCGTCGTCGACGAGCTCGTGCGTCGTTTCGAGCTCGTGGGCCTCTCCGAGGACGTGCTCGGGATGTACCCGATCGAGCTCTCCGGCGGCATGAAGCAGCGGACGGTGATGGTCGTCTCGACGCTGCTCAACCCGTCGCTGCTGATCGCGGACGAGATCACGTCGGCGCTCGACGTCTCGTCGCAAAGGGCGGTCGCCGAGCTGCTCGTCGAGTTTCGCGACCGTGGCTTCGTCAAGAGCACGATCGTCATCACGCACGACATCTCGGTTCTCTACCAGGTCGCGGACACGATCCTCGTCATGTACGCCGGGCACCTGGCGGAGAAGGCGCCCGCCGACGTGATCATCAACTCGCCGCGCCACCCCTACACGAAGCTCCTGATCTCGTCGTTGCCCGAGATCGGCATCAGATACTCCGAGAAGCAGTTGGTGGGCATCCCCGGCACGCCCCCGGCCTTGCTCGATCCGCCTGAGGGCTGCCGGTTCAAGGATCGGTGCCCGCTCGCCTCGGCGAGGTGCAACCATCGGCCGCCCTTCGTCGAGGTCGACACCGGTCATCAGGTCGCCTGCTGGGAGGTGGCCGCATGAGCACGATGGTCGAGATCGAAAGATGTACGAAGGTGTATCGGGTCGGTTCCTTCGGGTCGACCAGGCTGACCGCGGTTCGCGATGTGAGCTTCGACGTTCACGCGGGTGAGGTCGTCTCGCTGATCGGAGAGAGCGGGAGTGGCAAGTCGACGATCGGGCGGATGATCCTGCGGCTGTCTCCGGTCAGCGCAGGGACCATTCGGTTCAACGGACAGGACGTCGCAGCCCTCAAGGGGAGGGGACTACGGGAGTACCACCGGCACGCGCAGGGCGTGTTCCAGGACCCCTTCAGCTCCTACAACCCGATCTACAAGGCGGATCGCGTCTTCACGATGATCAAGGATGCGTACTTCCCGGAGGTCGGGGCGCATGACTGGGCCAGCAAGATCGAGGGCTCGCTCGAGGCGGTGTCACTCGACCCGACCCAGGTCCTGCACAAGTTTCCGCACCAGCTGAGCGGGGGGCAGCTCCAACGGCTCCTGGTCGCGCGCGCACTGCTGCTCGACATCGAGTTCCTCGTGGCCGACGAGATCATCAGCATGCTCGATGCGTCGACGCGGATCGACGTCCTGAACCTGCTCGGTGATCTCAAGGCGCGCGGGCTCGGCATTCTCTTCATCACGCACGATCTGTCGCTCGGCAACTACATCAGCGACCGGACCGTGATCCTCCGTCGTGGAGTGATCGTCGAGATGGGAGCGACGACGAAGGTCTTCGGCGACCCACAGCACGCCTACACCCAGATGTTGCTGGCATCGGTGCCGCACCTGCACCGCAAGTGGGAGGACATGGAGGCGGACTATGCCCGGGCGGACGCCGCGATCGAGAGCGAGTCCGTCGACTCCTCACTCGTCGAGCTCGAGCCCGACCACCTCGTCCGCCGCTCGGAGGGTGGAGCGGCGTGAGCGTCGGCGAGTCTTCGCGGACGGTCGAGGTCGTCGGCGCGGGCTCGCTTCCGGAGATCCCCTGGGAGGATCGGCCGGAGGGCTGCGCGGACCCGGTCTGGCGCTACTCCCGGAACCCGGTGATCCCGCACGACCTGCTTCCGACCTCGAACAGCATCTTCAACAGCGCGGTCGTGCCGTTCGCGGGCGGTTACGCAGGTGTGTTTCGCTGCGACGACCGGGCGCGGAAGATGCAGCTCCATCGGGGACTCAGCGGGGACGGGTTGACCTGGGAGATCGATCCCGAGCCCATCCGGTTCGAGTGCGACGACCCCGAGCTCGGCCTGTTCGTCTACGGGTACGACCCGCGCGTCGTCGCGATCGACGAGCGCTTCTACGTCACCTGGTGCAACTGGTACCACGGCCCGACGATCGGTATCGCCTGGACGGACGACTTCGAGCGTTTCCATCAGCTCGAGAACGCCTTCTTGCCCTACAACAGGAACGGCGTCCTCTTCCCGCGCACGATCGGCGGCCGCTTTGCGATGCTCTCGCGTCCGTCAGACGACGGGCACACGCCGTTCGGCGACATCTTCTACAGCGAGAGCCCCGACCTGCGCTACTGGGGCAACCACCGGCACGTTCTCGGGACGGTTGCAAACTCCTGGCAGGCGACCAAGGTTGGTGGCGGCCCGGTGCCGCTCGAGACGTCCGAGGGCTGGCTGCTCGTGTACCACGGCGTCCTCACGTCCTGCAACGGCTTCGTCTACAGCGCGGGCGTTGCGTTGCTCGATCGGGACGAGCCGTGGAACGTCGTCACGCGCGCAGCGCCCTACGTGCTCTCGCCGAAGACGCCCTACGAGCGGACCGGAGACGTCCCGAACGTCGTCTTCCCGTGCGCGATGCTCTGCGACGCCCCGACCGGGCGGCTCGCCATCTACTACGGAGCGGCCGACACCGTCACCGCCCTTGCGTTTGCATATGTGGACGAGCTCGTACGCTTCGCGCGGGAGCAGTCATGAACGACACACCGTCCCGCTTCCCGCCCGACTTCCTCTGGGGCGCTGCGACCTCCGCTTACCAGATCGAAGGAGCGACGAGAGAAGACGGCCGCGGCGAGAGCATCTGGGATCGGTTCTGCACCGAAGTCGATCGGGTGAGAGCGGGCGAGACCGGCGACATCGCGTGTGACTTCTACCATCGCTACCGCGACGACATCGCCCTCATGACGGAGCTCGGGCTCGACGCCTTCCGTTTCTCGGTCGCCTGGCCGCGTGTCTTGCCCGAGGGCCGCGGTGCGGTGAACAGTGCGGGTCTCGACTTCTACGACCGGCTGGTCGACGAGCTGCTCGCAGCAGGCATCCGACCGTTCGCGAACCTGTTTCACTGGGATCTTCCGCAGGTGCTCGAGGACGCCGGTGGGTGGCCCGAGCGCGCGACGGCAGAGGCGTTCGCCGAGTACGCCGAGATCGTCGGCGAACGGCTCGGCGATCGCGTGAAGGACTGGATCACCCACAACGAGCCGTTCTGCACCTCGTGGCTCGGCTACGGCTTCGGCAAGCACGCACCGGGCCACAGGAGCACGACCAAGGCGCTGGCGGCCGCGCACCACGTTCTGCTCTCTCACGGCTGGGCCGTTCAGGCGTTGCGCCGCTCGTCCGCTGGTGCAGAGGTCGGGATCGCCCTCGACTCGTGGCCGGCCTACCCCGCGAGCGACGCCCCCGACGACGTACAGGCCGCCGGCGTGATCGACGGCGTCACGAACCGATGGTTCTTCGATCCGCTTCTTCGAGGTTCGTATCCGTCGGACATCCTCGCGATCTACGAGGCGGCTGCGCCCCCCGTGCTCGACGGCGATCTCGCGACGATCGCCGTCCCGCTCGATTTTCTCGGAGTCAACAACTACTCGCGGCGGTTCGTTCGCGCCAACCCGGCGGGCAGGCTGCCGATCGACGTCCGCGTGCCGAGCGGGCAGCTGACCGATATGGGGTGGGAGGTGTATCCGCCCGGCCTGGGCGAGGTGCTGACCCGTCTGCACGCGGAGTACGGCGTCCCCTCGCTCTACGTCACCGAGAACGGCGCTGCGTTCGCGGACGTGCGAACGCATGATGCGCGCATTCACGATGTCGAGCGAGCCGACTACCTGCGCGACTACCTCGACGTGGTCGCCGACGCACTTGCCGCAGGTGTGCCGGTCCGCGGCTACTTCGTCTGGTCGTTCCTCGACAACTTCGAGTGGGCGTACGGATACTCGAAGCGGTTCGGCCTCGTCTACGTCGACTACCCGACGCTGGAGCGTGTCCCCAAGGACAGCTTCGCGTGGTACCGGGACTTCATCGTGCGGCAGCGCACGGGCGCCGTGGCGCTGCCGCGCCGATAGCCCACGAGCCCGGACGAATGCGACACACAAGCGGAGGGCCCTTGCGGGCCCTCCCGAACGACCTTGGTCAAGTCATCTCCCCCAGAATGTCGGACTTGCTCTGCGGTCGTTACGGAACAAGTCTCGTCGACGTCTTCCCGGCCGCAATCCGTAGTGGATACGGATCTTGCGCCTGCTCTCTGCTTCGCCCGACGGACCGCGGGAAACCCGCACCGACATTCAGCGTCAGGCCCGACGTCAGGCGGTTCCGCGCAGGCCACGCTGGCGCCATGAACCTTCTCTCCGCAAGTCCAGCAGTTCTCCAGATGGGAGCTCTGGTCGCGAGCTTTCTGATGGTGGTCGCGGGCGTGGGCAAGAAGCGTCTCCGTTGGCGCACGGTCGAATGCCCGACCTGCCATCATCCGCTCGACTCGTGCTCCTGCCGGTGGCTCTGACC
Source organism: uncultured Thermoleophilia bacterium (assembly GCA_963851065.1). Lineage (GTDB taxonomy): Bacteria > Actinomycetota > Thermoleophilia > Gaiellales > Gaiellaceae > PALSA-600. The sequence goes on from CAWKNW010000008.1 coordinate 219,865, forward strand.
TGGGCCCCGCAGCGATCCCTGAGCGATCAGTAGTTCTCCACGCGCCGGTTGCCGCCGGTCGCTGATGCGTCGTGGCCTTCGGGTCGAGACACTGATGGCGGACTCAGGAAAGGGGGTGAACAATGCCTGTCCTGGAGAGGTGGACACCCTTCCGCGATCTCGAGTTGATGGATCAGCGGTTGCGTCGTCTGTTCCCGACAGTGCTGGCGCCGGTCACACCCGCGGCCGACATCATCGAGACGAAGGACGAGATCCGTTTCGAGCTCGAGGTTCCCGGCTACGAGGAGAAGGAGCTCGACGTCGAGGTCGGCGATCACATGCTGACGATCGCAGGCCGGCGCGAGGTCGAGAAGGAGTCGACCGACAAGACGGTTCGCCTGCATGAGCGGCTCGAGTCGGCGTTCGAGCGGAGCTTCCAGCTCCCTGTCGACGCAGACGGCGAGCATCTGAAGGCGTCGTACGGCAAGGGCATCCTCACGCTGCGCGTGCCGAAGACGGCGCGACCGAAGCCGATCAAGGTTCCGATCAGCAAGGCGTGACGATCGTCACGGAGGCCGCGGCCGCGACTGCTGCCGCGGCCTCCGTCTGCCGCCTGTGCGGGAAAGCCGCACCGCGATACACGCTCTCCCCGATTGCGGGCGAACTGCGCTGCGGCAACCTCGGCATGACGATGCGTTGCGAAAGGAGCCCACGATGAAGACGATTGTTCTCGGCACTGACGGCTCGCCCGGTGCGAAGCGGGCAACCCGCGCGGCGATCGAGCTGGCCACCGAGACCGGCTGGCCGCTTCGAATCGTGAGCGTCTGGTCCGTGCCCCCGATGGAGCTCTCGGCCGCTCCGATGATGGCCGGTGAGCTCGCAGAGGTCGCTCGCGACCTCGCGCAGGATGCACTCGCCGTGGCTGCCGACGAGGCGTCCGAGGCAGGAATCGCGGCGATCACGTATCTCCGCCAGGGTGACGTCACGCGGCAGATCCTGGAGCTCGCCGAGATGATCGGGGACACCTTGATCGTCGTCGGATCAGACGGGCGCGGCGCGATCGGCCGAGCACTGCTGGGCAGCGTCTCGACGCGCCTCGTGCACACGGCTCCGTGCCCGGTGCTCGTCGTCCGGCCGGCGGCGCCGACGGCCGAAACCGATGCCGACGAGACCGCCTTCGCGGTCGCCGGCCGGGTCTGAGGTGAGTGCCATGGCCGTCACGACACAGACCCGCTACATCTACGACTTCGAGGACGTCGCTCCGAGGGGCCGCGAGCAGCTCGGCGGCAAGGGCATCGGCCTCGCCGAGATGACGCAGATGGGCTTGCCGGTCCCGGCAGGCTTCACGGTCACGACGGACGCCTGTCGCGACTACCTGAGTCACGGCGAGCGGGTTCCCGCAGGGCTCGGTGAGGAGCTCGACCGCGCGGTTGCGCGCCTGGAGGCGAAGACCGGCAAGCGCTTCGGGTCGGTCGACGATCCGCTGCTCGTCTCCGTGCGCTCGGGCGCGGCGATCTCGATGCCGGGGATGATGGACAGCGTCCTCGATCTCGGGCTCTCCGACGCCGCTGTCGAAGGACTGGGTCGCGGCGCGCGCAACGAGCACTTTGCCTATGACTCCTACCGGCGGCTGATCCAGATGTACGGCGAGGTCGTCGACGGAATCGACGGACGTCTGTTCGAGGACGCGCTGGCCGCACGGAAGGCGGAGCTCGAGATCGAGGTCGACACCGAGCTCACCGCCGATGACTTGAAGGGTCTCGTCGAGACCTACAAGCGCATCTACGTGGAGGCGCTGGGACGGCCGTTCCCGCAGGACGCGCGCGCTCAACTTCGCGCTGCGGTGGAGGCCGTCTTCCGTTCCTGGCAGAACCCGCGCGCGCAGGTCTATCGCAGGCTCAACGAGATCCCGGACACGATCGGCACCGCCGTCAACGTGGTGCAGATGGTGTTCGGAAACTCCGGCGAACGCTCGGCGACCGGGGTCGCGTTCTCGCGCGATCCCGCGACCGGCGACCGGGCCGTACGCGGTGAGTTCCTCGTCGACGCACAGGGAGAGGACGTCGTCGCCGGTATCCGGGCGCCACAGCCGCTCGAGCGCCTTGCCGACCTGCTGCCCGAGTCCTACGCGGAGTTCTGCGCGGCGATGGACACGCTCGAGCGGCACTACCGCGACATCCAGGACGTCGAGTTCACGATCGACCGCGACCGCCTGTACATCCTCCAGACGCGGTCGGCGAAGCGGACTGCCGCGGCTGCGTTGCGCGCCGCTGTGGACATGGAGCGGGAGGGCCTGATCTCGCGCGAGGAGGCGGTCTTGCGCATCCCGCCGAGCGCACTCGACCACGTGCTCCACCCGATGGTCGATCCCGCCGCATCTGTCCAAGTCGCGGCGACCGGTATTCCGGCGTCCCCCGGGGCGGCGGTGGGCGTCGTCGTCTTCGACGCCGACCTCGCCGCCGAGCGCGGGGCAGGCGAGGCGGTGATCCTCGTCCGCTTCGACACGACGCCCGACGACATTCACGGCCTCGCCGCGGCGCAGGGGATTCTCACCGCGCACGGCGGCATGGCTTCGCACGCCGCCGTCGTCGCGCGCGGCATGGGGAAGCCGTGCGTCGCGGGTTGCGGTGCGCTGGAGATCGACGAGCTCGCCGGCCGCTGCAAGATCGGTGACCTCGAGGTTCGCGAGGGCGAGACGATCACCGTCGACGGCTCGAACGGCCGCGTCATCATCGGCTCGGCGCCGCTCGTGCAGCCGGGCATCAACGCCGATCTCGAGACGGTCCTCTTGTGGGCCGACGAGTACAGGATGCTCGGGGTGCGGGCGAATGCCGACACCCCGGTCGACGCCGAACGTGCGCGGCGCTTCGGCGCAGAGGGCATCGGGCTCTGCCGCACCGAGCACATGTTCTTCGGCGAGGAGCGGCTGCCGGTCGTGCAGGAGATGATCCTTGCCGACGACGAGGCGTCGCGCCGCGCCGCGCTCGAGCGCCTCGAGCCGTTCCAGCAGTCCGACTTCGAGGCGATGTTCGAGGCGATGCACGGATTGCCGGTCACGATCAGGCTGCTCGACCCGCCGCTGCACGAGTTCCTGCCGAGCGAAGCGGAGGCGACGAGCGACAGGATGCGTGAGCGCATCCGGTCACTCCGTGAGGTGAACCCGATGCTCGGAACGCGCGGCTGCCGGCTCGGCCTGCAATGGCCGGAGATCTACGAGATGCAGGTGCAGGCGATTGCCCGCGCTGCCGCGGCGGTCGCTGCGAGGACGGGCGAGGCCCCGATCGTCGAGATCATGCATCCGCTCGTCGCCTACGCGGAAGAGCTGCATCGCCTGCGCGAGCTCACCGAGCGCGTGTTCGCAGCCGAGGCGCCGGGCCTGGCGTACCACTGCGGAACGATGATCGAGCTCCCGCGGGCGGCATTGCGCGCGGGGGAGATCGCGGAGTACGCCGACTTCTTCTCCTTCGGCACGAACGACCTGACGCAGACCGCACTCGGGCTCTCTCGCGACGATGCCGAGGGGAAGTTCCTGACGGGCTATCTCGAAGACGGAGTGATCGAGCACAATCCGTTCGAGACACTCGACCAGGACGGCGTCGGCGAGCTCGTGGAGATCGGCGTCACCCGCGGACGGGCTGCGAAGCCGGGACTCCAGATCGGGATCTGCGGCGAGCACGGCGGCGATCCCGAATCGATCGCGTTCTGTCACCGCATCGGCCTGGACTACGTCTCCTGCTCGCCCTTCCGTGTCCCGCTCGCAAGGCTTTCCGCCGCCCAGGCGGCGCTGGCCGAGCAGGGGACGACCTACGAGGTGGCGGGCGGATAAGAGCGCGCGCCCGTGAAGACCAGCTGGTCGGCTCGATCTGATCTGATCCAACGAGATCTGCGTTCACCTCGGATGCAGATCTCGTCTCCCATCACCGTGGACAGCCTGGACACACTCAGCATCCACTGGCGCACGGCACTCGATGCGGCAGAGGACGCCCTCGATGCCGTGAGCCGCAGTCGGCGGGCGCTTCAGTTCGCGCCCGACGAGATGCAGATGCGGGTTCGCGACCTGGTGCACGAGCGCAGCGAGGCCGAAGATGCGCTCGAGCAGCTCGCCCAGCTGACGCACGCAGGATCCCACCGGCGGCTCACCGGACCCCGAGCGAGCGGCGAGCTCCTCGGTCTCGACCGTGCGGTGCTTGCGTGCGTGTTCGACCTCGACGGGGTGCTCACCGCGAGTGCAGCGCTCCACGCCGCCGCGTGGCAGGAGACCTTCGACGAGCTCCTGGTCCGTCACCACGAGAGCTCAGGCGACCGATTCGGGCCGTGGAGGCCGTTCGACACACAGCACGACTACGACCTCTACATCCACGGGAGGCCGAGGATCGAAGGCGTGCACGCGTTCCTCGCGAGCCGCGGGATCCGTCTGCCCGAGGGCGGGCTCGATGATCTGGCCGGCATCGAGACGGCGCACGGGCTGGCGAACCGGAAGAACGAGGCGCTGCGGCGCCGGCTCGGCCACGATGGTGTGAGCGCCTTCGAGGGGTCCCTCCGTTTTCTCGAGATCGCACACGAGGCCGGGCTTCACTGCGCCGTCGTCTCGGCAAGCATGAACACGGAGGCGATCCTCGAGCGGTCCGGGTTGCTGGATCTCGTCGACGAGGTGGTCGACGGCGAGGTGATCGGAGCGGAGCGGTTGCGCGCGAAGCCTGCACCTGACTCCGTGCTCGCCGCGTGTCGCCGGCTCGACGTCGAACCGCAGAGCGTCGTCACCTTCGAGACGACGAACGCCGGGGTCGCTGCGGGCCGCGCCGCCGGCGTCCATCGCGTGATCGGCGTCGACCGGTCCGGCAGGGCCGGCGCGCTGGTCGAGGAGGGCGCAGACCGCGTGGTCGCCGATCTGGCGGAACTGATCGACCCGTTGCTCTCGGCCGTCTGAGCGCTCCGTCTCTCGGGTTTCTACCGACCCGCGATGGGCGGTGCACCCGATGCCGGGCGCATGCGCCGCGACGAGGCTCTCAGCGAGAGATCGAAGGAGGTGAGCGGAGATGATCGTCGTGGGCGTGGACGGTTCGGGGTCGTCAAAGGACGCGATTTGCTGGGCGGTCGACGAGGCACGCCTGCGCAAGACGAAGGTGGAGGCCGTCTACGCCTGGCAGTCGCCGCTCGTGATGGGATTCCAGTACATCCCGCCGGACCTGATCGATCCCGAGGCGCTCGACCGGCACGCCCGGGAGATCGTCGAGGCAGCGGTCGCCGAGGTGGGCGACGTACCCGACGACGTCGAGATCGTGGCCCGTGCGGTTGAAGGCCCGCCCGCCGGAGTGCTGATCGAGGCGTCACAGGATGCGGATCTGCTGGTCCTTGGTTCGCGCGGCCGCGGAGGATTCTCCGGGCTCCTGCTCGGCTCGGTCGGCCAGCAGTGCGTCCACCATGCCGTTTGTCCAGTCGTGATCGTTCGACCGCGTGGCGACGGCGAAACCGAAAGGAGTTCGTCATGAGCGTTCGCGTTGCGATCAACGGCTTCGGGAGGACGGGCCGCGCGATGTTCCGCGCCGCCTACGAGAGCGAAGCGGACATCGAGTGGGTCGCGATCAACGACGTCGCCGACCCGGAGATGCTCGCCCAGCTCCTGCGGCACGACACCGTGTACGGCCCGTTCGCGGGCACCGTCGTGGCAACGGACGGAGCGCTCGTCGTCGACGGCCGGCGCATCGAGACGCCGTCCGCCCCGGATCCGGCCGCGCTGGACTGGGAGGAGCTCGGCGCCGAGGTCGTGATCGAGTCGACCGGGCGGTTTCGCGCACGCGCGGACGCCCAGAAGCATCTCGATGCCGGTGCCGAGAAGGTGATCATCTCGGCTCCCGCCAAGGACCCGGACGTCACCGTCGCGCTCGGCGTGAACTTCGACGACGCGTACGACCCTGAGACACACCGCATCATCTCGAACGCGTCCTGCACGACGAACTGCCTCGCCCCGATGGCGAAGGTGCTGCACGAGGCGCTCGGCATTCGCCACGGGCTGATGACGACGGTCCATGCGTACACCGGCGACCAACGGCTGCTGGACGCTCCGCACAAGGATTACCGCCGTGCCCGCGCCGCGGCCTGCAACCTCGTGCCGACGACGACCGGCGCCGCCAAGGCGCTCGGTCTGGTCGTGCCGGCGCTCGAGGGGCGGCTGCACGGTTACGCCGTACGCGTGCCCGTCCCCACGGGGTCGTTGGTCGACCTCACGCTCGAGGTCGAGCGGCCGACGACCGTGGACGAGGTCAACTCGATCGTCCGCGCTCGGGCAGACCGTGACGAGCTCACCGGCATCCTCGCCTTCAGCGAGGAGCCCCTGGTCTCGTCCGACATCGTCAAGTCGCCGTTCTCGTCGATCTTCGATGCGGGTCTGACAGCCGTCGTCGACGGGACCCAGGTGAAGGTCGTGGCCTGGTACGACAACGAGTGGGGCTACTCGAACCGTCTCGTCGAGCTCGCCCAGCGGGTGCTGGTTCCGGTGGCGGTCTGACGTGGACTGCGACGTCGGTGAGGAGATCTGAGAGAGTTGTCGACAGGGGTGTCCACGATCGAGCCGAATCAGCTGGTCATCTCAGTCGGAGTGCTCGACGATCTCGTCGGTGCGCTTGGAGATCGCGGATATCGCGTGCTCGGGCCGACGGTGCGGGACGGCGCGATCGTCTACGACGAGCTCGGGTCCGCGGACGCCCTTCCGATCGGCTGGACCGATCGCCAGGACGCTGGGGTGTATCGCCTGGAGCAGCGCGAGGACGAGGCCCGCTTCGGCTTCGCGGTCGGCCCGCACTCCTGGAAGCGGTTCCTCTTCCCGCCCCGGGTGCGCCTCTGGCGGGCGCGACTGGGCGGCGACGCGCCCTCGGTCGAAGAGGAGCCGCCCGACGACCAGCCGCTCGCCTTCATCGGCGTGCGCTCGTGCGAGCTGCACGCGATCGAGATCCAGGATCGCGTCTTTCTCGGCGGCCGGTATTCGGACCGCGACTATGCCGCACGACGCGAGGACGTGTTCCTCGTGGCGGTCAACTGCTTCGAGCCCGGCGGGACGTGCTTCTGCACGTCGATGGGCACCGGCCCGAAGGTCGAGTCGGGCTCCGACCTGACGCTGACGGAGCTCCTCGACGGGGAGCACCGCTTTCTCGTCGAAGCCGGCAGCGACCGCGGTGCCGAGGTGCTCGCCGAGCTGTCGGGCCGGCCGGCTGCCGCGAGGGACCTGGAGGCCGCGGAGCAGTCGGTCGCGAGCGCCGCCGATCAGATGGGACGCTCGATGGAGACCTTCGACCTCCGCGACCTGCTCGACCGAAACCTGGAGCATCCACGCTGGGACGAGGTCGCAAAGCGCTGCCTCACGTGCGGCAACTGCACCCTCGTCTGCCCGACCTGCTTCTGCTCGGCCGTCGAGGACGAGACCGACCTGTCCGGCGGCGAGGCCGAGCGGTGGCGTGTCTGGGACACCTGCTTCTCCGTCGACTATTCGCACATTCACGGCGGCAGCATCCGGCCCTCGGGCCGCTCGCGGTACCGGCAGTGGATGACGCACAAGCTCGGCACCTGGCACGACCAGTTCGGCTCGTCCGGGTGCGTCGGCTGCGGGCGTTGCATCACCTGGTGCCCGGTCGGGATCGACATCACCGAAGAGGTCGCGGCAATTCGCGCCACGGACGGAGCCGATGGCACGGTCGCTTGAAGACCTCCTGGCCGACGTGGCGCTCTTCGAGGGGCTCGGCGACGAAGCGCTCGCGCTGCTCGCCGGCTGCGCCCGCAACATCCATTTTGCCGCGGGCGAGCGGATCTTCCGCGAGGGCGGCGAGGCAGACGTCTTCTACGTCGTACGTCAGGGCAGCGTCGCGGTCGAGTCGTTCGTGCCGACGCGGGGAGCGGTCACGATCGAGACGATCGAGGCCGGCGACGTCCTCGGCTGGTCATGGCTCTTCCCGCCGTATCGCTGGCACTTCGACGCGCGAGCGCTGTCGACCGTCCGCGCGACCGTCTTCGACGGGCTGTGCCTGCGCCAGAAGTGCGAGAGCGACCCGGCGCTCGGCTACACGCTGATGGGGCGCTTCGCGCAGGTGCTGATCGACCGCCTGCAATGGACGCGGCTCCGGCTGCTCGACGTCTATGGCAACGGCGACCGTCGCTGAGCTGCAGGGGCCGGGCTCGATGGTCCCGGCGCCGTTCCGAGTCGCGGAGCGCGCGCAGGACACCTCCGACACCTGGACGCTCACGCTCGAGCCGCTGTCGGGGCCCGGCCCCTCGATCGAGCCCGGGCAGTTCATGATGGTCTACGCCTTCGGGATCGGCGAGGTCCCGATCTCGGTCAGCGGCCCTCCGGGGCGCCACGGCCCGGTCGTGCTCACGGTCCGCGCCGTCGGTGCCGTCACCACCGCGATCTGCAGCGCCGAGCCGGGTACGACGCTCGGGCTTCGCGGCCCGTTCGGCACACCCTGGCCGGTCGACGCCGCCCGCGGCGGCGACGTCGTCGTCATGGCCGGCGGCATCGGGCTCGCGCCGCTGCGTCCGGTCGTCCTGCACGTCCTCGAGCAGCGCGCCGGCTACGGCGCCGCCACCGTCCTCTACGGCGCCCGCACCCCCGGCGACCTGCTCTACACGAGCCTCTTCGACGCGTGGCGGCGCGCGATCGACGTCGAGGTGACGGTCGACACGGCGGGCGAGGACTGGCCCGGACGGGTCGGAGTGGTGACGAAGCTCCTTCCGGGAGCGGTCTTCCGGCCCGAGCGAACGACCGCCTTCGTCTGCGGGCCCGAGATCATGATGCGCTTCGCGGCGCGCGCGCTGCTCGAGCGCGGGCTGGCCGCGGAGCAGATCATCGTCTCGATGGAGCGACACATGGACTGCGGGATCGGATTGTGCGGCCATTGCCAGCTCGGTCCGACCCTGATCTGCCGCGACGGGCCCGTCTATCCGTATTCGACGCTCGCCCGGTGGCTCGAGGTGCGCGAGCTGTGAACGCCAAGCCGAAGCTCGCGGTGTGGAAGTTCGCGTCGTGTGACGGCTGCCAGCTGTCGCTGCTCGACCTCGAGGACGAGCTCCTCGCGCTCGCCGGCACCGTCGAGCTGGCGGAGTTCCGGGAGGCGACGAGCGGCACGGTCGAGGGACCGTACGACCTCTCGCTCGTCGAGGGGTCGATCACGACCGCGCACGACGCCGAGCGGATCCGTGCCGTCCGGCACTCGTCGAAGGCGGTGGTCACGATCGGAGCGTGTGCGACAGCGGGTGGCATCCAGGCGCTCCGCAACTTCGGCGACGTCGACGAGTTCGTCGCGGCGGTCTACGCATCGCCCGAGTACATCTCCACGCTCGAGACGTCGACGCCGATCGCCGCGCACATACCGGTCGACTTCGAGCTGCACGGCTGTCCGGTCAACAAGCATCAGCTCCTCGAGGTGGTCACCGCCTTCCTTCATGGGCGCAAGCCGGGCATCCCGTCGACGAGCGTCTGCACCGAGTGCAAGCGGCGCAACATCGTCTGCGTCACCGTCGCCCACGGGACACCGTGCCTCGGGCCCGTGACCCACGCAGGCTGCGGCGCACTGTGCCCCGCCTACAACCGCGGCTGCTACGGCTGTTTCGGGCCGATGGAGACGCCGAACACGGCCGCGCTGGTCCCGCTCCTCCGGAACCTCGGGATGACCGAGCGCGGCGTCGAGCGCGTCTTCCGCACGTTCAACGCGGACGCCGAGCCCTTCCGCAACGCGGTTTCCAGTGGGTGAGCGGCGCACGATCCGGACCGACTACCTCGCCCGCGTCGAAGGGGAGGGCGCCATGACCGTGCGCCTCCAGGACGGCCGCGTCGAGCACGTCGAGCTGCGCATCTTCGAGCCTCCGCGATTCTTCGAGGCGCTCCTGCGCGGCCGGTCCTACCTCGAGGCTCCCGACATCACCGCCCGCATCTGCGGGATCTGCCCCGTCGCGTACCAGACGAGCGCCGTCAACGCGCTCGAGAACCTGTGCGGTGTCGAGGTGCCCGAGCCGATCCGGCTGCTGCGGCGGCTCCTCTACTGCGGCGAGTGGATCGAGAGCCACGCGCTGCACGTCTACATGCTCCACGCGCCCGACTTCCTCGGCTACGCGGGCGCCGTCGAGCTGGCGCGCGACGCGCCGCAGGCGGTCGAGCGCGGGCTCGCGCTGAAGAAGACCGGGAACCAGGTGATGACTCTGGTCGGCGGTCGCGAGATCCACCCGATCAACGTTCGGGTCGGCGGCTTCTATCGCGCCCCTTCCCGCAGCGAGCTCCGTGCGCTCGTCGAGCCGCTCGAACGTGCCCGCGAAGCGGCGCTCGAGACGGTGCGCTGGACCGCCGGCTTCGAGTTCCCCGAACGCGACGTCGAGTGCACGCTCGTTGCACTCTCGGACCCCGACGGGTACGCGATCGAGCGCGGACGGATCTGCTCGGACTCCGGGCTCGACATCGCGCCCGTGGACTACGACGAGTTCTTCGTCGAGGAGCACGTCGAGCGCTCGACTGCTCTGCACTCGCAGCTGCGAGACGGCGGGACGTACCTCTGCGGGCCGCTTGCTCGCTTCTCGCTGAACCATCACCAGCTGTCCACGCTCGCACTCGAGGCCGCTCGCGACGCAGGGCTCGGCGACACGTGTCGCGACCCGTTCCGCAGCATCGTCGTGCGCAGCGTCGAGCTCGTCTACGCATGCGACGAGGCCCTCCGCCTGATCGACGCATACGAAGAGCCCGATCAACCTGCCCTTCACACGGAGCCCGTCGCCGGAACCGGATTCGGCGTCAGCGAAGCGCCGAGAGGACTGCTCTACCACCGCTATCGGGTCGACCGGGAGGGAACGATCCTCGACGCGAAGATCGTCCCGCCGACGTCGCAGAACCAGCGTGCGATCGAGGACGATCTTCGCGACGTGGTGTCACGCCACACACACCTCGACGACGACGGACTGCGCGGGCTCTGCGAGCAGACGATCCGCAACTACGACCCGTGCATCTCGTGCGCGACGCACTTCCTCGACCTGGAGGTCGAGCGGCGATGAGCGAGCGCCAGGTCGTGGTGGTGATCGGCAACGCGTACCGTCGTGACGACGGCGCCGGGCTCGCGGTCGCCGACCGCCTCCGGACCCGCGTGCCGAGCGGCGTCGAGATCGTTTCGTGCGAACAGGAGCCGAGCCGGCTGATCGACGCCTGCGAGGGTGCTGCGACAGCGTTGGTCGTCGACGCGGTCGAGTCGGGCGCCGCCCCGGGGACGCTGCACCGCTTCGACGCGAGTGACCGGCCCGTCCCGGAGCGCCTCTTCCGCTCTTCCACCCATGCCTTCGGCGTCGGTGAGGCGATCGAGCTCGCGCGCGCACTGAACCGGCTCCCCGATCGCGTGATCGTCTACGGCATCGAGGGAGCCGTGTTCGAGGCAGGCGAAGGTCTCACCGATGCGGTCGCCGCGGCCGTCGAGCCCGCCGCGGCCGCGGTTCTCGCCGAGGTCAGTCACTCCGAAGGAGATGCCGAACATGCATGAGCGGGCACTGATGAAGGACGTGATGCGCGAGATCGAGGACGTGGCCCGTGCCGGTGGCGCCCTTCGCGTCACCCGGGTCGGCGTTCGCCTCGGCGCCCTCTCGCACTTCAGCGCCGAGCACTTTCGCGAGCACTTCGTCGACGCGTCACGCGACACGATCGCCGAGGGCGCCGAGGTCGACGCCGTGTTGGAGCAGGACATTGCCGACCCGCGTGCCCGCGACGTCGTGCTCGAGAGCATCGAGGTCGAGTCCTGATGTGTGTCGGCTCGATCGCTCGGCTCGTCGACACCTGGGACGAGGACGGCGTGCGCGTCGGCCGGTTGGCGGACGGTTGCGTCGTCAGCCTCTCGTTCGTCCCCGATGCCCGGTCGGGTGCGGACCTGCTTCTCCACCTCGGCATTCCGGTCGAGATCCTCGACGCTGAGACCGCCCGCGACGCGCTCGAGCTGCGCGCAGCCGCACAAGACGGAGAAGCACGATGACGAACCGCGCGCGCGGCATCGCTCTTGCATTCGTGACCGCCCTCATCAGCGGCGTCTCGATCTACGTGAACGGCCACGCGGTCAAGCACTTCGGCGACGCCACCGTCTACACGACTGCGAAGAACGCGATTGCCGGCGTGCTGCTGCTCGTGTTCGCGTTCACGGTGCCTGCTCGCCGCGCCGCCGGCAGCGATACAGAGCATGGAAGGCGTGCCCGATGGCTCGCGTTCATCGGCGTCGCAGTGATCGGTGGAAGCGTTGCCTTCGTCTTGTTCTTCGAGGGTCTTGCACGCGCCGAGGCGACGCAGGCCGCTTTCATCCAGAAGACGCTCGTCGTGTGGGTTGCGCTGCTCGCGGTTCCGATCCTGCACGAGCGGTTCGGTGCCTTCCACGCGATCGCGATCGCGCTGCTGATCGCGGGCCAGGCGTGGCTCGCCGGTCACCTCGGCATCGTCACGTTCGGGGCCGGCGAAGCGATGATCCTCGCGGCCACGCTCCTCTGGTCGGTCGAGGTCGTGCTCGCCAAGTGGCTACTCGGCTGGATTCCGCCGCAGACGCTCGCCGCCGCACGGATGGGGCTCGGGACGGTCATCCTGCTCGGGTGGCTCGCCGTCTCCGGCCGCCTCGGCCAGCTGGCGAGCCTCGACGCCGAGCAGTGGCGGTGGGTGCTGCTCACCGGGTTGTTGCTGACGGCTTACGTCGGCACGTGGTACGTGGCGCTGTCGCTTGCACAGGCGATCGACGTCACGGCGGTGCTCGTCTTCGGCGCGGTTGTCACGGCGGTTCTCGCCGGCGCCGCCGACGGGACGTCGGTCAACGTGGTCGGCACCGTCCTCGTCGCCGTGGGCTCGATTCTCGCCGCCTGGGCTGCCCTGCGGCGACCGGCCGCGGAGCGGGCATGAGCGTAGGCTTGGCGGAGCTCAATTGGGAGCGGAGGCGGCGGCTTCGCCGCCGCCCGGAGCGGGCATGAGCGTTGACCCAGGGCCGCTCCTCTTCGCCCGTTACGCGTATCCGCCGAACGCTCTCGGCCTGTGCGGCGCCGACACGCCCAACACCTTGCTCCAGTACGGCGACGCGCGCGAGTCCGACGGCGGTCTCGCGGAGCTCGCGCGCACGTTCGAGGGCGCCTGGCCCTACCTCACCCTGATCGCCGCCGCGAATCGCATCGCCGACCCGCTCGATCCGAGGGTCGTCGAGGCCTACTGGGTCGGCAACGGCCTGCTCGAGCAGGTGCGCCCCGGCGACCTCGCGCGTCACGTCGAGGATCGCTTCGGCAGCCGACTCGGTCGCGCGCAGGAGACCGTGGTTGCGGCGGTCGCGGCCGGCGGCGTGCCGCACCACTGCTTCCACGTCTTCGCCGTCTATCCGTGGCTCGGCTTGCTTCGCACCGGGATCGTCGACGAGCCGCTGCGGATCCTCGACCAGTGCCGGACGACGCCGGGCGTCGTGGTCGCCGTCGACGGCGACTCGCTCGAGGTGCTCGCGCGACCGCTGCTCTGGCGCGAGAACACCCTCGATCTCGGCCCGCCTGCGTTGCGGAGCGTTCGCTGGCGCGATGCCGGCCTCTCGTTCATCCCCTGCCCTCGGTCTGGCGACCTCGTCTCGCTGCACTGGGACTTCGTCTGCGACGTCCTCTCGTCCGACGGCGCGAGCCGCCTCGAGCGGGTCACCAGGCGATCGCTGGACGTCGTGAACCGTGCCGCGTGGTCAGCGTCTTCGACGAGCGCTGGACCGCTCATGCGCGCGTAACGTCAGCGGCTGAAGAAGCGCCGCGGGTTCGCCACCAGCATCCCGTCGATCTGCTCCTGCGTCACACCGTTCTCGAGGAGGGCAGGGAGGATCTTGTTCGAGATGTGGAGATAGTCCGGGCGCTCGTGTGCAAAGGGCGGGTTGTGCGCCATGAAGTCGTAGAAGCAGGCCCCGTCGTGCCCGAGGTGGACCCGTTCGGCCAGGCCCTCGGCGACGAGTGCCGTCAGCGTCTCGATCCGTCGTTCGTCGGGATTGAAGTGCTCGATGTTGAAGCGGTCGCACCCGAGGCTGGCGCCTGTGCCGGCGATCGCGCGTAGGTAGTCGAGATCGTTGCTGTCCCCGGCGTGCGCGATCACGATCCGGGCCGGGTCGACGCCGGCGTTCGTCAGCGAGTCGAGCGCGAGCAGGCCGGTCCGGGCAGGCGCATTCGTATGCACCATCACCGGCACGCCCGTCTCGAGCGCCGTGGCCGCGATCAAGCGGAGGATCCTGGGGATGTCGCCGACGAGCCCGTGCTCCTCGACCGCGCACTTCAGGAACGCCGCCTTGACGCCGGTGTCGTCGATTCCCTCGCGGATCTCGCGCACGAACAGCTCGACGAGCTGGTCGTCCGTGCGATATCCGAGGAAGCCCCGGAGCTCGAGGAACGCGTAGACGCCGGTGCAGACGATGATGTTGAGGTCGACCTCGGCGTTGACCCGCTGGATGCGCGGGATGTAGCGGCCGAGGCCGATCGCCGTCGGGTCGACGATCGTGTGGATCCCGCCGTCGCGCAGCCGCCGCAGCTTCGCGATCGCGTCGGCGACGCGCACCTCTTCGTCCCAGATGCTCTCGCCCCAGACCCGGCCGTAGTTCTGGAGCGCTTCCGGGTCGAGGACGAAGACGTGCTCGTGCATCAGCGTCGGTCCGAGGTCGGCGAGGTCGACCGGACCGCGGACCGTCTCGACGGCGTCACTCACTCACGCCTCCGAGCCCGGGTGGGGCGGTGAACCCGCCGAGCTCCGCCTCGACGAGCCGTGCGAAGCGGAGCGTGGTGCGGTCCTCGAGATACGGCCCGATGATCTGAACGCCGGCCGGCATCCCGTCGACGAACCTCCCGGTGGGCATCACGGTCGCAGGGAGGTTCGAGCAGGTGGCGATGCTGGGCCACATGAAGTTGTCGAAGTACGGCACACGCTCCCCGCTCACGACGAGCCTGCGCGCGAGCTGTGTGCTGTGCGGCCCGTCGCTCTCGGCGATGTCGTGCGGGAAGGCGACGACCAGCGCGGCGGGGCAAAGGAGCACGTCGACGCCGGTGAAGAACGACCGGAAGGCGCGGAACAGGTGCTCGCGGCGCTCGAGCAAGCCGAACCACTCGCCGAGCGAGGATGCCATCGCACCGCCGAGCCGTGCCGCATAGCCCGTGTCGTCGTCGGCCGCGAGTGCGCTGAGCGCGTCGGCCTCTGCGGGGGCCGGCGCGCCGACGATTGCGAACAGCGTTCGCAGGAAGACGTCGTACCCCTCGGCCGGATCGAACGGAGGATCCACCTCCGTGACGCTCGCGCCTGCGGCCCGGAGATCGGTCGCGAATGCGTCGAGTGCCTGCCGGTAGGCGTCGTCCAGTCGATAGCTGTCCCCGCCGAGCCAGATGCCGACGCGGAAGTCGGAGAGGCGGTCGCGGCGGCTCGGCGGCAGGTCGAGCCTCCAGCCGGTGCCGTCGAGATCGCTCGGGCCGGCAAGCACGTCGAGTGCGAGCTCGAGGTCGCCGGCGCTGCGCGCGATCGGCCCGGCGACGCCCAGCGGGACGGTCAAGAGCCCGCCGGGAAGCGGGGGGATGTGGCCGCGGACCGGCACGGTTCCAAAGCTCGGCTTGTGGCCGAAGACGCCGCAGAAGTGGGACGGAACCCGGATCGAGCCGGCGATGTCGCTCCCGAGCTCGAGCGCGGTGAACCCCGCTGCGACGGAGGCTGCGGAGCCGCCCGACGAGCCGCCGACGGTGCGCTCCGGATTCCACGGATTCCGGGTGAGCCCGTAGACGGGGTTGGCCGTCTGCCAGTCGGCGGCCCCCGGCGGGACGTTGGTCTTGCCGAAGAGGATCGCGCCGGCGGCGCGCAGTCGTTCGACGGCGTCGGCGTCTCGCTCGGGCACATGCCCGGCGAGCTCCGGCATCCCACAGGTCGCGGTCATGCCGGCGACCTCGAATGCGTCCTTGATCGTCATCGGGAGCCCGCCGAGCCGTCCCACGACCTCGCCTCGAGCCCGCCTGTCGTCGACCGCGGCCGCCGCCGCGCGTGCCTCGTCGGCCGCCAGCTCGACCACGATGTTGTACGTGGGGTCGAGCGTCTCGATGCGCGCGAGGTGGAGCTCGAGCAGCTCACGCGCTGCGAGCTCCTTGCGCTCGAGGCTGCCGAGCAGGTCGACGGCAGATGAGAATGCGATGCTCGTGCTGCTGGTCATCGCGCGATCTTGCCCGATCCCACCGAGGCGCGGGACCGCCTAGATGTCCGGCTGGACCCTCGCGATGATCGCCGGAGTCGTCGTCGCCTACGCGGTGGTCTCCCGCCGGCTCGACCGGACGCCGGTCACGGCCGCGATCTTCTTCGTCTCGTGCGGCCTGCTCTTCGGCAACAAGGGCCTCGGGTGGATCGACCTGGGCGCCCGCAGCGAATCGGTACGGCTGTTGGCCGAGGCGACGCTCACGCTCGTGCTCTTCGCCGACGCTTCGCGCATCGACCTGCAGGCGCTGCGCAGGGAGTACCTCGTACCGGCGAGGCTGCTCGGCATCGGCCTCCCGCTGACGATCCTCCTGGGTCTTGCGCTTGCCGCCGGGCTGTTCCGAGAGCTGAGCCTTGCGGAGGCGCTCCTGCTTGCGATCATCCTCGCCCCGACCGATGCCGCGCTCGGGCAAGCGGTCGTCACCGATCAGCGGCTACCGTCGCGCATTCGTCAGGGGCTCAACGTCGAGTCCGGGCTGAACGACGGCATCTGCGTCCCGCTGCTGTTCATCGCTCTCGCGCTGAGCGGATCCGAAGCGCACTCGCTGAGCAACCACGGCGCGTCCGTGTTGGTCGCCAAGGCGATCGGCTACGGCGTGCTCTTCGGGGTCGTCTGCGGGACGGCGGGCGCGTACCTGCTCCGATTCGGTCGCGGCCGGCAACTGACCGACCTCACCTGGATGCAGGTCGTGCCCGTCGGGACGGCGGCGCTTGCCTACGGGCTCGCCACGCCGCTCGGCGGCAGTGGGTTCATCGCCGCCTTCGTCGGGGGTTTCACATTCGGCGCGGTCTTGCGCACCGACGACGGCACGACCGTTCTGCTGGAGGAGCTCGGAGGGCTCGCGAACGCCGGAACATTCATCGTCTTTGGGGCCGCGTTCGTCGGGCCGTACTTGTCGAAGCTGACGTGGACCGCTGCGCTCTACGGCGTCCTCAGCCTCACCGTCGCGCGCATGCTGCCCGTCGCCGTCGCGTTCGCAGGGACGCGTGCCCGACTTCCGACGGTCGCGTTCACGGGATGGTTCGGTCCGCGCGGCCTCGCCTCGATCGTGTTCACCGTGATCGTCCTCGACGAGACGAAGCTGCCGTACGACTCGACGATCGCACTCGTTGCCGTCTTCACGATCGTCCTCTCCGTCTATGCACACGGCTTCACATCGCAGCCGCTCACGGCGCGGTATGCGACCTGGTACCGGGCTCACCCGCGCGACCGGCGGCCCGTGATGGAGGCGGTACACGCCGAGCCGCAGCGCTGGCGGCGATCGCCCGTCGTGGAAGTCCCTGCTGCTTCGACGGAGCCGAGGCGCTAGCCTCGGCGGCGATCGGCCCAGTCGCGGTCCGCCTCGGCTTCCATTCGCTGGAGCCGCGTGTAGTAATCGGGGAACTCGTTCAGGTGGGCGCGCGCAATCTTCCCCGTGACGTGTGGGTCGTCACCGGTGACGTTGGTGGCGAGGTCGTGCAGTCCGTGCTCGAGCTCGACGTCCATCCCGTCGCGGAACTCGTCGACACCGAACGCGGAGGTCGCCCAGTCGATGCCGATCTCTTCGCCGACCTGGCGTGCCTCTTCCGCGGTGAACCGTTTGCGCTCTGGCATCGTCGTGTGAGTCAGTCGGAGCATATTTCACTGTTCGTAGGAAGCAGTTTGTTACAGTACATATAGGTGCCTGATCTCGCGCAAGCGATCGGACAGGGTGCGGGCGCCGCAACGATCGCGGCGAGGATCGAGGCGGCGATCGCCGATGGTCGGCTCCTGCCGGCTGCGCGTCTCCCGGCCGTCCGTGACCTCGCGGCCGGGCTCGAGGTGAGCCCGGCGACGGTTGCCGCCGCCTATCGCACGCTGAGCCGGCGCGGGCTCGTCACCGCCAATCGCCGCCGCGGCACGATCGTCGCGACCCAGCCGCCGCTGCGAGTGCGAGGTGGGCGGCCGCTGCCGCCGAACACGCGCGACCTGGCAAGCGGCAACCCCGACCCGGCCCTCCTGCCGCCGCTCGGGCCGGTGCTCGCCCGGCTCGAGCCCGGGCACAAGCTGTACGGCGGCCCGATCAAGCTGGCGGCCCTCGTCGAGTTGGCCGAGGCCGACTTCGAAGCGGACGGCGTGGGCGGCGACATCGCCGTTCTCGGTGGAGCGCTCGACGGCATCGAGCGTGTCCTGCAGACGCAACTCAGGCCCGGCGACCGCGTCGTCGTCGAGGATCCGTGCTGGCCGCGGATCACGGACCTGCTCCATGCACTCGGGCTCGAGCTCGAGCCGGCACGGGTCGACCAGCGCGGCCTCGTGCCGGACGCGCTCGAGCAGGCGCTCCGGCGCGGCGCGAAGGCGGTGATCGTGACCCCGCGGGGGCAGAACCCGACGGGGGCGGCACTCGATGCCACGCGCGCAGAACACCTGCGCGACGTGTTCGGGCGGTACCCCGACGCGCTCGTCGTCGAGGACGACTACGTCGCCGCCGTTGCGGGCTCCCCGTACTTCGCTGTCCACGGTGCGAGTGCGCACTGGGTGGTGGTCCGCTCGCTCTCGAAGGTGCTCGGGCCCGACCTACGCATCGCGCCGGTCGCCGGCGACTCGCTGACGATCAGTCGCGTCGAGGGGCGCCAGCTGCTCGGTCCCGGGTGGGTGAGTCACCTGCTCCAACAGACGGCAGCGCGCCTGTGGGCAAGCGCCGCGACCAGGAAGCTGCTCGTGCGCGCGACGCGCGCGTATGCCGAACGGCGCACCGCGCTCGTCGGCGCGCTCGACGCACGTGGGATCGTCTCGTACGGCAGCACCGGGCTCGGCGTCTGGGTGCCGCTCACCGACGAGGCCCAGGCGGTGCAACAGCTGCTCGAGCGCGGCTGGGCCGTGAGCCCCGGCGAGCGCTATCGCTTCCAGACTCCGCCGGGGATCCGCATCACGACCACGGATCTCCAGCCGAAGGAGGCGGAGCGACTCGCGGTCGCGATGCACGACGTGATGCATCCGGCTGCCGCTACCTACGTCGGGTAGGCAGCGGCCCTTCGTCCGGAACAGGTTCGCGGTGACGCTCGGCGATCAGTAGCGCAGCGGTGACACCGAGCATGCCCAGCGCGGCTCCTGCTGCGACGTCGAGCCAGAAGTGATTCGCGGTGACGAGCAGGGAGAACCAGACCCACGCGGGCCAGAGCAGAAACGCAATCCGTGCGATCGGCGACCGAGCGACCGAGGCCAGGGCGACGCCCAGCACGAGCGCGTCTGCCGCGTGGAGGCTCGGCATCGCCGCGTACGGGTTCGCGAAGATCTTCACGATCCCGGACTGGAAGGTCACCGAGGCGGTCGAGAGCGTGTCGACGAAGCCGATGCCGGTCAGGAACCGTGGCGGAGCCGTCGGCAGGCTGACGTAGCCGATCAGGCCGAGCGCGTTGACGGCGAAGAGCGTGTTTCGTAGCCGTGGGTACGCTTGGTGGTGCCGGAGGTAGATCCAGGTCACCCCGGCGACCAGGAACGCGAACTGGGAGAGCCAGTACGTCCAATTCGCGAGTTGAAGTAGCAGGCCTCCGACTCCGAGCGCCCAGCGCTGGAGATCGAGGTCGTAGAGCCCGCCGAGGTGGTGCTCGATCGTGACGACCCGATCTGCGTTCGCGAGTGCGACGCCTTCTCCGCGATCGGCGAGCCCCCGCGCGATCTCGTAGGCGATCGCGAAGCCCAGCCAGAGCCCAGCTTGCTGCAGCAGGTCTCCCCAACCGCGCGGCAGCAGCCGCGAGCAGCGGTCGCCGGTCCATCCGACACCGCGACCGACCTCGTGCTCGCCGGCGAGGAACATCCTGACTCGAGGATCGCCGGGATGCGCTGCCGCGGCATCCGGCAACCCACGGAGCCGACACGCGGGATCAGGCCGGCCGCGTGTGGGTTTCCCACATTCGACGGGCACGTTTCCCCGATGTCCCCGGCGGGACCGAGCGGTGATCGTGTCGGGGCAGCCGCGATCTGCGGCTGGTGACGCTCGACCAAAGGAGGGTCATGGCAACCATCGAGAAGCGCACGATGTTTGCGGCCCCCGGCGAGGTCGACAGCCTCGTCGAGTTGAAGCCGCGCTACGAGAACTTCATCGGCGGCCACTGGATGGCGCCGGTGCAGGGCGAGTACTCCGAGAACGTGACACCCGTGACCGGCAGGCCGTTCACGAGGGTCCCGCGCTCGACGCCCGAGGACATCGAGCTGGCGCTCGACGCCGCTCACGCCGCCAAGGACGCGTGGGGTGAGGCGTCGACGACCGAGCGCTCGAAGGTGCTGAACCTCGTCGCAGACGCGATCGAGGAGCACCGCGAGCTGCTGGCGGTCGCGGAGAGCTACGACAACGGCAAGCCGGTCAGGGAGACGCTGGCGGCGGACATCCCGCTCGCGGCCGACCACTTCCGCTACTTCGCTTCGGTGATCCGTGGCGAGGAGGGGACGATCTCGGAGATCGACAAGGACACCGTCGCGTACCACTTCCGGGAGCCGCTCGGGGTCGTCGGTCAGATCATCCCGTTCAACTTCCCGCTGCTGATGGCCGCGTGGAAGCTCGCGCCGGCACTCGCGGCCGGGAACTGCTCGGTGATCAAGCCGGCAAGCCCGACGCCGTGGTCGATCCTGAAGCTGATGGAGCTGATCGAAGAGATCGTTCCACCCGGCGTGATCAACGTCGTCAACGGCCCCGGCGGCGAGATCGGGAAGGCGCTGGCGACGAACAAACGGATCGCGAAGATCGCCTTCACCGGGGAGACGGCGACGGGGCGGCTGATCATGCAGTACGCCGCTCAGAACATCATCCCCTCGACGACGGAGCTCGGCGGCAAGTCGCCGAACATCTTCTTCGCCGACGTGATGGAGACCGATGACGAGTTCCTCGACAAGGCGGTCGAGGGTCTCGTGCTCTACGCGTTCAACAAGGGCGAAGTGTGCACCTGCCCTTCGCGGGCGCTGATCGAGGAGTCGATCTACGACGAGTTCATGAGCCTGGCGCTCAAGCGGATCGACGCGATCAAGCAAGGCCACCCGCTGGATCCCGAAACGCAGATCGGAGCCCAGGTCTCGACCGCGCAGCTCGAGAAGATCGAGAGCTACGTCGGCATCGGGAAGCAGGAAGGCGCCGAGCTGCTGATCGGCGGCGAGCGGTCACACCTCGGCGGTGAGCTGGAGGACGGCTTCTACTTCCAGCCGACCGTCTTCAAGGGCCACAACGGGATGCGGATCTTCCAGGAGGAGATCTTCGGTCCGGTGCTCGCCGTGACGACGTTCAAGACCGAGGCGCAGGCGCTCGACATCGCGAACGACACGATGTACGGGCTCGGCGCCGGGGTCTGGACCCGTGACACGAGCAAGGCCTACCGTATGGGTCGCGGCATCAAGGCCGGGAGGGTGTGGACGAACTGCTACCACCTGTATCCCGCGCACGCTGCCTTCGGCGGCTACAAGGTCTCCGGCGTCGGCCGCGAGACGCACAAGATGATGCTCGACCACTACACGCAGACCAAGTGCCTGCTGGTCAGCTACGACCCGAAGCCGCTCGGGTTCTTCTAGGAGGTTGCGGTATGTCGGACGAGACAGCGATCGACGCCACACTCGCGGCGCTTGCCGAGCTCGCTCGGCTGCGCGAGCGGCATGGGCCGTTGATGCTGTTCCAGTCCGGCGGCTGCTGCGACGGCAGCTCGCCCCTGTGCCTGCACGAGGGCGAGCTGCTCGTCGGGCCGAACGACCTCTTGCTGGGCGAGGTCGGCGGCGTTCCGTTCTACATCGATGCCGAGCAGTACAAGCGCTGGAATCGTCCGCGCTTCCGTCTCGATCTCAGCCCCGGAACACCGGACGCGTTCACGCTCGAGGCGGCCGACGCAGTTCACTTCGTCACGCGTAGCAGCCAGTGCGCTGTCACGGGCGGGAACGGCGCGACGGGCACGGGGGAGGATTGAGGGACGTCGTGCGCGGACGGCCGTACCTCTGGCTGATCTTCGCTCCGGTGCTCGTCTACCTGGGCGTGCTGCTCGTGGTCGCCCTGTTCGTCCATCCGACGACACTCGGGTGGATCGGCTTCGGGATCGCAGCATTGGTCGCGCTGCTGATCGGTGGATTGGCAGCCGTCCTCTACCCGCGGACGCGGACGAACGCAGTCCGCACGCACCCCCGGCCCGACGATGCGTTCCGCCTCCTCGTCCTCGCGGACACGCACTGCGTCGGCCCTGTCTTCGACAAGAGCGTCGCCCGGGCGGTCACCGGCCGCGCCGCCGAGGTCCTGGTGGTTGCGCCTGTACTGACCTCGACGCTTCACTTCGTCACGGACGCGGAGGAGAGTGAACGTGAAGCGGCGCGGGTGCGTCTGACCGAGGCGCTGCAGGGCCTGGCGTCGGTGGGCGTCGTCGCGCGCGGCATCCTCGGCGACGACGATCCGCTCCAGGCGATCGGAGATGCGCTCGCGCGGTTTCCCGCGAGCGAGATCCTGCTCGTCGCACTCGAGCGGGGCCAGCGCGGCTGGCTCGATCAGGATCTGGAATCGCGGGCGCGCGACACCTTCGGCATCCACGTCTCGACGGTGACGATCGCGACCGATCTGGTACGCCAGGTCTCGAAGTAGCTGGCCCGCGACATACTCCACGCGATGAATGCGGCGATCCAGCTGATTCCGTATGCCCTGATCGCCACACTCAGCCCGCTCGGCGTCGCTGCGACTCTCACCGTGATGCGCACGGGCCGCTTACACGCCTTCGGCTTCGCGCTCGGTGTGGTCGCCGGCCAGTTGCTGGCGTGCGCGGTGCTGGTCGTGCTCGGAACTGCGACCATTCCGGGTCGTGCGAAAGCGCATCCGACCTTCCAGGGATTGCTCGCGCTCGGCCTCGGCGTCGCGCTCCTCGTGCTCGCGTACCTGGTTCGGCGACGCCCGGAGATCCTGAAGCGGCCGTCGAGCGGCAGGTCGCACGCAGCGCTCGACCGCCTGCAGCGGGTCCACCTGATCACGGCATCGGGGCTCGGACTGCTGCTCGGCATCGGCGGGCCGAAGCGCCTGGTTCTCACGGCGCTGGCCTCGGCTTCGATCGCGGCTGCCGGAAGCACCGGGTCGGACGAAGCGGCGCTCGTCGTTTGGTACGGCCTGCTCGCGACCGTCCTCGTGTGGGTGCCCGTGATCGCGTTCTTGCTCATGGGAGACCTGGTGGTCGCCCGGCTCGACGGGGCTCTCGAGTGGCTCGCGCGTCAGCGGTCGACGGCCACCGTCTACGCGCTCGTCGTCATCGGGCTCGTCCTGCTCGTGAACGCTGCAGTGCTGCTCTAGCTCGAATCGGAGCGTCCGCCGTTTCGGGCGGCTAGAGTATGTACTGTTTAGATGTACAGATTGTACTATAACAATCTGGTTCGTCGACTCGCCTTCGGCTTGCCGACCGAGCTCTGGGTCGTCTCCGTCGGGATCTTCCTCAACTCGCTCGGCTGGGCCGCCGTCCTCCCGTTCGAGATCATCTACCTCCACGACGGCCGCGGCTTCAGCCTGGGGGACGCCGCGGTGTCGGGTGCCACCGTTCGCGCTCAGCCCCCCGGTTCTAGGTTGGCCCCGGCTCAAGCTCATCTTGCCCGCCGGGCCGCAGCCTGAAGGCAGCGGCGAGCCCGACCAGGACGAACGCGGCGGCGATGAAGGCGGCTCGTCGCGCGCTCGCGACGAACGCCTCCTCGACCGGTGCGACCGCAGGCTGGAGCTGTGGCGAGCGGCGGAAGGCGGGCAGCACTGCTCCGCCGCTCCGCTCGACGGCGGCCGTGATCGCCGCGCGCTGTGGAGGCGGGATCGAGGGGACTGCTTCGAGACGGGCGCGGGTGCCGGAGGCGAGCCCGGTCGTGAGCGCGGTGCCGAGGATTGCGATCCCGAGCGCGGAGCCGACCTGCCTCGACGTGCTCTGGATTCCCGATCCCTCTCCGGACTGAGCGCTCGGCACGTCGGCGAGGATGAGGCTCGTCAGCTGTGCGGTCGCGAAGCCGACGCCGATCCCGTAGACGAAGAGCTGCGGGCAGAACTGCCAGGCGGGGCGGTCGGCGGAGAAGGTGAGGCCGACGGCGACGATGCCGACGACCTCGATCGCGAGACCGAGCTGCACGACCCGGTGCGGTCCGATTCGGCGGGTGAGAGGCGCGGCGAGCCCGCCTGCGAGGAACGCTCCTCCGGCGAGAGCGGTCAGCACGAGCCCGGTGTCGAAGGCCGAGAGGCCGAGCACCGACTGGAGGAAGAGCGGGATCACGAAGACGAGCCCGAGCTCGCCGAGCCCGACGATCAGGACCGCGACGTTCCCGTAGCGGAAGGTCGGGATCCGGAAGAGCGAGAAGTCGACGAGCACCGGACGTCCCGCGAGCGCGCGCCGCCGCTCGACGAGGACGAAGCCCGCGAGCGAGAGCACGCCGAGCGCGAACGCGAACGGGATCACCGACAGCCCGCCGGGGGAGAGGCCGAGGAAGTCCCGCTGGGCGGTCCACCAGCCGTAGGTCTGCCCCTCGATCAGCCCGAAGACGACGCCGAGGAAGCCGATGGTCGACAGCGCGACGCCCGGCGGATCGAATCCCGGCCGTGCGTCTGGGTCGCGGCTCTCGCCGACATAGAGGAAGGCGCCGGCGAGCGCGAGCGCTCCGATCGGCAGGTTGACGTAGAAGGCCCAGCGCCAGCTCAGGTTGGTGACGAACCAGCCGCCGGCGAGCGGGCCGAGCGCCGCCATCCCGCCGATCACCGAGCCCCAGATCCCGAAGGCGATCGCCCGCTCGCGCCCGCGGAACGTCGCGTTCACGATCGACGAGCGTCGACGGGAGGATCAGCGCTCCGCCCACCCCCTGGAGGAAGCGGCCGGCGAGGAGGACGGTTCCCGAGGGTGCGAGCGCGGTGATGAGGCTCGCGCCGAGGAAGACGAGGAGGCCCCAGATGAACACGCGACGGCGCCCGGTGACGTCGCCGATGCGGCCGACGCTGATCAGGAGCGCGGCGAAGACCAGCGAGTAGATCGAGTTCGCCCACTCGGCCTGGGTGATCCCGATGTGGAGGTCGCGGATGATCGACGGAATCGCGACATTGACGATCGTCGCGTCGACGATGATCATCGCCACGCCGATCGTCAGCGCGACGAGGGCGAGCCAGCGGTTGCGGTCGTTCGTTGCCGGGGTCAGGCGCTCGTCCCGTGCGATCCGCTCGCCACCGGCGCGCAATGTCGTTGCAGCGGGGTCATTCGGCCACGACTCGTCGTCGCTCGATCTGCTGCGAGTCGGGGCGCTTGACCTCGGTCGCGAGGCGGAGCTTCTCCATGCCGCGGATCACGAGCGCGGAGATGTCGAGCTGGCCGGGCTCGAGGCCGTGGACTGCCGAGGCCGGGAACGCGTGGTGCCCGTTGTGCCACGACTCGCCGAACGACGGGATCGCCAGCAGCCAGACGTTGCGGCTCTCGTCGCGGGTGCGGAAGGGCTGCTCGCCGAAGAAGTGGCAGATCGAGTTGATCGAGAACGTCACGTGCTGGAAGAGGAAGATCCGGACGAGGCCGGCCCAGACCATCGCCTCGAGGCCCCGCTGCCAGCTTCCGCCGACGAGGTATCCGGCGAGGAACGGAAGCCCGAGCGTCAGCGCGACCCAGAGCAGGTAGAGACGATCGATCCTCCGCACGAGCCGGTCCTCGTACAGGTCGCGCCCGTACTCGACCCCGCGCTCGAGGCCCTTCGTCGAGAAGAGCCAGCCGATGTGCGAGTGCCAGAGCCCGAGCACGTGCTCGGCGAGCGAGTCGCCGTGCCCTGCGTGCGGGGAGTGCGGGTCGCCCGGCCGGTCGGAGAGCGCGTGGTGCTTGCGGTGGTCGGTGACCCACTGGGTGAGCGGGCCCTGCATCGCCATCGATGCCGAGGATCGCCCAGACCGCGCGAAGCGGGGCGCTCGTCTCGAAGCTCTTGTGCGTGAAGAGCCGGTGGAAGCCGACGGTGATCCCCAGCCCGCAGGCGACGTAGAACCCCGCGAGCAGCACGAGGTCGACCGGGCGCACGCCGCGGTCCCAGAGCAGCCAGACCGCGGCGACGAGCCCGAGCGGCGGCACGACGACGGCCACGATCCCGGCGAGCTGGCTCGGGACGCTCGTCCGCTCGCGGACGGTCTTGATCCTCGTCATGCGGGCTCCTCGAACGGCCGGCCGAGGACGAGCTGCATGTCGCGGATCGCGCGCGTCCTGAACAGCGCCTCGCAGGAGGCGAGGTAGAAGTCCCAGATCCGGATGAAGCGGTCGTCGAAGCCGAGCGCGCGCACCTCGGGGAGGCTCGCGAAGAACCGCTCGCGCCACGCCTTCAGCGTGTCCGCGTAGTGCGGCCCGATCTCCTCGAGCCCGACCACCATCAGGCCCGAGGCGCGGCTCATCGCCGTCTGCAGCGCCTCGAGCGACGGCAGCAGCGAGCCGGGGAAGATGTAGCGCTGGATCCAGTCCTCCTTGCGCCGGTAGCGCTCGAAGCGCTGGTCGGGCATCCCGATCACCTGGATCGCGGCGAGGCCGCCGGGGGCGAGCAGCCGGTCGCAGGCGGCGAAGAAGGTCGGGTACTGCGCGTAGCCGATCGCCTCGAGCATCTCGATCGAGGCGATCTTCGAGAACTGTCCCTCGAGCGTGCGGTAGTCCTGGAGGCGGATCTCGACGCGGTCGGCGAGGCCGGCCGCAGCGACGCGCTCGCGGGCGAGCTCGAGCTGCTGCTGGGAGAGCGTGACGCCGGTGACCCGCGCCCCGTACTCGCCGGCCGCCATCAGCGCGAAGCTGCCCCAGCCGCAGCCGATCTCGAGCACGTGGTCGCCGGGGCGCAGGCGGAGCTTCTCGCAGATCGCCCGCAGCTTCCGCTCCTGCGCCTGCTCGAGCGTGTCGCCCTCCTCCCACAGCGCGCAGGAGTAGGTCATCGACTCGTCGAGGAAGAGCCGGTAGAGGTCGTTGCCGAGGTCGTAGTGGTACTGGATGTTCGCCCGGGCCTTGCGCAGGCCCTGCCGCGGGGAGACGTGGGGGCGGTGGCGGTCGAGCCGCGCGAGGCGCGAGCCGGCGCGCCACGTCTCGAGGTTGCGCACGACGAGCGCGATCAGGCCGGGCAGGTCGTCGGTGTGCCAGTCGCCGGCGGCGTAGGACTCGCCGAAGCCGAGGCCGGGAGAGCGCGCGAGCCGGCGGAAGACGTCGTTCGAGGTGACGGTGACGACGATCGGGTCGCCCGTCCCGGCCCGGTACACGCGCCCGCCTGGGAGCCGCAGCTCGAGCGCGCCGTGCTCGATCCGGTCGAGCGCCCGGATCGCGGCGCGCTCGGCGAGGCGGGCCCCGATCCGGCGGCCGGCGGGAAGCTCGCGCAGCACCTCGGTCACCGCTTCACCGATCCCTCGCCGGGCACGAACGGCGGCTTGTGGAAGAACGGCACGCGCTTCAGCCAGAGCCTCGCCGCCTGGAGGTGGATCAGGACGGTCACCTGCAGCGGCATCAGCGGGTAGCGGAGCAGGGCGCGGGCGAGGGTCGCGTCGGTCAGCGGGCGCCGCCGCCCGGTGAGCGTGGCGAAGAACGGCCGCGCGCCGCCCTCGCTGAGGTCGATCCGCACGTCGAGCTGCTCGCCGGGCTCGGAGAACCACCACTGGTAGCTCTGGTCGAGGCCGAAGAACGGCGAGACGTGCAGCTTCTTGTCGTGGCGGTAGGAGAGCCGCCGCTCGCCCGTGTCCTGGTTCTCGGGCGAGAGGAGGTAGGGGAGCCGCTCGCCGAAGGTGTTGCTGACCTCGGCGACGATGCAGGCGAGCTCGCCGCCCGGGTAGCAGTAGAAGAAGCTGACCGGGTTGAAGACGTAGCCGAGCACGCGCAGGTTCGTCAGGAGCAGGATCCGGTCGGCCTCGATCCCGTGCTCGGCCAGGTAGGCGCGCACGTCGAGGTGGTCGCGGTCGTGGAGGCTGACCACGCTCCGCCGGTTCCAGCCGAACAGGCGGACGCGCCGGTCGAGCTCGGGCAGCTCGTCGAGGTCGAGCAGGTAGAAGCAGACGCGGTAGCGGAAGACGTTCTCCTTCGGCGTCTTGCGCGCGTGCATCACGGTGCCGGTGTAGAGCGCGGACCTCACCAGGTCGCTCCGAAGGCAGCTGCGGCGGCGAGGCCGGAGCGCAGCCCGTCCTCGTGGAAGCAGTAGCCCTGCCAGGCGCCCGCGAAGGCGGTGCGCCGCGGGCCGTTCAGGCGCGGCAGCTCGGGCTGGGCGCGCATCGACTCGTGGGTCACGAGCGGGTGGCGGTAGGAGAAGCGGCGGATGATCCTCGCCGGGTCGATCTCGGCCGTGCGGTTCAGCGTGACGCAGTAGTGCTCGTCCTCGTCGAGGCGCTGGAGCTTGTTCAGGTAGTAGGTCATCGTCGGGCTGCCGTCGTCGCAGCCGCAGTCGCGGAGCTGGTAGTTCCAGGAGCCGCGGGTGGCGACGCGGCGGGGCAGGAAGCGCTCGTCGGTGTGCAGGACCGTGTCGTTCTCGGTCGTCCCGAACACGCCGAGCAGGCGGCGCTCGTCCTCGCTCGGATCCTCGAGCAGGCGCAGCGCCTGGTCTGCGTGGGTTGCGACCACGACGCCGTCGAAGCGCCGCAGCTCGTCGCCCGCGAGGCGCAGCTCGACGCCGCCGTCGAGGCGGCGGATCGAGCGGACCTCGGTCGAGAGGTTGATGCGCAGCCGCTCGGCGAGGGCGCGCACGTAGCTCTGGCTGCCGCCGGTGACCGTCTTCCAGCGGAGGCGCCGGAAGCCGAGGATCCCGTGGTTGGCGAAGAAGCGGACGGCGTAGACGAGCGGGAAGTCGAGCGTCTGGCTGGGAGCGGTCGACCAGAGCGCGGCGCAGAGCGGGACGAGGAAGTGGTCACGGAACCGCGGCGAGTAGCCCTCCTCGGCGACGTAGCGGGAGAGGCTCCACTCCGCGCAGCGCGGGTCGTCGAGAGCCCGGCTCCCGAGGCGCAGGAAGCGGGCGATCTCGAGCGTCAGCCGCGTGAGCGGCGGGCGGCGACCCGAGTACTCGAGGTCGTGCCGGTCGCAGGCGACCGAGAAGCTCATCTCCGAGGGCTGCGTGCGCACGCCGAGCTCGCGGAAGAGGCGGACGAGGTTCGGGTAGGTGTCCTCGTTGTGGACGATGAAGCCGGTGTCGAGCGCCAGCGTCCTTCCGGCGACCATGTGCTCGACCGTGTTCGAGTGGCCCCCGGCGCGGTCGTCGCGCTCGAACAGCTCGACCTCGTGGCCCTTCGAGAGCGCGTAGGCCGCTCCCAGGCCCGAGATGCCCGTGCCGATCACTGCGATCTTCATCTTCATACCTTAGACAATACCTGAACAGACCTTTGCTATGCTGCGGACACATGGCCCGCTACGTCACGACGATCGAGTCGGCGCTTCCGCAAGTCGAAGCGTTCGCCTACATGGCCGACTTCGCCAATGCCCGCCTCTGGGACCCGAGCGTCAGCGAGGCCCGCCGCGTCGGCGAGGCGCCGATCGGGATCGGCTCCGCGTTCGACCTCGTCGCGCGCTTCGGCGGGCGCGACGTGCCGCTCCGCTACGAGATCGTCGAATACGACTCACCACGACGCGTCGTACTCGAGGCGCGGCGTCCGGGATTCGTCTCGAGGGACACCATCACCGTCGAGCCCGCCGCGAACGGGTCGGTCGTGCACTACGACGCGACGCTTGCGTTCGGTGGGCTCGGTCGGCTGCTCGACCCGATCATGCAACGCATCTTCAATCGGGTCGGGGCTCGCGCGACGCTCGGGATGCAGACCGCGCTGAACTCGTGACGCCCTCGCCCGCGGCGAACCTCGTCGACTGGACGCTCGAGGCGAGCGTCGTCGGCAGCTTCACCCGGATCGGCTACCACGTCCGGCGGCGCCTCTTCGACTGGGCGCCGCTGCCGTCGCTTCGTCTCGACGGCAAGGTGGCAATCGTGACCGGGGCGACCTCGGGCCTCGGACGAGCGGCCGCCGAGTCGATCGCGGCGCTGGGCGGGCACGTCTGCATCGTCGGGCGCGACCCGGAGCGCACCGAGCGCGCCCGCCGCGAGATCTCCGCCGCGGCAGGCTCTGCGGTCGAGGCCGACCTCGCAGATCTCTCGTCCCTCGCGGAGACCGCCGCCTTCGCCTCCCGCTTCGCCGAAAGACACGACCGCCTCGACGTGCTCGTCCTGAACGCCGGCGCGCTCACCCACGAATACACGGTGACGGGCGAGGGCAACGAGCTGACGCTCGCGACACACGTGTTGTCGCCGTTCCTGTTGACCCGCGCGCTGCGGCCTCTGCTCGAGGCGTCGGCGCCGTCGCGCGTGATCGTGGTGGCATCCGGCGGCATGTACACCGAGCCGCTCGACGTCGCCGCCCTCGACCCGGAGCCCGCCACGTACGACGGGACGAAGACATACGCGCGCTGCAAGCGGGCGCAGGTCGTGCTGGCCGAGGAGTGGACGCGACACCTGCTCGGCACCGGCATCGCCGTCAACGCCATGCATCCAGGCTGGGCCGACACCCCCGGGCTCCGGACCGCGCTTCCCGGCTTCAGCCGCATCGTCGGGCCGCTGCTCCGAACGCCGGAGGAAGGAGCCGACACGATCGTCTGGCTGGCCGCCGCCCCGGACGCCGCGGACCTCAGCGGCCTGTTCTTCCTCGACCGGCGGCCGCGGGCGAAGCACCGCCTGCGCCGCACGCGCCGTCCCGACGAGGCCCGCGAGGCGGCGAGGCTCTGGCGGCTCTGCACCGAGCGCGCGGCTCCGTTCGTGGCCGGTGCGGGCGGATCACCGGCGAGCCGGGGCTGAGTAGTCGTCAGGTTTCGACCGCGGCAGCTGCGATCCGTTGCAGCATTCCGCCGAAGACGTAGCTGTGGATCGGCCAAAGCGTGTACCAGTAGGCGAGACCGGGCACACCGGCCGGGTCGAAGATGGCCGTTTGCCGAATGATCGAGCCGTCCTTGTTGTCTGGTTGGACCTCGAACTGGAGCCATGCACGACCGGGCAGTTTCATCTCGGCTACGAGCCCGAGCAGTCGATCCTGTTCGAAGCGCTCGACACGCCAGAAGTCGATCGTGTCGCCGACCCGTATGCCGACGGGGTCACGGCGGCCGCGCCGCAGGCCCGGGCCGCCGACGAGCACATCGAGTGCGCCGCGCAACTCCCAGAGCTGGTCGCCGAGGTACCAGCCCGTGTGACCTCCGATTCGCTGGATCGGCGCGAACGCCGCTGCGGGTGGGCGAGGCACCGTGACGCTGCGCGAGTCGACGAGTCTGGAGCCGTAGCGCGCGCCGCCGAATCCGGGGCTGGGCGCGGATGCCTCATCCGACCAGCGGGTCTCCGCGATCTCCTTGTCCTCGTTCGCGAGCGCCCGTGCGATCGCGTCGGCCGAGCTCCGTGGCCGTACGGGGAACACCTCGAGCGCCCGCGGGTCGTTGACGACCGTCTCGTTGCGCAGGCTGTCGACGAGCTCACGCCCGACCGCGGCGTACACGGGCGTGACGAGATGAAGCCAGAGGCTCGAGAGCCGTGGCGTCAACACCGGGACCGGCACCATCTGTCGGCGCAGACCGCGTTGCTCGGCGTACTCGTGCATCAGGTCGAGGTAGGAGCAGACGTCAGCGCCGCCGATCTCGAAGACCTCGCCTCCGTCCGGCTGGTAGTCGAGGGCCGCCAGTAGGTAGGCGACCACGTCCTCGATCGCGATCGGCTGTGTGCGCGTCTTCACCCAGCGCGGCGTGACCATCAAGGGCAGCCGCTCGACGAGTGCGCGCAGCATCTCGAACGACGCGCTCCCCGAGCCGATCACGATCGAGGAGCGGAACTCGATCGTCGGCACGCCCGACCTGCGCAGGATGCGGCCGACTTCCTGGCGCGAGGCGAGGTGCTCGGAGAGCTCACCCTCCCCGAGCCCACCGAGGTAGACGATCCTGCGAACCTCCACGGCGCGCGCCGCGCGCTCGAACGCCGAAGCCGCCTCGCGATCAGCCTCGGCGAAGGAGCCGCCCGACCCCATCGAGTGCACGAGGTAGTAGGCCGTCTCGACGCCTTCGAGAGCTGCGCGCAGCGTCTCGGGGCGCAACACGTCGCCGTGGACGACCTCGGTTCCAGGCCCGACGCGGGCCGAGAGGTACTCCGGGCGGCGCGAGAGGCAGCGCACTCGCTCGCCGCGCGCCTCGAGCACTCGGAGGAGCCGGCCACCGACGTAGCCGGTGGCGCCGGTGAGCAGGATCAGCGGACGCTGCGGGCCGGACACGGTCACGGTCACGTCCGCGCAACCTCGTCGGCTGCCGCTACGAGATCTCCGTCCAGGCGGCGGGCGCCGAGACGGGCGCTGAGCTCGTCCGTTGCGCCGGGGCCCGCGAGCGCGAGCGGCACCGCCCGGGCCAGCCGGCGGAGGCCGGCGGCCTGCGCCTCGAGCAGGGCGGGGTCGAAGCTCGAGACGACGACGAGCGCCGGCCTTGTCGTCTCGGCCGCGTGGGCGAGCGTTGCGATCGGCGTGTCCGCGCCGAGAAAGAGGATCCGCCAGGAGTGAGAGCGCAGGACGAGCGCGAACGCGAGCAGGGTGATGTCGTGCATCTCGCCGGGTGCACAGGCGAGAAGAGCCAGAGGGCCCGATCCGCGGCCCCAGAACCGGGCGAGCGCAAGCAGCCTGCCGCGGATGAGGTTGCTCGCGAAGTGCTCCTGGCTGATGTCGATCTCGCCCCGCTTCCAGCCGTCGCCGACCTCCTTCAGGGTGGGCAGCACCACGTGGCGCAGCGATTCCTCCAGGCCGAACGCGGCAAGGGTCTCGTCGAGCGCCGAGTGGGCGGCGGCCTCGTCGTAGCGGCCGATCGCCGCGAGCAGGCGAGCGGCGAGGTCCTCGAGCATTCCCTCGGACGGCCGCTCGTCCTCGAGTGCGGCACGCGCGGCCTCCGCGGCTGAAAGGCCCTGGTCGAGCCCGCGCTGCATGCGCTCCACGCGAGCGGCGTCGGCCGCCGTGTAGAGGCGGAAGCCGCCCGGCGAGCGAACCGGCCGCGTGAGCCCGTACCGCGACTCCCACGCGCGCAGCAGCTCGGGCGCGACACCCACCCGTCGCGCGAACTCGCCGATCCGAAGCTGCCCAGAGCCCGTCGCCATGGACATGATCATACAAACATTCAACAAACACTTGACGGCAACGACTCGATGCGGCTATCGTTGCACAGACTCGTGACAGAATCTATACAAGTGACCCGGCCGGCAGCCTGAACGCCGACCAGAAAGGAACGAAGCAACATGACGCACAACATCGTTGAAACCGCACGAGAGGCAGGGACGTTCCAGACCCTGCTCACCGCCGTCGATGCCGCCGGCCTCGGCGAGACCCTCGCCGACGGAGGACCGTTCACCGTCTTCGCGCCGACCGACGACGCCTTCGCAGCGCTCCCGCAGGGGACCGTGCAGGGTCTCCTTGCTGACCCGCCCGCGCTCGTCCGGGTCCTGACCTATCACGTCGTCCCGGGCCGGATCACGTCGGCCCAGATCACGCACGACAGCGAGCAGAAGACGGTCGAGGGCGGCGTGCTCACGATCGCCGTCGACGGCGGCGTGACCGTCAACGACGCCACCGTGATCCAGGGGGACGTCGAAGCCGAAAACGGCGTCATCCACGTCATCGACCGAGTCCTGATCCCCGCCGCGTAGGCGGCCGCAGACCGAAAGGAATCTGACATGAAGAAGGCAGGAGCAGCAATCGTGATCGGTGTTGCGGCGCTCGCAGCCGCCACCTCGATCTCGGCGGCATCACCCGCGAAGACGACGGCCATGGGCCAGAAGAACATCGTCCAGACCGCGGTCGCCGCTGGCCAGTTCAAGACGCTCGTCTCGCTCGTCAAGCAGGCCGGCCTCGCAGGAGCCCTCTCCGGACCGGGCCCGCTGACCGTGTTCGCACCCACCGACGCCGCCTTCGCCAAGGTGCCGAAGGCGACGCTCGCCGCGCTCGCCAAGAACAAGGCCGAGCTGAAGGCCGTCCTGCTCTACCACGTCGTCAAGGGCAAGGTGACTGCCGCACAGGCCTCCATGCTCACGTCGGCGAAGACGCTCGAAGGTGCCACGCTCCCGATCCGGGTGTCCGGCACCAAGGTCTACGTCGGCGGCGCCCTGGTGACGAAGGCCGACGTCATGGCCTCGAACGGCGTCATCCACGTCATCAACAAGGTCCTGATCCCGCCGAAGCAATAGGTCGAAGCCGGCGTGAGCCCCGGCGCCGCGGACACCGGCGGCCCGGGGCTCCACGCACCATCCGCGAGCGATCCTGATGCCCGAATCCGTCTGGGACTATCCACGTCCACCGCGCGTCGAGCCGTCCGGCAGACGAGTGCGCGTCGTGCTGGGCGGCTCCGTGATCGCCGACACGACCCGGGCGCACCGTGTCCTCGAGACGAGCCATCCGCCGGTCTACTACGTGCCGCTCGAGGACGTCGCCCCGGGCGCGCTCGAGCCGGCTCGCGGCCGGGGCAGCTTCTGCGAATGGAAGGGCGAGGCGACGTACTTCGACGTGATCGGCGGCGACGGCCGCCGAGTCGAGCGGGCGGCGTGGACGTACCCCGACCCGGCGCCGGCGTTCGAGACGATCCGCGACGCCGTCGCGTTCTACGCTGGCCTCATGGACGAGTGCACGCTCGACGGCGAGCTCGTCGAGGCGCAGCCGGGCAGCTTCTACGGCGGCTGGATCACGAGCGATGTCGTCTGCCCGTTCAAGGGCGGCCCCGGGCCGGCTCGAGCTGCCCAGGGGGCGAACCGCTCGACGAGGAGCCCGAGCGAGAAGCCCCGATCTGTCCTGCGGCCAATTCCCGATGCAACCGCGCTACGCAGCGGCGATCCTCGGATCGTGCGTGTCCTGGTCGTCTACGCCAGCCGCCATGGAGCGACCGCCGGGATCGCGGCTCGCATCGCCACGCGCCTCGTCGATTCCGCAGCTTCCGTCGACCTGCGCCTGGTCGACGAGGTCGAGACGCTCGACGCCTACGACGCGGTCGTGCTCGGCGCACCGGTGTATGACCAGTCGTGGCCGCCCGAGGCGAACGCGTTCGTTGCCAGAAACCGCGATGTTCTAGCCGCTCGCCCGCTCTGGCTTTTCAGCGTGGGAGCGTTCGGCGATACGAAGCGCCTGATCGGCTCGCTGACCCACAAGGAACCGAAGGGGATCGGGGAGATTCGTGCCGGAATCCGCGCGCGCGAGTATCGCGTCTTCCAAGGCGTCATCCACAAGCACCAGTGGCCGTTCTTCTCGCGCGTGTTCTTCCACACCTTCGGCGGCCGCTTCGGCGACCACCGCGACTGGGCGACGATCGACGCGTGGGCCGACCAGATTGCGGTCGCATTGCCCAGCCTGCGCTCGACCTCGCTGGTCTGACGGCCGGCCACCTTGCCGTGGCACGGCGAGATGAAGCGGTGGGACGGCCTGTCGGCCCGCAGTCAGTCGGGCATCATTCTCGGACCCGCACCGGTCGCGTTCGAGTCGTGCAGCTCGGTCCGGTTGAGGAGCCGTTCGAGCCCGTCGAGGATCAGGTCGAGGCCGAAGAGGAACTCGTCGGTCGGGTCGTAGCCCCCTCGTGCGACGTAGGTGTCGACGAGCTCGAAGGAGTGGGGGATGGCCTCGGCGAGGTGCCG
Organism: uncultured Thermoleophilia bacterium; assembly: GCA_963851065.1. Classification (GTDB taxonomy): domain Bacteria; phylum Actinomycetota; class Thermoleophilia; order Gaiellales; family Gaiellaceae; genus PALSA-600. Next base: position 255,594 of record CAWKNW010000008.1, read on the forward strand.
GAACTGCTCGACCATCATCTCGCCGATCGCGGCTGCTTCTTCGCGGGTCTTGAACGGGAGGTTCTTCTCCTGGAGTGCGAAGCCGTAGATGTAGGCGTCCTGGACCGAGTAGGCGTGGACGGCGTCGGGGATCGAGAAGCCGGCTTCGCGTAGGCAGGCGACGACCGCGTTGTGGAGTTGCAGGTTCGCCATGCCGGGCGTTGTCCGCGATTCCATGACGTCGAGCGCCCACGGGTGGCGGGTCAGCGCGGCGCGGGTCGAGATCGCCCGTTTGCGGAGCGCCGTCTTCCAGTCCTCGTCGGTCGAAGGGGCCTCGATCCGTGAGAAGACGGCGTCGACCATCTCGTCGAGCAGGGCGTCCTTGTTCGGAAAGTAGTGGTAGAGCGACATCGCGCCGGCGCCGAGCTCGTCGGCGAGCTTGCGCATCGACACGGCTGCGAGGCCTTTCGCATCGGCCGTCTTGACGGCGACGTGCAGTACGCGCTCCTTGCTGAGGGGGACGTGCGGTTCGGCTGTTTCGGGCTCGGCCACTTGACACATCGTACACTGTACGAGTATCGTACGCCGTACGACGTACACCGTACGAAAGGAGACCTCCCGTGAACCTCACCCGCCTCGCTCACTTCCTGAACCGCCACCGGTGGCCCGTGATCGGCGCGTGGCTGGCCCTCACCCTGTTCGGCGCCTTCGCCGCCGGCCAGGTCTCGCACCGCTGGCTCCAGAGCTTCTCCGTCCCCGGCAAACCCGCCTATGAGGCCAGCCGGCGGACGCTCACGGCTTTCGGCGCCGGCTCCCGCGCCCCCTCGGTCGTCGTCTTCCACACCACCGGGGACGCGACGAAGAGCCCGGCCATCGCCGAGGCGATGACGCGTGCCGCGGCGACGATGCCGCGCGCGCTGACCAGCTCGTACTTCTCGACCCACAACTCGATGTACGTGTCGCACGACCGGCACACGACGTTCATGAACGTCTACCCCGCCGGCCCGCTCGCGCTGAACGCGACAAGCGGGGCGGAGACGCTTCGGGCCGCCGCAGCGAAGGACCTCCCGGCCGGGATCGATGTCAACGTGACGGGCCGCGACGCGCTCGACGAAGCCAGCAAGAACGGCAAGGCGGGCGGCGGCTCGAGCGTGATCGTCGAGACCGCGATCGGAGCGATCGGCGCGCTCGTGATCCTCCTGTTCGTGTTCGGGACGCTGCCGGCCGTGCTGATCCCGATCGTGGTCGCGGTCGCCTCGATCCTCAACACGTTCACGCTCGTCTGGGCGCTCACCTACGTCACGGATGTCTCGGTGATCGTGCAGTTCCTGATCGCGCTCGTCGGCCTCGGCGTGGCGATCGACTACGCGTTGCTGATGATCGTCCGCTTCCGCGACGAGCTCCGCGACGGCAACGATGTCGAGCCCGCGCTCGTCGAGACGATGACCCACGCCGGCCATTCGGTGATCGTCTCCGGCACCACCGTGGCGATCGGCCTTCTCGCTCTGGTCGTGTTGCCGCTGCCGCTCGTCCGCTCGATGGGGATCGCCGGAATGCTGATCCCCGCCGTCTCCGTGCTCGCGTCGATCACCCTGCTGCCGGCATTGCTCGCAGTGCTCGGCACACGGATCAACAGCGTCCGCGTCATGCCGAAGCGGTTCGTCGACCGCGGACGGCCGGAGGACGGCGCCTGGGGTCGCTGGGCGCGGCTCGTGCTCCGCCGCCCGGTCGTCGTCGCAGCAGCCGGTCTGGCCGTTGTCGGCGCGCTCGCGTTCGCGGGCACGAAGCTGAACACGAACGAAGCACAACTTTCCAAGTTCCCCGGCGCCGGCACGGCGATTGCCGGTCGGCAGATGCTCGCCGACGCCGGAATCTCACCCGGCGTGATGAAGCCGCTCGACGTGCTGGTCGAGAACGGCGGCAATGCTCAGGCGATCGCGGCGAAGCTCCGGACCGTCCCCGGCGTCGTGGGTGCCACGGCACCAGCTGCGTGGCATCGCGGCTCCGACTCGCTGGTCGAGGCGTTCCCGGCGATCGACGGCTCCGCGCCCGGCATCCAGGGCATCGTCGACCGCGTCAACACGGAACTGGATGGCACGAGCGGGACGCTGACCGGGATCGCCGCCGTCGACCGCGACTTCCTGCACGCGCTGTTCGGCAGCTTCCCGTACGTGCTCGCGCTCGTCTTGCTGCTGACGCTGGTCCTGCTCGCCCGCGCGTTCCGCTCGATCGTGCTCGCAGTCAAGGCGGCGCTGCTGAACATGGTGTCGCTGGCCGCAGCCTTCGGTGTCGTGGTGCTCGTGTTCCAGCAAGGGCACGGTTCGCAGCTCTGGCACGTCGCACCGAGCGGCAGCGTGACCGTCTGGATCCCGCTGATGATCTTCGCGTTCCTCTACGGTCTCTCGATGGACTACGAGGTCTTCATGCTGAGCCGCATCCGCGAGGCCTACGACGAGACCGGCTCGACCGAGAAGGCGATCGAGCTCGGGCTCGCGCGCACCGGCAAGCTCGTGACCAGCGGCGCGCTGATCCTGATGTTCGCCTTCCTGGTCCTCTCGACCAGTCCCGGCTACGAGGTCAAGCCGCTGGCGGTCGGCATCGGCGCTGGGATCATCCTCGACGCCACCGTCATCCGCGCCTTGCTCGTCCCGGCGTTCATGCGGCTGATGGGCGACTGGAACTGGTGGATGCCGAGCTGGACGCACACGCTTCTGCGCGTCCCTCGCCAGGAGCCGTCGGCACAGATCGCAGCGGAGACTGCGTAATGGCTAATCGGTCGACGTGGGTGGCCGGGCACGGGAGGCCGGCCACCCACGACGTCGTCGTCGTCGGCGGCGGAGCCGCGGGCCTCAGCGCCGCCCTCGTCCTCGGCCGGGCGCGGCGCCGGGTCGCCGTCATCGACGCCGGCGCCCCGCGCAACGCGCCCGCAGCACACATGCAGGGCTTCCTCTCCCGCGACGGCATGCCGCCGCCCGAACTGATCGCCGCCGGACGGGACGAGGTGCAGAGCTACGGCGTCGAGGTCATCGACGACCAGGCGCTCGAGATCCAGCCGGGCTTCTCCGTGCATCTCGCGGGAGGCGACATGCTCACGGCCCGCCGCATCCTGATCGCAACAGGCGTCACCGACGAGCTCCCCGACATCCCCGGCGCGCGCGAACGGTGGGGCAGAGACTTCCTGCACTGCCCGTACTGCCACGGCTGGGAAGTGCGCGACCAGCCGATCGGCGTCCTCGCAACCCAGGACAGCTCGGTGCAGCACGCGCACCTCGTGCGTCAGTGGTCCGACGACGTCGTCGTGTTCAGCCACACGCAAACCCTGTCTGCAACCGAGCGCCGACAGCTCGACGCGCGTGAAATCGGGATCGTCGACGGGATCGTCGCGCGCCTCCTGATCGAGGGTGATCGGCTCACAGGAGTCGAGCTCGAGAACGGTCGTGTGATCGCGCGCACGGCCGTGTTCATCCGTCCGGCGAACTTCCTGCACGCCGATCGGCTGCTGGATCAGCTCGGTGTCGAGCTCGACGAAGCCGGATTCGTCGCGGTCGACGCGACGGGCCGGACGAGCACGCCCGGTGTGTGGGCAGCCGGGAACGTGGTCGACCCGCGCGCCCAGGTGATCGCATCCGCGGGCGCAGGCAACACGGCAGCGATCGCCATCAATGCAGATCTCGTCGAAGAGGACGTTCGCAACGCGGTGCAGAGCGCCACCGATGACACAGAAGGGGCGAACTGTCGTCGTCGTCGACGAGAGCCTCTTCTTCCGCTGGGCGGCGTGCGCGAGTGCTGAGGGGCTCGCGCAAGCCTCTTGATTAGTCGTCGTTCCGGCCGCACATAAAAAACGAAATCACCGCCTCCCCCCACAATAAGCCCCCCCCCCCGCCCCCCCACCCCCCCCTCTCCCCCTCCTCCCTCTCGCCCCCCCCCCCCCCCCACTCTCTCCCCCCCCCACCCCCCCCCCCCCCCCCCCCCCCCTCGTCTATGTCTCGCGAAAAACAGACCGCCCCCCCCCCCCCCCCCCCCCCCCTCCCCCCTCCCCCCCCCCCCCCCCCCCCCCGTCGCTGGGTGTCACAGACCCTTGCCGTCGTCAGGGTGGACATAGCCAGCGAGCAGCGGGATGAGCACGCTTGCGTTGGGGCTGCCCCAGCCGGTGACCGGGTCCCAGCCGGGCGCGGCGTGGTAGCCACTCATCGCTCTGGGCGGGAAACGTACGGTGTTGTTCCCTGCGGTCACGTCGTGGAACGCTTGGTGGTACCGGGCGCTGCGGCCGATGCGGTAGAGGGCGGCGTTCACGAAGCCCAGGTGACGGCCGGCGTGCTGGTCGGCGAGTGCGATCAGCCCCGCCCACAGTGGGGCGCTGGCGCTGGTGCCGCCATGGCCTTCGATCGTGTACGTGCCGCCGCCGGTGCTGGTGATCACCGCCAACGCGGTGTGGGGAGCAGCAGTGGCCGCCACGTCGGGCACGCCTCGGTAGGCCCCGAGGCCGGATATGTGATCTTGGTAGCCGGGGCGCGCGAAGACGCGGCTGAGACCGCCGCCCGACGCCTGGAATTGGCTGCCGGGGTCACCGAACGGCAGGCCCCATGCGCTCTCGGTGATGTAGGCGCCTGTCTTGTGGCTGGCGGTGAGAGTGGTGCCGCCGGCGGCTAGGACGAGCGGGTCGGACGCGGGCAGATTGGCTTCCTTGACCGGGGGAAAGGTGCCGCCGGTGAGGCCCTTGAACAGCTGGCAGGGCTCGCCCACGGCGCCGATGTCGCCGGAGGCGGCGACCACTGTCACGTGGTGGTTGGCGGCGTTTCGCAGCGCCGCATGGAGGGCGGCCACCTCGGCGTGGGTGTCGCAGTGCTCGCCGCCGGTCTGGCCGGCGGCGCTGATCGAGATGACACCTCCGAGCGATGTCCCGAGCCGCAGGGCAGACACGGAGGCTGCCACCGCATTGGCGATGTTGTCGAGGGACGTCCCTTTCACGAGGACTTCGACGATGGCGGCCCCCGGCGCGATGGCGTGCACCATCTCGGTATCCAGCACCTCTTCTCCGTTGGCCAGCCAGGGCGATGCCGAAGGCGCAAGCGTGCTCACGACCCGGACCCGTGCCGCGGGTAGGTGAAACAACTTGTCGAATTGCGCCAGGTCTCGGCGGATGTCGCTGGCCGGAAGCGGGAACTGCGGCTCGGCCAACTCGGGCAGCACCACGGTCTCGCCGCGGCCGTCCGTTCCGTGCTCGAGCAGCGGCCGGACGCCGTACGCCGCCTCGAGCTGACGCGGCGTGTAACAAGTAGCGAGGGAATTACAGTCACGGTCCCCGGTCACGGGCGGGGCACCGGCTGTTGATGCGAAAGCCTGCGAACCTGTCCAGCTCGAGCCGGCCAGGACGGCGAGAACCGCGGTCGCTGCCACGCTTGCTGTCATTCGCCACAGGCTCGTGCGGCTCGCCGCCGTAGCGAGAGCCGTAACGGACGAGGCGCTCATTGGATCAGGAGGTGCGCCGGCGTGTCCACCAGGCCGCGAAGAGGATCAGGATGGCGGCGAGGCCGACGAAGAGGCCGGTTTCGGTGAGTTGGAGCGGCCAGAAGTGGCTTTCTGGCTGGTAGACGACGTGGAAGACGGCGTTGCTCATTCCCGGTGCCGCGACCTTCGCAGAGCTGAAGAAGAAGCCGCCGCCGCCGAGGATCTGGTGGCCGTGGAGGGTGGCCTTGAGGCTGAGGATGTGCGCGTTGTAGAGGAAGTGCGGCTGCTGGGCGCCCTTGTAGGTCGCCTTCAGTGGTGCGACGAGGTGGTTTCGGAGCGAGAAGTCGACGAAGATGCGCGCGGCGAAGTAGCCGACGAAGGCAACGATGAGCGAGGCGGCTGCGCGTCGCCAGATCGCTCCGAGAGCTAGGGCCAGGGCGAGCGCGAAGAGGGTGTAGCCGATGACGACGGTGCCTGTGCTGTCGTAGTTGCCGGTCTCGAGGCGTCCGTCGATGTGGACGCTCGGAGCGCGCCACCAGGTGAAGAGCAGGGTCAGCGCGCCGGCAGCGAGGACTGCAGTGACGACCGGCAACCCGAGCTTGCCGAGCAGCCAGCGGCCGCGGGTGATGCTTTGCGTCCAGGCGAGCCGGTAGGTGCCGTGCTCGAGGTCGAGGATGAACGGTGCGGCGAGCAGGACGCCGATCAGGCCGGGGACGAGCGTGAACCAGTTGGCGAGGTCTAGGAGCGACTGGAAGCGCTGGCGAAAATCGCCGAGCTCATTCCCGCAGGTCGGGCCGGGGTTGACGGAGAGGCACGCGGCGAGGCCGTCGTGGTGGTAGGCGTTCGCCATCTGGATGCCGGTCGGGATGAGCAGTGCGGCGAGCAGGGCGAGGATGCCGACGGCGATCAGCGTCTCGGTTCGCTGCAGGCGCCAGCTGACCCAGGTCATGACCGCCACCGCCTCGACGCGGGCCGACGTGGCGGACGCGCCGTTCCCGGGCTGGTAGCCGAGGTAGGCGAGCACGATCTCTTCGAGGTCGACCTCGTGCTGCTCCCAGCAGCTGTCGTAGACATGCCCGTTCGCGCGCACGAGCAGCGTCGTCTGCCGTTCGGTGTGGCTTTCGCGGATGACGTCGTGCACGCGCGCGACGCTCGTGACGTCGCTGCGCGGGCCGGTCAGCAGTCGGTGGCTGGCGACGATCTCGGAGATCGATCCGTTCAGCTGCGTAGCGCCATGGGCGAGCGTGACCAGGTGATCGCAGACGCGCTCGAGCTCGGCGACGATGTGGGACGAGAGAACGACCGTGATCCCCTCGTCGACGACGGCCTCCATCACCGCATTCAGGAACTCGCGGCGCGCGAGCGGGTCGAGCGAGGCCACCGGCTCGTCGAGCAGCAACAGCCGTGGCTGCTTGGCGAGCGCGAGCGTCAGCGCGACCTGTGCCTGCTGGCCGCCGGAGAGCTGGCCGACCTTCTGCTTCGTGGAAAGGCCGAGACGCTCGATTCGCGCGGCCGCCAGCTGCTGGTTCCAGCTCGGGTTGAGCTTGCGCCCGTACCTGAGCGTCTCGGCGATCGTCAGGTTCCGGTGCAGCGGATGGTCCTGCGCGACGAAGCCAAGCCGCGGAAGCACCTCCTTCGCGTCGCGCCGGGGTGAGCGCCCGAACACCTCGACGACGCCGCTCGTCGGCTCGACGAGTCCGATCACCATGTGCAGCAGCGTCGTCTTGCCGGCGCCGTTCGGCCCGACGAGCGCGGTCACCGATCCGGACGGGATCTCGAGCGTGCAGTCGCGCAGCGCCCACCGCGAGCCATACCGCTTGCCGAGACCGGACGTGCGGATCGCGACGCGGTCGTTCACGCGACCCTCGACACCGCCGACGGCCGCACCGCCTCGGCAACCAATGCGGCGATCCCCTCGTCGTCGAGCCCGGCCGCGCGCGCCCGCCCGACCCAACGCTCGAGCGAGGACCGCAGCCCCTTGAGATCGTCCGGCGGCGGCGGAACAGGATTGGTCGAGACGAACGTGCCCACGCCTCGCCTGCCCTCGATCAATCCCTCGAGGTCGAGCTGCCGGTAGGCGTGGAGAACCGTGTTCGGGTTGATCGTCAAGCGGGTGACGACCTCCTTCACCGTCGGTAGCTGATCACCCGGCCGCAAGATCCCAAGCCGGATCGCCTGCCGGACCTGCTGCACGAGCTGCAGATAGGCCGGCACCCCGGACCTGCCGTCCAGGTGGAACTCGATCACTGCGCTGATCTCAAATACACTAGCCATCTAGATAATCAGATAATACAGCCGCCTCCCGACACGTCAAGACCCGGCTGATCCGCTTCGTCTTTGAGCAGGCGCACAGGGCCTGGCTGAACGGACACGGTCTGGATAGCTGTCCCCTCCCGCCTCTCCTGTTCGTCGCCATGACGACACCACTCAGACAGGGGCAGTTCTCACTGGGGAGGAACCCAGAAGAAAGGAGAGGTCATGCGTGTGTTCGTCGCCGGGGCGAGCGGTGCAATCGGGCGTCGTCTCATCCCGCAGCTGACTGATGCCGGGCACGAGGTGATCGGCACCCACAACTCAGCGTCGAGTGCGGAGCTGCTGCGGACGCTGGGCGCGAAGCCCGTCAAGCTCGACTTGCTCGACGCGCGTGCGGTGCGCGAGGTCGTGCTCGAGAGCGAGCCCGAGGCGATCGTCCATCAGGCGACCGCGCTGGCGAGCGTGAAGTTCAGCCGCAACATGGACAAGGTGACCGCCAAGACGAGCGAGCTGCGAACGAAGGGAACGGACGCGCTGCTGGCCGTCGCGCGGGAGGCCGGGGTGCGCCGGTTCGTCGCGCAGAGCGTTGCCGCCTTCTCCCGGTATGCGCGGGAGGGTGGACCGATCAAGACCGAGGACGATCCGCTCGACCCGACGCCGCCGAAGAACTTCCACCAGAGCGCCGCCGCGATGGCCTATCTCGAGCAGGCGGTCACCGACTTCGGCGGGATCGCTCTGCGCTACGGCGCCTTCTACGGCGCCGCCAACGACGGCACGATCGAGCCCGTGCGCAAGCGGCAGTTCCCGATCGTCGGCGACGGGGGCGGCATCTGGTCATGGATCCACCTCGACGACGCCGCCGCGGCGACCGTTCTCGCGCTGGAACATGACGGCCCGGCGATCTACAACATCGTCGACGACGACCCCGCTGCGGTGCGCGAGTGGCTGCCGGTGCTGGCCCAGTCGCTCGGAGCGAAGCCGCCGCGGCGCTTCCCCACGTGGCTCGCGCGGCTCCTCGCCGGTGAGCCCGTGACGGTGATGTCCACCGAGGCGCGGGGCGCCTCGAACGCAAAGGCCAAGCGCGAGCTCGGCTGGACGCCGCGCTATCCCAGCTGGCGCAAGGGCTTTCCCGCCGTGTACTCGGCGATCGGCGTCCCCGGCCGCTCGCAAACTCGTTCGGCGCCGCAGACGAGCCACTCGTCGGGCTAGGCGAACGGGAGGCGCTGAAGCGGATATGGGCTGTCCCGATGTGCCGTTTACGTTCGTCGTACGGAGGAGAACACTCTTGCGAAGGAGGACAACATGAAGTACCTGCTCCAGAACTACCCGGGCAGCGCGACGCAGGCGTTCGACCGGCTCTCGGAGGACGAGCAGCAGGCGATCGTGGAGGAGTACCTCGCGCTCCGGCAGTTGCCCGGGATCGTCAGCGGCGAGCAGCTGCAGCCGGTCGAGACCGCGACGACCGTGCGCGTTCAGCAACGGAGAGACGCTGCTCACGGACGGTCCCTTCGTCGACGCGAAGGAGCACGTCGGCGGCTTCATCGTGGTCGAGGTGGACGATCTCGATGCGGCGCTCGCGATTGCGGCGCGGATCCCGGCCGCGCGGATGGGCGGTGCGGTCGAGGTGCGTCCGTTGGTGGAGAGGTAGGCGCTGCTCGAGCAGGTCTTTCGCGACGAGTGGGGCCGCGTCCTCGCGAACCTGGTCGGCTTCCTCGGCGACTTCGACCTCGCCGAGGAAGCCGCTCAGGAGGCGTTCGCGGTCGCCGCCGAGCGCTGGCCTCGCGACGGCACGCCGCCCAATCCGGGCGCCTGGCTGACGATCACGGCTCGCAACCGCGCGATCGACCGGCTGCGTCGCGACCGCAGGCTCGCCGAGAAGACGCGTCTGCTCGAGGTGTCCGAGGCCGTGGAGGACGAGATGGAGGACACGACGTTCCCTGACGAGCGGCTGGAGCTGGTCTTCACCTGCTGCCATCCGTCGCTCGGTCTCGAGGCGCAGGTCGCGCTGACCTTGCGCGCGCTCGGCGGGCTGCGCACCGAGGAGATTGCCCGCGCGTTCCTGGTTCCCGAGGAGACGATGAAGCGGCGGCTCTCGAGAGCGAAGCAGAAGATCAAGGATGCGGGCATCCCTTTCCGTGTTCCGGCCGGCGATCTACTGCCGGAGCGGCTGGGAGCGGTGCTCGCGGTCGTCTACCTGATCTTCAACGAGGGCTACGGCGGCCGCGTCGACCTGGCGGCGGAGGCGCTCCGGCTCGGCGCGGCGCTCGCCGAGCTGATGACGGACGAGCCCGAGGTGCACGGCCTCCGGGCGCTGATGCTGCTCAACGATTCTCGCCGCGAGGCCCGGTTCGAGGGCGGCGAGCTCGTGCTGCTCGCAGACCAGGACCGCTCGCGCTGGAACGCCGCCCAGATCGCCCATGGGCGCGAGGCGCTTGATCGGGCCTTCGCGCTGCAGGGCGGCCACGGTGCTGTATGTCATCCAGGCGGCGATCGCGTCGCTGCACATGGAGGAGCCGCTCGACTGGCCGCAGATCGCTGCGCTCTACGGCGAGCTCGCCGGGCTCACCGGCTCGGCGGTCGTGGAGCTGAACCGCGCGATCGCCGTGGCCGAGGCGGAGGGGACGGACGCAGGGCTTGCGCTCGTGGACCGGCTCGACCTCGCCGGCTACCAGTACTTCCACTCGACACGTGCCGACTTGCTGCGCCGCCGGGGCCGAACCGACGAGGCGCTGACCGAGTACGAACGCGCCCTCGAGCTCGCGCACACCGAGCCCGAGCGCCGGTTCCTGCGCCGGCGCGTCGCAGAAGTCAGCGCGTAGCGGTCCGCTTCGCCCCTTCCGCTCGTCGCGACCGGCACGAGGTCCTCCTCGATCAACTCGCGAACGGGTAGCTGTCCCCTTCCGCCCCTCCCGTTCGTCGGCAGAACGACACCACTCGAACGGGGAGCCTGGTCGCGCGTTTGCTGACTTCGTATCTGCACACGAGACGGGCACCAGAACGGAAGGAGAACCACCCAATGAGCGTCGAGCCTTACTCGAACGTTGCGTCCCTCGATCAGGCGACAGGGGGATCGTCGCTCCAGTCACGGCGCGGCATCGCGATCCTGCTGCTGCTCAGCCTCGTCCAGTTCATGGACATCCTGGACGCGTCGATCCTCAACATCGCGCTGCCGTCGATCAAGAACGACCTCGGCTTCAGCCAGCAGAGCCTGCAGTGGGTGATCGACGGCTACATCCTCACCTACGGCGGCTTCCTGCTGCTCGGGGGCCGGTTGGCCGATCTGCTTGGCCGCCGCCTCGTCCTCGTCACCGGCCTGGTCGTGTTCGCGGGCTCGTCGCTGATCGGCGGAGTAGAGGAGGAAGCTTAGGAGGCTGCGGGCGCGGCTGATGCGAGTCGGGACAGGTGAGGCTGAAAGAGGAAGAGAAAAGCAGGGAGAGGAAGAAGAGAAAGACGAAGCGGTTACAGCGAGGTGTGTAGATCGGGGTGTGGATGTGTGGGAGCTGATGGAGGAAGAGAGAGTCGCTGAAGAGGCGGATGAGACGGAAGAAGAGAGAGTAGACGAACAGAAAAGCGTAGGGAGAAAAGAGAAAGAGGAAGGCGAAGAAGAGGAACGCGCGCTCAAGAGAGAGGCGATGGTCTCGGCGTCCTGGCGCGGGTGCAGTTCGACGTAGGCGAGCTGTGAGTGCTCGTCGACGAGAAAGAGAGAGATGGTAGAAGCCGACGACGCGGATGCGAGCGAGATCGTGAGGGTAGAAGGAGGAGAGAAGAAAAGGAAAATAGAAGAGGGAGAGCAGAAAGAAGAAGAAGAGAAAGAAGAGAAAAGGGAAGAGAAGAATAGAAGAGGAGGTAGCTGAAAAAAAGGAAGAGAGGAAGCCGAGAGAAAAAGAGAGGAGAGAGAGAGTAAAAGAAAGACGAAGGGGAGCGACGGACGATCGCCGCTAGGGGGCGCGGCCCGAGGTCGTCTCGCGGAGGGCACGAAAGATCGGCTCATGCTCGAGAGAGCGGAGCCGTGGAGGCTGAGGGTGCGGCGGCGAGGAGCGATCGACAAGGGGAGGAGGGGAGGAGGCTGCGGCGAGACAGCGGTGCCGCCAGCGGTGCGCCGTCGCCGGCGACGCGCTGAAGGCAGGCCGCGGCCTGACTGCAGCGACAGCGGTGGCTCGATCGCGCGCACCAACTCGCGCCGGGAAGACAGTGGGAGATTAGAGCCTCGCCCACTCGAGCTCGCTGCTCGTCGGCGCGCGCTTCGCTCAGGGCCTCGGTGCCGCCTTGCTCTCACCTGCCGCGCTCTCGAGCCTGACGAGCACGTTCCGTTCTACCCGTGACCGCAACACCGCCCTCGGCGTGTGGGCGGCCGTCTCGGGGATCGGCGGCGCCGCCGGCGTCCTCTTCGGCGGGCTGCTCACCGAGGGGCCCGGCTGGCGGTGGGTGCTGTTCGTCAACGTGCCCTTCGCCGCAGTCGCCTTCCTCGGCGCCTTCGCCCTGCTCAAGAAGGAGCGGATGCGGGTGCGCCTGGCGAGCTTCGACGCGCTCGGCGCCCTGCTCGTCACCGGCGGGATGCTGCTGCTCGTCTACGCCCTCGTGAAGGCGCCCGATGTCGGCTGGGGCGCGACCCGCACGATCGGCGAGCTCGCCGTCGCAGGGCTGGCCCTGGTTGCCTTCGTCGCCAACGAGCTGCGCGTTGCCGACCCGCTCGTTCCGATGTCGATCCTGCGCGTCAAGGGCGTCGCCGTCGCCGACGCCACGCAGATGGTCGCCGTCGCCGGTGCGTTCCCGATGTTCTTCTTCCTCACGCTCTACATGCAGACGGTCCTGCACTACTCGCCGATCCAGACCGGCACTGCCTACCTGCCGTTGACGGGCGGCTTCATCATCGCCGCCACCATCTCCTCGCAGCTGTTCGCGCGCATCGGCACCAAGCCGGTCATCCTCGTCGGGGCGGCGATCGCGGCCGGCGGCCTCTACTGGCTCTCACGGATCCCGGTCGACGGCTCGTATGTCTCCGACCTCCTGCCCGGCATCCTGGTCGCCTCGATCGGGCTCGGCGGCGTCTTCACCGGCGCAACGACGGCAGCGAACGCCGGCGTCGGCGAGGACAGGGCCGGCCTCGCAGCCGGGCTCCTGAACACCGGGCAGCAGCTCGGCACTGCGCTCGGCCTGGCGATCCTCTCCGCCCTCGCCACCGCGCGCACCAACTCGCTGCTCCACGCCGGCCACGACACCGTCGCTCAGGCTGCCACCAACGGTTACCAACGCGCGCTGGTGGCGGGCGCCGGGCTCGTGCTCGCGGCCACGATCGTCGCCGCCGTCGCTCCGCGCAACCGCCAGAGCAAGCCGGTGATCGAGGAAGAGCCCGTCCTCGATCTGGCCGCATAGGCGGGGGAGCCGCACGCTTCTCCCCCGGCGTGCGGCTCCCCAACTCATCCGGCCGCCTTTCGCCCATGAAGAACACCAGACCAGCCAGATCGCACAGCCGCTCCTCTCGCCGGTACCGGCGACGCATGAGGATCACGGCGTTCGCGGCGCACAACGCCGGCCACGTCCAAGCGTGGCTGTCCACCCGGCACCGGCTGCGGAGCGAAGCAGCCGTAGTGCTCGGCCTGTACGGCCTGTATGAGCTCGCCCGTGGCCTCGTCGTAGGCGACGCGCGCGATGCTGATCACCACGCGCACCGGGTCGTTGCGCTCGAGCGGTGGCTTCACCTCTTCGTCGAAGCGAACGTGCAGCACGCCGCGCGCGCCTTGCCGGGTCTCACCAGCCTACTCGGCACCGCGTACCTGACCCTTCACCTCGCCGTGACCGCGGTGGTGTTGCTCTGGCTGCACCGACGGCGCCCTGCTGCCTTCGCGATCGTTCGTACCACGCTCCTGCTCGCCAGCGCGCTCTCCCTCGTCGGCTTCCTCGTCTACCCGACCGCGCCGCCGCGGCTGGCCGGGATCGGCATCGCCGACACCGTCTCGAACGGCCACGTCGACCTGAACAAAGGCCTCGTCAGCTCGCTCTACAACCCCTACGCCGCCATCCCCAGCATGCACATCGGCTACGCGCTGATCGTCGCCGCCAGCCTGCTCCTCTACGCTCGCCGCCGGCTCGTGCGCGTGCTTGGCGCGCTCTACCCGCCGTTCGTGCTGCTCGTGGTCGTCGGCACGGGCAACCACTTCTTCTTCGACGCCGCCGCCGGCGCAATGGTCGCCGTGGTTGCCGCCGCGGCGGCAATCCCATTGACTCGACGCGCCGCTTCGAACCGGGTCAGTGAGCTTCCAACTCGACCGGAGCCGCGGCCTGCGTACGAGGAGCTCGCCGCATGACTGTCCCCTCGGAAGCGGCTTGTTCGTCGCCTAGACGAACACGAGGTCCAAGGAGGAACCAATGAGCAATCACGTCCGCACTCGCGAGCGTCCCCAAGTGAACATGGCTACCAGTTCGGAGCGGAAGCGCTGGCTGGTGCTCGCGGTGGCCGTTGCCGCGCAGTTCATGGTCATCGTCGACGTTGCGGTCGTGAACGTCGCCCTGCCGGCGATCAAGCACGACCTCCATTTCTCCCAGGAGAGCCTGCAGTGGGTGATCACCGCCTACTCGCTCCTGTTCGGCGGGACGCTGCTCCTGGGCGGGCGCCTTGCCGACCTGCTCGGACGCAGGCGGCTGTTCATGACAGGTGTCGCGGTGTTCACGCTCGGCTCGCTGCTTTCCGGGCTCGCCTGGTCGGAAGGGGCGCTGATCGTCACGCGGGCGCTGCAGGGCCTCGGCGGCGCACTGCTCGTCCCGGCCGCGCTCTCGATCGTCGTCACCACCTTCCGCGAGGGGCGTGACCGGAACATCGCCCTCGGCGTGTGGGGCGCTGCCTCCGGCAGCGGCGGCGCCGTGGGCGTGCTGCTCGGCGGCGTGCTCACCTCGTACCTGAACTGGTCGTGGATCTTCTTCGTCAACCTGCCGGTCGGCGCAGCTGTGCTCGCCGTCACCCCGTGGCTGGTAGGCGAGAGCCGGGCTGCGCTCGCGCACCGCCACTTCGACGTGTCCGGCGCTTCCACGATCACGGCCGGCCTGATGGTGCTGGTCTACGCGATCACGAGGACGAGCCAGCATGGCTGGAGCGACGGCGTGACGCTCGGGCTGCTCGCGACCGCCGCCGCCTTGATCGCGGCGTTCGTCGGGATCGAGGCACGCTCCCCGGCACCGCTGCTGCCACTGCGCATCTTCCGCCTGCGGACGCTCTCCGCGGCCAACGCGGCGATGCTGACGATTGGAGCGACCGCGTTCGCTCAATTCTTCCTGATGACGCTATACCTGCAGGAGGTCCTGCGGTACTCGGCGATCGAGACCGGTGTCGCCTTCATCGCGATCACCGTCACGATCGTCGTCGTCTCGAACCTCGGCCAGGTGCTGACCACCCGGCGCGGTGCACGGCCGGTGCTGAGCGCCGGCCTGCTGCTCACCGCGGCCGGCGGGGTGCTCTACGCCCGGATGCCCGCCGGCGGTCACTACTTCTGGGATGTCTTCCCCGGGCTGATCCTCAGCGGGATCGGGCTCGCGCTCTCGTTCGTGCCGGTGACGATTGCCAGCCTGACCGGTGTCCAGCCTGCCGACGCGGGGGTCGCTTCGGGGCTTGTCAACACCAGCCGGCAGATCGGCGGCTCGGTCGGGCTGGCCGCCGTGACCACGATCGCCGCCACCGCAACGAGCCACTACGCCCACAGCCATGCGGTGCTCGCCTTCAGCGGCCCGGCGCTCACGCACGGGTTCCAGGTCGCCTTCTACACGCTGGCCGGCGTGGCGCTCGCCGGTGCGGCGATCGTGGCCGCCTTCGTCGAGTCCAAGCCGCAGGCAGCTCCGAGAGCGAAGCCGGTCGAGGCCGAGGCCGAGATTGCGCTCGACGAGGCCGCGTGATCGCGGCGGTCGCACGCCCGGGCCGTCGCATCCTGTCCAGAGATGTCCCCGATCTATGCTCCTACGGATTGGTGATCGGTGATCGGGTGCCCTGTCGGGTACGTCGGGGGCGAATCAGCAGTTCGGGGTCTGCTCGCCGCCGGCGCTGCCGGACGCTGCCGGAAGCCGAAGCCTCCCTCTCGGGTCAGGCTCCGCGCTCGTAGCCTGATGGTCGCCGCCGCGTTGCTCGCGTTCGTTCGCGCCAATCTTCCGGCACCGCCCGTGCGCCTCCTCGAGATAGGCGCTGGCGACGGCGAGCTTGCCCGCGCGCTCGCCGACGCCGGTTACGAGGTCCTCGCGATCGACCCGAACCCCGCCGGAGAGGATGTCCGGCCTGTCGCGCTGCATGAGCTCGACGAACCGTCCGGGTCGTTCGACGCGGCGCTCGCTGTCACCTCGCTTCACCACGTCGAGCCGCTCGAGGACTCGGTCAGACGTCTCGGAGATCTGCTCGAACCTGGCGGCGTACTGGTGGTGGACGAGTTCGATGTCGCCGCCTTCGACGAGCAGGCCGCCGAGTGGTGGCTGCGTCAGCGACGGTCGCTCGGAAGGGCAGACAACGTCAGCGCCGAGGACCTCGTCGGCGAGCATAGGGCGCACCTGCACCCGCTCGAGCGGATCGTCGCCGCGCTCGAGCCGTACTTCCGCGTCGGCATCCCTCTCTACGGCCCTTACCTCTACCGCTGGGACCTCGACGAATCCTTCCGTCACCAGGAAGAAGACGCGATCGCACGCGCCGAGATCCCGGCAGTCGGCGCACGACTGCTCGCGCAGCGGATGCAGTGATGCTCAGTCTTCAGGTCTAGACTCGGGCCATGTCCGCCCAGGAGGTAGACGAGTACCTGCGGGGCCTGGACGAGCCGAAGCGCAGCACGCTGGAGGCGCTACGCCGGACGATCCTCGAGATCGTTCCCGACCCTGAACAGGTGATCTCCTATCGGGTTCCCGCCTTCCGCGTCGACGGCCGCACGATTGCCGGCTTTGCGGCGTTTGCGAACCACCTCAGCTATCTGCCGTTCAGCGGCTCCGTCCTGCCCAAGCTCGCCGACGAGCTGACGGGCTACACGATGACCAAGAGCGCCCTGCACTTTCCGATCGACCGCCCGCTGCCGAAGACTCTCGTGAGGAAGCTGATCGCGACGCGCCTCGACGAGACGCGTCGACGCTCGCGGTAGCGCCTCAGTGGATGCAGGCGTCTACGGGATCGGTCCGGGGTGGATGTTTCGTCGCGCGCGATCCCGGAGGTCGCAGTCGACGGTTTCCTATCCGCTCGAGCCCGATTGTGGCAAGCTCGCCTGGTGCCGGATCGGCGCGTAGTCGAACTTGTTCGTGCGCCTAGTCTTGCGGCTCGCGCCCCATATGCGTACGCGGCGGTCGCTCGCGATTGCACACGTCTGGTGTTCACCGCCGGCGCCTGTCCGCTCGACGAGACGGGAGCGACCGTCGCGGCCGGCGACGTCGTTGGGCAGGCGGAACAGGCGATGGCGAACCTGCGCACCGCCCTCGAGGACGCCGGCGCAAAGCTTGACGACGTCGTGAAGACGACCGTCTACGTCGCCAGCAGCGAGCAGAGCGACCTTCTCGCCGTCTGGGAGGTTGTGAGCAAGCATTTCGGCGAGCACGACGCGCCGAGCACGCTCCTCGGCGTCGCCGTCCTCGGCTACCGGGATCAACTAGTCGAGGTCGAAGCAATCGCGGCTCTGCCCTAGAGCGAGACCGGCCCGGCCGCTCGCGAGGCTCGAGAAAGGACGGCCACGAATCAGTCGTGACGCCAGTCCTCTGCGAGGATGGCCATCACGACGCCGTCGGCGAACCGGCCAAGCACCCAGGATGACTGGCGCAACACGCCCTCTTCTTTGAAGCCCGCGTGGGTGGCGGAGCGGATCATCGCCTCGTTCTCGGCGACCGTGTCCAGCTGTAGCCGATGCAGGCCGCGCACGGCGAAGCCGTAGGCGCACAGCAGCCCGAGCACCTCGCTGCTCCATCCACGCCCGCGGAAGCCAGGGCGAATCGCGATCCCGACGTGTGCCCTGCGGTTGTGCAGATCGATGCCCCAGAGCAGCGCTTCGCCGACGAGCTCGCCATCGTCGACGCTCGCAATGGAGAAGAATGCTGCGTCTTCGGATTCAGGAACGTCGTAGGGCGACCGGGCAGAGCTGGGGAGTGGCCGCCAGGGACGTGAGTCAGCCCGCGACCGCGCCGCGACGTCCTCGTAGAGCTCGGCGTGGAGGATTGGCACGTCCGCAGGCTTGCGGGAGCGCAGGAGGACATTCCTGCCTCGCAGCGGGTGACTATCAAGGGCGGTCAGATCCATTCGGGTTGGGCAGTCCGATCGCCGCCGGCGTTCCCGGTGCTGACCGTCGTCGCCGGCTCCAGTAGCAGGACGTGCGTCTCGATGGTCGCTCGCGGGCGGTGCTCGACGCCTCGTGGGACGACGATGAACTCTCCCGGTCGGACGACGACATCGCGCCTGTCGCGTAGTTGCATCGTCAGCTCACCGGCGATGACGAGGAAGGGCTCGTCCTCCTCTTCATGGTGATGCCAGATGAACTCACCTTGCAACTTGACGAGCTTGACGTGCATGCCGTTCACCTGGCCGACGATCTTCGGCCGGAACTGCTTGCTGAACAGCCCGAGCCTCGCTTCGATGTTCACGGGGTCGACAAACTCGTTCGGCATGTTCAACAGGATGATGGTTCCGGCTTTCGCAGCCGGCGACGATGTGCCTCCCTGCCCGGTCATGCATCACACGTGATCGTGCGCCAAACGCCGAGCCCGAGCGCTAGCAGCATCCAGACAACAACAACCGCGACCGCCGCCGCGAGCGACATCTGGATGTGCTCCGCCGGCGCCCCGTTCAGGAGCTCCTTTGGGGCCAGACGCCAGAGCGCAATGCCAAGGACGGCGTCAGCGCCGACGCCCGGGTTGTGGAGACCCTGGACGACCGGCGTGATCAGGAGCTGCAGCCCGGCGAGGACGCCGAGGGAGGTCGCGCGAGAGCCGAGCAGCGAGGCGAGGCCGAGCGCAAGCAGGAACATGACGGCGACGTAGAGTTCGAACCAGAGTCCTCCCTCGACCATGAGCGTCGTGGACGACGTTCCCGCCGAGCCGGGCACGAGCTGGCTGAGTGCCGCGAGGAACGCGTAGGCAGTCGCGGTGACCGGCAGCAGGACGGCCAGCCCGCCGGGGATACGAGCGAAGTAGAGCAACGAGCGGGGGCAGCCGGTGACGACGAGGTTGCGGAAGAAGCCGCTGGCGAGGTCGCCGGCGCCAGCAGTGGCGCCGATCAGGATGGCTGCGACGGTCGCGAGTTGCGTGAGCGAGTACATGCCGTCGTCGAAGTGGCTGAGCCCGCCGATCAGCTTGTGGTGAGTCGGATCGGTTGCGTGTAGGCCGGCGAGGATCGCGAACGTCGCGATCGTGGCCCCGACTGTCAGCAGCGCCGCGGCGATCATGGGGCCGCGTCGGGTGGTCAGCTTGAGGATCTCGGCCCGGATCAGCCTGGGGCCGAGGGGCGGGCGTGAGGTGAGAGTGAGGCTGGTCATGCTGCGTCTCCGAGCCGTGAGGTGAGCCCGAGGAACCGCTCCTCGAGCGATGCGTGGTCGAGCTCGAGCCGGTACAGGTCGAAGCCGGCGTCGAGCAGGACGTGCGCGACGTGCGCGGTCGCGGTGCGCGGGTTGTCGCCCGCGAGCTGCAGGACGAGCATGTTGTCCTCCGTGCGCACGCTTTCGACGTCGGTGCGGAGCTGCAACAGCATCGTGGCGCGCGCCGGGTCGCTGCACTCGATCCGCAGCGTCGCGGCGGCGCCCGCGCGCAGCTCGTCGATCTGTCCCTGGAGGACGATTTTGCCGCGGTCGACGATCGCAACGGCGTCGCAGGTCTTCTCGACCTCGTCGAGCAGGTGCGAGGAGAGCACGACCGTGCGTCCCTCGGCGACGAGCGAGCGGATCAGCCCGCGCAGCTCGAGCATTCCGGCCGGGTCGAGCCCGTTCATTGGCTCGTCGAGGATCAGCAACTCGGGTTCGGCGATTAGGCAGGCGGCGATGCCGAGCCGCTGGCGCATCCCCATCGAGTACTTGGCGACGCGATCGTCGGCGCGCTTGCGCAGTCCGACCCGGTCGAGCGCGGCCTCGATCCGTGTGTGCGCCTCAGGCTCGCGGGCGGCCGCGAGCGTCCAGAGGTTCTGGCGGCCGGTCATGTGTGAGTGGAAGCGGGGCTCGTCGACGATCGCGCCGACGCGTGCGAGTGCCTGGCGGCGCTGGTTGGGGACGCTTAGGCCGCGTAGCTTCATCGTCCCGGCCGAGGGGCGCGTCAGTCCGAGCAGCATCCGGATCAGCGTCGTCTTGCCGGCGCCGTTGGGGCCGAGATAGCCGAACGCGGTGCCGCGCGGCACGTGTAGGTCGACGTGGTCGACGACGGTCTTGCCGTCAAACAGCTTTGTCAGCTGCTCGGTCTCGACGACGTTTCCGGCGTCGTTCATCGTGTCGCCGACGCGGTCGCGGAGTTCGACTGATTGAGTAGCGGTAGAGGTCATGAGCCGAGGCTAGGGGCACGCGCGCGGCCGGGCATCGGCCGAAGGCAGGAATGTCCCTCAGACGGATAGATGAGCGCCGGATCCTCGACGCGCCGAGTTTCATCCGTTCGCATGAGGCGGGTGCAAGAGACGAGGAGTAGCGTGACGGCATGGAGTTACGCCTGGCCGGAGTTCAGGCGCGACTGCGACCGCTCGCCTGGGACGCGGCGCTCACCCTTGGTGTAGCGCTCGCCGCCGTGATCGGGATCGTCACCCATCACGGTGCGCGGACGGGCTTGTGGGTGCTCGCTGCCGTCGGGATCCTTCCGCTCGTCGTTCGTCGGCTGTTTCCCATCCCTGTCCTCGCCGACACCGCTGCTGTCACCGCCTCGGTCGCCTGGTTCTACGGCTGGTGGCCGTACGGGACGATCATCGCCCTGTACACGGTCGCCGCACACTGTCCGCGCCGGCGGGCCGTGTCCGCTGGAGTCGTGGCAATGGTGGCCGTTGCGCTGCCGGTGATCGTGCGGGAGGTCGACTGGACGCCGCTGGGTTGGAACGACCTTGCGCTGCTTGTAGGGCGCCTCATTCCGCTCGCCGCGGCCTGGCTGCTCGGCGACAACATGCGGACACGGCGCGACTATCTGCGCGCCGTCGAAGACCGCGCGGCGCAGCTCGAGCGCGAACAGGAGGCGAATGCCCGCCGGGCTGCGGCGGAAGAGCAGGCGAGGATCGCCCGCGAGGTTCACGATGTCGTCGCGCACAACCTGAGCGTGATCATCGTTCAGGCAACGGCGGCCGACGCGGTCTTCACGGCCGATCCGGTCGACGCGCAGCGGGCGGTACGGACGATCGGAAGCACCGCACGGCGTGCGCTCGACGAGCTGCGCCACGTGCTCGGAACGGTGGAGCCCGAGACATTGACTGAGGCCGCTTGGGCGCCGCAGCCGACCCTCGACCGGCTGCCGGACCTGCTCGAGCATGTCCGCGGCGCCGGCCTCGCGGTCGACCTCGACGTCAGCGGGCAGAAGCGCGAGTTGCCGCCGACACTCGAGCTCTCCGCGTACCGGATCGTGCAGGAGGCGCTCACGAACACCCTGCGCCACGCGCGCGCCGAGCGCGCGACCGTCAGCCTGCGCTTCGACGACGATGCCCTCGGCATCGAGGTCGTCGACGACGGCGCTGCGGGCGCAGCTGCGAACGGCGACGGCGGGCGCGGCCTGATCGGCATGCACGAGCGAGCCGCGACTGTTGGCGGCCATGTCGAGGCCGGCCCAGCGCTCACGGGCGGATTCCGCGTCGCCGCCCGGCTCCCGTACGGGACGGCCGAGCGATGACGATCTGCGTGCTCCTCTGCGACGATCAAGCCCTCGTGCGGGACGGCTTCCGAATGATCCTCAACGCCGAGCCGGAGATCGAGGTCGTCGCCGAGGCCGGCGACGGAGCCGAGGCGGTCGAGCTGACGAAGCGGCTGCTGCCGCATGTTGTGCTGATGGACGTCCGCATGCCCGGCATGAATGGAATCGAGGCGACGCGACGCATCGTCTTGAGCGGGGTCGAGAGCCGGGTGCTCGTCCTCACGACGTTCGACGTGGACGAGTACGTCTTCGAGGCGCTGCGCGCCGGCGCGAGCGGCTTCCTGCTGAAAGACGTCACAGCTCCCCAGCTGGTCGAGGGCGTTCGTGTCGTCGCGGCCGGGGAGTCGATGCTCGCCCCCACGGTCACCCGCCGTCTGCTCGAACGATTCGCCGGCAACCTCCCCGGAGACGACACGCCCCCGCCGCCCTCGGTCGCCGGTCTCACCGTGCGCGAGCGCGAGATCCTCACCCTGCTTGCGAATGGTCTCTCGAATGCGGAGCTCGGGGCGAGGCTCTATCTGAGCGAGCCGACGATCAAGACACATCTGTCGAGTGTCTTCCGCAAGCTCGGTGTGCGTGACCGCGTCCAGGCCGTGATCGCAGCCTACGACGCCGGCTTGGTCGAGCCGGCGGTGGGCCTCACGCGTCGCCCACTCGACTGACCTAGCGCGACCCGATCCGTTCGGATGAGGCGAGGTTCCGACCTCCGGCCGAGGCGGTCGGAGAGCGGCGAGCCTAGCCTCGCTCGATGCACACGACTCACGACCATCTCCTTCGCGGCGTCCTCGAAGCAAAGGAGTGCTGACATGCGCAAGAACCACCTTCGGGGCAACGCAATCGCCGCGATCGGCCGCTGGAGCGCCGCGCATCCCTGGCGGTCGATCGCCCTCTGGCTCGTCTTTGTGATTGCCACGGTTGGCGCGCTTGCGCTCACTGGCACGAAGCAGCTCCAGAGCGGTGCGACCGGCGAGACGGCCCGCGCTCAGTCGATGCTGAAGACGCATCAGGCGCGGCCGGCGCAGTACGAGTACGCCTACCTGCACAGCGACACACTGCGGACGGGCACCCCGGAGTTCCATGCCGCAATCTCGAGGGTGGAGAAGAGGATGGACCGTGTCCTCGGCGGGCACGCGACCGTGACCGTCGCTGCGGGAGGGCACTCTGCGCTCGTCTCCGCCCAGCGCGGCCGCGACTTTTCGACGGACGCGCTGGCAGCGGCGGTCTCCGCTTCGAGCGGACCGAAGGTGACCGCGCGCCTCGACGACACGACCAACCAGGGCAGCGGGAATAAGGACCTCCAGCGCGCCGAGCGCCTTTCGCTGCCGGTGACGCTCTTCGTGCTGCTGATCGCCTTCGGCGCGCTCGTGGCTGCGGTCGTGCCGCTGCTGCTCGGGGCGACCGCCGTGGTTGCGGCCTTCGGCCTGCTCGGTCCGATCAGCCAGGTGTTCCCGCTCGACTCGAGCGTGAAGACCGTCGTGCTGCTGATCGGCATGGCGGTCGGTGTCGACTATGCGCTGTTCTATGTGATCCGCTCGCGCGAAGAACGCGAGCGCGGGCTCTCTTCACACGAAGCGCTCGACCGCACGGCCCGCACCTCCGGACACACGGTGATCGTCGCGGGCACGACCGTCATGATCGCCATGGCCGGGATGTTCATAACCGGCGCCAGCGTTCTCGACAGCGTCGCCGCCGGCGCGATCGCTGTCGTTGCCTGTGCCGTGGTTGGCTCAGTGACCGTCCTCCCTGCGGTGCTCGAGCTGCTGGGGCCGCGGATCGATCGCGGGCGCGTGCCGTTCCTGCCGCACCTCGGCTCGGGTTCCGACTCGCGCTTCTGGCCGGCGGTCGTCGACCGCGTTCTCCGGCACCCCGTCGTCTCGCTCGTCGCGGCCACCGCAGTGCTCGTCGCGCTCGCGATCCCGGCCCGTGGCCTGCACGTCGCGGATCCCGCCTCGAGCGCGGCTCCGACGACCCTCCAGCAACAGGTCAACAAGGACTTCCCGAACACGTCGGGGCCGGCATTCGTCGTCTTCTCGTATCCGCTCTCCGAGCGCAACCGCACCCAGCGGGCCGTCCGCCAGCTGGAATCGCTCGCGACCGCACGCGGCGTCGCGCATCCTCCCTACTCGGTCGGTGGCAGCGGCGACGGCAGAGCCGGGACCGTCGAGCTCCCGCTGGCGGGGCTCGGTGACGACGCCGCCAGCAGGAAAGCGCTCGGCGTACTCCGGAGCGACCTGATCCCGCAGACGCTCGGGCGGGTGCCCGGCGTCCAGGTTGCGGTCGCCGGCGACGCGGCAGACGACGTCGACTTCACCCGGCAGATGACGCAGGGACTGCCGTACGTGATCGCGTTCGTACTCGTGCTCGCCTTCCTGATCCTGCTGCTCACGTTCCGCTCGATCGTGATCCCGATCAAGGCGATCGTCCTCAACCTGCTCTCGGTCGCCGCGTCGTACGGCGTGCTCGCGCTCGTCTTCCAGCGCCACTGGGCGGAAGAGCTGCTCGGCTTCCACGAGATCGGCTCGATCATCTCCTGGCTGCCGGTGTTCCTGTTCGTCGTCCTGTTCGGGCTCTCGATGGACTACCACGTCTTTATCCTCCGGCGCGTCCGCGAGGGGATCGACAGCGGCATGTCGAACGACGAGGCCGTCCGCCACGGGATCGCGCGCACCGCCGGCGTCGTGACCAGCGCGGCACTGGTCATGTTTGGCGTCTTCTCGCTCTTCGGCGCCGCGAGCGAACTCGACCTCAAGCAGGCCGGGGTCGGCCTCGCCGTCGCGGTCGTGCTCGACGCGACGATCGTGCGTGCAGTCCTGCTGCCGGCTTCGATGAAGCTGCTCGGCGACGCCAACTGGTACCTCCCGTCCTGGCTCGACTGGCTGCCAGGCGCGGCCCCCAAGACACCGACGCTGGACCACAGGCCACCGGCCGAGCCGCTGGCGGTGGTCGAGTGAGGAACCCTTCACGCCAGCTGCGGATCTCGTAGCGGAACAACCGGAGGCGGCCCAACGCACGTGCTCCGACAACGCCCTCGGCGACGACACCGCGGCGCGAGCCTTCGCCCCACACCGCCGGTCAGAGCCGCAAGCCGATTGGAGGCGTAAGCGACAGCGATGCAGTCGTCGTCGATCTGTACTGGGCCTTGCGCCGCCGCTATTCAGTGCTACTATCTACTAGTAGTCAGTCACACTGAGTAGAAAGGTGTTACGTGGGCAAGCAGATGACGGAGATGCTCAAAGGCACGCTGGAGGGCATCGTCCTCGCGATCCTGTCCGGCCGAGCTGCGTACGGCTACGAGATTACGGCGTGGCTGCGGGACCAGGGCTTCTCCGACATCGCCGAGGGCACCGTCTACGCGCTGCTCATCAGGGTCGAGCAGCGCGGCCTCGTCGACGTGGAGAAGGTCCCGTCCGAGAAGGGGCCGCCGCGCAAGGTCTATTCCCTCAACGCCCAGGGACGGAAGTACCTCGAAGAGTTCTGGGGGACCTGGAGCTTCCTCGCAGAACGGCTCGAACAGCTCCACGAAGGAGGCAGATAGACATGGTCGCAAGGTGGATCGAGTTGGCCACCGGGTCGCTCGAGCAAAAGAAGCAGTACAAGCAGTACAAGGCCCGCATCGAGGCCCTCCCCGAGCCGTACGGCACCGTCGCGAAGGCTCTGCAGCGGTACTTCATGTACTACGGGGGCGTCACGGACGGCGAGACCGGCGTCAAGATGTTCGGCGACCTCGCCGACCTCTGGGAGCGTGCCGCAGCCGACGGCACGCCTGTGCGCGCGATCGTCGGTGACGACCCGGTCGAGTTCGCCGAGACGTTCGCCGACGCTTACACCGGCAAGCAATGGATCGACAAGGAACGCGCTCGCCTGACCAAGGCGATCGAGGACGCGGAGCGAGGGGAACAGGGATGACCACCGACGCAGCCATCCACGTTCGGGGGCTGGAGAAGTCGTACAAGGAGCTGCGTGTGCTGCAGGGCGTGGACTTCGACGTGGCGCGGGGCAGCATCTTCGCCCTACTCGGCTCGAACGGGGCGGGCAAGACCACGGTTGTGAGAATCCTGTCTACCCTGCTCAAGGCCGACGCGGGGGCTGCCAGCGTCACCGGCTTCGACGTCGCCAGGCAACCGGCGAACGTGCGGGAGTCGATCAGCCTCACGGGACAGTTCGCTGCCGTCGACGAGATCCTCAGCGGGCGGGAGAACCTTGTGCTGGTCGCCCGGTTGCGGCACCTCGAGGATCCGGGCGCGATCGCGGATGACCTGCTCGATCGTTTCTCGCTGACCGACGCGGCCGCGCGGAAGGTGTCGACGTATTCGGGTGGCATGCGTCGCCGCCTCGACATCGCGATGAGCCTGATCGGGAACCCGCCGATCATCTTCCTCGACGAGCCGACGACCGGGCTCGACCCCCAGGGCCGCATCGAGGTGTGGCAGGCCGTCAAGGAACTCGCCGAGCACGGCACGACGGTGCTGCTCACGACGCAGTATCTGGACGAGGCCGAACAACTCGCCGATCGGATCGCGATCCTCCACGAGGGTCGGATCATCGTGAACGGCACCCTCGCCGAGCTCAAGCAGCTGCTCCCGCCCGCCAAGGTCGAATACGTCGAAAAGCAGCCGACCCTCGAGGACGTCTTCCTAGCCATCGTCGGTGACGACGGCAACGAGGCGACCGCGGCAATGACCGCAGCGTCGGCACGGACGAGTAAGGAGCAACGATGACCAATCATTTCTTCGGCGACACCGGCGTCCTGCTGGGACGATCTCTGCGCCACATCACGCGCAGTCCGGACACCATCATCACGACCACGATCATGCCGATCGCCATGCTGCTGCTGTTCGTCTACGTGTTCGGCGGCGCGATCAACTCAGGGTCGGATTCGTATGTGAACTACCTGCTGCCCGGCATTCTGCTGATCACGATTGCTTCGGGCATCTCCTACACCGCGTTCCGGCTGTTCCTGGACATGCAGAGCGGCATCTTCGAGCGATTCCAGTCGATGCCGATCGCACGCCCGTCCGTCCTGTGGGCGCACGTGCTGACCTCAGTGGTCGCCAATCTGATCTCGCTCGTGGTTGTCGTGCTCGTCGCCCTCCTCATGGGCTTCCGCTCGGGGGCGGGACTGCTGGCGTGGCTCGCGGTCGCCGGCATCCTGATCCTGTTCACCCTGATGTTGACGTGGATCGCCGTCATCCCCGGTCTCTCCGCGAAGTCCGCGGACGGCGTGAGCGCGTTCTCCTACCCGCTCATCTTGCTGCCGTTCATCAGCTCGGCATTCGTGCCCACCGACAACATGCCCGGCCCGGTGCGCGCCTTCGCCGAGCACCAGCCGGTGACGTCGATCGTCAACGCCATCCGCGACCTGTTCACAGAGCAGCCGGTCGGCACCGGCATCTGGGTCGCCCTCGCGTGGTGTGTCGGCATCCTCATCGTCGCGTACAGCTTCGCCATGGTCACCTACCGCCGCAGGATCTCCTAGGTCGAAGTGGCCTCCAGGGGCCGTACGCGGAAGCGGTCCAGCCGCCGTCGTGCGAGACGAAGACCCGCGAGAATCCCGGCCGTCCCTGTGCACTACCTTCGATCCTTCAGGGCAGCTACGTGAGAGGAGCGACCTGTGAGCGACGACTCTGAGCAAGAACATGCTCGCGTTGACGACGAGGCGAGGCGGAGCGCTCGGGAGGCCGAAGCACGGGCCAGGGCGGAGGCCGAGCGGATCGCGGCCGTGACAGAGACCGGCGAGATGAAGGAGGAGGTGCTCCGGCAGATCGGGGTGATGTACGGGGGGCTGATCGCGATCGCGGTTGTCATGGTGCAGGGGTTCCTCGAGGCGAGCTCGCTCGACGCCCCCGCCAGGGTCAGCATCATCGCGTTCGCGGTGGCCATCCCACTGCTGGCGGCGCTCGTGCTGGTCAACCGGCAGGAGGCGTTCCGAGGTCGGCGAACCACGTCCGTTTCGGTCACACTCGCGCGGGTGATCGCCCAGCTGGCCGCCTTGGTCGGGCTCGTCGCTGCCTTCTGGGACATCACCTGGGTTGCGGGGGTGACGTTCCTCGTGGCGAGCCTCGTTGCCGTCGGGGTTCACTCGGCCGGCTTCTGGCGCGTGGAGAGCCCCCACCCGCCGGCGACCACCGAGTGAACGGGCGGACAGATCTTGGGGACAGGTTGAGGGATGCGCCAGCGACTGGGCGTACGCGGCTGAGGCAACAAAAGACCATTTGCTGGCCTTTTGCGAAGCCCCTCTGACGGACTCGAACCGTCGACCCCCTCCTCCTTACCATCGAGGTGCTCACGCGGCGGAGCGAAGCCGAGCGCAACCGGTTTCGGCTTCGGCTTCCTTAGGGCGATTGTTGGTCTTGAGTGTTTGCGGTGGGCTGTCGAGGCGGGCCTGAAGTTACAGCCTCAACGGCCGCTCGTGGACGATTCGTTTCATGACTATCGTCGAGGAAAGTCGATGGACGCCCGGCAAGGTGGCGAGTTCCTCGTCTCGAAGTCTCTGGTAGGCCGCGAGATCGGCCGTGGCCACACGGACTAGGTAGTCCGGATCGCCGAACAACCGCTCGGCATGTGTGACGGCCGCGACATTTGCGAGGGCTTCTTCGAACTTGGCGATCGTGCTTGCGTCTTCGCGATCCATGGTCACGTGTACGAGCACCTCAAAGCCGAGGCCGAGGGCGGTTGGGTCGATGACAGCCCGATAGCCGCGGATGATTCCCTCGCTTTCCAGGCGACGTAGCCGTCTCTGGCAGGCGGAGACGCTCAGCCGTACGCGGTCTGCCAGCTCGGTCACAGTGAGCCGGCCATTCATCTGGAGTTCAGCAAGAATCTTTCGGTCCATGGCATCCATAGGCGCAAAAACTCTACATTCGGGTGTCTATCACGGTGAGTTCGCAAACATCTGCAGCCGTTACGAGGGCATTCTTGTACGACCGTGCCTTGTTTGGGAAGCCGCATCCAGATGTGCCGTTGATTCACCTGCTTGCCTATTTGCCGCTCGCAGCCGCGGCCTTCGCGATACCCCAGTTCCTGCCGCAGATCGCTCGACTCCGAAGGACAGGTGACGCGACGGGAATCTCTTGGGCCTGGGCGGCACTGACGAGCGTCAACAACGGGGCGTGGCTGATCTACTTCGCGCTCGCCCACTACTGGACTGCACTCGTGCCCTCGATCTCAGCGACGGGGCTGGCGGCCGTCCTTGTGGCGATGCTCAGCCGGCGAGTCGAAGTAGGGCCGCGGTCGGCGGTGGTTGTCTCCGGCTGGGCGGCGCTCCTTGTTGCGGCTTTGGCGCTTTACGGCCGGGTCGGGCTCGGCGCGGTGCTGACCGGGGCATTCATGTTCCAGGTAACGCCTTCGATTTGGGCGGCGTACCGGACGCAACGCCCGACAGGCATCTCACGCGGGACGTGGATGCTTATCTTCGGCGAGTTGTCGTGCTGGATGAGTTTTGGGTTCTACAAGTCCGATCCGCGCCTGATCGTCCTCGGTTGCACCGGCGTGACGGCGAGCATCCTCATGCTGAGCCGGATCGCGGCGACCCGCCACGGCCCCTGGATCCGCCATGTCGTCTGTTCCGATGATGGGTCGCGGCCGCTCGAGCTCGCCTTCTCCATGGCTCACCACGACGAGCTGAGCCACGGCGGCGCACCGCCTGGCTGATGAGCGTGCCGTTCGCCCCTCTTGACGCCAGCGCTGTCGCGCGGGTTCGCGCCAGCTTCGCCCGCCAGGGCGCGATGGCGACGCTCGGCGCCGACATCTCGGACGTCGCTGCCGGTCGTGTCGCTATCGCGCTCGCAATCGAGCCGCGCCTGTCCCAACAGGATGGCTTCCTTCATGCGGGGGTCGTCGTCGCCGCGCTAGACAGTGCTTGCGGCTACGCGGCAATGACGCTGATGCCGAACGACGCGGAGGTGCTGACCGTCGAGCTGAAGGTCAATCTGCTGTCGCCAGCCAGTGGCGACAGGCTCGTTGCCGAGGGCGAGGTCCTGCGCGCCGGGGGCACGCTGACCGTCTGCCGTGGCGAGGCCTACACCGAGCGGGAGACTGAGCGCGTGCACGTAGCAACGATGCTCGCCACGATGCTGCGTCGGCGCGCCGGATGAACGGAATCCGCCGGGGCCAGCGAGTGGGGCTGGTCCGAAGTGCCTCAGTCGGGTAGCGCGGCCGCGAGATCCCACACGCGTGGGTCTTGCGGAACGAGGCGAAGGAGCGTCCCGCTTGAGGACCGACGCGTCGCGGCGAAGCGGCGGCCCCGCTCGACGCCGAGATAGCGTCCCGCGATTGCCGTCCGCACTTCCGTCACATCGCAGTCAAGCAACTCTGGCCCGACACGCCACCCTACGAATTCCTCACGGTCGTCGAGCTCGAGCCTGCGAACGGCGACGTGCAGGTGAGCATGACCGTAGATTCCATGCACGCGACCAGGTGTGGACGGAGCGGCTCATCGCCGGGCGCGCGAATGAACTCGACAACCTCGCCACACTCATCCAGAGCCGTCGCTGACGGCGGCGATGACTTCTCGGAGAGGATGCCGTCTTAGCGGTATGGACGCAACCACTACATGCCACATGTCGATCTCGCTCGACGGCTACGTCGCAGGACCTGAGCAGAGTCTCGATCAGCCGCTTGGTCGCGGCGGGATGAAGCTTCACCGCTGGCATCTCGACGAGCCGCTGAATGACGCCGATGCGCGGGCCCGCGATCTGCTGTTGCGCCCGCGCGGCGCGTATGTGATGGGTCGGAACATGTTCGGGCCAATTCGCGGCTCCTGGCAGGGCGATTGGCGCGGCTGGTGGGGCGAGGAGCCGCCCTACCACGCACCCGTGTTCGTCCTCACGCACTTCGAGCACGATCCGATCGAGATGGCCGGTGGGACGACGTTCCACTTCGTCACCGACGGCTTCGACACGGCCTATGCGCACGCGTCGGAAGCCGCGGGCGACCGAGGAGTCGACATCGCCGGCGGCGCATCGACCGTGCGTCAGGCGCTGCAGGCAAGGGTGATCGACGAGCTCGTCCTCGACTTCGCTCCCGTCCTGCTCGGCGCAGGCGAACGCCTCTTCGACGGCGTCCCCGATCCCGGCCTCGAGCCGGTGGAGGTCATCCACTCGCCACTCGCAACCCACGTGCGCTATGTCCGTCGCTGAGCCGCAGCCCGGAGCGGGCATGGACTGCGGTCGTGACCGGTGAGACGCCGCAGGAGCGAGGCGCTCAGCCGAGTTCTTCGGCGAGCGCGATGAGAAGGCCTTCAGGCCCTCGGATGTAGCAGAGCCGGATCGAGTCTTCGTACTGAACCACTTCGCCGACGAGCTCCGCGCCGTGCTCGAGGAGCCGGTGACGCGCCCTGCCCACTCTCCCTCAACCATGGCTCGCCCTTCGAGCTCGAGGCCGAGCGCGCGAAAGAACGCAATCGTCGCCGGTAGGTCGTCGACGACGACGCCGACGTTGTCCATCCGTTGAACCGTCATTCGGTCAGGTGCCTCCTTGGTCACGGGGACGTTGGCCGAGCCCTCGCGTGGCTCCGTCAGGGAGCGGTTGCAGGACGAGAGGAGAGTCGGTAGTGCTTAGCATCCGAGAATGCTTCCTGAGGGCGTGTATCACTGGACTGCGACGCATCCCGACTGGGAAGGGCCAGTGTCGGCGTACGCAATCGACGACGGCGAGCGGCTGATCCTCATCGACCCGATCGCCGTTCCGGACGACGTTCGCGCGCTGTTCGGATCGCGCGAGGTGGTCACGGTACTCACCTCCACGTGGCACGAACGCGACGCCGCATCGCTTGGCTTTCCTGTGTGGGCGCCGGCGCCCGATCGCCCCGAGGACCAGCTCGTCCCGGCGACCCGCTACGCGATCGGCGACTCGGTATTCGGGATGGAGGCGTATCCCGGCCGTGAAGGCCAGCTCGATCTCGTGCTGTGGAGCGAGCGAATTCGCGCGGTGATCGCCGGCGATACGCTGATCGACGTCGGCAAGGGGCTGGAGATCCCCGCGAGCTGGCTACCGGAAGGCGTCACGGTCGAGCAGGTCGCGAGCGGGCTGAGGCCGCTGCTCGACAATCCCGTGGAGTTCGTGCTGCCGACGCACGGCGAGCCCGCCGACCGCGCGGCCCTCGAACGCGCCCTCGCCTGATCCGACGCCGGGACGAACATGGCCTGCACGGAGGTGGTCGTCGAGCTCAGGCGCAGACCGCTATCGCGTGCGCGCGGTAACCGAGACAAACCCCATCTGTGCGCCGCTATCACCCTCAAGCAGCTCGAGCACTGCCGCTTCGCTTTCTCCGCTCACGCTCTGAACGGCTTCGAGCCAGCGAATCCAGTTCTCACGTCCGTCGGGGAGCCACGCTGACTCGATCCCTTCGAGGAGCCCGCTCAACTCCCAGTGTCGGCGCCACCACTCCGGCGTGTGCCACGCCGCGACCTCGTGCGCCCACAGCGACCAGACCGCGTCCGGAACGTCAGCCTCGTACGGATCCCGCTCGAGGCCGGGCGTGGTCATCCCGATTGTCCCACCCGATTTCAGGACACGAAGCAGCGCGGGCAAGAGATGAACATCGGTTCCGAAGTACTCGAACGCATCGATGCTCACGATCGCGTCGAACTCGTCATCCGCAAACGGGAGTTGGCGTACGTCCGCATTCACCGCTGTGACAGAACGCTCGACACCGGCCTCGCGGAGAACACCTGCCAGCTCCTCCACACTCACCCAGAGGTCGCACGCCGTAACCGTCACCCCACACTCACGGGCGAGGAAGACGGAGGTTGCGCCGCGGCCGCAGCCGAGATCGAGAACCCGACTTCCCGGCTCGAGCGCGAGCGCCGGGAGGATGTCTTCGAGCTGCCAGAGCGGATGCGGTCCCATTTCGAGCGCGATCACCCACCGCGGGTCGTACCGCGACGACAGCGGATAGCGATCGGGCCTGATCAGCGCGCTGATTGCGGACACCAGCGCAGCCTACGGCCAGGATTCGTCCGAGACAGATGGGCGAACGGTCGCCCAGACGACTAGGTCGACGTGCCCGATCAGTTCCCCACGGCCGGGTCGGGCATGAACCCCCGGACTTCTTGCGCGCAGCGGCAGGCGACGGCGTTCTTGGCAGCCCACTTCAGCGCCTCCTCGCGTGAGGGCACGTCGACGACACAGAACCCGCCGATGGCCTCCGGGTACGGGCCGTCTGTGACCGTCCCCTCGGTGGCCACGATGCTCGCTTTCTGGTGTTCCAGTCCGCCGCCGAAAACCCACACGCCGGCGTTCATGGCCTCCTCGACCACTTCGTGTGCGGCCCTGGCCACGGCAGGCATGTCCTCGTCGGGGATGTGGTCCATCGCGTGGGCATCGAACGAGATCAGGTATCGCGGCATCTGATGGCCCCTTGTCCAGGCGGCCTGCTCCGGCCGCGTCGCGGTTGAGACTGACACAACCATCTGGCTGTGCGTCCCTCGCTCGTCGCCGTTCGTCGCCGTTCGTCGTCGCGTCTTGCGCTGCGGTGCGACCCTGGTGCGACCTGGGATTGAAAGTCGCTCGGGGTTGGTGCTCAAAATGTGTCTAGCCGCTTAGTGGAACGCCGAACGCTGCGTACATGGCGTAGAAGGACCAGATGCCGAGGCCGAACATCGCCGCGATCACGGCGGCTGAGGTCAGGCCCGCCCACCGTGCACGCCCGGGGACCCTGGTCACGAGCCAGGCGCCGAGCAAAGCGATCGCGCCGAGCGCCGGGACGTAGAACCGGACCACCTGCACGGTGACCGAGGTCGGGTCGGTCGTCCAGGTGTACGCGGAGTACAGGCCCCAGATCGCGAGCCACGACGCGGCGAGGGCGGCGCCGACCGACAGATCGCGACGGGCGGCTGCGCCAGCTTGGCCGCCGGCCCGGCGGAGCATCAGCCACCGTACGACGATCCACACCAGCGCGATCAGTCCGAGCGCCAGCATCGGCATGGCCTGCATCAGGTGCGCGGGCATGAGGCGCAGGTTTGGCCCGATCGCGCCGAGGCCGAACGTGACCTCGCCAGGCTGGTACCCGGTCGTCAGCGGGCCGCCGTAGACGAGGTCGTCGAAGATCGCCACTCCCGCGCCGAAGATCGCCACCGACGCGAGCCACCAGCACAGCATGTAGAGGGGCAGCCTCGCGGCCCGCAGCCGCCACGCCACGACCACCGCCACGACGGCGCAGCCGAGGATCACGATGTTGGTGTAGCGGACGAAGGTCGCGGTCTCGATCGCCACGAACCCGGCGAGGCCGGCCCACGTGCGCCGCCGGGAACTGGCCTCGGTTGCCAACAGCGACCACAGCAAGAGTCCGGAACCCGCCGCGATGAGCGAGGCGTCGGTGAACGTCGGCATGTAGTCGCGCCAGGCAAACGCCAGCGCGGCGCCCGATGAGCAGAAGAGGCCCACCGCGGCGAGACCGCCGAAGCGCCCGAGCCAGCGCCGAGCGCCGATAAACAGCCCCAGGCAGGCGAGTGCCCCGTAGAACAGCGGTGCCCAGCGGATGATCCCGAGCGCCTGGAACGGCGCCGCGAGGAACGGATAGCCGGGGTCCTTCTCGCTGATGTACCGCCCGTCGCTCAGCTCAATCCACTGGTTCGGGGGGGCGGCCGGGTTGTCGCCCAGCTTCCGTGCGAGCGTTTCTGCCTGACTGGTTGACAACGTCAGGAAATGCCCTTCGGTCATCGCCACAATCGACGCGCGATAGGCGCCGTCATCGGGCTCCGCCGTCTGGGGCGCGACCGTCAGGACGACGGCGCACAGCGCCGCGAATGCGGCAGCGGCGAGCGCGGCTTCCGCCCACGCCGTTCGGACGCCGCGTCCCGTCGCCCGCGCTGACCCGTCGACGCGGCCCGGCAGCATTACCTCGTCGCGGCTAGCGCTCGCAGACAACGCTTTGCTGAATCGTGGGCCTCCTGCCTGACGTGATGATCCGGGCCATCGCCAGGTTGTTCATGCGTCTAGTTCTACGCCCGGGCGGATGACATCAGCGCTACGCGTGATGTCGAACGGATGTCACGTGGACCGACGCATACTTGGATGGATGCGGGTGTTGGTGGTCGAGGACCATGCGACCCTTGCCGGTCGGATCGCTCAGGGGCTCCGTCAGGCGGGGATGGCGGTGGACGCCGTCTGCGATGGCGCGGCGGCAGTGGAGTTCGCCGCGCAGACGGCGTATGACGTGATCGTGCTCGACCGTGACCTGCCGGTCGTTCACGGTGACCACGTGTGTCGAACGCTTGCCGGGTCCGGCCCGCGGATCCTCATGCTCACCGCCGCCACTCAGGTCGAAGACCGGGTCGACGGCCTGGAGTTGGGCGCGGACGACTACCTCGGCAAGCCGTTCGTGTTCGCCGAACTCGTCGCCCGCGTGCGGGCGCTCTCGCGCCGGGCGCCGTCCACGCCGCCGGTCCTGCGGCGCGGCGACCTCAGCGTCGACCGTGCCCGGCACCGCGCCAACCGCGGCTCTCGGCCGCTCTCGCTCACCCGCAAGGAGTTCGGGATCCTGGAGATGCTGCTGGCCGCCGACGGTGCTCTCGTTAGCGCGGAGGAATTGCTCGAGCACGTATGGGACGCGGACGTGGATCCGTTCAGCAACATCGTCTCGGTGACGTTGACTCGACTGCGGCGCAAACTCGGCGATCCGCCGCTTATCGAAACCGTGATCGGCAAGGGATACCGGATGTGAGCCGCCGCCCGCGGCTGACCGTTCGCGCCCGCCTGACCCTGCTCTACACCGGCCTGTTCGCCGTGTGCGGGGCGATCGTCGTCGCAGTCAGCTACATCCTGGTCGCGCGCCTAGCGCCGCAGGGGCAAAGTGAGCAGGCTCCGGCCAGCTTCCTGGCGCGCTGCCGCTCCGAGCAACTGAGCGCCCATCCCAACGACCGCCTCCTTGCCAAGTGCAACGCGTACTTCCAGCTTCAGGGCGCGCAACACCAGCGCGACGTCACCCTCTCGCATCTCCTGCAGTACTCGCTGATCACGCTCGCCATGGTCCTCGCGCTCGCAGCGATCCTCGGCTGGATCGTCGCCGGGCGCGTGCTGCGCCCCCTGCAAAGGATCACCGCCGCCGCCCGCGCCGCTTCGGAACGCAACCTGTCGGCGCGGGTCGCACTGCGGGGGCCCCGCGACGAGCTCCACGAGCTGGCCGAGACCTTCGACGAAATGCTCGACCGGCTCCAGAGCGCCTTCGACAGCCAGCGGCGGTTCATTGCCAACGCCTCCCATGAGTTGCGCACGCCGCTCGCCGTGATGCGAGCAACCGTCGACGTCGTACTCGACAACCCCGACAGCAACGCCGAGGACCTGCGTGACATGGCGGCCGACATTCGCGTCGCGGTCGACCACGCCGAGCATCTCATCGGGGCGCTGCTCATCCTCGCGCGCAACGAGCGCGGACTCACCGTTCACGACGAGGTCGATTTGGCCACCGTCGCGGAAGACGTCCTCGACAGCGCCGCCCTGAGCGATCGGCGGGTCTATCCCACCTTCGAGCCCGCCGTCATCTTGGGCGACCCGGTGCTGGTCGAACGCCTCGTCGCGAACCTTGTCGACAACGCCGACCGCTACAACACCGCCGCCGGCGACATCTGGATCAGCACCCGCACCGTCGCGGGCAACAGTCAACTGATCGTGGCGAACACCGGCACGCTTATCAGCCCGGCGGACGCCGACCGCATCTTCGAGCCGTTCCAGCGGCTCAACGAACGCGCCTCGCACGACGGCTTCGGACTCGGCCTCACCATCGTCGCGTCGATCGCCGCAGTCCACGGCGGCACCGCCAGTGCCCACCCCCGCGATAACGGC
This sequence comes from uncultured Thermoleophilia bacterium, assembly GCA_963851065.1. Taxonomy (GTDB): domain Bacteria; phylum Actinomycetota; class Thermoleophilia; order Gaiellales; family Gaiellaceae; genus PALSA-600. The sequence continues at coordinate 291,846 of CAWKNW010000008.1, forward strand.
GGCTTATCCGTCACCGTCACCTTCCCATCAGCCGGGTCTCCGGCGCTCAACGCCGGAGTCGAGACGGCAGGACCGGCGGTCGCGCAAATCGATCGCAAACCTGACGCGGCCCCCGCACCGGGCGGGCGTGCGACATCGGTGCGACCGCGGCGCCGCTGAAAGGCCGCGCCAGCCACACCGTCGACGGCGAACTGCCCTGCAAATGGGAGTGTTCCCGTGGTGCAGGGTGACCCCCTCCATACTCGCAATTCAACACAGACAACACGAAAAGCGAGATTTTGCAGGGAGTTTCAAGCCCTCTGACGGACTCGAACCGTCGACCCCCTCCTTACCATGGAGGTTCTGTGGTGGTACTGGCGGGCACGGCCGGGCACGCGCGGTCACGTTTTTCCTGCAAATCGAACCTTCGAGACGTGTCGATCATGCCCGCGCGTGCCCGCACGTGCCCAAGCTGATGTACCCGTCTCGTACCCGCGGCGAATTGTCTGTTTTGTAAATAAGCAACGAAGGCGTCGTGACCCTCCACGAGCATTCTGGGCTGACGCGCCTTGCTTCCCGGCTCTGGCTCTAGTACACGCGCGCGCGAGGAATGCTTCCGACGACCCAGAGGGAGACGGCCCAGGCGGCGAGGGCGCGATCTGCGCCGGGAGGTGTCTCTCCTCATCTGCTTGGGCGCCTGGACCGGCGCGGGTTCGCCTGTCAGAGTCGCGCGGTCAAGTCCTGTGGGCCTTCGGGTTCGCAGGACTTGACACCGCGGTCGCCCCTTCCGTGGGCAGGACGTCTCGGCGTGGCCGTCCGTGCGGCCCGCGTGCGGCCCGCGAGACACCAGAAACCCGCCCCTGAAAGTGACGGGTCTGCCGCCTTCCGCCTCGATCGTGCGGCTGCGACGGTGGGTCGGTCAGTTCACGCCGGATCGAGTGAAAGGAAGAGCAGCCATGAACACGAGCGAATCGACCACTACAGCAGCGGGAGCCAGTCGTGAACTGGCCGCCCGTGAGAGCGACGGTGTGCATGTGCTGTTGCTCTGGCACCCGCGCTATGACGCGCTGACCGTCTCGGTCGAGGACTCGCGCGCCGGACATCGTTTCGAGATCAGCGTCGACAGCCGCCGCGCCCTTGACGCCTTCTATCACCCCTACGCATACGCGGCCTAACCCGACGAGGACCAGTAAAAGGAGCCGCACGTGATCGCGTCCGCAACAACGCCGAGGGTCGGCCGCAGCGCGCACGACGAGGTGAGCGACTTCGAGGTCGATCCCTTCTCGATCAGGTACGCGCGCCGGTCGGGCCACGCGACACCTAGTGCGCCTTCGGGTCAGCGGTTCTGGGCGGTCAAGGCGAGTGGGTCGGGGCGGCAGACACTGACGTGGCCGGTACGGAAGGGGAGCTGGGCGGTCGTCGTGATGAACGCCGATGCGGCCAAGGGTGTTCGTGCAGATGTCAGCGTCGGCGCATGGGTTCCATTTCTGGTCTGGCTGGCGATTGGGCTACTCGGCGCCGGTGCAGTTCTCGGGGCAGGCGCGGGTGCAGCCGTGTTCTTCGGCTCGCGCACGCAGCGGCACGTTCAAGCGGACGCGGCTCGGCCTTGACCGCGGCGAACCGACCACGCAGGCCCTAGCCGGTGGATTTGCTTTCGGGTTCAGGCGTATCCTTCCGCGTAGACGCCTCGTTTCTTCCGCCCCGTGGAACCCTGGCGGTTGCGCCTGAGAGGTTCCGTCCAGGTACGGGAGCCGCGGAGCAGATCGGAGTCGGATGGCGGTTGCAGCCGAGGTCATGGCGAGTAGGGACAGCAGGGTTGCGCCAGGACCACGTGTGCTGCGAGTGATCGCTTTCGCGGGCGGTCGCGGCGGCGGGAGCATCTGTGGTGCTGGCGCTCACGAGCGACCACGTGAGCGAGCCTGTCGTTCAATCGGGGCTGATCGAGTGGATCACGCTCCCGTACATCGTGAGCGGGTGATCGCGTGGTGGCGTAGGCCGCGAGAGCCGCCTTGGCCCGCTGATGGTCGCGGCGGGCTTCGCGACGTTCCTGTCCAGGCTGCAGTGGGCGAGCAGCGATGTTCCGTACACGGTCGGCCTGACGTTCGACTTGGTGCCCGTCGCGTTGTTCTTGCACGTTTCCTCGCGTTCCCGAGCGGGCGGCTCGGAGCGGCGGTTCGAGCGATGGCTGGTTGCTCGCGGCCTATGCGGTGGCGATCGGTCTCGAGCTGGTGAAGATGTTGCTCGGCGGCTTGGGCCCGCAGAATCTGCTCGAGCTGACTTCGCAGCCGGACGCGGCACAGACGCTGGAGCACGTTCAGCTGCTCGATTGAGCGCGCTGTGCCTGGCCGGGATCGGCGTGCTGGCGGCCCGCAGGAGGCGCACCGGTCGTCCGCTTCGCCGCTCGCTCGCGTTGCTGATCGACTCGTTCGCTCTCGGGCTGGTGATGATCGCGGTGCTGCTCACGTCGGCGATCTGTTCCGCGGCCAGTTCGTGCCGATCCAGCGCGCGACGTTCGTGGTGATCGGGCTGGCCCCGATCGCGTTCCTGATCGGGCTCCTGCACGCGCGTCTCGCTCGCTCCGGCGGTCGGAGACCTGCTGGTTCAGCTGCGCTCGGACCTGTCCCCGGCGGCTCTCCGCGACGCGCTTGCGCGCGCGCTTCGCGATCCGTCGCTCGAGCTCGCGTACTGGCTGCCGGAGTTCGGCAGCTGGGTCGGACCTCGACGGGCAGCGGCGTCGACGCTGCCGGAGCCCGGGACGCGGCCGGGCGACGACGCTGATCGACCGGGACGGCGCGCGCATGGCGGTGCTGCTGCACGATCCGGCGCTGGAGGACGAGCCGCGAGCTGCTCGCTGCGGTGGGCGCGGCGGCGGGGATCGCGCTCGAGAACGGCCGTCTGCAGGCGGAGCAGAAGGCGCACCTGGAGGAGCTGAAGGGCTCGCGGGCGCGGGTGATCGAGGCGGGGCAGAAGGAGCGCCAGCGGCTGGAGCGCAACCTCCACGACGGCGCGCAGCAGCGGCTGGTCGCGCTCTCGCTCGAGCTGAGCCTGCTCGAGAAGCAGCTGGCCGGCGACCCCGATGCGCGCGCGCGGCTCGACCAGGCGAGACGCGAGATCGCGGTCTCGCTCGACGAGCTGCGCGCGGTCGCGCGCGGCCTGCACCCGGCCGTGCTGAGCGGGCACGGTCTGGAGGTGGCGCTCCAGTCGATCGCGGCCAACGCCCCGCTGCCCGTGCGGCTGACCGTGGCGCTCGAGGGACGCCTGCCCGAGCCGATCGAGGTGGCGGCGTACTACGTCGTCTCGGAGAGCCTCGCCAACATCGGCAAGCACGCCCACGCCGAGTCGGCGAGCATCGACGTCGCGCGCGCCGGACGGGACGGTCGTCGTCGAGGTCGTCGACGACGGCGTCGGCGGCGCCGACACCGAGCGCGGCTCGGGTTTGCGCGGGCTGGCCGACCGGGTGGAGGCGCTCGGCGGCCGCTTGCGCGTCTGGAGCCCCGCGGGCGGTGGCACGCGTCTTCGGGCGGAGATGCCATGCGCGTAGCGATCGCGGAGGACAGCGTTCTGCTGCGCGAGGGACTTGCGCGGCTGCTCGGCGAGGCCGGCTTCGAGGTCGTCGCTCAGTGCGAGACCGCCGATGATCTGCTGCTCAAGGTGCGCAGCTACGCGCCGACGTCGCGATCGTCGACATCCGGCTGCCGCCGACCCACAACGACGAGGGGCTGCAAGCGGCGCTCGAGATCCGAGCGCGGCACCCCTCCGTCGGCGTGCTCGTCCTGTCGCAGTACGTCGAGCTCGGCCTGGCGATGAAGCTGCTCGCCGACTCGGCCGAGGGCGTCGGCTACCTGTTGAAGGACCGGATCAGCGACGTCGACGAGTTCGTCGCCGCGGTCCGGCGAGTCGCGGACGGCGGGTCGGCGCTCGACCCGATCATCGTCTCGACGCTGCTCTCGCGGCAGCGGCCGCGACGATCCGCTCGCGCAGCTGACTCCGCGCGAGCGCGAGGTGCTCGAGCTGATGGCGACCGGCAGCTCGAACCAGGGGATCGCCGACAAGCTCGTGATCACGCTGCGCGCGGTCGAGAAGTACGTCTCGAGCATCTTCGGCAAGCTCGGGCTGCCGTCGACCGGCAGCGAGTCGCGGCGCGTGCTGGCGGTGCTGATGTTCCTGCGCTCCTGACGCGCAAGCGCCCTCCCGGACACCAGAAACCCGGCCCCCGAACGGCCAGTCTCCCGGCTTCCGCCGCTCGCTCGGCGGCTGCGAGGTTGAGCGAGTCCCCGCAGCCACCTGAGAGGAGCAGTGATGAAGACACGAGTCATCCAGAACGAGCCGGAGGAGCCGGCAGACGGCGCGCAGACGGTCGACGCGACCGCCGGCGGGCCGAAACGATCCACGAACCTGGCGGCCCGGATGGGCCGTTGGAGCGCGAGCCACAAGAAGACCGCGATCTTCGGCTGGCTGGCGTTCATCGTCGTGGCAGTCATGATCGGCAACGCGGTCGGCACCAAGCAGCTCGACCCGACCAGATCGGGCGCCGGTGAGTCGGCCACGTGCCGACCCGGTGCTCGCCGATCAGATTCAAGCAGCCACAGGGCGACCAGGTTCTGATCCAGAGCACGACGCAAGACGGTCGACGACCCGGCTTTCCGGGCCGCGATCACGGACGTCATGCGACGGTCGCCGGCCTGAAGCAGGTGAAGAAGATCGAATCGCCGCTCGCGGCCGGCAACGAGGGCCGATCTCGAAGGACCGCCACACGGCGCTCGTGACGGTCGAGCTCCGGAACGACCGACCTCGCGAAGGCGAAGGCGCTCGACGAGCCGGTGGAGAAGGCGATCGTCGCCGCTGGCGCACGGCATCCCGGGATCGCGATCGAGGAGTTCGGCGTCAACGTCGAGAAGCAGCTCGACAGGGTCGTCGCAAGCGACTTCAAGAAGGCCGGAATGTTCTCGCTGCCGGTGACCCTGATCATCCTGGTCGTCGCGTTCGGCGCGCTGGTCGCCGCCGGCGTGCCGCTGCTGCTCGCGCTGACCGCGGTGATCGCGACGATCGGCCTGGTCGCGCTCCCGAGCCACCTCGTGCCGATGGACAACGGACGTCAGCGTGATCTGCTGCTGATCGGCCTGGCCGTCGGCGTCGACTACTCGCTCTTCTACCTCAAGCGCGAGCGCGAGGAGCGGGCCGCCGGGCGCGGCGCACGGCCGCGCTCGAGGCCGCCGCGGCGACGTCCGGCCGCTCGGTGCTCGATCTCCGGCCTGACCGTGATGGTCGCGATGGCCGGGATGCTGTTCACCGGCGACAAGACGTTCATCGTCGTTCGGCGATCGCGCACGATGATCGTCGTCGCCGTCGCGATGCTCGGCTCGCTGACGGTGCTGCCGGCGCTGCTCGTCGCGCTCGGCGACCAGGTCGAAGGGGCGCATCCCGTTCCTCGCCGGCTGCCGCCGCGCCGAGCGGCGAGAGCCGCGGTCTGGGTCGGCGATCCTCGACCGCGTCCTGCGCCGCCCGCTCGTCTCGGCTCGTCCTCGCGGCGGCGTGCTGCTCGCGCTCGCCTTGCCGGCGCTGCACATGCACATCGCAGCAGCCGGGCATCGACGACCTGCCGAAGCCGCTCGCGATCTCAGACCTACGACCAGCTCCAGAAGGCGTTCCCCGGCGAGCGCGACCCGCCGGTCGTCGTCAAGGCCGACACGCTCACGACCCGGCGGTCAAGCACGGCGATCGCCGAGCTGCAGCGCCAGGCGCTCGCGACCGGGCAGGTGCTCCAGCCCGATCGACGTCGACGTCGAACCAGGCGGCACGGTCGCACGCGTCGCGATCCCGATCGCCGGCAACGGCATCGACGACGACGTCCTGACGGCGCTGCAGACGCTGCGCGACACGTCATCCCCGCCACGGTCGGCAAGCTCGACGGCGCGACGTCGACGTCACCGGCGACGACCGCGAGCCGAAGGACTCGAACGCCTGCTCAAGCACGCTGCGCCGCTCGTGTTCGGGTTCGTGCTCACGCTCGCGTTCCTGCTGCTGCTCGTCACGTTCCGCTCGATCGTGATCCCGATCAAGGCGATCTGCTCAACCTGCTCTCGGTCGGCGCCGCCTACGGCGTGCTCGTGCTGGTCTTCCAGGACGGCTGGGGCAAGGGCCTGCTCGGCTTCACGCTCAACGGCGGGATCGCGCCGTGGCTGCCGCTGTTCCTGTTCGTGATCCTGTTCGGGCTCTCGATGGACTACCACGTGTTCATCCTGAGCCGCGATCCGCGAGGCGTTCGACCGCGGCATGACGACCGACGACGCCGTCGCGCACGGGATCAAGACCACGGCCGGCGTCGTGACCAGCGCCGCGATCGTCATGGTCGGCGTGTTCTCGATCTTCGCCACGCTGCAGTCATGCTCGACATGAAGGAGATGGGCGTCGGCCTCGCGGCCGCCGTCCTGATCGACGCGACGATCGTCCGCGCGGTGCTGCTGCCGGCGACGATGAAGCTGCTCGGCGACTGGAACTGGTACCTGCCCAGGTGGCTCGAGTGGCTGCCCACGCTCGAGCACGGCTCGTCGTCCGGGTCCGCACCCGCGGTTCCCGTCGCGGCGTCCGCCGTTCCCCAGACCGCCGAGGGTGGCGGGGCGCCAAAGCGACGGCCCCGGTCACGGAGCAGCAGGCCAGCCAATCCTGAGAACAGAGAGGAAGCCATGACATCCACCGTGCTCTACGAGCAATCGAGCAGCACCACCTCGCCCGCGCCGGCCACAGTACGGCTGGCCTCGGTGAGCAAGGTCTACGGGAGCGGGCGCAGCAGCGTTGCCGCGCTCCGCGAGCTCTCGCTCGCACTGCCGAGAGGCTCGTTCACCGCAGTGATGGGGCCTTCTGGGTCGGGCAAGAGCACCTTTCTCCAGTGCGCCGCCGGGCTCGATCGCCCCACCTCGGGAACCATTCATCTCGCCGACGTGGAGCTCGCCGGCCTGAGCGAAGACGCCCTGAGCCGGTTTCGACGCGAACGGATCGGCTTCGTCTCCCAATACCTCAACCTCGTCCCCTCCCTGACTGCGGCGCAGAACATCACGTTGCCGCTGCGGCTCGCGAAGCAGAAGCCGGACAAGGCCTGGCTCGCAGAG